>NZ_CBCPJH010000014.1:0-82159 GCF_965118485.1 Psychrobacter glacincola | reverse complement strand
GAATAGTTTAGCCATGACTGTAGTTGTAAATCTTATAAACTCAGAAAATTCAATAAGAAGTTTTCCGAGTTTATTAAAGTTGTGTGTTTGGAAAATAAGACAGTATTAAGCTGACAGAGGTAATAGTTATGAAGTTAGCAACAATCTATCCATATATCTCTTCTAGTCTTAAACAAGAGACCAAGCGTCCTTCCCATTCACGTAGCTCAGGTTCGATTTCGCTACAGATAGGCGTCGCATAAGGGCAGCGTTTATGTAGTGAGCAGCCACTCGGTGGGTTTAGCGGACTAGGTAACTCACCTTGTAATGTCAGCTCTTTTTTATGTCCCGTAACTGTTGGTGCTGCTGAGAGTAAGGCAATGGTATAAGGATGCTTAGGGTTATTATAAATAGCATCTTTAGCACCGTGCTCAACCGCTTTCCCTAAATACATCACCATCACATCATCTGCGACATGACGCACAACTGAGAGGTTATGTGAGATAAAGACATAAGCAGTATGGTATTCATCTTGCAGATCCATAAATAAATTCAGTACTTGTGCTTGAATAGAGACGTCAAGTGCTGACGTCGGCTCATCAGCGACGACAATTTTAGGATTGAGCATCATGGCACGGGCGAGGGCAATACGTTGGCGCTGACCACCAGAAAACATATGGGGATAGCGCCCCGTATGCTCAGGACGCAGACCTACGTGCTTCATCATTGCATGGACTTTGGTACGTTTTTCATCTTTGCTTAGCGTCGTATGAATGTCTAACGGTTCCGTCAGCTGAAAACCAATAGTATGGCGTGGATTGAGACTGCCATAAGGGTTTTGAAACACCATCTGAATCTCAGTGCGCAAATTTTTCAGCGCGCTTCTGTTATAGCTGGTCGTTGCCTCATCATTAATGAATAGCTCGCCACTGGTCGGCTGCTCTATCAAAGTAAGCTGACGCGCTAAAGTAGACTTGCCACACCCTGATTCACCGACGACCGCGAGGGTTTTACCGGCTTCTAGCTCAAATGAGATGCCATTTAATGCTTTGACGAACGCTTTACCTTTTCCTAATCCTAGAGATACTTGATAGTGTTTATGCAGATTATCTGCTTTTAAGACAATTTTATTACTCATATTTCAGACTCCAAAGTAGCGGTTTGAGTAGTCCGAGTAGGATGTTCAGGAAGGGTTGCGTGAATACAGCGGACTTCGCCATTTGGCGTTTTTAAGATTGGCGGTGGTACCTCACAAGCGGGCTCTTTGTAAGGACAACGCGGGGAGAGCAAGCAGCCTGTTGGCCTGTCATATTGACTTGGAACCACACCCGGCAAACTATTCAATCTATCTTGGCCAATAGCCAGTTCAGGAATCGCTTGTAATAGCGCTTCGGTATAAGGATGGGCAGGTTTTTGGAATATCTCGGGCACTGTACTGGTCTCGACTACTTGACCGGCATACATGACAGCGACATCACGAGAGTTTTGGGCGACCAGTCCTAAATCATGAGTAATAAGTACCATTGCCATTTGTTTTTCACGTTGTAAGCGGCTGAGCAAATCCATGATTTGAGCCTGAACGGTCACGTCAAGAGCAGTGGTTGGTTCATCAGCGATTAACAATTTTGGCTCGCAAGCTAATGCCATTGCAATCATAACCCGTTGACTCATACCACCCGAAAGTTGATGCGGATAGACACGTAGGCGATTCTTAGCATCTGGCATTTCAACCAGCTCTAATAACTCCAAAAGGCGTTGCCTTACCGCTGCTCCGCGCAAGCCAAGATGGGTGGTTAATACCTCGCCCATTTGCATCTCCACCGTAAAGCTTGGATTTAGGCATGACATAGCGTTTTGAAAAATCATTGAGATATCTTTGCCAATAATCTTGCGCTTTTGTTTTGCTGGCATGGTCAAAAGCTCTTGACCATCAAAGTTGAGACGATCGGCAACGACAGTGGTAGAAGAGGGTAGTAAGCCCATCAGCGCCATCATAGTGACCGATTTACCAGAACCAGATTCGCCGACAACGGCGATGACTTCTCCTTGTTTTATTTTTAAAGAGACGTCATCGACCGCACGAAATGCTCGTGCTCCTTGTCCAAAGGTTACGGATAAATGCTCAATATCGAGCAGCAATGAGTTATCGGTGTCAAGATGGTTCATTGCTGGTTTATTCACATCAAAGCTATTTATTTGAGAATCGTTCATTAAGACACCTGCTTCAATTTTGGATCTAAGGCATCACGCAGACCGTCACCCGTTAGATTGATGGACAATGCAGCTAAGAAAATCGCCACACCCGGCCAAATCGCCAACCACACATTACTCTGGATATATTGACGCGCAGTACCTAGCATCGCACCCCACTCAGCATCAGGCGGTTGAACACCGAAACCTAAGAAACCAATCGCACCCGCCTCCAAGATAGCAGTAGAGAAAATCATCGTCGCTTGGACGATTAATGGCGCCATACAGTTGGGTAATATCGTAATAAACAATAACCGTAATACACCTGCACCCATAACCTGTGAGGCAATAAAATACTCACGTTGCAGCTCAACCATTGCCGTCGCGCGGGTCAACCTGATAAAAGGTGGCGTACATACCAAGGCAATGGTAATGATGGTATTGGTCATCGAAGGCCCTAAGATAGCGGCAATGATGATGGCAAGCAGCAGACTAGGGTAAGACATCAAGATATCATTCACTAGCATAACCGCTTTGCCCCAAACTTTGGGCCAAAAAGCAGCACTTAGTCCTAACGATACGCCGACAATCATCGCTATCGAGGTGGCACTTATTCCGATAAATAATGAATAACGCGCGCCGTGCATGACGCGCGAGAGGGTGTCGCGACCCGCATCATCAGTGCCCAAAAAGAACATTGAATCACCACCACTAAAGAAGGATGGCGGTAGCTGCTCTTTACCGGTAAATAATTCATAAGGGTCATAAGGCGCAATAGTGGGGGCTAAGATGGCGACGATGACCATCAGCATTAAAACGATAAAACCCAGTACAGCACCTTTATTTCGGCAAAAGGTGTATAAAAATAGCTGCCAAGACGTCGGCGGTTTGGGTGCGACCGCAGCAACGTCGGCAGGAATGACAGAAGGCTTCATTGGATATTCCTTTAGTGAGTCAGACCTTGTTTTACTCCACTGGCTTGCTTACTTTATTGGGCTAAGTTGCTTATTTAAATTGTTTATTGCTTGAGCTAACTTAGCACCTGCTTATCTTTGGCAAGCTGAGTAATACAAACTTAGGGACACAAGGTCATCATGGGCACTATGGGTAATTATTAAAAACTATCAATAGCTATTGTAGATACAGTCACGATGTATTCGACATGCATCAAAAGTGCATCAAGCGGGTTTCACCCTAACAATAGCCTATGAAGAATGGCGAATTCTCGGATTAATAAATCCATATAAAATATCGATCATTAAGCTCACTAAAATAAGTGCGGTGGCGACCAATAAAATACCGTTTTGCACGATTGGGTAATCACGGGTAAAGAAGCCATCTAACAACCAGTTGCCAACGCCCGGCCAACTAAAGATAGTCTCAGTGATAATGGCCCCAGCCAATAATGTTGCCATCTGCAATCCCACGACGGTGACCACGGTAATAAGCGCATTACGCATCACGTGGATTAAAATCACTCGTTTTGGCGACAAACCTTTGGCTCTTGCGGTACGCACATAATCTTCATCCAATATCTCAAGCATTGCCGAGCGCGTCATACGAGCAATCATAGCTAGCGGAATAGTCGATAGAGCAATTGAAGGTAGAATGAAATGCTTTACGACATTCCAAAAGGCACCGGGCTCACCAGAGCTTAAGGAGCCTAGTAGCCAAGACCCATATAGAGGTTTGACGTCTAGGAACTGTGCGACAGAGATGACACCAGAGACGGGTAGTAGACCTAAATAATGAGCAAAGATACCGGTAAGAATAGGGCCAAGTAGGTAAATTGGCATAGAGTAGCCGGCAAGGGCACCAGACATTAAGGTGTAATCCAACCAACTACCACGATTTAAGGCGGCTAAAATACCCAGACTGATACCAATGACACTCGCTATCGTAATCGCACAAAGCGCTAATTCTAATGTCGGCACAAAATGCGCAAAAAAATCTTGTAATATCGGCGTTCGGGTACGAAAGGATTCACCAAAGTTACCTTGCAGTATCCCAGTGAGATAATCCCAATATTGTATGGGTAAGGGTTTGTCTAAACCAAGGCGGGCTAAAGCCTGCGCATGTAGTTCAGGATCGACCATACGTTCGCCCATCATAATCTCAACGGCATCGCCAGGTACGAGACGAATAAGAATAAAGGTCGATAAGGTGAGGCCGATATAGACAGGAACTAAGATTAAAATCCGGCGTAGAATATAAAGTAGCATAGCTCGGCTCGTATTTATAAAAGTGGCTTTTAGCAGATATAGCTCAGGCTCAAACAAAGACGGCTGGAACAGAATCTCTGTACCAGCCGCAAACGTATATAGAACAATGACTATCAAGTAAAAAGCGTCACTAGGGTTTGTTAGGTACTGGTATTGAATCTAATATCAGTACTGAATGCAGCACTGATATTAGCTAAGGCTATTTAATTCCTTTATTCAATATCAACGCCATCAAAGCGAATGGAGCCAAGTGGGCTAATTTTGTAGTCTTTTACGTTAGGTGTGGTTAATACAGTTACAACTGAGTTGGCAACTGTCGTCCAAGGTAATTGGTCTTTAAAGATAACCTGTGCCTGTTTGTAATTGGCAATACGCTCATCTTGGTTGGTAATGGCGCGCGCATCTGTTACTAGCTTATCAAAGTCTTTATTACACCAGCGCGAGTAGTTGTTACCACCGACGGCATCACAAGATAATAGAACGCCTAACCAGTTATCAGGATCACCATTATCGCCGGTCCATCCCGCTAGGATTGCTTCAGGCTCGCCTTTACCGGCACGTTTTAGATACTCGCCCCACTCATACGTCACAAGCTTGGCTTTAACACCAACTTTCGCCCAATCCGATTGAATCATCTCTGCCATGAGCTTGGCATTAGGGTTATAAGGGCGCTGAACAGGCATATACCATAAGTCGATTTCTAAATTTTTAGCACCGGCTTCAGCTAATAGCGCTTTGGCTTTTTCGATATCGTAAGGTGCATCTTTGATGTCTTCGTTATAGCCCCACTGCGTTGGTGGCATTGGGTTAGTGGCTTTGATACCAGAACCTTGATAGACCGCATTGATGATGGCATCTTTATTAATCGCCATATCGAGCGCTCGGCGGACATTTACATCTTTTAGGTCTGGTTTTTCAGTGTTATAGCCTAAGTAACCAACGTTAAAGCCGGCATCATCTAACACGTTTGCTTTGCCAGATTTTTTGGCAGAGTCCACTTCAGCTGGATTGGCATAAGCCGAAACATTACATTCGCCTGCCTGTACTTTTTGGGCACGAACCGCTGAGTCTTTAGTGATAACAAAGACAAGGTTGTCGATATGAATATCGTCTTTGTTCCAGTAGTCAGGGTTTTTGGTATAGCGAATCTGCGCATCTTTTTGATACGAGGTAAAGACAAATGGTCCAGTACCGACGGGCTTAGTATTCAGGTCAGCGGCTTTACCAGCGTCTTGTAATTGCTTGGCGTACTCTGCAGAATGGACGTAGGCAAACGGCATTGCTAGGTTTTGTAGGAATGGAGCATTGGTTTCATTCAGAGTAATTTTGACCGTATAATCATCAACTTTTTCTACCTTATTGATAATCTCTGGCAAGCCCATGCCTACTGAATAAGGGAATTCAGCTGGATAGTCTTTATTAAAGGCAAAGCCTGTATCAATCAGGCGTTCGATAGTAAAGATAACGTCATCAGCGTTGAAGTCACGCTTCGGGGTAAAGTAATCGGTCTTACCGAATTTGACGCCTTTACGTAGGTTGAGCGTATAGGTTTTGCCGTCTTCGCTGATGTCCCAGCTTTCTGCTAAACCTGGCTCAATTTCGGTTTCGCCACGTTTGAACTGGACGATACCGTTAAAAATAGGATAAGCACTGGCATCAAAGTCAGTACCTGCCGTATATTGAGCAGGGTCAAAGCCAGCAGGACTGCCTTCTGAACAATAAATTAGAGTTTTAGCCGCTTTAGCATCGCTGCCAGCATCTGCTGTTTTGTCGGTGGTTTTATTGTCGCCGCTACAGGCACTGATGCCTAGTGTTAAGGCTGCTAATAAGGTGAGCTTGAAAAATGGGATTTGCACTGTGATTACATCCTGTATCAATCGTAAGATAATTACCAATTAGTAATACGACAACGCCGCTATAAGCCACTGCTATCGTCCTTTAATTGATAAAGCCTTAATTCCCTTTAAAGTATTTGCTCATTCAGCTTTTTGTTCTGCACATAATTGAGAAATTGGCGCTGAATAAGCAAATGGATAGACCGAATATATATGTAAATATGAGGTTACGCAAGGTGTCTGCAACGTAAATATGAATTTTTTTATGCTATAGACATCTTTTTTATTATGAGTTCTGGAATTAATTGTCTTAAAATCAAAGGTCTATACAACTAAACTTTGTTTCGGAAAGAGAATTAAACAATTTAAAGTCGCCCTAAGAGCGGTTTTAAATCCATAATCAGTAGCAATTAATATTGCTCTTGACTGAAGGGTTATGTAGGACTTACTATCAACACATTATCCAGATTTTTCCATATATCATCGACACTGTCTGCCGCCGTCTCCACGCATAAGACTATCAAATCCCAATCGCTAGGCTCAACGTTATAAGCAAAGTTGGTCATGCCAAGCCCATAATTGTCATTAAAGCTTAACATGGTGGTAATTCCGCCACCAAGCGCAATCGGTGAGCGGGTTAAGGCGCTGAAATTAACGGTGTTATTGTTGTTATCTATATTCGTATTTTGCTCAAGCCATTCCGCCAGCAAAAATGGTAACCAAACAAACTCATTACTGCCCAATACCAGAATGCGCTGCGGTAATTGTTCTTTATCAAACCGTGCTTGTTTATTAAGTAATTCAAAAGTAGTTTGAAACTTTAAAAGATAATTATCAAAGCCATTCGTACTATCTAAGGTTGGAAAACGTCCCCAATTTCCGGTATGACCTAGTGCCTGACTACCAGCCTCGGTGGTATCAACTGATGGCATAGTGATTGGTTGAGGATTGGGTGCATCCGTCCATGTCCAAGCGCCAGATAATAAATGATGACGATGAAAGTCAATATTGGGTAAGCGTTTTGCGATGGTATCGTCGGCATTGGCGTCAGTATTCGCTTGACTCTGATTTAGCGACCAATCAACTAAGGTTGTAAGATGTACTTGTTCTAATTGTTTCAATCCTGCTTCACGTAATGCTGTGACAACATTAACGCAAGTGTTGCCCGTTGATGCTTCATCATCGACCATGATCAAGGTCTTGCTCGCTAGTAGCTGAGCTTGGGTTATTTTATCGGCACTTTGATAAATCAGATGCTGACTGGCATGGCTGTGGTCTTCGCTAAAAGTGGTTAGCAAAGCATGATGATTATCGTCGTCATGTTGCGCGTGACGGGTCGAGTTCAACAGTAGGGCATTTGGATAACGCGTTTGTAGTGCTTGATGTACACCAGCAGATAAGCCAACGGCAGTTTCAGCCATTCCAATAACCAAGATGGGCTCAGGTAAGGCACTAGGAACTAGATTTGCCAAATCAGTAAAAGCTTTACGCATAGTACTAGGCGCTACTGGAATATGACGACCTAAAACTTTTGAGACGAATAAAAACGCGCGTTTTGGGTTAATACGCTGGGCGAAACCGAGCAAGTCTTCTAGTTGATAACTACTGTCTTTCTCTGAGTCGTTTTTAGCAGTCGCTGCATTGGTTTGATAGGTTAAATCAAGCGTACCACGGGGTAGAGTGATGGTCGTGCTGTGTTGCTGGTTTGGCATTCATTTTCCTATAAGTGTTCAATTTTATATTGTGACAGTTGTTTATCAACCCTGACAACCTACTAACCATAGAGCGCTGCGGCTTTGTTTGCTGAGCTGTGGTGTAGTTAGATGCGTCGTTTTAGTCAAGGATGAGTCATATGAATTATCTAGACCAATCCCAGCGCTCGAAAGTAGGGCGGATAATAACTGAAATTTCACTGCATAGTTCATATTTTGTGCATGTTCGTGCACAAAACTTGATGTCACCATGCCGATAACTTCACCAGTTGGCAGCAATAAAGGGCTGCCACTAGATCCCGGCTGAATGGGTGCCGTAAATTGCATATAGCGAATATCATTGCTAAGTCCTGTCAGCCCTGAGATACAACCCTGAGTGACTTGTAGTTGGCTGCTCAGTCCTGATAACGGAAATCCCAGCGTCGTAATAGACTCGCCCAAATTATCAGAGCATTGCTGCGCCAAGGGCAAATAATTGGGCAAAGGCTCGCTTACTTTAATAATGGCCGAATCGCTACCGATATCACTAAGCACCACTTGCGCCTCGCGATCAGGCTGACCTTGCTGACGAATACCAATCATCGCCGCCGATTCGATGACATGATAACAAGTTAATAAATGATATGGGTCTATGGCAAACGCTGTCCCTGTCCAAGTCTCACCAGCCTGAACATGACGCGGCGGACGCGACTCATTATTTGGTTGGTTTTGCATGCGCTGAGCATCTTGAATCAACGCATGCGTATTAGGCGAGCGCATATCAAGGCTAACTTGTAACCGGTGCTCTAAGCTTGCAAGCCCTTGGGTAGAGCTTTCACCAAGCGCGCGACATTTATACTGACCATTACGCTGATATATCTCTAATATAATCGCTGCTTTCACGTGACGTTCAGTAGCCTTAAAGTCATAACTAATCGCGGTATCATTGAGTTTTAGGCTGATATTATCGAGCTCAACAGCTGGCAAGTTAAGGCTTGGCTCATGATAAGCATAGGCAATAAGCTGTAAGTAGCTGACCCCTTGACTATCGAATAGCTGCGGCAAATCAAGTTGCCACTCGTTTGGATTATCTATGTTATTGAGCTTGGCCCAATCTTTGGTTTCATGCAAGTAGGCAGGACTACAAGCTGCTTTACGCTGTTCATCTAAAGGTAGCCATATCAGACCAAGCTGTTGACCAAAAGTAAGCGGCTTTGCTGTCGAAAATGCGACTGAGCACTGTGGTTGCGTGATCACTGTATTTGCGCCCAACACTAAAGTCTGCATACTCATCCCTTTTCTTAAATGAAAGTAACACTGGCCTGTTGTCTGCGGTAATCATATATCAATTATTACTACAATGGGATAATGTCGATTCATTTTAAGTGCTTAAATATGGAAATCGATCACCAAAACAGCTGAGTAACACGATGATTAATCTTACTCATCTACTAAATAAAACCTCACTTTATTTACGGTTAGTCGTTTGAGATTTTGCTACGCTATTATCCACTTAGTAGGCAATCCCAAAATATTATTTGTCACTTTTAAGTCAGTTTTGACTGTTTGACTGTTATACCTAACTTCTACCTATAGTAAATTTTATGCAAAATACTCTTGAGACCGACTCAGTATCTCGACAAAGTAAATATTTCCAAGTGATATTAATGGGTATCAGCGCCTTTGTCGTAAACACGACAGAGTTTGTTCCTGTCGCTCTTTTGAGTGATATTGCACGCGATTTCTCTATTACGACCGCTGAAACGGGTTGGATGTTGACCCTATATGCTTGGGTAGTCGCGGCTATGTCATTGCCGCTTATGCTACTAACCAGCCGCTTTGAGCGTAAAAAATTATTGCTAGCATTATTTGCCGTGTTCATCGCTAGCCATGCTTTATCAGTCTTTGCATGGAGTTTTCAAGTACTGCTGATTAGCCGCGTAGGGATAGCTTTTTCGCATGCGATATTTTGGGCAATTACCGCAGCAATTGCTCTGCGAGTTGCTCCTGAAGGCAAAAAAGCGCTAGCACTGAGTATATTGGCAACTGGCACTTCACTAGCGATGGTGCTCGGCGTACCGATAGGGCGAATAGTAGGACAGTGGTTTGGATGGCGCACGACTTTCGCAGGTATTGGCGTGATTGCCTTTATAGTATTCTTATTACAAATGAAGCTATTGCCGACATTACCTAGTATGTTCAATGGCTCTTTCAAAAAAATTCCAGAGTTACTAAAAAATCCATTATTGGTTTGCTTGTACTTATTCTGCTTTGTGGCTTTCACTGCCGACTATGCCGCTTACTCTTACATTGAGCCTTTTATGAGTAAAATTGGCGCCATCAGCGAAAATCTAGTCACATTTATACTACTGCTATTCGGAGGTGCTGGGCTTATTGGTAGTGTGATATTTAGTCGCTGGAATGATAGATCCAACACCATGTTAATGTTAATCTCCATGGTATTGATATTAGTGTCTATGGTAACGATGTTGTGGGCAGTGACCTCGATATGGCTGCTTAGCTTAAATACCTTAGTCTGGGGTGCGGCAATGATATTGTTGATGCTGTGTATTCAGTCTAAAGTTATCGAAATCGACGTCAGTGCGCAAGACATGGTAATGGCAATGTTCTCCGGCATTATCAATTTGGGCATAGGTGCAGGTGCTTTAATCGGTGGCTATGCGGTCACCAATATTTCCCTATCGAGCGTAGGTTTCGTTGGAGCAGCGATAGCCGCTGCTGCCTTATTATTGATGATATATATGATCAAGCGTTTTCCTGAATTAAACTAACTTATACTGAGTCAAGCCAACTGAGATGATTGATACTATCGTAAGCAATCTACGCTTCGGCTTCGTCTGCTTCAATCTTTACCCCCACCATGATTGAACGTACTTGGCAGGGTACAATTTGCTGAGCGATATCAACCAATTTTGGCTTGTCAGTTAATCCTAACCAATAAGCAAAACCAACTTGGGTCAAATCTACGCCGCTATGCGTGGTGTAATCAATACCCCCGGATGGACGACTGTTAATCTCCAGCACACGATGCTGACCGTCATCATCAGCTTTGGTTTGTACACTGACGATGCCATCGCAGTCAAAGGCTTTAATGAGTGGAATGACGACATCCATGACCGCTTGCTCGTAACCGATATGCTGAATTTTCCCCGTTTTATAACGGGTGACCGCCGCCAATACTTCGCCGTATTCACAGACGACATCGATAGAGTATTCTTGCCCTGATAAATAAGGCATCAGTAACATAGGAATCGGGCGTTCTTGCACCATAACACTGTTCGTATAAGCATTGATAAATTGCGTGATATCAATTTTTTTCTCTTCGGTAAAGTATAGATGCTCAAAGCTATCATATGGCTCACCTGTTTCTTTAGTCTCATCTTTACCCATCTCTTTAACTTTGCCTAAGCGCCAAAATCCTTGCGCAAAAATACCTGTGACCGGTTTGACGCATAACGGCTGATGACCGTGGGTAGCAAGTAACGCCTCAAGCTCTGCGACCGTATCAAAACGCCACGCCTCTGCAACAGGGATATCATGCTCATGGCACTGCTGCATAAAGGCAAACTTATCATCTATCGTTTCTAACGCTGCCACGCTAGTAGCGCCCGTCAATAAACGAATACCCGCTGCGTCAAATGCCTCACGCTGGGCTTCGTAATCAATGCCATTGCGCCCAGTGAGTAACACCTTGACGTTATTGGCTTTGGCTTGCTCTAAAACAAACGCCCAACGCGGCATCAATGGCTCAGCAGTCGCGAGCATTGCTTGCTTATCGCTATCTATCGCGCTTGCAGAAGGTTCACAGTAAGCGCTATCGGCAAATTCAAAAATCTCAGGTCTATCATGACGATGTGAGGCAATGATGCTAAATGGCTTGTTAAATTGGGCTTTTAGAGTTTGTAGGCTGGCCAGCATATCACGTTGGCTTGACTGTCCTTCAGCCAGCCAAACGGCAGGTAACGCTTCAGTTGATGTTGGATGATGGCTAGCGTTAGCAGGGGTTTTCATAATTATCTCAGCATTATTGTAAATTTATAGAGTTGAATAATTTGGTATCAGTATCAGTATGGATATTAACTATACAAAACCGATTGGGTGCTAGGAAATATTCATAAGTATTGAGTGTTAAAAATAGCAATAAATCGGGGCGCGATACAGTGTTGGTTATAGCAGGGTCTATTATATACAAATGCTAAGCGTTATAAATGCTGCCCACAAAATAGCATTGAGGATTTGTAAAAATATTTTTTAGGGGCATAGACACTTTATTGAACTATTTATTGAACGGTCGTGCGCTTTAAAAACTAGACGTTATCCATGCTACTATATAGCGATAGTTAGCATCGCACATACAAGCAAATAATAAATAACGCAAAGGATAAATAATGAGTCAACCTCAACAACTGATTGCTGGTGCCAATGCGCCACTACCAACCGATAATATTAGCATTCGTATTTTAAGCCAAAACGCGATCGATTGTGCCGCTTATCGCCTGACAACTGACGGAAAAGTACGTGGTGATGGCGACATGATATTTTATGGTCAAACGCGTAGCGACGATGCTAGCGTCAGCTTTCGAGGTCATGACAGCGATGGGTTTTTTGACATCGATTTGTCTGCGCAACCTGCAAATATTGAGAAGATTGCCCTTGCATTTTCTAGCGCACAGACGCTTGCGCAAGTTGGCGATGTCGATATTCAAGTATTGCAAGGCAGCCAAGTATTGATGACTTGTCAATTAACTGCTACTGGACGTAATGAAAAAGCGATTATCCTAGCCGAATGCTATCGTCGGCAGGGCAGTTGGAAGTTTCGTTTTATTGCGCAAGGTTTTGAAGGTGGTCTTAAACCGTTGTCTGAACATTTCGGTGTTGAAATTGCCGATGAAGCGCCAGCTCAAAGCCAGCCTCAATCTATCAATACGCAAAAACCAATCAATACCCAAAAAGCGGCTAGTGCCTCTCAAACAAATACGCCACCACCGATTGCAGCTGGTAATACAAGCGCCCCTTCAATTAATCTAAGCAAAATAACCTTAACCAAAAATCAGTCTAGCATCAATCTAACCAAGCGCGATGATTTTGGCAAAATCTCGGTCAATTTAGACTGGAATCAGCGCCCGAATACAGATAAATCGGCACCAAAAAAAGGCATACTAGGCGATTTGTTTAAACAGCATAAAGCGGGTGGTATTGACCTTGACGTTGGGGCGATGATTCATCTAAAAAATGGTGAAAAAACACTGATTCAAGCCTTGGGTAATCGCTTTGGTAGCTTAACATCAGCGCCTTATGTTTGTTTGCGTGCTGATGATAGAACAGGGCAGGTAAGCGGCGGCGAATGGCTGGATATTAACGGTCAGCAGTGGTCGCAGATTGAAGAAGTCTTTATCTTTGCTTTCATCTATGAAGGCGCGCCAAATTGGGCGCAAACCGATGGGGTCGTCACCATTCATGTACTAGAGCAACCACCGATCGAAACGCGTTTAACAGAAGGCACAGGTAATTTACCGATGTGCGCCATTGCGCGTTTGGTCAATCAAAATGGCAGTATCAATGTTGAGCGTATTAATGAGTATTTTAAAGGCCATCAAGAAATGGATAAAGCCTTTAATTGGGGCTTTAGCTGGAAACGTGGTAGTAAGTAACTACTTTAAAAGAATCCTGTGATGCAAAAAAATCAGCCCATCTAATGATAGATGGGCTGATTTTTATGTATTAATTTTCTAAATGATGAATTGAACATCTTTTAAAAAACTCTACTTATAAGAATTAAGCATGCGGTGTGATAGCAGGCATCAAATCATGAAAGGTACGACCAGAAGCCGTTTCACCGATAGCATGCATTTTCCACTCATTATTATGGCGATAAACTTTTGCCATAATCATCGCGGTATGAGTACCTTGTGACGATAAATTGTAGCGTGCCACTTCGGTATTGTTGTTGGCATTGACGATACGGCAAAACGCATTTTCGACGGTTTCAAACGTTTGACCGGTAAAGCTATTGACAGTAAAGACCAATGAAACGACGTTAGCAGGCACTCTTGATAAATCAACATTGATAACTTCATCATCGCCATCGCCATCACCAGTACGGTTATCACCCGTATGAAGGATGCTGCCGTCTTTTGATTGTAGTTGGCTGAACCATATCGCATCGACGGCTTGTTTATTGGCATCAAACATAATGCACGAGGCATCCAAGTCAATTGAATCGCCGCCGCTACCGCCACCGAATAATTTACCTAAAAAGCCGCCTTTTTTCTCTTGTTGTCCTTGAAAAACATCCCAACCTAAACCCAGTTTTACTTGGGTAAGCTCGCCACCGGCTTCTTTACTTAGGGAGATTTTCTGACCTTTTTGTAAGCTAACAGCCATGTGATTATCCTTATAATAGTTATTTAAAATCAAGTTATTGAAAAAGTGCTATAAAATATTGCCAAGTAAGCCGTTATTGCCACCGCGACCACCTGAGCTAGTACCCATGATACTTTGTAGCCAACCTTGATAGCTGTCGCGATTGCGCGAGCAAATAATGACTTTGCCAGTTCCAGAGAAGTTCAAAACCATCCCTTCGCCACTGGTGACCGAATTGATAATATTGCCCATAAAGCCTTTTTTCTTACTAGTGGCGACCGACAGTTTGTATTCCAAACGCGAGTCCCAGCAGACCACATGACCGTTATCAATGATGACGTCTTTACCAGGTTCGACATCGATCTCAAATAGTGAGCCGAAACCTGATACCACCACCTGACCTTGACCCTGGGTCTGCATGACCATAAAGCCGCCAGTATCACCAAACACGGCACCACCTAAGTTACGCTGAATCTTAGCTTTGACATCGACACCCGTTTGCGCCGCGACAAATGCGCCGTCACTGAGCGTATATTGTTGCGCGCCGCAGTCAAGTATTTGCATATCACCGTCGAGCGTTGGCGCGAGTAGACAATCGCCTTCGCCATCTACTGCTTCGATTTGCTGTTGAAACAATGATTCATCATTAGCGAAACGGCGCATCAATGACTGCACCAAACCACCTTGCAGCTTACCTTTAAGCTCAAGGTTTGATTCCATCATTACCATTGCATTGGCTTCGCAATAGATGGAGTCACCTCTTTTAAGGTTGCAATGAAGAAATGGTTCAATGGTCCCGATTAAGCTAAACGTTGCGGCCATAGGGTACAAATCCTTATATCAGTATTATGAAGATTAGCATTCTAAATTTTGAACGTATTTTAGAGTTGAACGTATTTTAGAGTTGAACGTATTTTAGTATTATTAACAAAGTCTGTTGCTATAAAATCTCTATATTTTTAAAAGTCAGCTCAAAAAAACTTTCGTTAGCCTATTACTTTTAAAGCCATCAAATGTGATAATAGGGCACACTTGATAGCTTTTTTGAGTTTACTAATTTAGCTTTTGGTCTTAAACACTAACGCCATAAGATGAGGCTAATGGACCTAGACCACCGCTAAAGCCTTGACCAACGGCACGGAATTTCCAGTCACCAGCATGGCGATATAATTCACCAAAGATCATCGCCGTTTCAGTACTACCATCTTCTGATAGGTCATAGCGAGCAATTTCAGTGCCGCCATTGTCATTGACGATACGGATATAAGCTTCGCCTACTTGACCAAAGTTTTGGTTACGGCCTTGGCCTTCATAGATTATGGCACAAAGGGCTACTTTACTCACATCAGCTGGAATACTTGCCAAATTTACTTTGATTGCTTCATCATCGCCGTCGCCTTCACCAGTACGGTTATCACCGGTATGCTCAACTGCGCCATTGTCTGACTTTAGGTTGTTGAAAAAGATAAAGTCTTGGTCATTACGGACTTTGCCCGCTTCATTGACCAAAAAACCAATCGCATCTAAATCAAACTCTTGACCGTCAGTAGCGCGTGGATCCCAGCCTAGACCGACTGTAATATTGGTTAAACCTGGCGCTTCTTTTGATAAGTTTACGTTGCCGCCTTTTGTTAAGCTAATAGCCATATAAATATCCTTTGGATTAATAATTAAGTGGATTTGGTTTTGTAAAATAAACTAAAAATAGTGCAGTGATAATTTTCCTAGTGCAGAGGGCTAATAAATAGACCTGTACGCCATATCCTGCATATCATTACATTTTACTATACTAAGCGATTGCTTACTAAGCAAGGCGTATTTTGTGTGTGGACGACATGTTTACTAACAAATATATAAGTTGTGCAAATCTGATACTTTCCAATCATTCAACCAACAGTAGTTAAGCGTTTGTTATCAAAAGTGAATTTTTTAGAGGTCGAATTTGGTACTGATATTTGAGTATCTAACCTAGCGATTAAGCCAACCAAATATGATAAATATGATAAAGATAAACGAGATATAAAAAAACAGGTTATACCAATTTGTTTGATATAACCTGTCATTACAACGATACTTTCTTCAGGCTTCTTATTCTTAAAGTTAAGTCGACACTCAAACTTAAACTCAAACTTAAACTTAAACTTAAACTAAGTAATCGACTTTGCTTCTCGCTTACGAAAGTTGAGTGATGCGACAAACGCCCAACCAATAAAGGCAATACCAATCAAACCAGTGATAATTTCTGGCACATGGAATTTAACCGATAGCAACATGATGATTGCCAAGGCACCGATCGCATAATGCGCGCCATGTTCAAGATAGACAAATTCATCAAGTGTGCCTTTATCGACTAAGAAAATAGTCATCGAACGTACAAACATTGCACCGATGGCAAGACCTAGCATGATTACGATTACGTCATTGGTGATTGCAAATGCGCCAATCACACCGTCGAAACTGAACGAGGCATCAAGGACTTCTAAGTATAAGAAACCGATAATACCGCCCTTCATAATCGCGCTAGTCGCTGCTGCGCCAGAACCATTTTCTTCGTTTTCTAAATCTTCTTCGAGATCACCTTCAAGCATTCCAGAAACCACTTGCACGCCAAGGTAAACTAAAATACCCCAAACACCAGCGATTAAGACAGCAGCTGATTGAGCAGGATCAGCAAACGATACCGCAATCATCAAGACGATAAGTGCGACGAAAACGCTCATAGCATCGACTTTGCCTAGTTTAGCCAAACGGCTCTCTAACCAATCAAACCAATGAACTTCTTTATCATCAAAAATAAAGTTTAAGAACACCAATAATAAGAAAATACCACCAAATGCTGAGATTTCAGCGTGATGGGCCAATAATCTCGCTGAATATTCTTTAGGATCGTTTAAGGCTAAGTCGACCACTTGCATGATACCAAGGTCGGCAGTTACAGCAACGATGACAATCGGGAATACCAAACGCATACCAAATACGGCGACTAAAATACCAACGGTTAAGAATATCTTTTTCCAAAACTCGTCCCAGCCTTTGAGGACTGAAGCGTTGACCACCGCATTATCAAACGATAATGAAATCTCCATGACGGCCAAGATAGCGGTAATAGATAGGGTGGTTATCATACCGCCCATACCGCCATGTGAATATCCCCACCACGCCGCGACCGCTAGGGCAATGGCTGTGAAGATAAAGTCTAAATAAAAATGTCTCATGACACATCCTGTCTGGTTGCGTAAAGCTAAGGTTGGCCCGTTATAGGCGCAATCCATAAAAAAAGCGGTTATCGCTAACCGCTTTTTTGCATAATTTTAAATGAAACATAAAGCATTACCAATCATTTAGCTACTGAAAATTGTGACTGTTTTGCAACCACATTTTACAGTCATAATTACAGCGCCTAGTGAGGTAGCATGACTCTAAGTTTTGGATGTGTTTATCATCTATTTAAGTGTTTTAACACAGACCAACTTTCGGTTTGACTGTTGATGTAGATAGTGATTTAGACAGTGATTTAAATATCTACACCGTATTGTTGACACATTGCTTGTAAGCCGCCTGAATAGCCTTGACCAACAGCACGGAATTTCCACTCACCGTTATGACGATATACTTCGCCAAATACCATTGCTGTCTCTACAGAATAATCTTCTGCCAAATCAAAACGGACCACTTCAGTGCCTGTTTCTTCGTTCACGACACGGATAAAGGCATTGGCAACTTGACCAAAGTTTTGGCTACGAGCTGTTGCATCATGGATAGTGACCGTTACGACGATTTTATCGACATCAGCAGGAACTTGGGTTAGGTTCACTTTAACGACTTCATCATCACCATCACCTTCGCCGGTACGGTTGTCACCAGTATGCTCAACCGCGCCATTGTCAGATTTAAGCTGGTTATAAAAGATAAAGTCGTGATCACCACGTACTTTACCGGCAGTACTTAGCAAAAAAATACTGGCATCAAGATCAAATTCAGCACCAGAGGTTGCGCGCTCATCCCAACCAAGACCAATAAGCAGCTTGGTTAAATTTGGATCAGTTTTAGTAAGCGATAAATTACCGCCTTTATTAAGTGATAATGCCATGGGATTGTCCTTGTTATTAGAGTAGGGAAGGTTTTCATTTTAAAGTTAGGGTAATACAAGCTATAAAAGTAAAAAACATATAAATACAAGCGATAGCGGGATTAAAAAGAACACAAAACCATCGCTAGTAACGCTCTATCATAACAACAAAAAATGACCCAATCAAAGTAGATTAGGTCATTGTTATGTTTCATAGCAAGTTAAGCGTCAAATATAGTATTTAGGCTGCTTTACTTTGGATTTGCAGTCTTAAACTTTAGCGATGACGAATCTCAAAACTTTGATGAATCGGTTTTTTAATATTGAAATCGAAACCAATGGTTTTTTGGGTAATATCAACGATGTCATAGCGTTCGAGCAACTGCTCATCTAACTCAAAGCGGGTAAAGTTATTAGAAAAATACAATATCCCATCAGAGGTTAGGCGGTTCATCGCGCGGTTAATAATAGCAGCATGGTCGCGTTGGACATCGAACGTACCTTGGAATTTTTTCGAATTCGAAAAGGTCGGTGGATCAATAAAGATAATATCAAACTGCTCAGTATTGTCTTTTATCCACTCAAAAATATCGGCGGCAACGAATTGATATTTATTGCCACTGACATTTAAGCCATTTAAGGCAAAGTTTTGCTTGCCCCAATCTAGATAATTCTGTGACAAATCAACGCTGGTGACTTTTTTAGCACCAGCTAAAGCGGCATGGACACTTGCTGTACAAGTATAAGCAAATAGGTTCAGCACTGATTTATTACGACTGTTGTCTTTGATACGCGCGCGCATATTGCGATGGTCAATAAATAGACCCGTATCAAGATAATCGGTAAAGTTAACATACAGATAAGCGCCATCTTCACGTGCAATATAAAACTTGCCACGCTTTTCGGTGTTGCCTTGTTTGCTATATTGGTCATTACCCGATTGACGGGCGCGGGTTTTGATAAAGATTTGCTCGCGGTTAATGTTAAACACTTCTCGAATGCCCATCAATGCTAAATTAAAACGTTTTTTAGCGGTTTCCGGTGGAATAGTTTTGGGTGGCGCATATTCTTGTACGTGAGCATAATCGCCATATAAATCGATAGCCACTTTAAAGTCTGGTAAGTCGGCATCGTAGACACGGATATTGCTGACGTTGTCTTTTTTAGCCAGTTTTTTGAGTCTGAGCAGGTTTTTCTGTAAGCGGTTGATAAAGTCTTGTGCTTCTTCAGTTTCTATCTCACGCTTTTCAAAGCGGCTGACAAGATTGCCTGTTTGACCCGCAATCAAGGTACCATAGCGGAAGTAAACCGTGATGGCACCGTTATGACAGCGCAAAGTTTTTGGGTCTTTGATAGGTAAGATATCGACTTGTTCAACATGCGACGCTAAAATACCAAGCATCGGCTCAATACCACTACCTGCAAAGCTGTCTTGCAAGATAAGCCCGATGGCTTGATAGAGCGGCTTAATCATCTCTTCATCACCCAAACGCTCACCATAAGGCGGGTTGGTAATGATTAAAGGATTGCTTAAGCGACCATCATCAGCCAAAGGTTTGAGCACCGCACTTAATTGGTCAAGAGCGCGAGTCTCGATATCAAGTAAGGGTAGCAAGTCTTGTAAACCGGCAGCGATCAGGTTTTTTTCTGTCGCAACAATGGCACCACTATCCGCGTCAAAGCCCAGAATAAGCGGCAATGTATCTGGCTGCTCATTGGCAATCTCCAAAGCTTCACGGAAACGCGTTTGTGCATCATCGATCATTTCTTGCCATAACACTTCGTCATGATGCTGCCACTCATAAAAACCAAATTGATTGGCAGCTTTATCGATACCGACGGCATAATCACAATGCATCAATAACGCTTCAATAATAAAAGTTCCAGAGCCACACATTGGGTCGATTAAGGCGTTATAAAAAGGCGCATTGCCTGCTTCGTTTTTCTTATGCCAGCCTGCACTATAAAGTAACGCTGCGGCTAAGTTCTCTTTCAATGGCGCATCTGTCATTGCAACACGATAACCACGACGATGCAAACTAGTCCCTGATAAATCTAGATATAGCTCGGCTTGCTTGTCATTGACGGTGGCAAATACAGAAAAATCTGGGTTTTTACTATCGACGTTAGGACGACTGTCATACACTTCGTTAAAGGTATCGGCAATCGCATCTTTGATACGTAACATGGCAAATTGCTGACTGACCGCAACGCGTTTATCGACTGATAGACGGATAGCAAACGTTTGCTCTAGCTTAAATTGCTCCGTCCAATTGACTGATTTTGCCAACCCATAAAGCTGCTCAGCCACATCGTATTCGGCGTTGATATTTTTGCGTTTAATCAGCATTAATACGCGAGATGCCACACGCGACCACAAACAGATCGTATATAAATCACGCAAGCTACCCGTGACCGCAAGGCGACCAGTGCTTTTCATCTCGCTTGCAATACCAAAACTGGTCAGCTCAGTCTGTAGTGGTGCTTCTAATCCATCGGCGCAGGTGATAATCAGATCCAGTGACATTGCTTCTGATACTTGTGACGCTGCTGTTGCAAGGGCTGGCATGGTTGTTTCGGTCATACGGATACCTGTGGGCTAAATTGATAAATAGTGCACATCATAAAATAAGATGTTTAACCATCAATTTTACCATAATTCAGGATAGGATGGTTTAAAGCGCCAATGTTTAACAAAGCTATGATTAAAATTTTCCATCTAAAATAGCTTTTTAGGGAATATAAATGCTCAATAGCACGCAGAGGCATTAATGTGCGTCTTTGTTCAGCGGTAATGACTCTGACACAGTTTGCGTGGTTGTCGCCAATGACTTAGTCACAATGGGATAGACAGCTTCTTTTGGCATCAAAAGACGCATGTGTGGGTATGGGGTCGAGATATCTGCGGCATCAAAGGCGCGTTTAATGTTTTCTCGTAAGCCCTCTTTAATTTTGGGCATACGTGCAACGGCGGCTGGCTTGACCCAAAAACGCACGATAAAAAACACCCCGTATTCCCCAATCTCAGCCACTGTTGCTGAGGTTTCGGGGCGATTCAGTACCACGTCACTATCAGTCAGAACTTGTAATATCACCTCACGTGCTTTATCGATATCATCTTCAAAAGCAATACGCATCTGGATATCAAAGCGTATAAAGTTTTTGGAGGTTAGATTAATGACCACAGAAGAAGCGACATTTGAATTAGGTATAATAACCGTAATATTATCACGGGTTAAGATATGGGTCGTGCGCAAAGCAATCACTACTACGCGACCCTCATTGTCATTGATATTGACCCAGTCGCCGACTTGAAAGGATTGCTCAAGCAAAATAGTAATGCCCGCGATAAAGTTGGCAAGCGTTGATTGCGCTGCAAAGCCCACTGCCAAACCGGCAATACCCAAACCTGCTACCAAAGAGACAATATCAAAGCCAAATTGCGCCATGACACTGGCAAGCCCTAAAACTAGCAGCAGCACTGATAAAATATTTTTAAGCAGCTGCTCAATAGAGGCGTTTAAACCATAGTGCTGTAGAACTTTATGAATAATCTGCCCAGACGATGCCCATAACACATAATATATTCCCGCCCAAGTGCTTGCCTTGGCAGTGGCTTTGATGGTATCTGGTTCAAAGTTAAGCTGACTCATAATGGCAATGACACTGGTCACTACCCATATATAACGCAGGATTGAGCGAGCAATTTTAGCGCGGCGCTCATTCAGGCGAATGCGGTCTTTGCTTTTTTTGAGGACATAGATAGATAGCCAATAAAGAAACCCCGATATCGCAAGCAGGATTAAGATTTTGATGCCAGTACTCACCAGCTCTACTGATTTAGTCGACCAATCTAAGGTACCTTCTTCGATAGAGCCGCCAATCGCGACATAAAGGCTGTTATGTAGATCACGAGCAATCTCTTGAAAAAATTCAGTAATACTAGCGATTGCCATTATCTCATCCATGAAGGGTAGGGTTTTGAAAGGTAGTCTTTTGGTAGTGTTTTAAATTTTAGGGAATCTGTACTGCTACAGTTTTAACTGTGTTATAGGGAGTTAAGCTAATTTAATTATATAACTATTAAAGTAGCTTAACTCATGGCTACAAACCAAGTACGAGTCTCACGTTCAAGAGTTATTCTGCTGAGTATCAAGCGCCTGATACGGTATTTCCATCAGATCCTGAACATCATGCAAGGCAGTACGCAAACCCTCTAAAATAGTCGGGTGATAAAAAGGCGTATCGAGCATATCCTTAATACTTAAGTCGTTAGTAATTGCCATTGCCAATATATGCCCAATATATTCTGCATCAGGAGCAACCATACTTGCGCCCAAGATTCTGTCTGTTTTTTTGCAGCCATAAATATGCAATAATCCACAGTTAACACCCATTACGCGGCTGCGACCTTGGTTATCAAAACTGACTCTCCCAATCACATATTCAAGTTCAGGGTCTTGTTGAATTTCGGGTAAAGACATGCCAACGTTGACGATTTGTGGTGAGCAAAATACAATGGAAAATGGTGTTGCGGGCGGACGAATATAAGCATCTTTTTTGTTATCACAAACCATGCTGCCCGCACTAAAGCCTTCATCGCTAGCAACATGCAATAGTGGCAGATTTGCATTAGCGTCACCTACGATATAAACGTCTAAGTCACCGATTTTCCCGGTTTTTTTATCGAGGTTTTTTGGAAGATTTTTCTCATCGAGCTCAACGCCAAGATTTCCAACGCCCAGCTCAGCTATATTATTACGCCTTCCCGTAGCTACCAGCACATAGTCGCCGTGCCACTGTTGCAGATCACCTGCGCTATCTTCATAGTCAATAAAGGCAGCAGTGCACTTTTTATGCGCGCTTTCATCTGTATTTTTATCGATTTTTTTATCTAATTGTTGACCGACATTAATAATCTTACTGCCCAAGTGCATGGTCAGTTCGCGATTTAAACAATCAATGGCTTTGTTATTTATATCGTCATCTTTTAAGCCAGCAACTCGTTTGACCTGATTAAATAAAGTAACATCAACGCCTAAGCGTGTGAAGGCTTGAGCAAGCTCTAAACCGATAGCACCTGCGCCAACCACCGCCATAGATTTTGGTAAATCAGCAAGCTCAAAGACGGTATCAGAGGTCAGTATCGTATCGCCAAGCTTGTCAGCCCAGCCATCTGGAATAGAGGTTGAGCTACCAGTGGCGACGATGATTTTATCTGCTTGAATCAATTCATCATTGACCTCAATCAAGCCAGACTTATTAATATGAGCACGTCCGGCTATTTTTTTATCTTCAGGCCAGCTATCCACTTGTTCTTGAATGTAGCTGGCAAAATGACTGCGTTCAGCACGAACACGCTCCATCACTTGCTTACCATCTATCTTGGCAGTAGCATGAACGCCAAACTCGCTAGAATTATTGGTATCGTAAGCACGATCAGCGGCTGCAATGAGTAACTTACTCGGCATACAACCGACTGCTATACAGGTAGTTGTCCAAAACCCATCGTTAATGATGAGGACATCGTCTTTCAATTTACTAGCTTGGCGAAAAGCATTTTGACCGGCAGTTCCAGCACCGATGACCGCAACAGATACCTTGCGCGTCACTTTCTTATGAGTGCTATTATCATCAGCAATATCAGAATGTATATTCATATTATTCTCAAATAAAGATTATGTCATGATTGATTGTGGTTTTAGATATACCAAATATAGATATAATAATCTTTAGCGGATATCAAAATCGTCGTTCTAGAGGTTTCGAAATTTCTATCCCAGAAACACGGTATTTTTTTAAGTCTATCTACTATAATGTTGGTTTTATCCGTTCATCGCAGAGTTTAGGAAAAAATTAAGGCGCAAGCGTGGTTAATAAACGTTCGGTGTAATCCTTTGCTTTAAGATTACGCTGCGCATGAGTGAGCGTACCACTCTTATCAAAGACAAACGCTGAACGCACAAGACCTAGAGTAATATTGCCATACATATTTTTTTCTTTAATCACATCAAAATATTGACACAGTTTTTCATCGCTATCACTGATAAGCGGGATATTGAGACTGTGTTTGCTAATAAAGCTTTCATGTGACGCTACGCTATCACGAGATACGCCGATGATGTCATAGCCTAAATCATCAAATTCATTCAGATGGGCAGTAAATTCTGTCGCTTGAGTGGTGCAGCCAGGGGTATTGTCTTTTGGATAGAAATAAAGGATAAGACCTTTGCTAGTATTAGCGATGATCTCTTTTAGGCTAATGTCATCATGAATAAAATGACCGTCTAGCTCGCGCACGATAGTCACTGGAAAATCAGGTAGAGTAATCGTTTCTGTAGTTAGTTTTGCCATTATAAAATCCTTATTTATTATAATTACCGTTATATTATTAGTCGCCCTATTATAAGCAGATTCGTAGAAATAAATCCTTGGTTTTACATATCACTTATGGATGAGCAACAAAAAAGACTGGCTATTGCCAGTCTTTTATATATCTAAGGATTTAAAAATTAAGCAGGTTTCTGTGGCTGCTTTAAGTCCAAACCAACGGTGCATTGCTGCAAGTCTTTTTGCAGTTTTTTCACATATGGGAGGCTTGATGGGTCTTTTTTACTTTGCGCATAGCTCTCAATTTCCCACGTCTGACCAATAGTCATATTGCTACGGACACCAATGGTGCAATTACAAAGCTTGGTTGCGGTGCTCTTGTCAGCGACTTTGTATTTAACCGCGCCACTGACGCAAGTATTGATATTATCTTGTTTGATATCAACGGCATTTGCTTGTGGCATAGCAAATAGTGCAGCGAGGGCTAGGGGTAATACTGGCAAAAACTTCATAAATATCCTCTTACAGGTAGCAGCGATAACTTTACTGTTTTATAAACGATTTAAATGTTGTACAAATAATAAAATATTACTTCTAATAAAACGTTGCTGCTTTGGTGAGCATTCATATCTTGTTGTAGATAGAATTGTCCATACCATAGCAATTATTGCATTTAAAATACAACGCCAGCGTGCTGTGTTAATGCAAGCAAATGTTGCGCCAATGTTTAATCACTTTTATTTTAAGACAATCTATCCATACTCTAAGGTAGTAATCTCTATCATTACGACTGATAATGAGTAGGATCAGCAACGCCTGCCTGAGCAAAGCCTTGACGACGCAATGCGCAACTGTCGCAAACGCCGCAAGCAAGCCCATTAGCATCCGCTTGATAACAAGAAATCGTTTGCCCATAATCGACGCCAAGAGACAGACCAAGCTCGATGGTTTTGGCTTTTGATAGCTGCTGTAGCGGGGTTTGAATCGATAAATGATGACCGGTAACGCCCGCTTTAGTGGCAAGGTTTGCCATATGCTGAAAAGCAGCGATATATTCAGGGCGGCAATCAGGATAACCTGAATAATCAACTGAGCTAACACCAATGATGATATGGTTGGAATCAGTCACTTCAGCGACTGCCAAGGCATAAGATAAGAAAATAGTGTTGCGCGCTGGTACATAGGTATTTGGAATAGCGTCGTTATCAATCTCATCATGTTTTTTATCAGGGAATTTGTCAGTGTCGCCATCGGGTACAATCATACTATGATCGGTCAATGATGAGCCGCCAAGCTGGGCGATATCGATATCAATAATTCTGTGCTTGACGCCCGCAGTTTCGGCAATGGCTTTGGCAGCGACAAGCTCACTATTATGACGTTGACCATAATCAAAACTAACAGCGGTCACTGACGCATAACGCGCTTTTGCCCAATATAAACAAGTCACTGAATCAAGCCCACCTGACAGTAATACGACTGCATTTTGGCTTTTATGTAGCTCGTTTAACTGGGTATTGTTTTCTTGATCAGCATAAGTGGTTGGCAGAGCAGTATTTGTCATAATGGTATCTATTATTAGTTAACGAAAAACGTCCATTTTAGCAAAAATAGCAGCATTACAAAACCTTGAAGATAGCATTAAAAACTAGGCGATTAATAACTGTGCAATTAATAAGGGTAAGTTAAGAAAATAGCTAATAAACCATCAGCATTCGTGCATACCAAATAAGCCTTTAGATAAGTGATTGCATTTAAGGTAATAATTTAATGTCATCTTTTCAATCTGTTAGCAAATTTTGTTATAATCGCCGCTGTTCTAAATCACTGTTTTAAGTATTGCCCCACGAACTATCATGGTAAATAATATACGGATAGCGTTTATGTCGGCCCTTTTAACAGATCGATTGATTCCTAATTGTAAAGTAAAGCCATTCTTATCAAGATATTGAGTAACTTATGACCGTAGCAACCTTGCTTACCCCACAAATTACGCCTGAGCTTGGTGTTAACTCTAGGGATGTTGACGTCAATCATCAAGCAGAACAAGCGGCTATCGATGCTATGTTATATGACGACAGCGATGATTTTAAAGACAGCAGTGCTGATTTTATGGATGAACAAACGGATAATAGCTTAGCGGATACTCAAGCAATGACTGAGACTGCCGAATTTCGCAAATTACAAAAAAAGCTGCGCCGCCAAGTATCATGGGCAATTCGTGATTTTAATATGATCGAAGATGGCGATGTGGTGATGGTCTGCGTATCGGGCGGAAAAGACAGCTATACGTTACTCGATATATTGCTGCTATTGAAACGCATTGCGCCGATTCATTTTGATATTGTTGCCGTTAATCTTGACCAAAAACAGCCCGGTTACCCTGAAGAGGTGTTGCCAGCTTATCTAAACGAGCAGGGCATTGCGCACTACATTCTAGAAAAAGATACTTACAGTATTGTAAAAAGCGTGGTGCCAGAAGGCAAGACCTATTGTTCAGCGTGTTCACGTCTGCGTCGCGGCTCACTGTATGGTTTCGCCAAACAAATCGGCGCGACCAAGATTGCGCTAGGTCATCATCGCGACGATATGTTAGCAACTTTCTTTTTGAACTTATTCCATGGTGGTGCGCTAAAGTCTATGCCGCCTAAATTACTCAGTGACGACAAGCAAAATATGCTCATCCGTCCGCTGGCTTATGTGGAAGAAAAAGACATTATTGAATATGCGCAACTAAAAGAATTCCCGATTATTCCATGTAATCTATGTGGCAGCCAAACCAATCTGCAACGTGCCATCATTAATGACATGCTACGTGAATGGGACGATACTCATCCTCAGCGCTTGGCATCTATTTTTAAAGCAATACAAAACGTGGCGCCGTCGCAATTGGCAGACAGAGAGCTATTTGACTTTGAAGCATTAACTCTTGATCGCGATGATAACGAGCGTTTGTTTGAAGGAGATAATATCCAAGCAGGGCAAGTTGAGAGTTTGGCTGAGATTGGTTTGCCAGTCATGCCTGCAACCCAGATATTTAATCCAAACTTTGCTGAGGTAGAAAAAGGTAGCCGTACCTCGCAAAAAATTCCAACGATTAATCCCGTTCTTTAATCTAGTTATTCTCTATAAGTAAAAAACCAGCACATGATAGTTTCATGGCTGGTTTTTTATTTAATACTACTTTGCAAAACTAACTTTCATCAAATACCGGTAGTGGATTAAAACTAACTTCTGAGCGCGGCAGTTTAGCAACATCTTGCATACGCCAATCATCTTTGCCATCATTACTAACTTGTAAATAATACTTCGCTTTTAGTGGGTCAATATCTACATGCGCGCTGTATTTATTACCCTCTTGATGTTTTAGTACCACATCACGATCTTTCTTTATGTCGGTCGCATGCGAGATAGATAAGTCCAATGTATCAGGATAAGTTAACGTCTCGCCATTAAGCAGCTTTCCCGTTTGCACACTCTGCTCTGGATAATTCAGATAAAAAGTAACATCACCATCATCTGAAAACTGCATTTTACCGTGCAAGTCTAAATCATAGGTCAGCTTATCACGTCCAACATCGTGGTATAGCGTCTTACCATCCATATACCAGTCGTCACGTACCACGCTATCACGAATCTGGTAAGAGTAATAAACGAACCAGAGGCAAGCGATGACCACAAAGGCTGGCATACCTATAACAAAGATAACCACCATGTAGTTTTTGTACCATGGCTGGCTGTCTTGGTGCTTAAAATTTGGGGCTGAACTGGACATAACATACCTATTAATTAATCAGATATCTAGTAACCGTATCGACGGATAAAGCTGACAACTTATGCTGTCAAAATAATATAAATAAAAGACCAGTTAACTATACATTAGCGCTATCAAGTGACAGTTAACTGGCAGATAAAACCGTTTATTTAATGGGCTAAGCCATTATTGACCTTGAGTGGTAAAAACATTTTGCTTACTCACTTTGTATTTACCATCTTCACTTTCTACATTCAAAGTCACTGGCGTTTGACCTTGTTCAATAATATCAGGGTCACCATAGATGCTCACTGACATATCAAAGCTTTCACCTGGCTCTAGTGGTACATCGTTAAAGCGTAACTCTAAGCTCATGCCTTCTTGCGGCGCTAACGTTATGGTATAAGTGTGTGGATCTTGAGTTTTATTAGTCAGCTTAACCACATAACTGTTTTCAATCATACCCTCAGCATTGGTTGAAGATAATTGGTTACGATCACGGCGAATATCAATCTCTAATGGCACACGATCTGTCAAGGCATATATAACACCGCCGCACAATATAGCAAGCAATGCTAAGTAAGCAAATAGGCGCGGACTGAATACTCGAGTATTCTCTTTTTCTACCAATTGACGCTCTGTGGTATAACGAATAAGCCCACGTGGATAACCGACTTTGTCCATAATCTCATTACAAGCGTCAACACAAGCGGCACACTGGATACAAGCGACTTGCAAACCGTCACGAATATCAATCCCAGTAGGGCAGACCTGCACACACATTAGGCATTCAATACAATCACCTAAGTCTTCAGGATTGGTGCCTTTTTTACGCGCGCCACGCGGCTCGCCACGCTCATAATCGTAAGAGACAACAAGAGTATCTTTATCAAACATAACACTTTGAAAGCGACCATAAGGACAGATTTGAATACACATCTGCTCACGCATATAGCCGGCATTCACATAAGTAGAAAAGGCAAAAATAAATATTGAAACCCATATCCACGTTGGCCAATCAGGGAAAGGAATAAATCCAATCATTTGCCAACTACCGTACAGCGCCTCTGTCCCCGATACATAACTGACAAAGGTTGTGGCAGTAATCATTGAAAATACAAACCAAATGAAATAAATCAAAAAGCGTTTAAACGCTTTAGTAGCACTCATTGGTTCTTTATCAAATTTAATGCGTTTATTACGGTCGCCAATCACCAGTTTTTCAACATATTGGAACATATGTGTCCAAATGGTTTGCGGGCAGGCATAACCGCACCACACACGCCCAGCATATACCGTCACCATAAATAAGGTAAAGGCAGCAATAAGTGCAAACGCTGCAATAAAATAAAAATCTTGCGTTAAAAAGGTGATACCAAAAATATAATAATGCTGTGACGGCACATCAAACCATATTGCTTGCCTACCGTGATAGCGTATCCACGGTAAAATCAGAAATAATGCCAAAAATGCATACATACTGATAACACGGATATTTTGATAAAATCCGGTGACAAATCTAGGATGAATACGTTTTTTAGTAGCGTTGAGATCGACTTCAATAACAGGAATTCGATTGGGTTGTGGTGCTGACATAAACTTGCCTCTTTAAGAAAAGAATCAGTCTGCTGGCATGAGTAACAATCACCTGTTGTAAAAATAAGGTGGGTAGACGTGCGGTGTTATCAATGTCAGTAAGTAGTGGGTTTGTACTGCAAATATAAATACGATTCCAACTACCAAATGAGCGATTATATATAACGAATTACAATAGTGACTATTTTAGCATTCCCCATAGTATAAATGGGGAGATAATCTGAAAAAACAATCATTATACGAATATAAATAGCGATAGATAGACTATATTTTATCTACTGTGCCGTCTTATTTATCAGAAAAAAATAATGGTCAAAATTATCTATTAATAAAAAATAGCGAAGCTCTTATTTAAAAAGATTGACTCGGTATTCTTGAATAGAGTTATTTAAATAAAAAAGGAGAACTGCAATGACAGTTCTCCTTTTTTTTAATATCGCAGTCTTATAACTTAGCAACCTAACAAAGCACTGTTAATTACTAACTGTCTCTACAACTTTTGCTTTAGGAGTAGTGGCAGTAGAAGCTTGAACAGGTTTAGCTGCTCTGTCTGACAATGAGTATACATAAGCTGCAAGTAACATAATACGCTCGTTACCTAGCTTAGTTTCCCACTGAGGCATTACGCCAGCACGGCCATAACGTAAAGTGTTACGGACAGTTTCGCGGTCGCCGCCATATAACCAGATATTATCCGTTAAGTTCGGTGCACCAGCAGAAATCATACCTTTAGCATCTTTACCATGACATAACGCACATTGCTGACTAAAGATAGCTGCGCCTTGGGTCACTAATGTCTTATCTAGCTCACCATTGCTCTTACTACCGTTATTCTCAGATAACGATAATACGTATTCTGATGCTGCACGTACACCATCTTCACCGATTTGATCGCGCCAAGCTGGCATACCGCCAACGCGGCCTTTATGTAGCGTGGTTAAGATATTAGTGGCTTCACCACCGTATATCCAATCGTTATCAGTCAGGTTAGGATAGCCGGTTGCGCCTTTAGCGTTAGAGCCATGGCACACCGAGCAGTTCTGTAAGAATAAACGGCTGCCAACCTTTAAAGCATTTGGGTTTTCAGCAAGCTTCTCAACATAAGGAGCAAGTTCTGCTGTTGCTTCATCAATCTTAGTTTGCAAATCTGCTGGTGGCGTCTCGCTACGACGCAGTGTTGCTTGCATCTCAGATAGACTAGCCAAGGTTTTAGTGGCACCACTAGCATCTGCTTTTGCTAAGATATTTTGCTCAAAGTTATCCGTAAATACTTTGTTGTTACTCTCAAGTTCACTATTCAGCTCGTTGTGAGACGTCCATGGCACCGTTTCGCCATCGACTTCTACAGTCGTAATACCTTCCCATGATTTTGGAAACATTGCAGGGAAAAATACCCAATAGGCTACGCCCCAAACGATTGAACCAAAAAATATCACCAGCCACCATTTTGGTAAAGGCTTATCGTACTCTCGGATACCGTCATATTCATGACCTGTCGTACCGTCTTCTTCTACTTCTGGCTTAAATTTTAATACCATCAGTAAAACACCAAGGATGAAAAGCCAACACCCAAAACTCAAGATGGTAATCCAAGAACTCCAAAAAAATGTCATCGTTTATCCTTATCGCGCTGCTCGTCAGACAGAGATTTTATATCCTCGTCATCAAGCGCAAGTTGTGCATCTTCTTCGAAGCGTTTTTTGTTTTTTGGCGAATACGCCCACCATGCAACGCCTACGAAGGCAATAAAGGCAGAAACGGTCGCAATTGTTTGTAATTCACCAATACCCATTAGCGCTGTCCTTCCATTGCGGTACCTAACTGCTGTAGGTAGGCAACTAAGGCATCAAGCTCAGTGGCACCAAGCACAGCATCTGGAGCGCCTTCGATATCTTCTTCAGTGTAAGGCACACCGAAGCGATCACGGAATAGACGCATTTTGGTTTGTACATTTTCACCATTGACTTCGTTAGTCGCAAGCCAAGGGAAACCAGGCATCACTGACTCAGGCACCAATGAACGCGGCGCAATCAGATGCTGTTTTTGCCAGTCTTCAGAATAACGACCGCCAACACGTGCTAAATCTGGACCTGTACGCTTAGATCCCCATAAGAATGGATGATCCCACGTTGATTCAGCAGCACGTGAATAGGGTCCATAACGTTCAACTTCAGCACGTAGTGGACGAACCATTTGCGTATGGCAGACGTGACAACCTTCACGGATGTAAATATCACGACCTTCAAACTCAAGCGCAGTCCACGGCTCCATAGCGGGAAGGGGAGCGTTAACCCCACCTTCTTCAGGACCCTTGTTGTCATATATCAGTGGTACGATTTCAACTAGCGTGGCAAAGCTAATAGCAATAACGATACCGATGACCAACAAGCCTGTATTTTTTTCAATGATTTCATGCGGTGTACCAGCCATGATCGTTCCTTATACTTTAGCTGTCGAGATTTGATCGACACTAGGTTCATGATCAGTCGGATCTGCAATACTTACAGGCTTGCCTTCTGGCATTTTAAGCGTTTTATAAACGTTATATGCCATCACAAACATACCTGATACGTAGAGTAAACCACCAAACGCACGACCAATATATGGGAAATGGGAGAACTCAACGGTATCAACGAAGCTGTATACCAAAGTACCATCAGGGTTAGTGGCTAACCACATCATGCCCTGACCAATACCTGAGATCCACATTGATACGATATAGAAAATAGTACCCGCCGTTGCTAACCAGAAATGCGTCGTGATAAGGCTTATAGAGTACATTTTTGGCTTGTTATAGATACGAGGTAACAGTACATATAACGAACCGATGGTAATCATACCCACCCAACCAAGCGCACCTGAGTGTACGTGACCGACTGTCCAGTCTGTGTTATGCGATAAGGCGTTCACAGTCTTAATAGACATCATTGGGCCTTCGAATGTTGACATAGCGTAGAACGACAATGCCACAATCATAAAGCGAATGATCGGATCGGTACGTAATTTATCCCAACTGCCTGATAGTGTTAAAACACCATTAATCATACCACCCCAAGAGGGTGCAAACAGGATGATTGAGAATACCATTGCCAATGACTGCGTCCAATCTGGAAGCGCTGAATAATGCAAATGGTGACCACCAGCCCACATATATGAAGCAATCAATGCCCAAAAATGAACGATAGACAAGCGATAAGAGTAAATAGGACGACCAATCTGTACTGGAACGAAGTAATACATCATTCCTAAGAAAGCAGCCGTTAAGTAAAAACCTACCGCATTATGTCCGTACCACCACTGCACCATCGCATCGGTTGCACCGCCAAATAATGAATAAGATTTAAACGCACTAACAGGGATCGCCATGCTATTTACGATGTGTAGTAGGGCAATCGTAATGATGAAGGCTGCAAAAAACCAGTTAGCCACATAAATATGCGAGGTTTTACGCTTAATAAGTGTACCAAAGAAAACGATGGCATAAGAAATCCATACCAAAGCAATCAAGATATCGATTGGCCACTCAAGCTCAGCATACTCTTTAGTCGATGTCAGACCTAAAGGTAGAGTGATAACGGCTGATACGATAACTGCTTGCCAACCCCAAAAGGTAAACCAAGCTAAGTAAGGCGCAAATAATCTTGTCTTACAGGTACGCTGAACGATGTAGTAAGACGTTGCGAACAGGGCTGAGCCACCGAACGCAAAGATAACCGCATTGGTATGCAGTGGTCTTAAACGACTAAACGTCAGCCATGGAATGTCAAAGTTGAGTGCTGGCCATGCTAATTGAGAAGCAATGAACACACCAATACTCATGCCGACGATGCCCCATACCACGGCCATAATCGTAAAGAATCTTACGACAGTAATTTCGTACTCACGGTCAATGGGGGCGAGTGCTGTGTTTTGTAAACTCATTGGATGATTCCTTTACAGCCCGATTTATCAACAGAATTAACTAAGATGCTTTACTATCTGAATCATGATAACTATCACGGTCGGACAATAGCGTTGGTAAATGCTGTTTTTCACTTCGCTTATCAGGCTGACGTTATTAACTATCAGGTTTAATGTGGTCTAGATATCAGTGATGACTGATGGGTAGAAGGCAGTACTAAAACACACTGCGCGCACAGTTGGTTGATAGTAGGATTGTTAATACATTGTCAGGTTTAATAAGAAAATGTGTCGTCCTTGAGCATCAAACATCTATTGAGGCTGAGTATTTATCTTAATTGTCACTGCTAAAAGCACTACAAACTAAGATAAATACTGATATTCAATCGCCGATAAAATGTATCGACTATCAATGTATGCTAGCGATGGCTGACAAAAAAACATATTTACGTAATGTTTAGTTAAAACTCCCGACTCTGTTTAAGGGTATTGTAACGCAAAGCTAATGAAATATCATCAGAACTATGCGCCAAAATACAAACTCTTTGGTAAAAATCTTAGCAAGTAACTTATTCTTACTGCATTATTCATCTATTTTATACCCAATCTCAAGACTATTCTAGGGGTGAAAAAAGATAGTGTTCAGTAGTTTGCAAAAACAACGGATGACCAAGGTTTTGTAACAATTGTATTACTCGCCCTACAAATAGGTTTTACTTATTGCAAAGTCGCATCTTATAATGCACCTGAGCAACACAATCAATAAAGTGTGTGTTATGCGAGATAGTGATAACTTGATAGTTCATGTGCTATCAACAATAAAAGCGCTTTTATCGTTTAAATAGGCATTGGGTTAGGGTGTCAAAGACGCTAGCCTTCTATTTATTAACAACAGTTAATCAACAACAATAGCTATTAAGGATAATAATATGGCCGTTTTTTTAACAGATGAGTGGTTTGAGCAAGTAGAGCAAATGGGTCAAGAAGCCGGTGAGCTAAACCTACCGCCTGCATTGGCTAATATGATTGTAAATTTAAAGGTTTCTGATAGTGACAAAGATATCGAAGCCAACTTTGCTGATGGTTTGTTACATCGTGGTCTGAGCAGCGATGCGACAACAACTCTATTATTAGATCGCGGCATCTTGCAATCTATCATTACAGATTTTGATACCAATGAAATCATGGGTGCCTTTATGGGTGGCAAGATTCGTGTCGAAGGGGATATGTCGCAATTGATGGCAGTACAAACAGCTCGTCCAAGTACTGAGCAAAAAGAGCTGTATAAAAGTATTAAATCTATGACGACGATGGCATAAGGTTTTTATCGCTCTAATCGTATTTATAGCAATAGAAAGCCCCTAATATAAATTAGGGGCTTTCTATTAGCAGATAATAAAAAAATGCTATTTAACTGGCTTTTGATTGTGCTGCTTGCTGATTCTCTTTATAAATGGCAGCTTGTAGCCAAATATTCGCTTGTATATAATCATGTACCTTAATCGCTGCTGTTTCAGCCGTTTTAAGCGCCCCAATGCGTATGACAAAGGGAGCAGCATCTTGCTCACGCAGTACCACCACATCAAATAAGATAATTGTCTTACCGTTAAATGACGTTTCTTGCTTGCCAAGTACCTGACCTTGGCACCACGCTTCATCTTCTTGCCCTAAGGTATCGCCGAACAAGTACGCACACATATGACCCAGATTAATCTCTACCGGCGCCATTTGCTCTTTAGTTTCTGGCTGCCATGCTTTGATTTGTTCTTGTAAGTCGTCTGGCATTTTCCCATCATTGGCGGCAACGATATCATTAAAAGCACGGTGATAGCGTATGGCTTCTTGGTCTTCTACCTTGATAACTTCATTTTGCTCACTGAGCTTAATCTCATGTGCCCAGCCGCTAAAATTGACGAAATAAGCATTGTCGCGCTGATATAAATGACGATTGGCCGTATATAGCTGGTCAAAAGCGTAGATGATACTGCCATCAGTAGTGCGTAAGCGTAATACCGCATCATGTGATTTTTCATTGACAATCATACGTTCGATTTTGCAGCTCAACCCGTATGGGCTATCGACACAAGGGTAAGCGTTGATGAAGCATTCAGGCTTGCCATCTTTCATCGCTAGTACCTGATTGATATGGCATGGTTGGTCTTCAGATAAGAGTAAGCAGCTGTCTTTTGCAGAGTTGACATTACTATTGAGACCTTTTGGCATGGCTGCTTGCTCAATCATCTTCTGTAACCATTCAGGTACATCATGACTCATGTCATCGGTCAGAATACGCCAGTGGTCAGCATGCCCCGCTGATTGGTCATCCGTTAAGGTGATTTTAGTGGGAGATTGGATATTTTTATATTGATAATTAATAGTCATGAAGATACTCAAACTTAAGTCAGCCATGAGGTTTGGGTCTGAAACTGTGATTGATGAGTATCATTTATCCTGTTGAAACAGTGATTTATGATAGTCAGCAATGTCGTCAGTAAAGAGGCAACAAACAACAATGAGGGGTTAATGACAATTGTCCTTAGCCTACAATATATAGGTATAGATACAGACAATAGCAAGGCTGTTATCAAAAATAATCATAAAACCCCAATTTTTATTATAAAATCTGGGCAGTTCGCGCGAATGGCTGGCACATATCCGCCAAATTGTGTCAAACTAGCTCCTTTTTGACAGCTGTATTTGGCTGGTCTAATACCCTATTTTTTATTTATTTGTATTTAATAAATATATTTACGTAGTAGCTGTAAAAGTGTGATGCAGTTGCCGCTATTTTTTATAACCTACATACAGTCGCACGTAGATAAGATAAAGAGTTTGAATATGTTTCGTCCTTTAGCGTTATTTATCGGCTTACGCTACACCCGAGCAGAGCGTAGTAATGGTTTTATCTCCTTTATATCATTGATATCGATGATTGGTCTGACGCTTGGCGTGGCGGTATTGATTACTGTGCTATCGGTCATGAATGGCTTCGATCGTGAGCTAAAAACGCGGATTTTGGGTATGGTGCCGCAAGCGACCGTCACCTCAACCGAAATTATCGGTGATTGGAAACAAATCGCTGAGAAAATTAAGCAAGACCCAGAAGTTGCTGCGGTTGCGCCATTTATTCAGCTGCAAGGTATGTTGACCTCAAATGGTCAGGTAGCCGGCATCATGGTTACAGGCGTTGACCCTGAATATGAGAAAAATGTCTCTATCATCAATGATCATATGGTTGAAGGTGATATTGATACGTTAAAAAATGGCGAATTTAGTATTGTGCTTGGTGAAGGCATGGCGCAATCGTTAGGGCTGCAACTGGGTGACAAAGTTACTCTAGTGCTGCCAGAAGCGTCGCCATCGCCTGCAGGCGTGATACCGCGCTTTAAGCGTTTTACCTTGACCGGTATTTTTACCATTAGTCCAGAAGTTGATAGCCTCATGGCATTTATTCCGATGGGCGATGCGGGAAAATTACTACGCTTGCCAGATGGCGCGCAAGGTATTCGTATGAAACTTAACGATATCTTTACTGCGCCGATTGCCGCGCAAAAAGCGGCAGCGATAGCGCCAGAGCAGTTATATCCTAGCGATTGGACCCAAACGCATGGCAATCTATTTGGGGCGATTCAAATGGAAAAAGCGATGGTCGGCTTGCTGCTGTTCTTAATTATCCTTGTCGCCGCTTTTAATATTGTTTCAAGTTTGGTGATGCTCGTGACGGATAAAAAAGCAGACATCGCTATCTTAAAAACCTTTGGTGCATCCCCGCGCCTGATTACCCAAGTCTTTATGGTACAAGGTATAGTGATCGGTTTTATCGGTACTATTGCTGGTACGATTCTGGGTGTGATATTCGCATTAACGGTCAGTGATATTTTGGGCTTTATCAATCAAAGCTTTGGGCTAAATTTATTTGACGCTTATTTTGTCAATTATCTGCCATCGCAGCTGCGTTTGACTGATGTGGTATTGATTACCAGTGCGTCATTTATATTGAGCTTTTTGGCGACCATTTATCCTGCGCGCCGAGCGGCTAAAATCCAGCCAGCACAAACGCTGCGTTATGAGTAACCTGTAGGCGTGCGTGAATTAAATATCACTATAAATAAAATAAAGGAAGTATGATGTCTGCGATTTTAAAAGCGACGAATATTAATAAAATATACGATGAAGGGGCGGTCAGTACCCAAGTATTGACGGGTTTAGATTTGACTGTTCATGCTGGTGAACGTATTGCTATCGTTGGTACCAGTGGCTCAGGAAAAAGTACCTTGCTACATCTGCTAGGTGGACTTGATACCCCAACCAGCGGTGAGGTTTGGCTACATGGTCAGCTGCTAAATAGTATGAACGAGACTGAACGCGGTGCGATGCGTAATAAACACTTGGGATTTATTTATCAATTCCATCATTTACTCGCTGAATTTACTGCCGTTGAAAACGTCGCGATGCCGCTATTGATGCGCCCAAAAGTATCAACGACCGAAGCGCGTCAACAAGCCATTGATATTTTAAACAGTGTTGGTCTTGAGCATCGTTTGGCGCATAGACCGGGTGAGCTGTCAGGTGGTGAACGTCAGCGCGTGGCGATTGCGCGTGCTTTGGTCACTAAGCCTTCACTTATCTTGGCAGATGAGCCAACGGGCAACTTAGACTATGACAATGCCCAAAGCGTATTCGGACTATTATCAGAGCTGCAAAGTACCATGAAAACGGCATTGTTGATGGTCACTCATGATCGCAGTTTGGCGGCGCTTGCTGATCGTCAGCTATTATTACGTAATGGTCATTGGGAAAATTATTAAAATATCAAAAGATAAAGACGGCAGAATAGTTTCCTGATGATTAAAATTGAATAAGGACAAATACGATGAGTGAAGATGACGATCCGATAGCTGCTTTTGGCAGTATTGAAGAGGGCGATGAGCCATTAAAACCGTATATGGATATCGCGTTATTTGATACGCTTGATAAACAAGCGCAGATAGATTTGCTTACGCCTGTGTTTGACCAAATCACTTTAGCGGGTGTTGATTTTGATTTAAAAGCTCAGGATAGTGCGACAGGTAAGCGTTATGTATTGCTTAAAAACGAAGAGGTCGTGGAAGTTTTTGTGATGGATGATAAGCTGACTGACAATGTTTTGGAAGCTATCGACAATCATAAAGATGACGACTAAAAAGCTTATTAGGATTTAAAGTTTGGGCGACTTATTTGAAGAGCCGCTCTGTCGTTTTTGCCAACTGGTTACCGTCTTATAGCGCCAAATGACTTTAAATGCTAAGCCGCAGACGACACTGGTGATAATGGCTAAAATAGTCAAACCCAGACAGAATGCTGCTAAAGAAACCGTACCTTTAAAAGTAATAAACGGATTGGCACCGTCAGATATAATCCATAAACTGAGGTCTGAGATCATTCTACCAATCGTGCGCAAGCTAATCATCGGTACATCAAGGATTTTGGCACCGATATAGTAACCTGCATAAAATACTGGCAGGGTGGTGAGTGGGTTGGTAATCCACGTCAAGCCAAGCGCCATTGGCACGTTGGCACGAAAAATAAGCGCGCCAATCAATGCTAAGAGCATCTGTCCCGGCAATGGAAAAAATGCACTAAGCACTCCAATATAAACGGCTTTATTTAAGCTATGGCGATTAAAATGCCATAAACGCGGGTCAGCAAGCTGCGGCGCAAACAGTTTTAAGGTGCGACTTTCTAACACTTTTTCGGGGGTAGGTAGTAGGTCTTTCAGACGTTTTTTTGGCACAGAATCGCCTTTACTCATTGTCTACGGCCCGCTCAATCATATGGATGGGCTGGTATGCAGTCATGTTATTGATAAAAATATAGATAAGAATGCTATCGATAAGAATACTAGCAGAAAAACGCAAAAAGAACGTTAGATAATCACCATTCTAGTGTTTCTAATCAGTATAGGGTAATATCCAGATAAATGCCATTGGTTGATAGGGCAGCTTTACGGTTAAAGCAGCTATGGTTAACGCGTTAAGAAAAGTATAAAAAACGACGTCGCGCATTTTTTCATTGAGCTTTATATATGTTTAACATCTTAAGCAAGGAGCACCGGTGTATTGGGTCATAGGTAGCTTTATTGTCATTGCTATGATGGGTGTTTTGGCCGTTGCTGATAAGTTGCCGCTGCCAATAGATTCGCTATTGTTGGAAAATGCCAGCACATCTATTCTCACCTTTACGCTTTTGCTTCTTACTCTTGTCTTGATAGTCCTCAGCCAGTTGTACATCCCATCAGCCAATACTATCCATCCTGCTAAAAACTTCTCGCATCATGCTACGTTTGCTTCTCGGATTATCTATTTTATAGTAACCGTTCTATTGGCGATTGCGTTGATTGTTGGCAGTGGTATACAAGCGCTAGTGAGTCATCAACAAGCAGAAGCGACAAAAATCACTGAACCTATACGTGTACAAGCATTGGTTCGTATCGAAGGTATCAGTGATAGCGTCTATGCTGCCGCGCCCGATACAGGATATCGGCAAGTAGCAATTATCAGTCAAATATTGCCCTTGGTCTCTAATATGACCAAGCAAGACTTAGATAAAGTCGTAGCAGAGTATGGAATAAAGCTAAATAATAGCCTAAGCAATAACGATATAGAATATCAGTTTTTAAGCCAAAAAATCTCAAACGAAAATAGCCAAGATAAAAAGAATATTCAAGCTAATGAGTATCGCGTACTCCTCAATGCCTATCCAAAAAAGTCTGCTAAACAGCTCTCTAAATCATCGTCTGACAAGAGCACTAAAAGAAAACCCAAAAAAGACGCTAAGCAAAATCAAATAACCGATTTAAATCATCTACAGCCGGGCGATACACTGTTTATGACGCTGACAATTGCGCCACTTGTAACGTCCGAACAAGCACTGAACAATCCATCAGGGTTTGACAGTTATCGTTGGTTACGTGGTCGGCATATCGATGGCGTTGCCAATATACTTGCTACTAGTAGCTCGGTGTTGCCAGCCAATTACCAAGTGCCACAAGCAGGCTCTAATGATTCTTATCTAACGCGTTTGCGTACTACTATCGATCAAGGTCGTTGGCAGCTGCGTGAGCATTTCTATCAAGATTGGGCAGCGAATACTGCTACAAAGCAGCAAGCAAAAGCGGTCACGTTAAGTTTGCTAACCGGTGATCGCAGCTTAATTAGTCGGGAGACCAAGGATTTATATCAATTAGCAGGTATCTTGCATTTACTAGCGATATCGGGAACGCATGTTTTATTTTTAGCGATTGTGCTGGCTGGCATGGTTGTATTGTTACTCAATCGGTTTTATCCCACATTATATCGACACATACCACGCTGGCATGTACGTTGGTGGGTGATGGTTTGTGCTGCCTTTATCTATGCGTTATTCACAGGATTTGATGTACCGGCTGCTCGTACTGCATGGATGTTATTGGCAATCGGTCTAGCGAGGCTGACGTTATTGCCTATCAGCGCCATGCGCGTATTATTTGCTTTGGCAATACTGATGGCATGGTATGACCCTTATGTTCTGTGGCAAGCGGGGTATTGGTTGTCATTTATCGCTGTGGCATTATTGCTTAAATATGAGGACGGCTCAGAAAAGCAGCCATTAGAATCAAACCAGTCATCTACTTCCTATCATAAATTACTCAAACGTCTATGGTACAGCTTTAAGCGCTTATTCAAATTACAGTGTTGGTTGTTTTTCGCACTACTACCTGTGACTTTATTGTTATTTGGCAAAGCATCAATGTGGGGCTTAATCATCAATCTCTTTGCCATCGGCTTATTTGGCTGGATTATTGTACCGCTCAATTTACTGGCAGGGCTTTGCTATCTTATATCGCCATCTGCCGCAGATATTATTTGGGCATTTGTTATTGTAATTGTCAATAATTTGCATGAACTGATAACATGGCTAACGGCGATGCCAGCGCTATCAGATGCTTGGCTGTATACTTCCGTCAATGCTGCTATTTTGCTTATGGCATTATTAGTAATGTTGCCTTGGCTGCTACCACGTGGTCTTATCAGCCGCTGGTTAGTATTACCACCGTTCAGTCTTTTAGTCATGACGGTATATGCCAATCAGCAGTCGCTCACAACGACGCCAAGCCTGTATATATTGCCGACAGGTGATTCTTATATCAGTGCGGCATTATTGCACTATCCTGTTAATAATGAAAAAAATACTAAAGCTGTTAGTTGGTTGTTTTTAGCAGATCATAGACCGAGTGATAGTAAAACCATGCCCAGCAACCTGACAGTAGATAAGTTTTCTGCCACATTAGAGCAGCAATTGGGCAGTTTGGCAGTGAGTAAATTAGAAGGCGTCATCGTACAAAGCAGTAGTAGTGGCGTGACTGATATAAAAATTTATGACAAAACAAGTGGCGCATTGAACCCTAATACTTCAGAGCTTTTACCTATGGTAGTTGCTCAGCTTAGTCAGCGTCTGCCAGTGAGTCAGTACTGGCAAGCAGGGCGTAGTGAGCGTTGGTCTGCGCTGCAGCAAGCTTATAAAATAAAGATGGACGCAGCACAAAAGACTGCAACTATCAGCGCCCAAAGTTGCGAATCTGGTAAGATATGGCAGCTGCCGAATGGCGATTTAACCTTGCGAGCAATGACTGGCTGGAGCAATATTGAGGATGCCAGTGTTTGGAACTGTACCGTCGCTATTGATAGTAGCAAACCTATACAAGTTATAAATTATCAGGCAAACGATCCTCTCAACTCTTTACCTGCTAAATCATTATCTACGACTGTGGAAACTAAAAAGATAAATGACCAAAAATTAACGACACAAGCTAATCTTCAATCGCGCCTAATCGTAAATGCAGATACGCATCAGCGCCTTTGGAAACTGTGGGCGCTACTATGCGTAAATGAATCAGCGGATATAGCCTTAAATCAAACCACTTGGCTTGGTCACAGTACATCAAATATATCAAGTGAGATTATCAGCCAGCAAAAAATTGATGAGACAATGACCTATGATAATAAACCTTTGGAAGCGGCTTTATCTGCTGATATATTGAGCAAAGATAATGCTCAATAAGCGATATACTTATAACATCATGTTGATAAAATCTAACTATTTCACAGAGACACTATTGAACCGTAGCTGAAATGCCACCATACTTGATAACCTATCCATACAGAAAACTTAAACAGTCGGTATATCGATTGCTTTTACATTAAGTTTATTATCTGTCTTCTATTGTTCTACATTGTTTTCGACTTAGGAAGTTATATGCCCAACTGGCCGCCAGACCCTAACAAACGTCCTGATACTTCTGATAATCAGCCAGCGCCGCTACAGCAATCAAACCAGCCTAGCGGGCAAGAATGGCGCCTTATTGAAAATACCTTATTAGCGAGTGTTGTTGAGCAACGCCGTGCCCGTCGCTGGAGTATTTTCTTTAAGTTATTGACCTTTGGTTATATTTTACTGATATTTTTGACGATTGGTCGTGGTTGTAGCAGCAAAACGCCGACCGCTCTTGAAGGCATCGATACTAGTAAGCCGCATTTGGCGGTGGTTGAGATTCAGGGCACTATTAGTAGCGGCGATGCTGCCAATGCCTATGACGTTAATGATGCGCTAACGCGAGCCTTTAAAAATAGTAATTCAAAAGCGGTGGCGCTAGATATCAATTCACCGGGCGGCTCGCCAGTACAGTCGGATGAAATTTGGCAAACCATGATGGATTTACGTAAGCAATATCCTGATAAAAAGCTCTATGCAGTGATTGGCGATATGGGTGCTTCCGGTGCCTATTATATTGCATCAGCTGCGGATGAGATTTATGTCAATCCATCAAGCCTAGTTGGTTCGATTGGGGTGATTATGCCAAGCTACAATATCGAAGGACTGATGGATAAAGTTGGCGTTAAAGATCGTACTATTACAGCGGGTGAGTATAAAGATATCTTGAGTTTGTCACGTCCGTTAACCGACTATGAAGAACAGCATGTTGAAAAGGTACTGTCGAATACGCACAAGCACTTTATCAATGCAGTAAAAGAAGGTCGTGGCAATCGCTTGAAAAATCCTGAACAGAACAAGCTGTTTTCAGGGCTGTTTTGGACAGGTGAGCAATCTATCGAGCTTGGCTTAGCAGATAAAAAGGGCAGTATCTCAAGCTTAGAGAAAGAGCTTAAACTGAAAAATGTGGTCAACTATACACCAAATGATCCGTTCCAATTGTTTATGGATCGCTTTGCGGTTAAGTTAGGCGCAGGCGTAGGTTCAAGTATCAATCTTGATATCTTGCCACAAGAAGAAGGCAATGCGCAGATGCGTTAATAGGCTTTAATTTTTGGATTTACCGTGTATGATTATTGAGGCTGAGCGTATGATTGCGCTCAGCCTTATTTGTGCGTCGCTATATAATATTTAATATCATTATGAATAATAAACTACTTATATAAATTGATGAGAATGTGTCATGAGTGAAGTTAATTTGCAATCTTTTGAATCATTACCAATATCAAAAATAACAGGAAAACCCGTTATCCACTTTGCTCATGCTAATGGGATGCCAAGTCCTGTTTATGAGTCTTTTTTTGAAAAATTGACTGAATTTTTCACTATCGAATATATCTCGATGCTGGGCAGTACCCCTGATTATCCAGTGGATGACCATTGGCGTAGCCTGACGCAGCAGATTATCGATAGTGTCAAAGATGCCTGTGAGAAGCATGGAGTCACTCAAGTTGTTGCTGTTGGACATTCGCTTGGTGCCATGTGTACGCTACAAGCATTGTACCGCACACCCAAGTATTTCTCGCAAGCAGTATTAATGGATCCACCATGGATTTATGGTAAAGTTAGTTTGCTATGGCATCTTGCCAAGACGGCAGACCGACTGCCACTGATGAATAATCGCTTAATGGATAAACTGTCACCAGCTGGCGTGTCTAAGCATCGCCGTGACGTTTGGGATAGCCGAGCAGATGCTTATGATAAGCTGCGCCATAAAGGTTTCTTTAAGAACTTTACCGAGCGCAGTTTTCAGGGCTATATTGAGTATGGGCTACATGAGCGCGCCGATGGCAAAGTTACCTTAGCTATTCCAAAAGCCAGTGAAGTTGCCGTATTTCGTACTAATCCTTCTTGGTATTGGTTGACCCCAAATCGTGCTCCTAAAGTGCCAGTTACTTTGATTATCGGTGAGGACAGTATCTTTTTTAAACGACGATTCCCGCAGCAAATCAAATCACGACTAAATATCTCTTATGTCACTCACGCAGGTGGTCATATGTTCCCACTTGAGCATCCAGAGTCTGTATCGCAGCAGGTATTGGCATTGATTGAAAAACAGTCATCTACCAAATAATTAAAATTTTTATCGGCAAGCAATTGCCTTACGCTAAGCCGACTGTCTTTTTAAGCAATGCTTTATTGCCGTTTTGAGTGAATCTGTTATGTCAATGCAAATGCTAAATAAGAGCGCTGCTGAAAATAACCTAGCTACAATATCTCAGCCTTTATTTACACGCTTAGGCACGTTGCTACTGACCATAGGTATGGTAGTTATTTTCTTTATCAGTCAACTCATCGGTGTTTATATCGCTGGCAAGCTGGTATTACCAACTGCTAAAAGAGCAACGGTAGGCGATATCTTCTTTTTTGGTAGTAATGATGGGACGGTCGTCAGTATTTCTATCATGATAGGTTGTGTGTTACTAATGGCAATCAGTGCGTTGATTGTTCGCATGAGAGGCGGCAATTTCACGCAGTATTTGGCATTAAAACCATTTTCATTGGCAACTGGTATGGGCATGATAGGGCTACTGCTGATATTTATGATTGGCAGTCAAGCGTTGACCTATATGCTTGATGAAACGCCACTGTCATTTGTAGACCCTTTGTATCAGTCTGTCAGCTCAGTATGGTTACTGATTTTTGCAATGGTTATCGTCGCGCCCATTTATGAAGAGCTGATATTTCGGGGGTTATTATGGTCGGCGATTGCGGAGCAGTTTACTTCGCGAGCTGATACAGAGTATCGTGGGGCGATCGTAGCCAGCCTAGTGACCAGTTTGATATTTGCGGTTATTCATTTGCAGTATGGTCTTTATGAGATCAGTACGATTGTGGTACTGGCTTTGATATTCTGCTATGCGCGGATCAAATCAGGCTCGCTGATATTACCCATGCTATTACATATTATAAATAACGGCGCGGCTATGTGGCAGTATCTGGCGCAAGCAGCATAAAAAACAACAGCGAATACTTAAACCGTATTCACTGTTATACACTGGCAGAGCTTATTAAGCGTTAGGGTTAAGAGCTAATACTTCAGTCGCTGCATGCTTGATATCATCGATAGTCAAATGAGGCTTGCCGCTTAACGCTTGACGCCATTTTCGGGCACCAATCAGCCCTTGAAATAATCCTAAATAGTGCCGAGTCATCGTTGGAAGTGCTTCCCCTTTAGCAGTTTGTTCTTCTAGATAAGGATATAGCTGCGCCAAAATATCTGAACGCTTGGGGACAGGGCTACCCCACAAGCTATTGGCTTCGGCGAGTAGATAAGGGTTATGATAAAAGGCGCGCCCAATCATGACCCCATCGATATATTGAAGATGTGCCTCAATATCAGCGACGCTCTCAATCCCACCATTTATCTCAATATCAAGTGTAGGGAAATCTTGCTTTAAACGATATACATCTTCATAGCGCAGCGGTGGTATCTCACGATTCTGCTTTGGGCTCAAGCCTTGTAACCATGCTGTGCGCGCATGGACGATAAAGCGTGTACAACCACCTGCTGCCACCGTCTGTACAAAATCTGCCATAAACTCATAACTGTCAAAGTCATCAATACCGATACGGTGCTTGACCGTTACTGGAATATCGACTGCCGCTTGCATATGCTTTACCAACTCTGCGACCGTATTGGGCTCTGCCATTAGGCAAGCGCCGATTTTATTGTGCTGTACACGGTCAGATGGGCAACCTACATTGATATTGACCTCATCATAACCATGCTGCTGGGCGAATTCTGCACACTGCGTCATCTCTGTGATATCTGCGCCGCCAAGTTGTAGCACCAGCGGATGCTCAAGTGTATCAAAACGCAAATGCCGCGTACGATTGCCATGTATCAGCGCACCCGTACTAATCATCTCAGTATATAAATAGACATGTGGGTTAAAAAGGCGGGCAAAATAACGATAATCTGTTGTTGTCCAATCAATCATAGGCGCGACCGAAAGGCGCTTGTTGGTTATATCAACCATGGTGGTTAAGCCTTAATTTTTAGGGAATTTTTAAAGAGGTTTATAATAAGTTGTGATGATATATAAAGAGGCTTGCATATATTTTGCACGGTCTGGGAAATTGATACAGAAGGTTGATAAAAAATGCTATTAAAAAATAAATACCAATGACTCGCCAATTTCGACAAACCTTGCTATATAACCTGATCAATGTTTTTGAATTCAGGTAAGTTATAAAAATAAATGCCCATTATGATGGCAATAAAACCGATAAAGGCGATATAGAGCGCAGGTGAAAAGCTCACATACAAAGTGGCATAGCCAAGCCCGAACGGTACTAATACTCCCACAAAACCATAAGTAATATTATAACAAAAAGCCATGCCGGTGAGTCGCACATTGGTTGGGAAAAGCTGGATCAAGATGGCAGGTATCATGCCGACAATACCAGCACAAAAGCCCAAAAGCGCATACATAATAAGGATATAGTCACCGCTTGACTCTAAATGATAGAAGAAGGCAAGCATTTGAGCAATCAAGATAATAGAACCTATTGTCAAGATTTTGCCAAAATTTTGGTGGTTTGAGATAATGCCATAAAAAATACAGCCAAAAATCATAAAAACGATACCAAGGCTGTGGGAAAATCCAAATAAATCGCTATCGAGTGTAAAGCGTAATTCAATCAAATCAGGCAATAAAATAACAACGACTGTGGTAATACTTGAAACAATTAAAGTAAGAACCAGACCAATAAAGATAGAATGCCTGCAATGCTTAAAAAGAAGAGTAAAGGGCTTGGCAACATAATCACTGGGTCTTGAATTTTTCATCTCGGTAAAAAACGGCGTTTCTTCTATCCATCGCCATACAAGGAGTGGTAGAAGCGTTAATATAGCTGCGATAAAGAAAGGTAAGCGCCAACCATAATCAGCCAATTGCTCGCTGGTTAGGGCATTACTTAACCAAAGGAAAAAGGCATTAGAGAATAACACACCCACAAAAAAACTGGCAGTCACATAGCTACAGCCTACTGACAGATACTGGCGTGGTACATGCTCTGCAACAAATACCCAAGAAAGTGGCACATAAAGACCATAGGCCATACCATGTATCAACCTTAATAAGATAAACAATGCAGGTGCTACCAAACCCCACTGGGCATAAGTAGGCAAGCATCCCATCGCTAATAAGCTTGCTGCCGTGACCAAAATACTGATCAACAATAAAGGTTTACGACCTTTGATATCGCCATAACGCCCAAAGATAACGCCACCAAGTGGACGCGCCACATAACCAATTGCAAATAGTGCAAGCCCCTGTATTTTTGTGATATTGGGATCGGTACTGACTGGAAATAAAGTCGCTGCCATCATATCTGAAACATAGAGGTATATTAAAAAGTCGAAAAACGCTATTGCGCTGCTATAGCAGGTAAACAGTACCGTATTTCTATCTTTAGAGGTCATGAGTGCATATTGAGAACGAGAAGGCATAGTAAGTCGCGTGTCCAGATATTCAGGTATTCGTTAAGAGGGTTATTATCTAAATAACCCTCTATAATAAAAAACGACAAACCATTATTAATAATGATTCATCGTAGCAATATGGGTGTTTTTTTTAGCGATGGTTACACAAACCAAAGTTAAGAAAGAACTATAAATATGAATTAACTTCTATTCTTATAGTGAGATGCCTAATGTTTATACTATAGTAACCAATCAATAGGGAGCCATGACATGATGGTCAGCCAAACATGGTCGCTGATATCGACACGAGGCTCTGAATCATAGATAACTTTTTTATTGTTTTCCATGGTATGCCATTGTAGATTACCATTTTCTAATAACTTCACTTCATATGCTTGATTCAATAAATCATCACTCAATGCATCATGTAATTGAGTGGCAAGCTTATCATCATTAATAATTACGCCCATCTCAGTATTGATATTAGCTGAGCGAGGGTCAACATTATATGAACCAATGAAGACTTGATAGTCATCAACAGCAAATGCTTTGGCATGAAGGCTGGTTGAGGATTGACTACGCGCTTTCCAAAGTTTATTTTCACGTTTTTCTTCAGAAGCTGTAGATTTTAGCTCATAAATCTTGACGCCTGCACGTAGTAAATTGGGACGCCACTGGCTGTAGCCAGAATGCACCGCAGTGACGTCAGTCGCATCAAACGAATTGGTCAATATTTTGATTTCAATACCAGATTCTGCCAGCGCGACCAAGGTATTAACACCGTCTTTAGTCGGTACAAAGTAGGATGAGATAATGGTCAGTTTTTTTGATGGACTACCAAGCAGGGTACGCATTTGATGCACCAAATTGGTGTCTGCTGGCACGGTCTTGGTCAACTTACCGACGTCATCACTTAAGAACTGCATATCTGTCCAGCGAAAAGGCACTTGTTTGTTGATCAAATCCGTATCGATAGAGGAGTCATCAATCGCCGCTTTATAAATGGATAGACTGCCATTGCTACTACTTTTCTCGTCGGCTTCTAACTTATCGAGACCTTGCAAGAAATCGGTAGTTTCTCCTTTATCAAGGGTCGCTAAGGTTTGAATATCAAATGATATTGGCGCTGACCAATAGCTGGCAAAGCTATTATCAATATCTGCCACCACTTTACCAATCAATAAAACATCTAAGTCAGCGAACTGACTGTTTTTATCATTGCTTAAGTATTCATCACCGATATTACGCCCACCAATGATGGTGATTTGCTTATCAAAAATCATGCTTTTATTGTGCATGCGTCTATTGATACGCGGCAGACCGGTGACAAAATTCAACGTCTGAAACTTACGGTGCATAAGCGGATTAATAATACGTACAGCGATATTAGGGTGACTGGCAAACCTTAGTAAGTGCTGGTCAAATTCAGCATTATTATTAAAATCATCGAGTAACAAGCGCACAATGACACCGCGTTCCGCTGCATCCCACAAGTCTTTGAGCATCAGCTGACCCGCTTGATCATTATGCCAAATATAATATTGGGCATCGATATTGCGTTTCGCCATGCCGGTTAATATACTGCGTGAGGCAAACGCATTGGCACCGGTCACAATCGGATGATAGCCTGATAAATCAGGATGGGTCTCGCTTTGTTGGCTGATAGAGGCAACCAAATCAAGACTATCAGTATTTGGAGTGGCGGCATTTGAGGTAACAGTGTTTGAGATACCAAGGTTCGTGGCATCAGCGTCTAGAGCAGTAGTCGTGCTATTATCACCAACACCCGCATCGGCACTTGTTTCAGTACTTTCTTTTTGGACCTCTATTTCTATCTTATTTTGCTTGTTATTGGGTGATTGATATAAAGCATCGACCCGCGCTGATAGCGCTTGGCTTTCTGGCAAATGTGGCTGCTTTGGCAAGCTTTGGCACCCACTAAGACCTAAGGTGAGGCCGAGTGTCAGGCTCAACGATAAGTTGCTGGGTTCTATACTGAACATCGACATAAATAAGTTACCTTAGTGAGCCTTGATATAGTAGAAAATGTACCAACAAATAGGTATGTATTATTCGGCAGTTTTGCAGATGATAACACTGATTATAAGGCGTATGATAATATCACCTAAGGCAAAATTAAATCGCCGCCAAGCTTAGCAGGTGTCGCTAATGATGACTATGATAAATGCGTTACTTTTATAAAATACTGCCTGTGTTAAAGGTTGATGGTATTAGATGCGGCTGATATTAATAGTTAGTAGTATGATTTTGACGTTGTCATTTTTAAAAATGGCATTTTAATAAGTTAAGTGTCAGTTGATATCAACAGGTAACGTTTTACGCTACCAGTTTGGCAGCAGCAGTTTGCATGATATGATAACGCGAATGCGTAATGTTTATAATCAAAAATAAACGCTATTGGAAATAACAATCAGAACAATGGAAAATTTATGAGTCAACCGCAAGATAAAAACGCTATAAATGGCTTGGATGCAAACTGGCGCGATGATGCGCTAAATTTAGAACTTGATTATGGTATGCAAACTATAGCAGTACGTGCAGGTCAGCATCGTACCGATGAAGGCGAGCACTCAGAAGCTATTTTTACCACCAGCTCTTATGTGTACAGCTCAGCGGCTGATGCTGCTGGGCATTTCGATGGCACTAAGACCGGCAATGTCTACTCGCGGCATACTAATCCAAGCGTGCGTACCTTTGAGCGCCGTCTAGCCGCGCTTGAGAACGGTGAGCGTGCAGTAGCTACAGCCTCTGGCATGGGCGCAATTTTGACCATGTGCTTGGCTTATTTAAAAGGCGGTGACCATTTGCTTGCTGCCAATCAATTATTTGGCTCATCGATTGGCTTATTTAACAACTATATGGCAAAGTTTGGCGTGGAAGTCAGTTACGTTGATTGCTTCGATAATGACGCTTGGGCAAATGCTGTTCAGCCCAATACCAAAGTCATTTATTGCGAAAGTCCTAGTAATCCATTGGCGCAGATTTGTGATATTGGCTTTTTAAGTAAGCTATGTAAAGCCAATGATATACTCCTCGTCGTTGATAACTGCTTTGCTACTCCAGCTTTGCAGCGTCCGCTTGATTTGGGTGCTGATGTCGTGATTCATTCTGCGACCAAATATTTAGACGGTCAAGGTCGTGTATTGGGTGGCGCGCTAGTCGGTAGCGATAAGCTCATGCAAGAAGCATTTACCGTCATACGTTCAGGCGGCATCAGCATGAGCCCGTTTAATGCTTGGGTCTTTACTAAAGGACTTGAGACGCTTAAATTGCGTATGCAGGCACATTGTAATAATGCCAATCAAGTGGCAGAGTTTTTGGTTAATCACCCTAATGTCAGTACCGTGCATTTTTCAGGATTGAGTGACCATCCATCGCATGAATTAAGCAAACGCCAGCATCATATGAAAGACGGTTTTGGCGCGATTATGGGTTTTGAAGTGCAGCCATCAGAGACGCGTGATTCAAAAGCTGCTGCATGGCATGTCATTGATTCAACTCAAATGGTCTCTATCACTAACAATTTAGGTGATGCTAAAACGACTATTACCCATCCTGCAACCACCACCCATTTTCGCTTGAGTGCCCAAGAGCGCGCAGAAGCAGGCGTGAAAGACGGTCTTATTCGTCTATCGGTTGGTTTAGAAGATGTGGAAGATATCATCAAAGATTTGGCGCGTGGTTTAGACAGTTTGTAAAGATAACGGTATAATCGCTGTTAGCATTTTATAGTAGTAAAATACCAATCATTTATTATTAAAAAACAAAAGAGGCAACTATGAATATTCAAGCATTAATGCAACAAGCACAAACGATGCAAAAGAAAGTTGAAGCAAACGTTGAAAATGCCAAAAAAGAGCTGGCCAATAAAGAAGTACAAGCTGAAGCGGGTAGTGGTTTGGTAAAAGTAACCATGACAGGTCGCCATGTGGTTAAGCGTTTGACGATTGATCCAAGCTTGCTAGAAGATGAGCCAGATATGATTGAAGACTTAATCGCGGCGGCTATCAATGATGCTGTGCGTCAAGCGGATGAGCTGTATGAATCAACCATGGCTGGCGCTACTTCAGGTATGGGTCTGCCACCAGGCATGCAAGGTATGTTCTAAATTTTTAATTTCGGCGATGATATACAGACTGCTTTTTAAGCATTCGACCATATGTCATCTGACTATATAAACATCAGAAATGGGGTTGTTATCGATACGATACGACCCCATTTTCATAGCTAGGATTTATAAATAAAGGAAGCAGCTTTATAAACATCAGAAATGGGGTTGTTATCGATACGATACGACCCCATTTTCATAGCTAGGATTTATAAATAAAGGAAGCAGCTTTGCTGACAGCCAAATTTGATCAGCTGGTCAAACAGCTACGTATTTTGCCGGGTGTAGGGCAAAAAAGCGCCCAACGGATGGCGCTACATTTGCTCACCAAAAAACGCCCACAAGGCATGGCACTTGCCCAAGCGCTTGATGAGGCGATGCGTGATATTGTCGAATGTCAGCGTTGTCATAGCTTTAGCGATGAGGCAGTTTGTCCATTATGCCAAGATCCTAGGCGTGACGATGGATTATTGTGTGTGGTCGAAACCGCAGCAGACGTGATGGCGATTGAGCAGACGGCAGGTTATCGTGGGCGTTATTTTGTACTAGGTGGTCATTTATCACCGATTGATGGTATTAGCGCTGATGATTTAAATATCGAACAACTGGTCTGGCGCGTGAAGCAAGAGCCAGTCGATGAGCTAATATTGGCAACGGGCACCACAGTTGAAGGGCAAACTACGGCGCACTTTATCAGTGAGGCGGTTGGCCGCCATGTCAATAAAGTCACGCGTTTGGCGCAAGGCGTACCTATGGGTGGCGAGCTTGAATACCTTGATAGTATGACCCTTGGGCAAGCCATGCAAAATCGCTCTTTTTTATAACATCTTTATAATATTGAAGTTTTGCTCACTTTATTTCCTGATATTGTTATAATTACTTTATTATTTTCTCTTATTTAATTTTATTAAGACGCGACTCAGCGTTTTTTCTTTTATTAATGCAGGTATCTGCCCGTGTCCAACAGCACTTTAACTGATTCAAACCCTCAAGAAAACCCTTCTGATACTACTGATAGCTTAGCAAATGAGTCAGCCAACACCGACATCGTGTCAGCAGCATTGCCAGCAGAACCAGATATTGATGCGCTATTAGATATCGCCGATGAGGTTGCTATTACTTGGGTACGTGAACAAAGTCAATTGAGTGAGGTTATCACTGCATTGGCCACTTGTGGGCGCGTGGCATTAGATACTGAATTTATCAAACGTGATACTTATTATCCGCGCTTGGCACTAGTGCAGTTAAATATTGGCGATCATATTTATTTGCTAGATGCACCGCAGTTGCAACTAGAAGATTTTTGGGAAGCATTGCGTAAAGTGGATGTCGCTATTTGGCATGCTTGCGGTGAAGACTTGGGTATTTTTTACTTATTATCAGGTTGTCCGCCGCTGACCAATATATTTGATACGCAAATTGCCTTATCTTATTTGACCGGTCAATTACAAATGGGCTATCAGCAAGCACTTGATGACCAGCTCGATATGCATATTGATAAGGAACATAGTCAGTCAGATTGGCTACAGCGTCCATTATCAGATGAGCAAGAACAATATGCGATTGATGATGTGCGCTTTTTACCAGCTTTATATCTGAGCCTTGAATATGAGTTGAAGAAGCAAGGTCTTTATGAGTATGTCTGGGAAGACTGTCAGCTTTATGCCAGCGACTTATATGACGCACAGAATGTTGAAGATGAGCAGATGTATCTGACCATGGCAGATTATCGTTATACCTCTGAGCAAATGGCGATCTTGCAGGCGGTAGCGACGTGGCGTGAGGAGCTGGCGCGTTCGACCAATCAGCCGCGTACCTTTGTGATAAAGAAACAAGCGGTACGCGAGATTATCACTGAAAAACCAAACACCATGCGTGAGCTGGCGCATAAGACAACCATGCATCGCAGTATGCTGCGCTTATATGGTGACGAGCTACTTAAAGTAATCAGGGATGCAAAAAACCTGCATCCTGCTGAATACCCAGATTGTCTATTACCACCGTATCGTTCAAAAAACAAAGTGTTGTCAAAAGCGGTGCAACAAGCGATAGACGACCAAGCAGAAATTACAGGCGTACCTGCCAGTGTCTTGATGCGTAAAAAGTGGCTCGGGCAATTGTATGAAGTGATTGCCTTTGATAAAGATTTAAGCGAGTTGCCACAAGGATTAAAAGGCTGGCGTAACGACTGGGTGATGCAAACCTTGATTCCTGTTATTGAAGCGCATAAAACTGAACTACAGCAAGGCATGGGTATCAATGTTTAATGCTAGTTACTTAATTATATTCAAACTACTGACGTTGAAATTGACCATGCTGCAAAAAGTATAAGGTTTGTTTTGCGACTTTACTATCGATCAACATGCCAGTATGCGATACAGGTAAGATTAAATGGTCAGTAGCAGCGTCAAGTTTGGTTTCTTTTAAATAGACGGTGCCATCATGTACCAGATATTCATCAAGCAATGGGCTGTCTTTTTGGCGTAATTTGCGATTATGGTATCGAAGAAATAATTGTCCCAAACCATAGGGACGACTGCCAGCAATCACGCCTAGAGTAATATGCTTAGGTAACGGCGCTACTGTGCCATCTAATGCATCGATATAAGAGAGTCCAACGATAGCAGGGCTCAGTCGCCATATATAATCGGCACAAATACTGCCCATATGCGGTGTTCCAAGCGTCACGCAACGTCCAATCTGCCAATTGGGATACTGAGTAACAAAATCACGAATAATTAAACCCCCCAAACTATGACCGACCAAGTCTATTGGCTGATCAGGGTTATGATTCTGCTCAAGCCACTTATTAAGCCGCTCGCTATTGGTTTGAATGCCATCTCGCATGCTACGATAGCCATATCGATAAGTCTCAAACCCTGCTGCTTGTAAACGTTTGGCTAATGGACGCATGATAAATGGCGCATGATGCAGTCCATGAAGTAAAATAACGCGATTTTTCTGTACCATTAGTCAATCCGTAGATGCTGTTTGCAATCATGAATAAAAGGCAAGCGTTGCTATTTGTATTCTTATTATAACGACAAATTTTGTTGATATTGAATGATAGACAAAATAAAACCTCCAAATCAGCTGCTGACTCGGAGGTTTTTGTTATGAGCGGATAAAACTGTAAGTCTAAAGACTACATATAATTTTCGATACTTGGGCAAGAACACATTAGATTCTTGTCGCCATAAGCGTCATCAACCCGTGCCACACTTGGCCAGAATTTATTGGCACGGATATAAGGCAGTGGGAATACTGCTGTCTCACGGCTGTATGGATATGCCCACTCACCAGTAGTCACCATTGCAGCCGTATGCGGAGCATTGACCAATGGATTATTTTCTAATGTCCAGTTGTCTTCGCCAGCTTTGGCTTTCAACGCTTCCGCTTTGATAGATTTTAGCGCACTGATAAAGCGATCAAGCTCTTCTTTAGACTCAGACTCTGTCGGCTCAATCATCAAGGTGCCCGCTACTGGGAAGCTCATGGTTGGTGAATGGAAACCATAATCCATCAAGCGCTTGGCGATATCGCTTTCACTGATACCGGTTTCGTCTTTTAACGGACGAATATCAATGATACATTCATGAGCAACACGGCCGTTTTTGCCAGTATAAAGAACAGGGTAATGATCTTTTAATTCAGCGGCGACATAGTTAGCATTTAGTAGCGCAAGCTCAGTCGCTTTTAATAAGCCATCACGGCCCATCATGGCAATATACATCCATGAAATAGGTAAAATGCTTGCTGAGCCATAAGGAGCTGCTGATACCGCTGAGCAGTCTTTTTGTGCATTGTGCACAGGGCTTAGGGTATGGTTGGCCATAAACGGTGCCAAATGTGACTTCATACCGATAGGACCCATGCCTGGACCACCGCCGCCATGAGGGATACAGAAGGTTTTGTGCAAGTTCATGTGTAACACATCTGCACCAACGTCAGCAGGCTGCATCATGCCGACCTGTGCATTCATATTAGCGCCGTCCATATACACTTGACCGCCATGATTATGGATCAAATCACAGATATGACGGATACCTTCTTCAAACACACCGTGCGTCGATGGATAGGTGATCATCAATGCACCTAGACGGGCGCTATGCTCTTCACATTTAGCCGTTAAGTCATCGATATCAACGTTACCATTGTCATCGGTTTTGACCACGACCACTTGCATGCCCATCATCATCGCAGTTGCAGGGTTGGTACCGTGCGCTGACATTGGAATCAGGCAAATATCACGCTCAGTCTCGCCCAATGACTCGTGATAGCGGCGAATGGCAAGCAGACCGGCATATTCACCTGACGCACCGGAGTTTGGCTGCATAGAGACGTCATCAAAACCTGTGATGGCTTTAAGTTGCTCTTGTAAGCTATCAATCATGGCAACGTAGCCTGTGACTTGATCACGCGGTGCAAAAGGATGCACATTGGCAAATTCAGGCCAAGTAATTGGTAGCATCTCACTGGTGGCATTCAATTTCATGGTACAGCTACCGAGTGAAATCATACTGCGGTTCATCGCCAAATCTTTGTCTTCAAGCGATTTTAAATAGCGCAGCATTTCATGCTCGGTATGATGCGAGTTAAATACTGGATGCGATAAAATAGCATCGGTACGTAAATGAGCGCTATCAAGAGAGACACGAGCGTCTTCTGGTAGGTCATGTGCTTTATTAACGAATAATTGAGTCAATACATTGAAATCGTTTTGATCACTGGTTTCACTAAAGGCGACGCTTAATTTACTGTCACCGAGACGCCATAAGTTATAACCAACATTGTCAGCGTTTTCGAAGATTTGAGTCGCCAATTTTTCTGAGCCACAATCAATCACAACGCTATCAAAGAATTGGTCATGTACCACGTTCAAATTGCTGTCGTTGGCATTTTTGATAACATCAGCAAAGGCAGTCGCAAACGCGTGAATACGAGTCGCAATACGCTTAACGCCATTTGGACCATGATAAACGGCATACATACCAGCTAGGTTTGCCAAAAGTACTTGTGAGGTACAGATGTTTGAGTTGGCTTTTTCGCGGCGGATATGTTGCTCACGAGTTTGCAGTGCCATACGTAGGGCAGTATTGCCTTGTGAGTCTTTTGAGACCCCAATGATACGACCAGGCGCTGAGCGTTTGGCTTTATCAGAGAACGCAAAGTAGGCCGCATGTGGACCACCAAAGCCCATTGGGATACCAAAACGCTGCGTACTACCTAAAGCTACGTCTGCGCCCATATCTGCTGGTGATTTTAATAACACCAAGCTCATGATGTCGCTGACGACACTCACATAAGTTTTGTTTTTCTTAACGGCAGCGATGACATCAGTTAAGTCTGTAACATCACCTTCAACACCGACATATTGGAATAATGCACCGAAATAGTCACCTGATTTTGCTAGATCAAAATCACCAACGATTACTTCCCAACCAAAGTATTTAGCACGGGTATTAATGACATCTAGCGTTTGTGGATAGACGCGATCATCAACGAAAAACTGGATAGATTTGCTTTTGCTCACACGCTTTGACATTGCCATCGCTTCAGCTGCAGCAGTTGCTTCATCAAGTAGTGAGGCACCAGCAAGCTCAAGACCCGTCAGATCAATACAAACTTGTTGGAAGTTAAGCAATGCTTCTAGACGACCTTGGGCGATTTCCGCTTGATAAGGCGTATAAGCTGTATACCAACCTGGATTTTCAAGGACGTTACGCTGAATGACAGCAGGCATACGCACAGGCGAATACCCTTGTCCGATATAGCTCTTATTAACCGTGATGTCATCAGCCATGGTACGCAATTTGGCAAGCGCTGCGTGCTCACTCATCGCCAATGGCAAATCTAGCTCTTTATGCAAGCGCACTGGCTCAGGTACGGTATCGTTAATAAAGCTAGCCATATCTTTATAGCCGACAGCGCTAAGCAAATCCGCTTGTTTGGCATCATTTGAGCCAAGATGACGATAAACAAATTCAGCTTCGTTGAATAAACCTGTAAAGGTATCAAACGTTGGGTTTTGAGAGATAGTCATGACAGTCCTTGGTTAAGGGAGTAATAAAGGGATTCATTTAAATAAAATAATGGCTTACGTTGTTATACGTAATGCACAAACTGGTCTTGGTCAAAGCGAAACTGGGTATTGTAGACACCATTGTCAGCACGCTCGCCTGCACCAATCATCATAATGATATGTTGATCATTGCTTAGATTTAACAAACGCTTCATGGCAGGCTCATCAAAACCACCCATCGGGCAGCTATCAAAACCGTGTGCACGTAATGCTAGCATCAGGTTTTCAGCGGCTAATGAGGCGTTATTGGTTGCCCAGTTTTTGGTATCTTCAAAGGTATAGTAAGGCGACTTGATCGGACCTTTTACCCGTCTGACCACTTGCGTCGCACCCCATTTAGCCGCTGACAATAGGTTGACAGGACCACGTAAAAAATCCATTGCAACGACCTTGGTGTAGTAGTCTTTGACTTTTTTGGGTACTGGCTTATCAGGGTATTCGCGCAATAATTGCTGTGCATGGTCACGCCAAACATCAGTACGAGCAACGACAGCGATAAGGCGTGCAGAGGTCTTAGCAGCATTTTGATTCATGCAGTTTTTGATAGCACGTTTGCGCTTATCTGCATCATCAATGACATAAAATTCCCACGGCTGAAGGTTGCTTGAGTTTGGAGCAAGCATCGCTAAACGCAGGCAATCTGCTAACACATCATCAGGTATCGGTGTATCGGTAAAACGACGTACTGAACGACGTGATTCAACCACTTCGCGAAACGCTTGTAGCTGTGGCGTATGATCGGGCGTGGCAAATTTTGCCTGAAAGTTTGCTTGATTATCAGTGTCAGGGGTCATATTAGGATCCATACTGAGGATTGAGTAATCAACTTATCATTATTAAAAGCATTTCTTCAATAGTGTCTGACAAGTGATTAATATGAATAAATCAGATAGCAGTTGAGCGTCATAAATTCAGTGCTAGTGGTCTTATAATTACTGTCTTGAAATAATGGTATTAAAAGTATTAGTTTAAAACTAAAGAGCACAGATACCAGCGCTTGCCAGTATCTGTTGGTTTGCTTTTAAAGGAGCATAAGACTGATATTACAGCTCGTTTTCGTACTCATCAGCGGTTAACAGTGCTTCGTAGTCAGCGATGTTGTCAGGCTTCATTCTAAAGAACCAACCTTCGCCGTATGGGTCAGAGTTGATGATTTCTGGATCATCTTCTAGCGCTTCGTTGATTGCAACCACTTCACCTGAGATAGGTGCATAAACGTCAGAAGCGGCTTTTACTGATTCAACAACAGAGATTTCGTCATCAACCGCGATGATGTCACCGACGTCTGGCAATTCAACAAATACCACGTCACCCAATAGGTCTTGAGCATGGTCAGTGATACCAACAGTGATAGTACCGTCGTCTTCTAAGCGTAACCACTCGTGGCTGGCGATGTATTTTAGTTCTGCTGGGATGTTACTCATGGTCTCTCTCCTAAGTGATAGAGAAGGGTTGTTAGAAAGTAATTAAAATCTATAAATAATAGGTCGAATTTAACTTCAGTGCACAGCTATTTTATAGAATACAATGTTAGTTAGACAAATCGCATACGATATTCGTTTTTTCTGGATATTCAGGATTAGGGTATATTCCAATGCCAATATCAGAGTTACCATATTCATCTGAGTCGTGAAATTCTGAATGCTCATAAATCAGTGAGACATTTTTTGCTCGTAAGTTTTTTCTTACCTTATCAGCATCCATATCTAGTGTGAAGTAAGGGGAGTAAACACCGTTAGCTATACCGCCAACAAATCCAATTTTTGTTATGGGCATACCATAATATTTACCGACTACATTGAAATTAGCATCAAAGTAACCTGAATCAGCCATTAAACTCTTAGTTGGCAGAGAACCTTCTTCAAAGGAGCTAAAAGTTGTATTTAGTTTACTAGCTATAGATAAATTATACTTAATAGGTAAAACTATTTTGCCAGGTGTAAAATCAACTTTACCTGAAGCTCTATCATCTAAGTTATAAATATCTTCATAGTCAGGTATTAAATTAACCAGTAAAACCTCTTGACCACTTAAATCACAGGCATTTTCCCAAGACTTGAAATAAGGTGTCCAATCTGCGCCACTGTTAGCTGCTAAAGATGGAGTAGATAAAAAAAGCATAATGATTATTGCTAGTAAACCATTAGTTTTTAATAGTCTTGGGAACAGCATGAATAACTCCTAAGGTAAAAACCTAATAAATAATTTATTATTCAAACTGCTGCTTGCCATTACGGACAAATGGTAGCTTAAGCACGCGTACATCGACGAATTTACCTTTGCCGCGCAAATCAATTTGCACATGATCATCGTCTGTTAGGGTAGCAGGAACACGGGCGATGGCGATAGAGTTTTTGAGGCTAGGAGAGAAAGTACCACTGGTAATGATACCTTTTTGCTCTTTGTCAGTGCCTTGATTAATGGTGACTTCCATACCTTCACGTAATACGCCACGGCTAGTCATCAATAAACCGACTTGTTTCATCGCCGTATTATCATCTTTGGCTTGTTTGCGTTTACTCACGAGTGCTTCGCGACCAATAAAGTCACGCTCGTCTTTAAGAGCAAGTGTCCAACCCATGTTTGATTCATAAGGGCTGATACTTTCGTCCATATCATGACCATAAAGGTTCATGCCGGCTTCCATACGCAAGGTATCACGAGCGCCCAGACCAGCAGGTTTAACGCCATTGGCTTTTAATTGCTCAAAGAATGCTGGCGCGTCATCACCATGCATGATGACTTCGACGCCATCTTCACCAGTGTAGCCAGTACGAGCAACAAACCAATCTTTGCCTTCGATATCGGTTAAATCAGCACCAACAAAAGGCTTGATTGCTGCTAAAGTATCAGCCCAGCTAGGTTTAACTTGTGCCAGTTTTTCAACGGCATTTGGCCCTTGAACTGCAATCATGGCAAGCTCTGTACGCTCAGTTAGCGACACATCATAGTCTGCCGCAATTTTTTCAAAATGTGCCATATCTTTATCGTGGGTACCAGCGTTTGATACGATACGGTATTGCGTTTCGTCGCTATTTGATAGATAGACGATTAAATCATCGATGATGCCGCCTTCTTCATTCAGCATAGGAGAATAAAGGGCTTTACCAACGGTTTTTAATTTATCAACATCGTTGGCTAGTAGTTTCTGTAGCCACGCTTTACTGTCTGGACCTTGTACATCGACGATGACCATATGTGAGACATCAAACATACCGGCGTCATTACGTACTGCTTCGTGCTCTTCGATTTGTGAGCCATAATGAATAGGTAGCTCCCAGCCAGAAAAATCTACCAGCTTGCCATCACTATCGACATGAGACTGATAAAGAGGAGTGCGCTGCGGGGCTTGGGTGTCAGTATTTTGAGCAGTGTTATCTTGAATATCGGTCATAACAAATCCTTATGTGCATATCAGGCTTGCTTAATAAAAGCAGCCAGCTGATGCGCATGGTCATAGTAGCGAGAAGCAATGTTGCAGGGTGCAAGCATTGCAACCAAGGGTAGTACAGAAAAAAGATAAAACTATTCACCAAACAAACGCTGAACGTCAGTTTGGGTAAAAGCCCTATCTGTCCTGTGACCTGAGATTTTCAACACGAGCCATCATTGAATGTCTTTCACAAAACAATGATGTCGCATTTTCTCCCCTTCGGTGGGTAAGACGTCGTCCGTCTTGACCGCTCTCCAGATTTGTTATGCCTAAGGTTTAGAGTGCAATACGCCAATCAGCGCGATACAGATAAACCGTTGTGGCATGTGTTTTTCAGTCCTTTTACCTGAGCGATTGGCAGGGTAGATGCGCCTTCGGTGGTCATATAGCAATTATTAGTATAACTTCATTGATATAAGTGTTACTAACATTATGCTAAAGACTCTCTCCTGAAAAACGCTTTTATTATGAAAGGTTCATAGCTTTTTTACAAGTCATCCAACGTATTAAAGTGAATAATCTTGGCTATAACGATTATTTATAAGAATAATACTATAAAAAAGCAAATTTAAGCGCTAGTGTTTCTATAACCTTGCATGGCTTTCATGTAACAGAAAACGGAAGCATTTATTATTAAAATCTACGGTTCAAAGTTTATCTATGTGTATCGTTCTTTATAAAGCAAAGCATACGGGGTGTTTGCATCAGTATTTTTATCTTTTATTTAAGCAAAATTACAGCCTATTTAATAGGTTTTACCATAGCCAAACGTAAAGCTACTACTGATATTTGCTTGAAATATGCTAATCTATGGCGATAGTTTCTGATAGGTTGGTGTTATGCATTGCGATATTTATAAGTTTCCCAAACACAATGATATGTATATCTATATTGCGCGTCCTGATTATCCGAATGATACAGATGAAATTAAGGATTGGTTGGGTATATTGCCAAAAGACTTTCGTGCAGGCTTAGGTCGAAGTGAGTTTGTCATGCATCTAGATTTGGCAGCGACGCCGACGCTTGCTCGGGTAGATAAAAAAGAGGTGTTAGCAAAGCTACAGGCTCAAGGATATTTTGTACAGTTGCCACCGCAAGATGTGATGCGTCGCCAAGCAGAACTGCGTGCTCGCGAATCTCAAGACAGTATTTATAATACGTAATAGTTATAATACGTTTTAATAAGGTTCATGGTGATAGTTTGAAGTTGATTTATCAAATATAACCTCTTAACTTCCTTGAATTAGGCTTTCTTAAATAGAGTAGATAGACACGGATGAAATATTTAGTGTTATGCATTTTGGTGAATAGTCGTGATAAACTAACCGCTCATTAACATGATTAATATCATCAATATCTCGCAATACTGACAAACGTAGGTAATAATACACGCATGGACTGGTTAAAAAATATCTTACATAGCTTACCCTTAGAAGCCATCAGCGATATCCTCGGTGAGTTGGCTATTTGGTGGGGACAACTGGTAAAAGATGTGCCAGCAGCAGACTTACCAATGTATGCCTATCTTGGTGGGGTCATTATTGTTTTGGTACTTTGGTTATTGGTCGCGCGCATGCTACCACGTCCACTCGGCGGTATGAGCTGGATGATATTATTTGCGGTGTTATTGGCACCAGGCACCGCACTTAATGATCCTAGCGTGATTGCACCGGCTAGTATTAGCGTCGTTTATGCGATTATGACGAAGGACACTGCTGGCGCAGTAGCCAATATGCTGCCAATATTGGTAGTTTTGTTCGTCGGTCTATTCGTCGGTTTTGTCTGGCAGCTTATTCGTGGCGCTTTTGAGTCAAGCTTGGATAAAGCGCGTAGTCGTACTGCGCAAGACGCCCAAGCCAATATGCAGCTAGCATCTAGTAATTATCTTGCAACAGAATCTGACGAAGTCGTGCCTGTTGAAGCGATGCCTATTGAAGATGTCGATTCATCAATTAATCTAAAAAAAGATAGCACAATATCTAAGAATAATGATTAGTTTCAATTTTTCTACTTTCTAGTTCATCGTATTGATTGTTAATTTATGCATTTTCCTTATGAATATAAAAGACACCATGGGTGTCTTTTTTTATGTGAGAAATATCTGCGAACGCATGAGTATTTTGGCAATCAACGCGGCTGTGCTAACCTAAATACAGTATTTACTAGCTTGCCATTTAAACTCTTATAAACCATCTTTACTCTATAACAATAACTGAGATCTTATTATGATTGATCAAAAAACCAAATTTACGGGTACGCAAAGCTATATTGCTACTGACGATTTACAACTTGCTGTCAATGCATCGATGACCTTGCAAAAGCCGTTGCTGATTAAAGGTGAGCCGGGTACTGGCAAGACTTTACTAGCAGAAGAAGTTGCTGAGAGTTTAGGTATGCCATTGATTACATGGCATATCAAGTCAACAACCAAGGCAGAGCAAGGTTTGTACGAGTATGATGCGGTGTCGCGTCTACGTGATTCGCAAATGGGTGACGACAAGGTTTATGAGATTGGTAACTATATCAAGCCTGGTAAATTGTGGGATGCTTTTACCAGTAAAGAGCGTAGTGTATTACTGATTGACGAGATTGATAAAGCCGATATTGAGTTCCCAAATGATTTGCTACATGAGCTTGATAAGATGTCTTTTTATGTTTATGAGACCGGTGAGACCATTACCGCTGAGCAACGCCCTGTGGTGATTATTACCTCAAACAATGAAAAAGAGCTACCGGATGCGTTTTTACGGCGCTGTTTTTTCCATTATATTGATTTCCCTGAAGAAGAAACTATGCGTCAGATTATTGAAGTGCATTTTCCCAATATTCAAGAAAAGCTGGTCAATGATGCGCTTGATATTTTTTATAAGCTGCGCAATGTTCAAGGACTCAAAAAGCCACCATCAACCTCTGAATTGGTCGATTGGTTAACGTTATTATTGGCGGATGATATGGCGCAAGTAGAATTAGAAGAAAACTTACGTGGTGAGAAGTCTATTCCGCCGTTATATGGGGCGCTGCTTAAAAACGAAGCCGATGTGAATCTACTGCAGCGTTTTGCCAATATGATGCGTCGTTAAGCATAAGCTTCAGAGCAAAGATTGAAGCTTATGCAAACGTTTAAATCATAACCATATCAGTTAATAAGTGATGCGACTCTTATGTTTATCAAACTGTTCTATACCTTGCGTACTTACGGCGTGCCGGTCAGTACCCGCGAGCTGCTTGACCTAAATGCCGCGCTAGATCAAGGTCTGATGATGCAGCCGCATCCTGAAAATAGTGAACTGTCTACCTTTGCCAGTCGCGAAGATATGTACCGATTAATTCGGCTATGTATGGTCAAAGATGAACGCCACTTTGATAAATTTGATCGAGCAATGGCGGATTATTTTGAGGGTGTTGATAGTCTCGATATGGATGAGCTGATGGCAAAGCTGACTGATGTTCCTAAAGAGTGGCTCGACTTAAAATTAGATCCGAAAAATCTGACTGAAGAACAGCGTCGTCTGCTCAAAAAATATGGTTCGCTTGAGGAGCTGATGAAAGCACTTGAGGAGAGGCTTAAGGAGCAAAAAGAGCGTCATCAAGGCGGTAGTAAATGGGTGGGCAGTGGTGGCACGTCGCCGTTTGGTGCTTATGGTGATCACCCAGAAGGCGTGCGCGTCGGCGGCGAATCACGTAAGCGTAGTGCGGCGAAAGTCTGGGAGCAGCGTAAATATCACAACCTTGATGATGACAGTCAGCTTGGTACGCGACAGATTCAGATGGCACTGCGTAATCTACGCCAATTTGCGCGCACAGGTAGCGCTGATGAGCTAGACATTCATGAGACTATCAAACGCACTGCCAAAAAAGGTATGCTCGATATTCATATGCAGGCTGAGCGGCGTAACCGCGTCAAAGTGCTCATGTTATTTGATGTTGGTGGTAGTATGGATATCCATGTAGAAGCGTTAGAGAAGCTGTTTTCTGCCGCAAAGAATGAGTTTAAAACCCTAGAGTTTTTTTACTTTCATAACTGCCTATATGATTATGTTTGGAAGGACAATAATCGTCGCCATAGTGCACCAATGCCAACCTTTGAGCTGCTCAATAAATATGGACGTGAGTACCGAGTTATCTTTGTGGGTGATGCGTCGATGTCGCCTTATGAGCTGATGACAGTTGGCGGCAGCGTTGAATATATGAATAATGAAGCAGGTATTGTCTGGTTAAAGAGAGTGCTTGCGCATTTTGACAAAGTCGCTTGGCTCAATCCTGAGAATCCGACGTATTGGCAATATACCCAAACCATCGTTGAGATTAAAAAATTGTTTGATAGTAAGATGTATCCGATGACCTTGCATGGCGTGGAAGATATGACCAACTATATGGCGCGATAGTGTCGTTAAGATTTAAAGATTTAATGCTATAAAGATTTCGAATCAAAATAAAAAAAGCCTCTACTATTAAGTAAAGGCTGTTTTTCTATAGCGTTTTAATTATTTGTGAAAGGCTAGTATTACCTTATCATCAACCATTAAATCAAAGGACGATTCCACGCATCACGTACTGCAAATCTAGCATCCGCCCATTCTAAGCGCGAATTACCACGCGAAGCAATCCAATCGCGCTGTAGGTCTTGTTCTACAAGCTCAAATACTTGGTCATTACCATAACGTTTGCGCTGCGCATAACCATAACCGTAGGCATTACGGTAGTCAGTATCATAGTCGTACTGTGGGTTGTAGTATTCAGTCGATACATGTTGGGTACGCCAGTAAGTATCTTCTTCCATATTGCCTTCAAAGGCATTTGCAACGGCGTTACCAGCTGTCGCACCAACCACTGCACCAACGGCACCGCCTACTACTGAACCAATAGGACCACCAGCTGCACCGATAGCCGCGCCTGCTGCTGCCCCGCCAACCATACCCGTTCCGCTGCTGACAGGATTTGCCTCTCGTTGTGCTTCATCATAGTTGGTAGGATTGACTGCTTCGCCAACTTCTTGACCACCAGCGCCACCAGCAACTGCACCTGCTAAGCCACCGATTACTGTACCAACTGGACCACCAACTGCTGTACCTACAGTGGCACCAGCTGCTGCGCCGCCCAGTGCGCCTGTACCGCTAGCGATAGGGTGCGGTTTTTCATGAGCTTCTAAGTTATCAGTAGGATTAACTAGCTCACCTGCTTCATGTCCAACCTTACTACCAGCGATTGCCCCAACAGCGCCACCGACCACAGTACCAACTGGACCGCCAACTGCCGTACCTACTGCAGCACCGGCTGCTGCGCCGCTTAGAGCACCTGTACCTGTCGCGACAGGATGTGGCTTATCTTCGCCATGATGGATAGGCTGAATAGGCTCTCTATGACCAGCATAATGTACATACTCTTTTGGTTGATAAGTTTCACCATGTAGACGCGCATTGGTTTTGTCCCAACCATCACGTACCATGTCCTTTGCCTGTAGCCAAGTCATGCGCGAATCGCCTTTGACTTCATACCAACGCTGCTCAAGCTCGGCTTCAACTTCTTCAAAACGTGTGGTTTTTGGATAATGAGTCCGTGAAGCATAGCCTACTGCATAAGCAGGATGATAATCGGTATCGTAATCAAAGTCTGCCTGATAATAAGGGCGCGTGGTATAAGTTTCTTGCCAGTACTCGTACTCTACCGTCGGATCTAGCATCTCGCCAACAGAACTACCCGCAACGCCACCGACGATAGCGCCAATAGCACCGCCAATCAGCATGCCAAGTGGACCACCGATAGCGCCAATGGCTGCGCCCGCTGCTGCACCGCCTGTACCACCTATGGCAGTACCTATTGGGTGTGAGCCTGGCTCACCTGTGATTGGGTCCGCATTGTCATTAACGACTACCGTACGATTGATATTATCCATAATTCATTATCCTTTTTACTATTATTGTTAAATGTTTAAGAATGTTATAAATAGCTAAAAATATTACTTTCCAAAAGCTATATAGTTTTCAAACCTTTCAAAAAATTTATGCTAACTTTCCTCTAAATCGATTTTTGATTAGTTTTTATAAAGCTATCACTTAGCATTTTTCTACTTCTCACCTTTATGTCATGATTACAAACAAATGGTGATAGTTGCTGGTGAAATAATATAGCCTAATGATGAGTGCTTAGTATGTAGTCGATAGCTATTATCTGTACAGTAGTTGAGTAAAAGGATAGTCTCTATTTAGGTTTCTTGTTAAACAATGCTGCTCAAAGTCTATAAAAGTAAATGAGATGTAAATTCAGCAAATCAAAATAGGCAGGCGTTTATTATTGATGGTTTTATTGATTTGTCATTGAGCATAAAAAAGCGGCACTATTAATATAATAATAGTGCCGCTTTTTATTGAATAACGTTTGGTATAATTGCATGGACTTAAGAAGAGATAATGTTAGATCGCGCTTTATTGCTTAAATGGAATTTAATGAGCTAAGTGATCATGTTATTTTTTTAATGCAACCAATCCAATCATCACACCCATCTCTTTTTTATCATGTTTATCAATACTAGGCGCGTATAATGCCGAAGCGATACCGCCGTCTAAAAATAAAGCATTTGAACAGTTTAAGTCATCTTTAAATAGCACAGCGAACTGATAAAAGCTCACCGGCGCTTCGCTATTGACAAATTGGACGCTGCCATCATCACAAAAGCCAACGCCATTACGAATTTTGAGAGAGGTGCTATCAGGATTAAACTGCGGATGGATAGTGTCATTGATGACTAGCATAGGACCGGATTGGGTAGCATACCACGGCTGAGCACTGCCATCTTTTAGCTGCTTAGATAGCGTAGTGCTTTCGCTGATTTTTATCTTGCCAGACTTATCCCACCACAGTACGCCGTTTGGTAATAAGTGGAAATTGCCGCCGCCTTCTTTAAGATTTAGCGCACGAACCTCTTCACCTTTGATGACCGTATAGCCAATAGGCGCGTAATTTTCATTATACATACCGGCATTCATCGCAAACTTTAGCGATTGCGGTGAGGGCAGCGTATTTAGTAGATTGTCAAAAGTGAATAGAGGTTGACGACTGTCAGATTGTTGCCAAAACACCTCTAATGAATAGTGCCCATCATTCAGCGTTTCTGCTTTAACGCTACAAATACTATAAGCAAATGGCGACTGTTGCGACTGACACGACCAGTTTTCTGTATCGTTGTCAGCCACATTATCGTATGCATCATTCATTGGCTGGCAGGCGCTGATGCTGAATGCAAGCAGCGCTAGCGTCAATAAAGAGTAGGGCGAAGTAAAAATAACGCTTGGTATCGATAACTTAGCTTTTATCATAAGAATAGAGCTTACCTATATTAGTGACCCCACACCATTTAATCTACTTCTATAGAAGGGATTTCACGAAAAGTATTGTTGACGTTGCCAATTAAACGCCCGCCCTCATTGAGGTTTGCAAAACTACCAAGCCCCAAATCTCTTGAGGTACTGGTTTCTTTGCCCTTATCACGCGAGTCTTTGTTATAAGAAATCAAAGCATCGTTATTGGCTAAAAAGCTATCCGCTCTTGCCATGACCCACATCTGATTAAAGACGTCTGCGCGGGCGCTGCTACTTAATAACGCGCCTTTATCAGCAAAATAGAAAAACTTGGATAACAGTTTTATTTGTCCATCATCGAGACGGCGAGCAATATGATAAGGCTGTAACTGACTTGGATGTTGTAAGCCAACCGCGCCGACGATGCTAGCAAGCGATTTTAGGGTGTTTTTATGATAGCTTGCCACGCGTTCAGCTTTGCTTGGTACATCAAGTGCTTTTTGGCGATAAGGGTCTTGAGTAGCGACACCTGTGGGGCAAGTATTGGTATGGCATGAACGAGATTGAATACAACCAACAGCAAACATAAAGCCGCGCGCTGAGTTACACCAGTCTGCGCCCAATGCAATCAGACGGGCAATATCAAAGCCAGAGACGATTTTACCACTAACCCCAAGCTTGATTTTGTCGCGGATACCAGCACCAACTAAGGTATTGTGCACTAATAAAAAGCCATCAACCATCGGCATACCGACGTTGTCCATAAACTCAACCGGTGCAGCACCCGTACCGCCTTCAGCGCCGTCAATGACGATGAAATCAGGGTAGTTATCAGTCTCTAGCATTGCTTTAACGATTGCCATAAACTGCCAAGGTTGACCGATACAGAGTTTAAAACCGACGGGCTTACCACCTGATAGTTCACGTAACTGTTGCCAAAAAGTAACTAGCTCTAGCGGTGTACTAAAAGCGCTATGCGATGACGGAGAAACACAATCTTGTCCGAGTGGCACTTCACGCGTTTCAGCGATTTCAGGCGTGATCTTTTCTGCTGGTAATACACCGCCTTGACCCGGCTTAGCACCTTGTGACAGTTTGATTTCAATCATCTTCACTTGCGGGTCTACTGCTTTTTCGGCAAAAGACTGTGGGTCAAAATTACCTTGTGCATCGCGGCAACCGAAATAACCTGTACCCAGCTCCCAAATCAAATCGCCACCAAATTTGCGATGATAAGGACTGATTGCGCCTTCACCAGTATCATGGGTGAAGCCGCCCATTTTGGCACCTTGATTGAGCGCCATGATGGCATTGGCTGATAAACTACCAAAGCTCATCGCTGAGATATTAAACACTGACATGTCGTGTGGCTGCTTGCAAAGCTCACCACCAACCACGATACGAAAGTCTTTATTTACCAGAGGCTCACTGATTGCTGATTGCAAGAACCATTCTTTGCCATGAGCGTATAAATTGTCCAGCGTACCAAAAGCATTAGTATCACTGACGTTTTTAGAACGTTGATAGACCAAAGCGCGCTGCTGACGCGAAAACGGCACTTGCTCCTTGTCATCTTCGAGCAAATACTGACGAATCTCAGGACGGAAGTCCTCCAATATATAGCGGATATGCCCGGCAATAGGATAGTTGCTGAGGATAGAGTGCTTAGATTGTAAGACGTCATAAATACCCAATCCGACAGCGATACCGCCGATGATAATTAGCCACCAGTTGAGGAGCAGCAATCCTGCTAAAAACAGCAAAATCGCAGCGCCAAAGGTACTATAACGCAGCAAAACACCAGTTAGATAAGGAGAGTTATGGTCAGGCTCAGGGTTCAAATTGGTTCTAGATTTTGGCATAGCAAGGCTCAACAACAAAAAATAGGAATTAAAAAATGCGGCAGAAAGTTATTTCGTAACTTTGCCGCTATTCATGATTCAAAATAGATAGATTAAGTAAGACTCTTAAAATGAGCGAAAGTACTAATAGCCAAGGCGCTAAAAATCAAAATGACAACAGCATACCACATGCACTTAGGGGCTCAAATTCATGGTGAGTATCATACGCCTATAATATCACGGCTCCATATTAATTAAGTAACGGTGAGCCAATAAGCGCAGAATAACTGTATTTATTCACGTTTTTAATGTCGAAAAGTATCTTGCTATATAGTGGAGTCGATTTATCTACATTACAACGCTGCATTGATCATTGAGTTTTGACATTAAGCTGGCTAGATGTTGAGTAATAGATAAATAATAAAATTGAAACCGACTGTCAATGTCTGGTGGTAAGGTCTAAGTGGTACTCTGTGCCTAGTGACGTGTACGGAGCATAAATGGTAAAAAAAGCGTTTGCCCGCAACGCGTAGCAGCCACTACAGTATGTTTTCAACCCCCTGCTGTGGCGGTTTGGGGTCTGACACTCGCCCAGTCGGTTCCAATGGGGTAGTCCATGCGCTTATATTGAGCACATAGGAAATTCTAAAATTAATGTTCTAAAAAGTGATTATTCAACAAGGTCAATTTGCCAGTTATTGGCTTGAATGACAATATTAATTTTACGTAGCTTCATCGCAATGTCATCGGCTTGCTTTTGTAAGCTTGCGACCGATACCATGATATTCCATTTAATCTCACGATGGCTATAGCGGTCTGCCTCAGTATCCGTGGCTTCAATCGCCTCAATTAATAGTTTATGGCGCAGCTCTAACGAATCACGCTCGACCAATAGCGTCATCATCGACTGACCTTTATCGGTCACTGCAATCGCATTGGTACGGTGAATACGTTCAATCAGAGTAGACAGCTCAGTAATGATTTGGCTCGCATCAATCATCAGGGCGTTTGGGTCTTCGTTTGGCGTATCGCCTTCTTGGACTTTAACGTTACTACGAATGCGCGCTTTGATTTGGGCGAGCTTTTTTTGCATATCGCTACGGATGAGTAGGGCTTCTGCGAGTTTCATTATTTGCTCCAATATTTTTATTATTATTGATATTTACGTTAAAGCTTAACGCTTGTTATCTTTCAATACAAATCATATAGCATAGCTTATACACCACTCATACCAAATCATCTTATATTTGCATCACATCATCTATATTTTACGCGCTGCTATAACTTCATCGAAATAATCTTTATCTTCTCTAAACCCCACTACCAATCCGTTCAGCCAACGCTTGCAGTTTTGGCACAATCATCGCCGCATAGTCGTTAATTTGCCAATTAGCGCTCGGTACACTGGCATTAAGTGAATAAGCGTATTGCCCAGTCGCAATATCAAAGACACCGACGGCCACAGCCAATATATCAGTAGAAAACTCACCATCCGATACTGTATAGCCATGCACCTTATAATGCTCTGCGGCGTTAGAGAGAGCAGATTGCGCGTGGTTATAATCCTCTGTAGATAAATGCTCTTGTAAATTACTACGAATCACCGCCTGTCTCGCTGGTGAGCTGGCTGCATAAAAAGCGCGTCCAATAGCGGTGCGAGCGACGGGCACTGCTGAGCCAACTTGCAAATTGACCGATAGACGAGCAGGGCTACGACAACAAGCGTGATAGCGCATTTCTCCTTCGACCTCGGTTGCCAAGTTTACTGATACCTGATTATTACTCGCAAACTGTCGCAGTAACGGCTCAGCTGCCGCGACCATATCGTGACGACTCCATGCAATGGCACTTAATCGCACCGCACTACTGCCCAACTGATACTGTCCGTGTTCCGTAATGCGCAAAAATCCAAGCGTCATCAAGGTATGAATCAGACGAGTGATGGTCGCTTTTGGCAGTGTGGTCATCTGACATAACTGTTGATGACTCAGCTGCTCATGCTGCTCAAATGCTGCCAGCAAACTTAGTCCACGCCCCAATGCAGTCACAAATTGTCTGTCATTATCTTCTTTGCTTTGCTCAAGGATGGTATTCATTCGAGTCAGTAATGGTAGAGCTGCTGATATATTTTTTGTCATTTTATGCTCATTTTTTTTGATAAAGGTTTACAGCGACCTGAAACTTTGTTTTAATGGATTTAAATTATGAAACTAAGTTTCGCATAGCGGAATTAGTAAGTCAATAACCTATTAAGTCAATTTACTCATTAATTACTACTCGTCGGTCAGGATGACTGATATCAAGGAGATCCACATGGCAACATCTACTCGCCCAAGTTTTGACTGGGAAGATCCTTTTTTATTGCGCGATCAGCTTACTGACGAAGAGCGCATGGTAACGGACAGCGCCCGTCAGTTTTTTCAAAACGAGCTGATGCCTGGCATTGTTGAAGCCAATCGACATGAGAATTTTGACCGTAATATTATGCGTCAAATGGGTGAGATGGGTTTACTTGGCGTCACGATTGAAGGTTATGGCTGCGCTGGTTTGTCTAGTGTTGCTTATGGTTTGATTGCTAAAGAAGTAGAAGCTGTTGATTCAGGATATCGTTCAGCGATGAGTGTGCAATCGAGCTTGGTGATGCATCCTATCCATGAATACGGTACTGAAGAGCAAAGAGAGAGATATCTGCCTAAGCTTGCTACAGGTGAGTACGTCGGCTGCTTTGGTTTGACGGAGCCAGATTCAGGGTCAGATCCTGCCTCAATGTCGACACGTGCGCGTGCGGTTGATGGCGGTTATGAGCTGACGGGTAATAAGATGTGGATTACCAACAGCCCTATCGCTGATGTATTTGTGGTTTGGGCAAAAGATGATGCTGGTGAAATTCGTGGTTTTATCTTAGATAAAGGCATGAAAGGGTTATCAGCGCCGAAAATTGAAGGTAAATTTTCATTACGTGCTTCAGTCACGGGTGAGATTGTGATGGACAAAGTGTTTGTCCCTGAGGCCAATGCTTTTCCAGATATCCGTGGTCTAAAAGGACCATTTGGCTGCTTAAACAAAGCCCGTTATGGTATCGCATGGGGCGCGATGGGCGCGGCTGAATTCTGCTGGAAAGCGGCTCGTCAGTACACGCTAGACCGTAAGCAGTTTGGTCGTCCACTAGCCGCGACGCAGCTCGTGCAGTTGAAACTTGCCAATATGCAAACAGAAATTGCTTTGAGTCTGCAAGCAGCGCTACGTGTTGGTCGTCTGATGGATGAGGACAATGCGGCTCCTGAGATGATTTCTCTGATTAAGCGTAATAACTGCGGTAAGGCGCTAGATATCGCGCGTGTTTCTCGTGATATGCATGGCGGTAATGGTATCTCTGATGAGTTCCATATCATTCGTCATGTGATGAATTTAGAAGCGGTCAATACTTATGAAGGCACGCACGATATTCATGCGCTTATCTTAGGTCGTGCGCAGACAGGGATTCAAGCGTTTTATTAGTTGTTAGGTAATAAGTGCTAGCTAATAGTGCTAACCGATAAGTATTAGCGAGTTTTAGACCATAAACGTACGTTACTGTTTGGCTTTTTAATAAGCTGTTATAGCCAGTAGCGTGCGTTTCTGATTTTCATACATCGTTTTTATGCATGGTTGTTATCCATCATTTATTTATCAGTACCTACCATTTAAAGCATTAAAGGCATTAAAGGTATTACATGCATTAAAAGATAAATGATGTATAGCAATTTTTTATCAAAGAATAGGTTACATAATAAGGGAAGATTATGACTGATATAGCCAAAGGCGCATTGCACGGTATCAAAGTACTCGATTTATCACGAGTATTGGCTGGCCCTTCTTGTACCCAAGTGCTTGCCGATCTTGGCGCAGAAGTCATCAAAGTAGAGCGTCCGCATATTGGTGATGAAACACGCCATTGGGCTCCGCCAGTATTCAGTGATGACACCTCTGCTTATTACGCCACCATTAACCGCAATAAAAAATCTCTCACCGTCGATATCACCACACCAGCAGGGCAGACCATTATCAAGCAACTTATCGCTGATAGCGATATCGTCGTTGAGAACTTCAAGGTTGGTGGTCTTAAAAAGTACGGCTTAGATTACGACAGTCTAAAACAGAGTAATCCGCGCCTGATTTATGCCTCTCTAACGGGTTTTGGTCAGACGGGACCCGATGCCAAGCGCCCCGGTTATGATTATATTATTCAAGGTCTATCAGGCTTGATGAGTATTACGGGTCCGAGCGATGGCGAACCGTATAAGGTTGGCGTGGCAGTGGTTGATTTGTTTGCAGGTTTGCAGCTGACCATTGGTATTCAAGCGGCATTATTAGCGCGTCAAAATACGGGGCTTGGGCAGCATGTTGATGTGGCACTGCTTGATAGTGCGCTGGCGATGCTCGCTAATGTTGGTATGAACCATCTGGCATCAGGCGAAGTGCCGCCAAGACTGGGCAATCAGCATCCTAATATAGTCCCTTATCAAGTGTTTGCAGGGCAGGGTGACGCGCACTTTATTTTAGCCTGTGGTAATGACAGTCAGTTCGCCAAGCTATGTCATGTGTTGAATGTTGATTGGCATACTGACAGTCGATTTATGACCAATCCAGCACGCGTTGCTCATCGTGAGCTACTATGCGGCGAACTCAGCAAAAAATTTGCCGAGCAACCACGCGCTTATTGGTTGGAGGTTTTGGATCAAGCAGGTATTCCGAGCGGGGCGATTAATAACATCGCTGAGGCATTGGCCATGCCGCAAGCGCTAGCACGTGAGATGGTGGTTGATTTTACCGAACAAGGCAGTCCAGTAAGAGCACTTGGTAGTCCGATTAAGTTGTCTGCATCACCAGTTACTTACCGGTCACCGCCACCGCGACTCAGCGAACATACTAATAGCACACTTGCTGATTTAGGCTATGACAGCGAGATGATAGCTAAGCTTAAAGCGGATGGGATTGTTTAAGTCTGTTTTTTAGCCAAAGGTAATGAGTAGCGAGTATTGAATAATATCAACATTACACTCAATGCTATGCCTTAAAGCCTAAACGCTGTTCAATTTGTTCAGCCAGTTCAATAAGTACGGCACTAACTTCAGCGTATTTTGATTCATATTCTGCTTGCAAAAAACTCACTGCCATACCTGCAACTGCAATGCCTGAAGCATTGCGTATATAAGTACCTAAGCAATACATACCTTCACGCAGCTGTCCATCGTCCAGTGAAATACGGTTTTTTTGAATAGCGGTCAGCTCGGTGGATAAATCGGGAAAGTTATCGACACCGTACTGAGTAATTGGCGTAGGGAAACCACTGGCATAAATGGATTTTATGCTGTCCATAGATAAAGTTGAGAGCATGGCTTTGCCAGTAGCAGAGAATACCGCTGGTACACGTACGCCAGCGCGGAAGGTAAAGCCAAGCGGAGCAGGCGCTTCATGACAGGCTAAAAATACTACTTCTCCTAAGTCAAGTTTAGACAAAGTTACCGTATGTTGAAGAAGAATCGGATACTGGACGATAAGGTCTTTAAATAACTGGATAACGCCTTGCTGCTGTTCGTATTTGCCCGCCCAGTACATCAAATACGAGCCTAAATAAAAGCGGTTGTCAGTATCTTTATAGATGACATGCTTAGCTAAAAGACTCTGCAAAATATTGTGGGTTGAGCTACGCGGCAGGTCGAGCTCTTTTGCAATATGAGCCGCTGTTAAAGGTTGCGCGCTATCGGTAATCAAATCCAAAATCTGAAAGGTTTTGTCCAAGGCAGGAACGGCAGTGGTGCTCATAAGGAACCTATAAAAGTCGGTAAGATTGAAAAATAATCAAAACTAAGCGATAAATCATCACAAAATTGATAATAGGGGTTGCAAATACGAGTTCATCATTCTTATAATGATGTCTCGTATATAGAATATATGTTCAGTATATTGAACAAATAATAAGTTATCAATAATTATTTAAGTCATTATCTTTTATTTGTCGCTATAAATCTGCAACCCCTATTTTAATAATAACACTGACAAGGAGTGTCAACATGTCACAACTGCCACATACGCTACCGCTAGCAAACCCAGAGCTACTGAAACAGCAATGCTTTATCAAAGACGGTTGGCATGCCGCTAGTGATGAAGCGACGATTGATGTGAGTAATCCTTTTAGCGGAGATATTATTGGTACGGTGCCAAGTTTAACAACCGACGATGTCAATGATGCGGTTGCCGCTTCCCATGAAGCGCAAATCATTTGGGCCGCCAAAACCCCAAAAGAGCGTGCTGAGCTGCTACAAAAGTGGGCAGACTTGATTGATGCCAATAAAGAAGATTTGGCGATCATCATGACCGCTGAGCAAGGCAAGCCTTTAAACGAATCACGCGGTGAAGTTGGTTATGCCAATAGCTTTATCCGCTGGTTTGCCGAAGAAGGCAAGCGTATTTACGGTGATGTCATCTCTGCTAATCAAGCACAGCTACGCCATGTAATCCTAAAACAGCCTGTCGGTGTCTGTGCAGCTATTACGCCTTGGAATTTCCCAGCAGCGATGATTACGCGTAAAGCCGCACCCGCACTAGCAGCAGGCTGTACCATAATTATTAAACCTGCGACTGAAACACCGTTTTCTGCATTGGCACTTGTGGTATTGGCTGAGCAAGCGGGTATTCCAGCAGGCGTGATTCAAGTAGTGACGGGTAAGTCCTCAACCATCGGTGATATCCTAACGGGCGATGCTCGCATTCATAAACTGTCATTTACAGGCTCTACTGAAGTCGGTCGTACCTTGATGGCGCAGTGTGCGCCAACCATCAAAAAACTGTCATTAGAGCTTGGCGGTAATGCGCCATTTATCGTCTTTGATGATGCTGATCTAGAAAAAGCTGCTGAAGGCTTAATCGCTTCTAAATATCGTAATGCTGGTCAAACCTGTGTTTGTGCTAATCGTGTCTACGTGCAAGACAGTATTAAAGACAAGTTTCTAGAGATATTTGTGCAAAAAGTCGCTGAGCTAACGGTCGGTAATGGTATGGATGAAGGCGTGGATATTGGTCCATTGATTAATAAAAAAGCGTTAGAAAAAGTGCAAGCCTTGCTAAAAGATGCCTTAGATAAAGGTGCAACGCTTGTCACGGGCGGCAGCACCAACGACGCATCAGAGCTGACCTATAATCCAACCATCATCAGTGATATCAGTAGTGATATGGATATTGCTTCTGAAGAAATCTTTGGTCCTATCGCTACCATTTTTACTTTTAAAGATGAGGCAGACGTTATTCATCAGGCCAATGATACTATTTATGGCTTGGCGGCTTACTTCTATAGCGGCAGTTATGCGCGTTCGTGGCGCGTCACCGAAGGGCTTGAGTACGGCATCATCGGTCACAATACCGGTTTGATTTCTACTGAAGTTGCGCCATTTGGCGGTGTTAAGCAGTCTGGCTTTGGTCGTGAAGGTTCCAAATACGGCATCGAAGAATATGTCGTGACCAAGTACTGGTGCTCTGACGTTAGTTAAGTTCTGATTTATATTTTTATATAAATAGCATTTTTAATAGTCACACAGCATGAAACGGGATTCATAGTACTGAATCACACAGCACGAATCCCAAATAACCCTAAACCTTACCCTATAAACTGCCATAAATTCACTGGCATCTATGTAAAAGAAAGAAAAGGATATTCTTATGACTACCAATCAATCATTACTTGCACGCCGTAAAGCCGTCCTACCAACAGGTCTAGGCGTAGCGTTTCCTATCTTTGCAGAAAAAGCCAAAAACTCAGAAATATGGGATGTTGAAGGCAATCGTTATATCGATTTCGTCGGTGGTATCTCAGTACTAAATACTGGTCACAGCCATCCAAAAATTACGCAGCGTGTGCACGAGCAGCTAGACAAATTTACCCATACTGCCGCGCAAATGATTAACTATGAATGCTATGTCGATCTTGCTGAAAAGCTTTGTGAAAAAGCGCCTATCAGTGGCGACACTAAAGCGTTTTTCTTGACCACTGGTGCAGAAGCGGTAGAAAACTGTATCAAGATTGCTCGTGCAAAAACCCGTCGTCCAGGCGTGATTTCTTTCGTCGGTGGTTGGCATGGTCGTACACTGATGTGCATGAGTCTGACAGGTAAAGTATTGCCATACAAAAAGAACTTTGGTCCGATGCCAGGCCCTGTATTCCATGCCTTGTTCCCAGCTGAAGAGTTAAATGTAACTGAAGAACAAGCATTGCATAGCCTTGAGATGATTTTCCAAGCGGATATCGATCCAAGTGAAGTGGCAGCGATGATTATCGAGCCGGTACAAGGCGAGGGCGGTTTCCATCAAGTTACCCCGTCATTTGCTAAGTCTCTACGTGATATCTGTGATGAGCATGGCATCGTTCTGATTTTTGATGAAGTACAGTGTGGTTTTGCCCGTACTGGTACCTTGTTTGCGTCTGAGCAATTGGGTGTTGAGCCGGATCTGATGACTTGTGCCAAGAGCTTGGCAGGCGGTTATCCTATCTCTGCCGTTATCGGTCGCGCGGATATTATGGATGCGCCGCAAGTTGGCGGCTTGGGTGGTACTTATGCTGGTAACCCACTGGCTTGTGTGGCAGCGTTAGCAGTCATGGAAGTCATTGAAGAAGAAAACCTGCTTGAGCGCAGTATTGAGATTGGCGACAAAATCGAAGCCTTCTTAAGAGAATTAAAGCTAAGTAGCATCGGTCATATTCGTCACAAAGGCGCCATGCTAGCGTTTGAGCTAATCGATAGCGCAGGCAAGCCAGATGTTGAAGCGACTACTAATTTAAAAGCCAAAGCATTCGAGCAGGGTCTGCTACTAGCGTCTTGCGGTATGTATGGCAACGCCATTCGTGTGATGGTGCCCTTAACAGTTGAAGATGAAGTGCTACAAGAAGGCTTAGATATCATCAAAGATATTTTAACCGCTTAAAAGCATGACGATTTAAGATAATGAATGTTTGAGGTTAGGGTTTTTAAGTCCTGCTTTGAGCGATGGTTTTACAGCGGCGCCTTGCAAATCAAGACGCCGTTGTTGTCTCTGCTATCAAGATATAAAAATACAATCAAGCTTCTCTACCGAGAAGTATGGAAAGATAAAAATGAGGGGCAATGCCCTGTTAAATACGAAATAGTGTCACTCTAAGTGTAATAAGCAAGAGGGTCACAAGGATGAAACACGGACAAGGAGTAAGTTATGTCTGAATTAAAAAAATCGTTAGGGACGCTAGATGTTATCGCCCTAGCATTTGGTGCGATGGTAGGTTGGGGCTGGGTAGTCTTAGCTGGGGGCTGGATTTTATCCGCTGGTACGTGGGGCGCGATGCTCGCGTTCCTCATAGGTGGACTGGCCGTCATACTGATTGGTGTGAATTATGCTGAGCTTGCGGCATCAATGCCAGTGACTGGCGGCGAGCATACTTATACGCATCGAGCGCTAGGGGTCACGGTCTCATTTATTTGCTCATGGAGTATCCTGTTTGGTTATTTCTCGGTAGTTGCTTTTGAAGCCGTGGCGTTGCCTACCGTGGTTGAATACTTTATTCCCAATTATAACCAAGGTTATCTGTGGACCATCGCTGGCTGGGATGTTTATGCGACTTGGGTCGGTGTCGGGATGCTAGGTTCAATCATCGTCACGTGGCTCAATATTCGCGGTATGGAAGTCAGTGCATGGTTCCAAAAGACTGCTGTCTTGGGTATTTTATTCGTCGGGACTTTGCTATTTATTGGTGCCATGCTTTATAACCCTGAAACCTCTACAGCGGTGCAAGCGCCAGCCTTTATTGGTGGTATCGGCGGTATAATGGCAGTGATTGTTATGGTGCCGTTTATGTTTGTCGGCTTTGACGTTATCCCGCAGGCAGCAGAGGAAATTGATCTTACTCGCCCTAATATCGGTAAGTTTTTGATTATCTCGATTATCGTGGCGGTAGTGTGGTATGTGGGTATCGCGTGGAGTGTTGGAACGACGTTGCCACTGATACAAGCGGAAAGCTCAACCTTAGCCACAGCTGATGCTATGACCAATGCTTGGCAAGGTAAATGGGCAGGTATTTTACTGGTTATCGGTGGGGTACTAGGTATCTTATCTAGCTGGAACGCTTTCTTAATTGGCGGTAGTCGTCTGCTTTATGCAATGTCCAGAGCCCATATGTTGCCAGCCTTCTTAGGTAAGTTACATCCAAAATATAAAACCCCTTCTAATGCCATTTTACTTATTGGCGGTTTAGCGACGTTAGCGCCATTATTCGGTCGAAAAATGTTGGTTTGGATTGTTAATGCCGGTGGTTTTGGTATCGTGATTGCCTATACTTGTGTTGCTATTTCCTTCTTAGTGCTACGCTATCGCGAGCCTGATATGGTACGTCCCTTTAAGATACCGGCAGGTAAGCTTGTTGGTATGGTAACGATTGTACTAGGTTTCGGTTTATTGGTATTGTATATGCCAGGTATGCCCTCAGCATTAACTGCTACCGAATGGTGGATTTTCTTTGGCTGGACTGCATTAGGTATCGTGTTATATAGCTATGCAAGGATAAAGTACCCTGGCATTAGTGAGGCGATTATGGCAGAAGAGCTGCGCGAGTTAAAAATTGTCAATCAGCTATGGTTAAAAGACAATCCTACTAAGAAGTAAGTGTTTAATCATTATAGATAGTTACCATAAATAATTATCATCAATGAC
>NZ_CBCPJH010000013.1:0-84145 GCF_965118485.1 Psychrobacter glacincola | reverse complement strand
GATGCAAGTGCCAAAAACTCGTGTGCTTTATGAGCCACAAAGCTTAGACCCAACAAGACCGCGCGAGGGTGTTAAAAAAGGCTTTGAGTCGTTCCATGAACAGCTAGATGATGGTATCAAAGGTCGCGTGCGTGCTGAAAGCTTTGCCGATCATTATAGCCAGCCGCGTATGTTCTATCGTAGTCAAACGCCAGCTGAACAAGCACATATTGCCTCTGCTTATGTGTTTGAGCTGGGTAAAGTAGATGCGGCCCATGTACGTACGCGTATGCTTAGCCATCTACGTAATATCGATGAAGACTTGGCTAAGCGGGTATCAACAGCACTAGGTATGCAATTGCCAGAAGCGGCAGAGGCTGCGGCACCAATACAAGAGATGGCGACATCGGATGCATTACAAACGATTGGTCGTACGCCTAAGACATTAAAAGGCCGTATGATTGGCATCTTGGTAGCAGAAGGCTCAAAGCATAGCGAAATTAAGAAGTTTGAAGAGGCCGCAACCGCAGAGGGCGCTCGAGTAAAAATTGTCGCACCAAGTAAAGAAGTTGTCTTGGACGATGATACTCGTATACAAGCCGATGAGCGCGTTGCTGGTGGTCCGTCTGTGATGTTTGATGCGGTGGTGAGTATCATTATGCCGGAGCAAGCAAAGAAACTGGCTAAAGACAGCGCTACACTTGATTGGTTTACAGATGCTTATGTGCACTGTAAAGCGATTGCTTATTGCGGGGCGACCGATGAATTTATCTTAAGTAAGCTACCGATTGAAAAAGACAGCTTTGTCACGCCATTGGCTGATTTAGATGCCTTTATTGATAATGCTAAATCGCGTCTGTGGGAGCGTGAGCCAAAGGTGCGTGATCTTGCTTAGTCTTTTAATCTAAATTATTACCCAAAGAACCCAGCCTATGCGCTGGGTTCTTTAATAAGAGATCGCTGATAAAATCTTAACAGATTTTAGAGAACTGAACCTAGTGTTAGCACAGCATCTAGATAGATTTTGAAAAGGTTTAAAAGAAGAGTGATATTAACTCAAGCATCCTTGTTTATGAAGAAATTTCTAACAGAAGAAAGTATCAAAGAAAAACCATCTTAATACGATCACCTAATAATCACATTATTCATGGCTTTGGCCCATCCTATGCATTTGTTATGACAGCGACTACAGAGCTCCTTAAGGGCTGAAGGCTTATCGACATGACCGCAATACATACAAGCATAGTAATCTCCAGAATCTATCTGAGTGACTGACTGATATTGTTTGGGAAAGAGGGGCAGACCATAACGTACCTCATCACGGGGATACAACAATATACTAAAATCGCCATTCGTCTCCAACAACCCAACCCGCACTTGACCCAAGTGTTCAATGCCCTGCATGCGCATCTCAGAAAAAAATTCATCATGTGACATTTGGCCCAATTCGATCTTCTCAAGTATCAGTACACCCTCCTCTACAATATAAAGCGAGGTACCTTCTAAGAGATCTTCAAAAGGCTGATATTTCATCATTAGCCATGTGCATGAACGATATAGAGCAATCACGATACTCATGATCAGTACCGCTTGAATCAGTGGTAAATCCTTAGTAAACATTGGATCACCAGCAATAGACCCTAATGATAGAATAATTGTTAGCTCAAAGATAGACAGTTGCCGAACGCCGCGTTTACCAGTAAAACGTAAAAATAAAATAATCATGGTAAACATCACAACCACACGTATGACAATTTCGGCAGCAAATGACCATGTTGTGTCATAAATAAAGATACTCGACCAATCCATATCAATCTTCTCTTCTTATAATTTTAAGGACAGCGAAAGGTAGCTAACATATTATATATAGCGCTAACTATCTTTTTTATTTCGTTTTTACTTATGGATTATTGTTGATATTGGAGCTTGACGTGTTATAGATAGGGTCAAGTAGTAGTTCACTATCACGGATATCATCAAATAAGGAATAGTCAGGTATGAATTCATTATTCTTAATCACACTCATATCACCTGTCGTTTCCATAATTACCGCAAATACTTCCTTTTTCGATTTCAGACCATTCTTACGTAGTACCTCTTGAACATCGCTGGTACTGAGATTTGCATCTTTTAAATTGTCCAAAAAATACTCACCGTGAGCCATTAAGATGATGGGTTGATTGTCAATTAACGCTTTTATAGGTTTAGATTTTCGTCTAACCACTGAGATGAATGCTTGTATAATAAATAGTACTCCAACGGCTAGCAATCCTTGCAGCAAAGATGGAGAGTCAGACAATATCGTTGATGCTAAAATACTGCCAATACCTACTGTCATCGCAAAATCATAGCTTGAAAGCTTAGAGAAACTTCGCAGTCCCATCACTCGAGTAAAGAGCATCAAGACAAGATAGAATCCTAGCGCCGATAAAGTAATACCAAGTATTTGCTGCCAGTCAATTGCAAACCACGCTTGCCACTCCATAATACTTCCTTTCAATCCATCAATTATTATTAATAGCTATTATATGTTTATCTTCAAGATTGTCTGGCTTTTCAAACCCCACCATCAATCACGCCTGCCGTCAAATCTGTATAGTTAAACTTGGGAGATTTTAGTTACGCAGCCTGATGATAAAAGTCAAACCACACCTGCCTTGGCGATCTATAGCCTAAATCCTTTTGAATCCTAGTTTGATTATAGTACAGCTCTCTATATTGTGTGATCTCGTTGGTCGCTGTAAACCTTGTTTTATACTCGTGATGGTATACAAGCTTATTCTTCCTTGCGGAGCAGTGCTCCTCACCCTAGAAACTCTCTATTGGCGCATTATCAAATGCAATCACCTTTACCACTCATTGAGCCTTTAAAATGATGCTGCTTGATAATTTTGTGATAGGTATGACTGCAATGCTGGCTGCCTCTATCAGAATGTACAATCAGCCCTTGGCTTGGCACTTTATTCTTAATTACCATGTTGAGTGTACGGCATACTAAGTCTTTAACACCTGCTAAGTATAGCCAACCCTCAGCAGTCCAAATATAAGTGATGTCACTGCCCCAAGACTCATTGTGGCGCTTAGCATCAAACTTTTGATCTAGTACGTTTGGATAGACGAGCTTGTTATGATTGGAGTCCGTAGTGACTTTAAAGCGCTTGTGGCGACGGCATTTAATGCCATGCCATGTTCATCAAAGATACGTCTGACTATGTACAAGCTAATGACATGGCCTTGCGCGCTTAGGTGAGCATAAAGTCGAACCACACCGTAACCACTGTGAGCGGCTTTAACTAATAGCTCACAGTGGTTACGGTGTATCTGCTGTTCACTAATCTCACGATTTATCCAGTCGTAATAGCTTGATGGTTTTACGTTTAATACACGGCACATGCGGATAATATTAAAAAGATGCTGATTGGATTTTATAAAGGCGTACCTGACTAACTGTGCTTTGCAAAGTACGCCGTGGCCTCATTCGAGCATAGCTCTCATCTTGCATCGGGGCGAAGCAGTGCTTCGCTTTCTCCCTCCTCATTTAGGAGCTCTCGTTCCTCTTCAGCCACTTTGAGTTGTCGCTTGAGCTGCTTTATTTCCTGAATGTCTGCCATAAGCTCAGGATCATATTGCTCAGTTGCTAAAAGCTTGCCTTGATTGGCTTTGTTATGCCAGTTCGATAGTGTTTGCGTCGCGATGCCAAGCTGCTTTGCAGTAGCTGAAATATTGCCGTTGTTGTCTGCTATCTTCTTAACGGCTTCTGCTTTAAATTCTGTGCTGTAAGTTCTGATTTTCTTGGTCATGGTAAACTCCTCATCGAGTCGTTAGTTTACCAAGTTTATCTCTACGGTTTCTTCAGCATAGCTCAATTAGCCGAACTGCGCCTTTCATACTTTCTTAGCTAAAGTTAGCAAAATTTTATGGTGCTGAAAAATATGATAGCAATAACTGAATTCAGTTAACATTTAATCTATAGACTAGTTACAAGACCTAATCTAATATTTGATTACTATTTGCCAGCGAGAAGCCAGCATGACTAATTTAACATTAATGATTAATCAGCAGGATTATGAGTTTGATAATCTTGACCCGCGAACGACATTGCTAGATGTATGTCGTCACCACCTACATATCACTGGACCAAAAAAAGGCTGCGATCATGGGCAGTGCGGCGCTTGTACTATGCTTATTAATGGGCGACGAATCAATTCTTGTTTGACATTAGCATCCATGCACGATGGTGATGAGATTACCACCATTGAAGGTATCGGACTGCCTGAGTCGCTATCAGAGTTGCAACAGGCTTTTAAAGATCACGATGCGTTTCAATGTGGCTATTGTACGCCCGGACAGATTTGTTCAGCAACCGCATTGATAGAAGAAGTCAAACAACAGTGGTCAAGTCATGTGACTACTGACTTGCAAAATCCTAATGGACTACTAGTGCAAGAGATTGCTGAGCGTATGAGTGGCAATATTTGTCGTTGTTCGGCGTATCCCAATATTATCAAAGCCATCTCACAGGTGCTTGAAAAGCAAGTGTCAAACTCCTCTTCAATGAGTGACAATGCGGCTAATAATAACGCAGCCGATGTAGCTATTAGCGGTATTTGGTCACCGCCGCCTAGCGAGACACAAATTGGCAATCAGTCGGTAGTAAAGCAAACTGCCAATGTTGCCAATGCCGAAGGAGACCGTTCATGAAACGCTTTGAATATATCCGTGCCCTTGAGCCGCAACAAGCTGTTATGTTTGCCACCCCTAAAGACGCTTCATTTATAGCCGGTGGTACCAATTTATTGGACCTAATGAAGATTGAGATTGAGACTCCTCAAAAACTGGTTGATATTACGCGCTTAGAGCTGCAACAAATAGAGGCTACCGCTGATGGTGGACTACGCATCGGGACGCTGGTAACGAATAGCGATTTGGCCGCGCACCCAGCGGTTACAGCAGGCTACCCCGTACTAGCACGGGCAATGTTAGCAGGGGCTTCAGGACAATTACGTAATAAAGCGACTACAGGTGGCAATCTATTACAACGCACCCGTTGTTACTACTTTTATCAGCCGGATAGTCCCTGTAATAAACGCAATCCTGGTTCTGGCTGTCCAGCCATCAATGGTGAAAATCGCCCACTTGCCATCTTAGGAACGAGTGACGATTGTATAGCACAGCACCCATCAGATATGGCGGTAGCGATGCGCTTACTCGATGCCACCATTGAAACGCTCAAAGCAGATGGCACCACGCGCCAGATTCCGATTAAAGACTTCTATTGCTTGCCAAAAGATACGCCAAATATTGAAACCGTTTTAGAGACAGGGGAGCTTATTACTCATATTGTTCTCCCAGCTCCAATGAAAGGGATGCATACTTATGACAAAGTTCGTGATCGCGCCTCTTATGCCTTTGCCTTAGTATCATGCGCGGCAGTAATTAATGTTAATAGTCAGAAAGAGTTAGAAACGGTACGTTTGGCATTTGGTGGTATTGGCACTAAGCCTTGGCGTAATGAAGCAGTTGAAGCGCTCTTAACGGGCACAGACGGTAACCTTGACATTATTTCGCAAGCGGCAGATTTGTTATTAAAGGATGCCAAAGGTAGTGGTCAAAACGACTTTAAGATACCGCTGACGCGTCGCTTGTTAAAACAAGTTATTGAACGCGCACTAACGGGTAAGGGAGCATAATTATGTCACTATTGGACTCAGTACTGCCATCAGAACCCACAAAAAAACTGACCATGGATAACCCAGTTGATACTCTTTTTGATAAAACTGCCAGTCAATTGGTTGGTAAACCTATCAACCGTGTAGACGGTTCCTTGAAAGTCAGTGGACAAGCGACTTATAGCGCAGAATTTTATATTGAAGGACAGGTTTACGGCGTCTTAGTTGGTGCGACCATTGCTAAAGGCAAGGTGAAGCACATCGATAGCCATGCAGTAGAGGCGATTCCAGGTATTATTAAAGTGGTCACTGATCCCGAGCATTTTTTACGTAATGCTCAGCAAGGTGGAGAGAGAAAAGCACCCACTCAAGGAGTCGCTGAGATTTTTTACCATGGTCAGCCAATAGCTGCCGTAATCGCTGAAACCTTTGAAGCGGCTACCGAAGGCGCAAAAGCTATCAAGGTAACTTATAAAGATGAAACAGAAGATGCCGTGATAGATTTTGGCTCAGCATTGGGAAATGCGCATCCGGTTGATGAAAAGAAAGGCTCGGACAAGAATCATAAACAGGGCAATCCTGAGCAAGGACTTCAAGAGTCTGAGGTTTCGTTTGATCAGGTTTACCATACGCCAAGCCAAAGTAATTCGCCCATGGAGCCACATGCCACCTTGGCTTATTGGGAGGGTGAGAAGTTAATTATGTATACCTCCAACCAGATGTTGTCCTCTTGTAAACAACAAGTGGCGGATGCCCTAAATTTGGATCCAGATAATGTGCAACTGATTGCTCGTTACGTTGGCGGCGGTTTTGGCAGTAAACTTGGTATTGCTCCTGAATCGATTGCTGCAGCAATCTCTGCAAAAGAGCTAAAGCGTCCAGTATTGATTGTGATGACTCGTCCGCAAGTGATGGAAACCACCATAAGGCGCTCTAATACGCGTCAGCGTATCGGTATCGGCTGCAATAAAGAAGGTGTTATTAATACGTTTATTCATAATACTATCACTAGCAATTTACCCGGTGAGAGCTTCTTTGAGCCCACAGCGCTGTCTACTCACTATCTATACCGCGGTGAAAATCGTCAGGTTGACTATCAGATGGTTGATATTAATAAAGTGCTATCAGGTTCTATGCGCGCCCCTGGGGAAGCAGTGGGGTTAATTGCTGTTGAATGTGCCATGGACGAGTTGGCGATTCAATTAGATATGGATCCTATAGAGCTACGCCGCCGTAATGAGCCTAAGCAAGATCCTAGTCAAGAGATACCTTTTTCAACTCGGCAATTGATTGCCTGTATGGAGAAAGGGGCTGAGCAATTTGGTTGGGAGAAGCGCAATAAGATACCTGCTAAACGATTAGAAGGAGATTGGTGGATGGGTATCGGTATGGCTGCCGCTGCCCGCGGTAATCAGTTAAAGCTTTCTGAAGCACGAGCAACCCTACAAGTCGATAGCTCAAAGGAGCTTGGCGTTAAAGCCATCATTGAGACGGATATGACTGACATCGGTACAGGCTCTTATACCGTATTTAGCCAAATTGCTGCTGACCTATTAGGTCTGCCAGTTGACCACATTGAGATGAAACTTGGTGATACCAGCCTACCGCCTGCCGTTGGTTCAGGCGGTAGCATGGGTGCGGCAAGCTCTGGTAGCAGTATTTATCTGGCTTGTCAGCAATTGCGTGAAATACTAGCAGACAAAGTCGGACTATATCCCGATACCATCCAACTAAATAAAGGGCAGATCAACAAAATAGGAGAGCATAAAGAGACAGCAACAGAGACTATCATTGAATCTGGTAAGGATGTTGCCACCGAGCTTGTGGAAAAGTTAGCAGAAAAGACGAACGTCTCTCTCCCTGAATCTATATTGGAACGCTTACCAGAGAAACAGACGGCTAAACAAAGCAGATATGATTTTAGTGGCCATAAAAGTTATTCACTAGCTGAGATTATTGCGCAATATGATGACCAAAATTTAAGTGCCAAAGGCGCAATTAATCCAGGTAAAAATGAAAAAACCCATCGCCAAGCCTCCTATGGTGCCAATTTTGCGGAAGTCGCTGTGCACCGAGTGACTGGTGAGATTCGAGTCAAACGTATGACGGGAGTGTTTGCAGCTGGGCGTATTCTCAATCACAAAACCGCTACTTCACAGTGCTATGGCGGTATGGTTTTTGGTATAGGTTCAGCGTTGATGGAAGAGGTTATCCATGATAAGCATGACGGGCGCTTATGTAATCATGACCTCTCTGAATACCATATTCCTGTCAATGCTGACGTACCGCAATTGGATGTCATTTTGCTAGAAGAAGATGATCGTTATACCAATCCGATGCATATCAAAGGGATTGGTGAGACGGCAATCTCAGGCGCTGCAGCAGCGATTGCAAATGCTATCTATAATGCAGTCGGTATCCGGGTTCGAGATTTTCCTATTACTCTAGATAAGCTTATTGACCAGCTACCAGGTTGATTCTTATCAAATACTGTTTTGCTAAAAAACCCGATTAAACAGCGGGTTTTTTTAGCTTATTGCTAAGTCTATAAGGAACGTTATGAATCAAACTGCTGATATCCTTGACCTTGCTGCGCAGGCGATACGACAAAACATCGATGCCGTATTAGCCACTGTAGTTCGAACAGAGGGCTCGGCGTACCGGCAATCAGGTGCGATGATGCTTATCTGCGCCGATGGACGTTCGGTGGGAATGATTAGTGGTGGCTGTCTTGAACCGCACATTATCAAACGTGCATTTTGGCTTACCCGTCATGGCGCAAGCGTTCAGATATACCAAACAGGGGATGATATTGGATATCTTAACAATGGCGATTCTGATTCGACTGTTGTAGAAGACACTACTGTCGAAGATGAAGATATGTTTGAAGACGATATTTTAGAGGGCGAGCTCAATTTTGGCTTGGGTTGTAATGGACGAGTACATGTATTGTTTGAGCGTTTATCGTCAGCAATACCATTACTCGATTTAGTCCGTCAGGTTCGTAGTACTCAACAGCCAGTAACCATTGCCACTCTTATCAAGTCTGATAGTCCCAAAACTAAAGGGGCAAAAATGCAAGTTGGTACCCGTATTTATTTAAATCAGTATCTAAAAACGGGAAATCTGGCTGATGCATATTTGAACCAAAATATAGCAGACGACTCGAATACTTTTATAGATGATGTGTTGTTAAATGCGATTAAAAAACTATCAAAGTATAAGTTTAATGGAAAAAATACTGAATACATTAAGCTAACGGGTGATGTAGAATTACAAGCTACAGGTGATCGGCAGCATGAGACTGAGTGGTTATTTCAGCGCATTTGCCCACAAACACGATTGCTTATTTGCGGGGCAGGTAATGATGTTATACCGCTGGTGACAATGGCAAAGCTACAGGATTGGCACGTCACAGTAATAGACAGTCGACCACAATATGCAATACGTTTGCGCTTTAGCCAAGCAGACTCAGTACTGTGCGTAGCTTTGGATGATAGCGAAAAATTGCTTAATCTCAGTGCTGGCGCTGCTGTTGCTGTGATGTCTCATAGTCTGGCCCAAGACCGCGCTCGACTGGCTGTACTACTAGAGCATTCTGCTCAATATCGTTATCTTGGACAACTGGGACCTCGCTATCGTACTGAGCGTTTAATCAAAGAAATTAGTGCGACAAGTGCTAACCCGCACATTTTAGCGGAGGGTATTCGTAAACTGCATTATCCTATCGGCTATAAATTGGGTGGGGATGGACCTGAAGCATTGGCACTCAGTATCATGGCACAAATGAGCGCGGTGATTCATGGACACGCGCCGCAAACATTACTGCCAAATAGCCAATATAATATTCAAACCTCAGAGCAATCTGACCTCGATAACTATAAAAATGATTACGCTCATGACTAGCAATGTTGATACTCATAATTCTATTTTACCGACCAAAACGCCATTGTATAGCGTCATAGAAGATGATGAACAAAATCATGCTGTTATTGTTTTAGCGAGCGGCCTAAGCGAGCGTCTTGGTCAATCTAAACAACTGCTTAGCAAGCATGGCGAACCTCTTGTCTGTTATATGACTAAAATGGCATTAGCCACAAAGCCTCTTGCCGTTATTATTGTCATTCCGCAAGACCAAACAGCAATTGCTGATGCGATTGATGACTTAGTCCATCAAAATACCATAATCTATTCCGTGGCTAATTTGATACCTGAAACTGGTATGGCACATAGCTTGTCTCTTGGTATTGAAGCTTTGATTAACTTGAAGATGTCGTTGATTAATCGGGTGTTAATCATGGGGGTGGATCAATTATTGTTAGATAGTAATCATATAATAGAATTATTAGCGGTCAAAAGGACAGTGGTCGCTAGTAGTTATCAATGTATAGAGAAAGCGTCTTCTACTAATAAAAGTAAGAGTAATATCGTTGGTCTTCCGATAGTCATTAATGCTGAGCGTCTCAAACAGTGGCAACCATTACTGCTAGGGGATAAAGGTCTGCGCCATTTGATTAGAGCCTTACCCTCAAATCAGTTAAGTACTGTTATCAACCATCAACTCAGCTATGATATCGATACGCCCAAACAGCTTCTTTATGCCAGACAACAGCACTGGCTTGATGCGTGATACTTAGTAATTTATAACGATAATGAGCAGATATAAGCATGTAAATACTGTATAGGAAGCAATCCTTGTTTGATTTAATCATTCTAATTTTATCAGATGCCAATGTATCATATGTATCATGCCCAAGCAGTGAAGGATGCTTATACCGAAAACTTTCCCACACCTACCACGCAAACGACTGCTCCTAATATACTGATCAACATACCAATACTAGCCGTGTCATGCAGCAACAACGCCGCTAGCATTAGTGGAAGCATCTATAACAGACTACTAAGCCAGTTAAGTTTATGACAACCTATTCATATATAGCACTAAATACTTCGACGTCCAAACCCTTTTAAAAATGTATCGACGGTTGCAGCCATGGGGCTGTCATTAGACATAGGTATGTGTTTATGAGCAATTTGTCGTGATTGAGGTAATGTGAATGTAGCGCCGTTGCTATGTTCCTGACATACCTTCGGATATATTTGCTGCCAAGAGGGATAGGTAAGGGCTTCTGCTTTATTTCTTATGTCTGAAAAGCCAACCCTTCGAGCGGTTTCATAAACCACAGCATGGACATACTTTTTCTGAGCGGCATCAAGATAAGCTTGGCGACTGTCTGGATAATCTTGCTCACTAGTATCTGCTAATGCTAGTAAGTCACGCGCTGAGCTTGGTGGCCATTCTTCAAGGATAGAGCGCTGCCGAGCTTTTTGCCACTGATCAGCAGTTGGCTGTAAATGCATGATGACCGTTGCCCATAATATGGCTTTGTGTATAGGGTAGTCCTTAGCTTTTGCTTTATTACCGAAGTTTAGCTGCCATTCACCAAACAACCTCACCAGCTCTTTGGTTATTTGTCGCATCTGTTGGTTATCATCAATAGCATCGTCATCACGCCATGCGGTCGAAGTAGGCATCAACGTCTTGTTAACCTTGCTCAACGTAGTGGGTAGCATAGTCAAATGCGTCGCCAGATGCATTTTTTTGATTGGTTTTTGAGGCTGACTCATAGTGCTCTCCTTTGCTTTTTTTATTTTTTGGAGGATACTGACGGTCATTATTGATCCATGTAATGAATACATCACGTCGTCTGTCATCCGTTAAAATGGGATTGTTTTTTAGTTCTTGCTCTGTGTAGTACGTTTTGAAACTCTTAATATGATTGGCATAAGCTTTTGAATCTAATACTGGTGCTGATGATGATGCGTTTTTAAGTAAAGTGTTTGTCTGATTGAGTTTAGGTGCTGCCCAGTCTTTAATAGGATCAATATCTAAACGGTTATTATTTAAGTGAGAGAGAGAAGAGTTATTAGATGAAGATAAAGATGATGATGACGGGCATTGCTCAAGTATGGCGTTAGCATTGCTTGAGCATGGCTCAGATACGCCTTGTGCATTACTTTTATCATGGGCAGGCTTATAGTTTTGACTGTTACTGTTTTCATTTTTACCCCACCGAGCATCAGCAGCTTTTTTACCCCGTTCAGATTTTATTCTTCTGTTATTTGTTGCAGTTTCTTTTTTATCGTTAAGATATGAGCTGAATAATAGCTCGCCATTGCTTTCAAAGAGCTGAATACTCAAAAGCAATTTGATAAATGTTTTAGTTTTAGTAGGAGATAGACCAGTGATCGCGGCAATGATTTTATCATCATGTGGTACCTCACCATTTTTCCAGTAATCCATCATAAGTAAATACAGCGCACCTATCTGTTCAGTACTAAAGCGTATGGTCATTGCCAGCATCTCGCCAATATAAATGGGTAGCCAAATACCCACATCATCTGATTTACTCATGATGTCCTCCTTGATCAGTCGTTGGCGTCATAAAAAAATCCTCTGCGACATCTAAGCGATCAAAGCTGTTTTTTGCGAGTCTAAATAAGATATCAATCTTCTGCATGTCATAGCATTTCATATTGGCAGGTACTACTTTCAATTCACATATCGCCAAAATAATAGCAAACTGCATCAGTTTGCTGTCTTTATGACTGCTATCTAACCAGCGCCCGACGGTGGTTGTATCAACGCCGATACCTTGGGCTAGTTGACCTCGTTTATACTTTGCAGCGCTTTGCAGTATTTGCGCCTGAATGCTGCGTGACTGTTCAAGCTTTTCTTTAGATAATGGATACATAAGACCTCCAACATGGTTTGACGTTAAATAAATAAAGAGTATTAAACAATCATCATAATAACGTTATTACGTTATTTTAACAACGCTAAAACGTTATTAATTTTTACCATAATGAACCTATAAGTATCTTAAAGAGACAGTTCATGATAGACACGATAGGTGAGAGATTAAAAAAAGCGCGGAAATACGCAGGGATGACTCAATTGGATCTGGCTAAAGCCATAGATGCAAAACAAGGAGCCATCTCAGACTTGGAAAATGGCAGAAACAATAGCTCAACCAAGTTGGTTGAAATGGCGATATGTACAGGTGTAAATGCCGAATGGTTATCTACAGGCAAAGGAGAGATGGTTACTGAAAGCAAGAAATGTGCTATATCGCAAGGTATAGACCAGTTATGTGTGTACCCTATATATCGTGACGAACAAATAGGAAGAGTATTGAAGGGCGAGCAAGTTACAACTAATGATTTTGAGCCAGTAGTAAAAAGAAGCGACGAAAATGCTTATTGGATTGTGATAGAAGACGATAGTATGCAAACCATATTTCAGCCAAAAAATCTGGTCCTCATCAATCCCAACTTGACTCCCGCGCCAGGTGATTATGTGATTGCAACCGACAATACCGATAAAGTGATGCTACGCAAATGGCGAGACTGTGGCTTTGATGAAACGTTGGGGCAGGAGTATACTCAGCTGATAGCGCTCAATCCCGACTATCCAACTACTGATAGCCGGTTTAGCAATTTTAAAATATACGGGGTTGCAACCGAGCACAGAATTAAGCTGAGATAATTTATTTTACTTGATGATTATAATCAGCAAATTTTCTAAAACTCCTTATCAATCAATAATGGGCAGGGTTTCGTCAGTAATTAGCATCATGTGTACAAAAAATCGTAGCAGCGGTGAGTATTGCCATTTAGCTTTTTTAGTGCAATCCGCTTCATCGTCTACAGATTCTAGACTCTTAATTCTGTAATCTCGATTTGCAATTCCTATATGAATGGATTTCATTAGATTTTTATTTTCTTCTTCGCCTTCGTCTTTCTTTTTCTTCTTAATTTTCATTTGCATATCTTGATAACCAGAGGTGTGCATACTTTCTTCAAGCACAGCTTCACTACTTGTGATAAGCCAGTTTTTATCAGGCAGTAATCGCTTCGCAATATCAACAAACCGCTGTAATTCTTTTTTCTGCTTCTCTGGAAATGTCACATATGCTTTGCTGCTAGACAGTTTTTGACGGCATATATTAAGGAACCAAGTCCAGTCAGGCTTTGATTTTTCTCGTAGCCGATAAGCGTTGCTTAATAGGGGTGATAGCAGTCTCAGATCACTTTGGTATTGAATACTTAGCGGACTTAAAGCAGTAGTCTCTAAATCTGTTGGTTTTACAAAGCGGGGCTTACCGTGTTTGGTGGTGATGGCGACAACCTCTCTTGCACGTTTCATTAAAATCTCTGCATCGTGCACAGAAATATTTGCCAGCTGTGCAGCTTTATTTAAGGAGGTTTTTTCATCAGAGGTCTGTAATAGTAGTTGTATTCGGTTTAAACCGTAACGACCAAACAGCTCATCAGTGGCTAATGGCTCCGGGTTTAATAAAAAATACTTATCAGGATTTTCGACTATAAATCGTGGTGATTTGCGTCTGCCTTCTATGATATTTTTGAATAATAGCTTACGCATGCTAGGCATGCTGACCATGTCATTAGCCATAATATTAGAGTTATTAATCAGCCTAGCACGGGTAAAGTTAGTAATGTTGCACAACGTTTGCTTAGGTAGTCTAATATCAGTGATACTTAAAGCATAAGTGGCCATCAAGGTAGCAAAGTGGTTGTAATACTCAAAGCTACGCTGCGGTGACAGATGTCCCATGATACCGGATAAGGCGTACCAGCGATCTTGCGCATCGATATGCTCACCGAGTAAGCCTTGTTTAATACGCAATACATCGCTATTATCATAATCGGTCAATGATTGAACCAGATCCGGATGATTTAATAGCACTAAAGATAAATTTCTCACCGCTGTATGCCTAAAGCCATGGATGGTATGCGTTGCTACGTTTTTATCTATTGATATGTCCTTTAAAACCTGTTTGAGGAAATCTAAAGGCACATGATCGTCAATAGGACGCTGATCAGATGATAAGGTAAATATAAACTTGTTTGTATTATCACCGATATTGCTTTGCACAAAGCTCATAAAAAAGTGCAACTCATCAGGTTTTAATAAGGCAAAAATAGGCACGCGGCGCACGCTACTTTGCGTCTTGATTGAGCGGAAGCTGTTTGGTCTGATGACCAATGACGGCCGTGCAGACTTAAGCCCTTCAATGTCATTAAATTTGAGTCCCAGCAGCTCTTTTTTGCGCATGCCAGTACGATAGAGCAGTATAAATAATAGTGCGAACATCTCACGCTCTAATATATCAACCGACTCCAATGTCTGCTTGATAATAGCTCGATAAGCTTGTGGTGATATCAGCTCCGAGCGCACCCGGCGCCCTTTATCAGTTTGTTCAATTCTCACGGTGGGCAAGTCATATTTCACATCAGCAAAATCATGCATGCGCTGAAGTAAATTAGCTGCATAAACCGTCGTAGTATTGCTACGTACCACAGTTTTGTACTCCAAGATATCCTCATAGTGAGTTTCAAAATCCTCTTCTGACCACCTGTGAATGGACTGACCAGCGCTAAAGTATAGCCATTCATAGCCTATAGTTTTGACATATTGTAAGATAGAGCTGTTTTTGGGCGGTTTTTCACTACATAGTAAACTTAGTGTCCATTGTAATAAAATAGCCTCGCTCATGTCGGTATATTGCTCACAGCGCTGTTGCACTCTTTCGATAAGTGTAGGCGGTGTATAGCTTAGTTTTTTCTTTTTTTGCTCTTCGTCCAGTTTAAAGTCACGAGTCAGCTGCTTTATCAAATCTGACTTGCGCACTTTTATGAATTTAGAGTCCTCAAATGCAATCTTTTTAGCGCTAGAGTTTTTATGAATAGAAAGCGCTAAAATCTGCTCTAAATCGTAAGCAGTTTTGGTATGCTTATACTCTTTATTTAAAAGACGTTCAAAGTCTGGCGCGATGAGTCCGGTGGTATTGTGTAAGCCTCGCATGACCCCTACCGACGCATGATCAATATCAGCGCCATCTAGCACCTCCCAATAATAACTGGCGTAATATAAAAAACGGGATAAGGGTGGCGGCTTAATAGCTAAAGGCTCAGTTATGTCTGTTAGAGTACAATGTAGATAGTGCTCAAGCTTATCTTTAGAAAGATTAGCAAGGGTAGATTTGATTTCTTCTTGACTGCTATCTTGATGGTAACGTATCAGCCAGCATTGACTGACTATATCCACAACGATTTGCTTGGTGTTATACAGCTTTTCACTACCTTTTTCACCTTCACGCTCATTACCAAATCGCTCTTGGATAAAGCGCGGCGAGACCACTATTCTCTCATTAATGAACGGCTGATACTCTTTGTTAAGTAAAGAGGTAAGCCACCCTTGAAGCATCTGCGTCTCATTAATGCCGCCATATACAATCCCTGAGAAGATTAGCCAGCCTAATATTTTCTCTTGGCTGTAATCGGTTGTTTGCTCCCAGTGGTGCTGCACTGCGCGAATAATTTTGACCAGTGCCTTACCGTTTTTGACCCAAGCTGTATTTATAATCAGTGGATTCGTTTTGGTAGGTTGCGGCGCGATTATCTTAGGATAATAGTGTTCTGCAAGCATATAATGCTGGTTTTGATAATCGATAAACTTAGTAACGGTTCGCCATGCTTGCTTTAATGTTTTGGTTGATTTATAAGCTTTTGCAATCTTATTTTGAATGATAGCTTGAAACTCATCAAATCCCTCACTAGCTAAAGGTTTTAGCTGTTCATAAAAATCATGCTGACATTGGCTTAATATTTGGCTCCATGACAGCCATGACAAATCAAAATAATCCCTAGAGCTTGGTAAAAATGAAAAGATGCGCTCATCGAGCAAAAGCACTTGTCGGTAATGTTTATCGAAAGACTTTATGAATCTGATCCTTCCAGAATGAATCCTTTTCAGTGACTCCCACTCGGTCTGTAAGTCAGCTAGTAGCTCTATCTCACATTTCCTCACCGCGTCACTGTCTTTGAGTATGGATGGGTAAGGCACATAGCGCTTTTTTCTACCATCAAACTTTGCTAAATCATCAATAATTTTTGGTAAGCGTAACTTATCTATTAGCATTATCTACCTCTGCAGGGCTTATGCCAAAATGGTTTGGATTAGTATAGTAGTCGATTTTTATGTCGGTTAGTCCTAGCTGCTCAGCGATCTGCTCAAACACAGACGCTACACGATTAATATCTGCTTTACTACTCGATGAGAAGCGCCCCAACACTTCTTGACGAGATTTTTCATGCCCAATAACCGTGTTAATCAGCGATAAGGAAACGCCAAGGTTTTCAAGCTGAGTACGGACAAAGTGGCGTGTCCAATAGGGGTTGGCATCAATGATGTGTTTGGTCATATGATAAGCATCACCGCGCTTAATATCCTTGAGAGCAGTGGCATTAAGAGTAGGAGCACGTTCAGACAATAGTTTCAATAAAGCCTCATCGTTACCTAAGCGAATATTGTCAATGGTGGCGCTGATGACATGATTTGACTGATGCTTAGCCTGATAGTCAATCAAATACGCTCTATAGTCTGTTAAATGGCGTACAAGCGTAGGGCATAGCGGTATCAAACGATCACTTTTGACTTTTTTAACAGGCTTATCGTTGATGATCAGCCAACCCATATCAAGATCGATATTGTACATTTTACCAAGACCGTTATTCGGTCGTACTCCAGTTAAGAGGCAGAATACAAACCATACAAAAATACTGGTTCGATTGAATTGATCTTCATCATTTATACTTTGTTCTACCCAGACTTTCATATCATTCATGATATTTTTGACGCTATCAATTTTGAGCGCAAACCCTGAGCCTACGGTATATTTATGCCAAGGAGTGATATAAGTTAAGTCAAAACTACTTAAGCTACTCAATACGCTTAGCGCTGATTTATAGTGAGCAATGATCATCTCGCTAGTATGGCTACTGTAATACATCGCAGGAGCATGGGGCGCTGGCGTGCGACAGATGATATCGGCAATATGCCGATGACAGTCAGGTGTATAACGAGAGAGCACTACATGTAGTGCGGTCTCTATACGATTGACGGACAGGTACGGCAATCCAAGGCTGCTACGCAAGTTGGCAACATAAGCCGTAAAATCTTCTTTTACTGGTAACTCGCAAGCAAGCAAATCATCTATCAACCACAAAGGCAGTGGAACTTTGATGGTATCGGAATGATTTTCATAATCTTCCTTTTTTAAAGTTTGGATGGTGGACCTTTCGGTAATACCTAAGCTGTGTTTGATGTAATATTTTTTACCATCAAGATTAAAAATACCAGGATGGCCGATATAGCTGGGTATTAGTAAGGACTTAACTGGCAGTCCGGTAATCATAGATAACAGTAAAATACCCGCACAGGTTTTATGAGTCTCTGATTCTGGCAAGGTGCTTGCATCTTGGTTGAGCGCAGCAAATAGTGCTTGGTAGCCGGCAAGGGAGAGTAATCGCGTGTTAGAGTTGAGCGCAAGATCGCGCTGAGACATATAGTTTTGCTGTAGCGATAGGTCGATAGTTTGCAGTGGTATAGAGTTTTTGGTTAACGGGTTTGGATATTCGCCATAGCTGACATAGGGCGCTTCATAGTGGTCAATACGCTCTTCAAAGCTGGTAGTTAACCCTTCATAGATTTCGGTATTAGGATCTAAAAATGCGAGATCTACGGCGGTAGCACTGTGTCCTATATCATCACGTGTGCTACCCCATGCATCATTACTGGGCTTAGTATTCCAGTTATGATTCGTTGCAGTAGAGTCTAAGGGAGATGTAGACGTATTATCTGCTAAGTTGATAGCTTTAATTTTAATGTTTTTAGGTGGCTTCTTACGTTTAGGTCTTGGCTTCTGTAATACATGTGCACTTTGATAGGCGGTCGTTATTTTCTCTATTTGACTGAGTTTTGCTTTTGCATCAGCCTTATCCTTTTTTATTTTCTCTGTATGTTTATCATTTTCATTAGACTTACCTTTTGATGCTTTCTTTTCTTTAATATGAGCAGCTAATAACTCATCTGCCACTTCAAATGCGCTTTTTTTCTGTTCTAACAGACTATTAAATTCCGATAATATATACTCGAAGCTCATGTCAATGTGTTCGATATCAGAAAGAGCCTCCCACAGCCAGACACGCCTAGAAGTCGATGAAAACTGTGCCATCTTAAATTGCATAAGTATATTTTTGGTATCGGTTTTTCTATCGGACACAATGAGCAGCGCGGCAGTGTGCATTGCTATGGCCAGCCAAAACAGCCGCGATGAGTGATCGAGCCGCTGACGACTGTCAATATCTTGCATTAAAATAAGCAATTGAAAAATTAGCGGTTTCTGTGCCAAAGCCTTCCGAGTGATTTGCATGTACTGATCGGCAACTGGCTCATTTTGTAGTAGTGGCACAATCGTCTCTAATAAGTATTTAATAGAGTTATCAGCGCGCTCATAATCTTCATGCACTGCAATAACGATGGTGGAGATAGCCTCTACCACTGCTTCTGGGTAAACAAATCTTTTATCACTTTTTAAGTAATCAATAGTCTTAGCAGACAGCCATTGTTTCTGATTGGGAGAGGTGTCATTATTTTGAGTCATGATGATACTTCCTTAGAACACCTTGTATGATAGGTCTGCTCAGTGATATTGATGAGCCGGCAAAATGTAGTAATGGCAAAGATATTTTTGCCAAATAACTGTTGGTTCATCCGTCTATCTAAAATATTTTTTAAATGTGTGTAAATGAGCTTGATATCTAGCTTCTTGTTATGCTGAGCAATGAGCTCGATTAGCTCATAAAAACAGAGGTCAAATTCAAACTGATTCTTTGAAATGTATCTCACAGGTACGTCCTGTCTTAGCACACTAAAATTAACATCATGGCTTTTAATCAGGTGAAAAAGTTCAAAATTATTGACTAAAAACCATTTTTTGTCTTCTTTGATGAACAATGTAGTTTTAGTCCATACAGCGCTTTGCTCAAGCTTAAATGCTTCAGTAATAAACGGTCTGATATAACAGGTATAAATGTTGAATAGATCAAGGACGCCTTGAAATATGAGCACCGATGTTGTCTGTAACTTGGCAATCGATAATGATTTAAGTGACTTCATACACACCCCAATAAGATGATGATCTAATGTGGTCGATAGGCCTCATTTATTGACCTCTACTCATAGCTTACGATGGGTGGCTAATAATTAAAACCTACTTCGCTTAGGTTTATAGGAAAGTTAGAAAATACACGACATTAGATGACGCTTGTAAGTTTCTAAGTTACCTGAGCGGTGATGAAGCATAGTTTGCTGCTCTTTAGTTGTACCGATTTTTTCTAAGTCACCTGAGCGGTGATGAAGAACGCGAGCAAAGCAAAACCATAACATTTTCATTTTTAAGTCACCTGAGCGGTGATGAAGGGTAAAGTTTGGGGCGCAGATGCTAACCAGTGTTTCTAAGTCACCTGAGCGGTGATGAAGCGGCTACTGGCGAAGACCTGCTCAACGTATTATTTCTAAGTCACCTGAGCGGTGATGAAGGGTGTCGTTGATCTTTAAGACGACTAGCTACTTTTCTAAGTCACCTGAGCGGTGATGAAGCGTACTTGTAATTATCATTAAAGCCGATGTAATTTCTAAGTCACCTGAGCGGTGATGAAGGTAACGGCGAATACAGAACAATGTTCTTTGCTTTTCTAAGTCACCTGAGCGGTGATGAAGCTAGGGCATGTGACGGTACATACGGGAGTGGTTTTCTAAGTCACCTGAGCGGTGATGAAGGCTCCAAGTCAGGCTCAAAGCGTTGGTAAAAATTTCTAAGTCACCTGAGCGGTGATGAAGGCACTGCCCTACATACTCGCTAAGTATTAGCTTTTCTAAGTCACCTGAGCGGTGATGAAGTTCCATAGCTCGTCGCAAGCTAGCGGCTTATTTTTCTAAGTCACCTGAGCGGTGATGAAGTGACGCGGATAATGACCGTTTGCAGTTGCTCATTTCTAAGTCACCTGAGCGGTGATGAAGTGATTTTCTCGGACTCAGTGCGACTTGTGGCTTTTCTAAGTCACCTGAGCGGTGATGAAGATCTTGACGTCACCGTTCTGACCTTGTTGCGTTTTCTAAGTCACCTGAGCGGTGATGAAGATCTTGACGTCACCGTTCTGACCTTGTTGCGTTTTCTAAGTCACCTGAGCGGTGATGAAGACGTCCTTTAGAATCGAATACTTCAATATGAATTTCTAAGTCACCTGAGCGGTGATGAAGCTAGCGATAGCTGCTCTATTAGCCCTGAGCAATTTCTAAGTCACCTGAGCGGTGATGAAGGCAAGCCCTAGATAATTACCACCCGTCAGGTCTTTCTAAGTCACCTGAGCGGTGATGAAGTTAGTGAGTAACGAATGGGTGCCATTGACTGCTTTCTAAGTCACCTGAGCGGTGATGAAGACAGCCTTGTTAGCTTCTAGATCTATCTTAGCTTTCTAAGTCACCTGAGCGGTGATGAAGGCCCAGAATTGGGCTGATAGATTGGAGTCAATTTTCTAAGTCACCTGAGCGGTGATGAAGACTCGTCATCGTTATAGCCCAGTAAGCTATGCTTTCTAAGTCACCTGAGCGGTGATGAAGACAGCCTTGTTAGCTTCTAGATCTATCTTAGCTTTCTAAGTCACCTGAGCGGTGATGAAGACACTCTGACAAATACTCAGTAACGATAGTGGTTTCTAAGTCACCTGAGCGGTGATGAAGTGCATTGTTATACCTTGATTATTATTTTTATATTTCTAAGTCACCTGAGCGGTGATGAAGGCGATTGGAGGTGGTAATTACCATCTTGAGTGTTTCTAAGTCACCTGAGCGGTGATGAAGAACAATCTGAAGTTATCAGTATAGGTTTTGATTTTCTAAGTCACCTGAGCGGTGATGAAGATTCAGCTACGGTAGCGAGCGGCGCGATTAGTTTTCTAAGTCACCTGAGCGGTGATGAAGAGTTTTGACCTAAACAAAGATAACGCTATCACTTTCTAAGTCACCTGAGCGGTGATGAAGGTCATGAATAATGCGTTTGCACTGTAGTAGCATTTCTAAGTCACCTGAGCGGTGATGAAGCTGACGGGTAGTGATTTGTGTCGGGCGATGTTTTTCTAAGTCACCTGAGCGGTGATGAAGAAATCTAACAAACCATCTAAGCCGTTTGTAACTTTCTAAGTCACCTGAGCGGTGATGAAGCCATACCATTACTAAGAGCAGCCGTGAGATCATTTCTAAGTCACCTGAGCGGTGATGAAGCTAGCTTAATAGGCTGCGGTGAGTCCGACGTATTTCTAAGTCACCTGAGCGGTGATGAAGGTTCGATTTGCCCTAGTGATTAATTTTACTAGTTTCTAAGTCACCTGAGCGGTGATGAAGTTCATCAAGCAACTTGTAATGCACCGCGTCATTTTCTAAGTCACCTGAGCGGTGATGAAGTACCGTTTCTTATTCTTAGGTTCATATTGTATTTTCTAAGTCACCTGAGCGGTGATGAAGGTCATAAGCCCTTGCGACTTTCCTATCTTGGCTTTCTAAGTCACCTGAGCGGTGATGAAGCAGGGTTGGCAAAGCTCATGAGTAATCAACAATTTCTAAGTCACCTGAGCGGTGATGAAGTGATTAATGCGGATAATGTGCCAGCCTCAATATTTCTAAGTCACCTGAGCGGTGATGAAGACTGAGCGCGGTCATGTTATCGAGCCTATAGCTTTCTAAGTCACCTGAGCGGTGATGAAGCGACCATCTAGAGTGAGGTTTCAGAAGCTATGTTTCTAAGTCACCTGAGCGGTGATGAAGTGTTTGCCCATCGGTCGGGAAACTATCGCAAGTTTCTAAGTCACCTGAGCGGTGATGAAGTTCTCGGTCTTAACTTGCATTGATAGCTTTTTTTTCTAAGTCACCTGAGCGGTGATGAAGGACTCCATATTGGTTGGCAGCATGTCTTTATTTTTCTAAGTCACCTGAGCGGTGATGAAGCAAATTCAAAAGATGTTAACTGTAGGGTAAAATTTCTAAGTCACCTGAGCGGTGATGAAGATTTAGCATTTTAAGGCGCTCTATTTGCTCAGTTTCTAAGTCACCTGAGCGGTGATGAAGCCAGTACGGTGAATCAACACTGTTTAGAGCATTTTCTAAGTCACCTGAGCGGTGATGAAGATCATGACTAATGATGTGCTGCAACCCTTCATTTTCTAAGTCACCTGAGCGGTGATGAAGTAGATGAAAAGTGGCGGTTTGCTGCGGTAGATTTTCTAAGTCACCTGAGCGGTGATGAAGTGGCTCAAATAGCGGCAATACTTTTATATCAATTTCTAAGTCACCTGAGCGGTGATGAAGATGATCCTAAAGACTATAAAGCACCATTACTATTTCTAAGTCACCTGAGCGGTGATGAAGAAATGACTTATCTAAAAGAAGGCACTGGATCATTTCTAAGTCACCTGAGCGGTGATGAAGCTACAGTGATCCATATAGTGCCACAGGTAGTATTTCTAAGTCACCTGAGCGGTGATGAAGCCTGTAAAAGCTTTAGGTAAGTCTATTCTGTGTTTCTAAGTCACCTGAGCGGTGATGAAGTAGGGTTTTAATTATACAGCAATCTTATATAATTTCTAAGTCACCTGAGCGGTGATGAAGCTATGAATCCTCCTATCTCTCTTTCTCCATAATTTCTAAGTCACCTGAGCGGTGATGAAGTATCACCTTTAATAGGTAGACAGTATTATCATTTTCTAAGTCACCTGAGCGGTGATGAAGTCTATCTATTAATTTTAAAGGTGAATTATACGTTTCTAAGTCACCTGAGCGGTGATGAAGGAGAACCTTTTAGTAGATAATCATACTACTTTTTTCTAAGTCACCTGAGCGGTGATGAAGGAGGTGGTGAATATCAAGGGTCTTGCTCTAAGTTTCTAAGTCACCTGAGCGGTGATGAAGGTAAGGTATCAGATAAGATTATGAGTATTAACTTTCTAAGTCACCTGAGCGGTGATGAAGTAAAATTATTAGTACCTGAATCATCTTGTAAATTTCTAAGTCACCTGAGCGGTGATGAAGTTATTGTCATACCGACTATCAGCCCGACATCATTTCTAAGTCACCTGAGCGGTGATGAAGTAGAAAATGAGATTAACAAAAGCCCTAAAACATTTCTAAGTCACCTGAGCGGTGATGAAGTCACCTCGAAATTCGGCATCGGCTGCAGCACTTTTCTAAGTCACCTGAGCGGTGATGAAGAACGTTTTTACAGATCATCAAGTTGTTTACATTTTCTAAGTCACCTGAGCGGTGATGAAGCAAGCCATTCTAAGCCCTCTTATTTAATTGTATTTCTAAGTCACCTGAGCGGTGATGAAGATTCCCTGCCACGAGACAATATTTCAGCCTGTTTTCTAAGTCACCTGAGCGGTGATGAAGATCGCGTACCGATTGAAGATGTTGCTAATCTTTTTCTAAGTCACCTGAGCGGTGATGAAGTGATTGTTGAAGATGATGTGCAGACTATCGTTTTTCTAAGTCACCTGAGCGGTGATGAAGATAGATAGACTTTAAACCCTCCACGCTGCCTATTTCTAAGTCACCTGAGCGGTGATGAAGCGGCCCAGTCGCTAACGAGTCCTACTATTCATTTTCTAAGTCACCTGAGCGGTGATGAAGACTCTCAGCGTTTAGGAATAACTCTGACGCATTTTCTAAGTCACCTGAGCGGTGATGAAGAAAATCAGTTTAATGCTGAATCAAAGCACACTTTTCTAAGTCACCTGAGCGGTGATGAAGAACCCATCGTCAATCGTTGGTTTTAAGATTGGTTTCTAAGTCACCTGAGCGGTGATGAAGAAATGGCTGCTGTGATGTTTGTTATCCGTGACTTTCTAAGTCACCTGAGCGGTGATGAAGCAATACCGAGGTACTACGATTTGTAGGTCAATTTTCTAAGTCACCTGAGCGGTGATGAAGCAACCAATGCGACTTTAAAGTCTAATACCCTATTTCTAAGTCACCTGAGCGGTGATGAAGAAACCGCCAATCATCGCTTGAGCGCCTAAGAATTTCTAAGTCACCTGAGCGGTGATGAAGCCTAACGTACTCATAAAGCCTCCTTTAACACATTTCTAAGTCACCTGAGCGGTGATGAAGCTCTCTTAGTGATTCAATGTAATCATGTGGCATTTCTAAGTCACCTGAGCGGTGATGAAGGTCCACACGACTTGAAATGCGCCTGTTGCTATTTTCTAAGTCACCTGAGCGGTGATGAAGTGCTCCCTTGCGATACTTTCCGACCGAGAGGTTTTCTAAGTCACCTGAGCGGTGATGAAGGAAGGAATAAGCGACGCCAGCTACTGTATTTATTTCTAAGTCACCTGAGCGGTGATGAAGAGGAACTATACCTCAAAAAAGACAGTTATAACAAGGCGCGAAGGGCAAAATACCCTAATTTACCCTCCAATTTTCATCTTGTCGTAACTGTTTGATTTTATTGTAAGTTTTTAAATAGATTAAAAAAAGGGTTTTTATACCCAATTAAAGGGTAATTCGTCATTACCCTTTAATTTTATCTACTACCACTGCGGCACAGTAACGTTATCGCGCATGCCATTCATACCGTATACATTAAAACTACCAGCTACGTCCTCTTCACTAGGTTGCTGTAAGATTTGTAATGGATAATGGGTTTTATTGCTTTCACTAAACATTCTGATAAAAGGCAGCTTTAATTCAGTTTTGCGTTTTGTAACAATCGCCATTGCCTCGTCATTGCTAATCTCCATTTTTTTGGCTAGAGATTCTACTTGCACCTCTATTGGTTTAAAGCGGTAGCGATGCACACTGACATAGCCAGTCGCCTTACCGCCAACTTCTTTAATACCTTTAACATGTACATAGTCGGTAAGCCGCGATAGCCATTTATCAAGATGTAGAGTTTCTAAATCTTTTTGATTTGGGGCAAAGATACGAAGCTTTAATCCCAGCTTAGATGACTTTTCATTTTTATTATCATAATGATAGTCAGGGAAGCTAACCCCAATGGATTCAATGCCATGATTGTTTTTAATATCAGCTAGCGCAATGTGTAGCTGGGTAAAGAGTTTGCTCCAGATAAAGTAGGGCGCAATATCAGGGTCGGGGATGATCGTAATTTCTTGGAAATGGGTAAGGATTGACGTTGAATCACTCATAGCTTACTCCTTGCCACTGGCACCAAACACACCGCCACGGATAAGTACACCCATCACGTAATGTTGCTGATTAATATCAGGCGCTTCACCTTTTAATACCCAATTATCAAATAGGTTATAAAAGTCCATTTTAGCTTTAGGCTGACGAAACGCTGTACCTAATGTGGTCACCGCGCCATATGGTTCAACCGCGATAGGAAACTCGGCATTAGGATACCAGTCATCGATAGTACGAATAGCATTACTGACCTTTTGCGAGTGCATACCTGCATTATTTTCAGAGCCTTTACGGTCACTGACACGGTAGAGCACTTTACTCTTTTTACTGCCTGTATCAAGGATTAGTTCTTGTGACGGATAGACCTCTTGACCATAACCGATGACGGCATGAGCTTCGATATATAAGATAATAAATTCAGCACCATTTAAACCTGTTTTGATCCAGTCTGCTACTTGTTTGATATTAGTGTCATCACTGTTAAAATCTTTGAGACCATAAGCTTTTGCATCGTCAATAGTAATAGTTTTTCCATTACACTTAACAGTAACGTTGATGCTTTCAGTACCCACACGGTTGCGCCATAACCAACGCGCATTTAGCACATTAATAGCATAGCGCCGTGCCAATTCATCAACACCTTGAGCGTCGATATAATCAGCGACTACTTGCTCTAAAGCTTGTTGATAGTCTTGATCGTTACAGACGTTAGGCTTACCAGTGAAAGGCAGTACTTTCATGCTAAAGCGCGCAACTAAGGTATCGTTGTTCTCATCTAGTGAGGCAGAATCTACCTTTTGTAAATTGGCTTTTTCGGTCTCTGCATCTAGTTTGGCAGGGTCATTGGTAATAGCGTTTTTTAGACGATTGCTTATCGTTCCGCGAACTGACTTTTCTTTGATAACGACAGACGATGGCGAAGCTGCTTTATCAGCTGCTTGGCTATTAGTTTGCCAGAGGTAGGCATCTGATACGTCAAGGTTACGTTCAAAGGCGAGGACGGATGCAGTTTTTAAGGCTGATTTTGACATGAGTTTCTCCATAAGAATAAAAGTTAAATTGAATGTATCGTAAAAGTTAAAGGATTTAGAAAATTAAAATGTGATTAAAAGTCTTGCTGCTGGGTGGCCAAGTACAGAGAATCATCAGCATCATAGTGGTAACGCCAAAAGGCATTGGCAATATCATGCTCACCGCCGATGCGATTTAAACGCTGTGGATAGACCCATTTGCCAAGACTATATATAGCTTCGACATATTGGCTAGGGTATTCAGGATTACGTACGTTTTGCATCACACCTGCATCATAACGATCAGAAATTCCTTGATACCCTATGGGCATAGGCACAAGCCAACCGTGACCACTCTTACGCGAAGTCGTCAGCCATTCGGTATCGCCATTTTTTTGAGTTTCTGGTATATGGTGTAGCGCGCAAACGTCTATTAAGGCATCTAAAGGCGTCGCATCTGAATTATCCTTTTGCACATCATTAATAATTTGCGCAAATTCATTTTGTGCATCCATCAATACAAAGGCAGGCAGTAGCTGCGGTATTACCGCACTGATATCGCTACTATCAAAAAACTGTACTGGCTCAAATCGAGCCAATCCGCGCACACTACCACCAGCCATACGTTGTTGTTGAATCCATTGCTTGGTCTTTTGGACAGCGGACTCTTGCTGCTCAGTCGTCAGTTTAGTGTCTGCCAAGACTTCAACTACAAAACTCATGACTAAATGGCATTTGCCTTCTTCAATGATAGACGCAGTTTTGCCATCTTTTCTGATAGGATTACGCGTTTGATTAAAAGTGTAATTATTATAAGAGTTTGGGCGATACATCTGCGGCTGACAGTCATGACAGGCTAGTAATACGCCACCTAACGATACGTTAGATAGTTGCTCATCATCCGCCATCTTGCGCGACATCGCATGAAAGCTACCCAAGAACCCAGTAATAGCTGGAAAGCCATAAGTAAGTGGGCTTGAGATGGTATTTGCCCCGTTAATAGCGACCTTTTTGAACAGCAAATAGCCAATTACTCCGATATCGTTGTCATTATCTATACGGCTCATAAAAACACTCCTTTGCCTGCGCGCTCATAGCGTTTTTGCATATCTTCAATCTCACGCTCCCAGTCCAAATGCTCGGCATCGCCAAAGTCGTTGGCAATGGCTTTAAATTCAGTTTGCATCAAAGTATTGAGCCAACGAGCGAAACTGTGAACAATTTGGTTATGCCAAACATCATCTTGCTCACGCTCATCTTTGAATTCCTCCTCGCCCTCAAGATCAGCGCGTTTTGGATCAAGCCAAAGCTTCTCGTGTCGCTCAAGCTCATAATCTTTTGACCATCCCGCGGGCATATCGGTACGAATGTCTTCTGCTGCTGCAAATATTTGATATAAAACTTCATCAATAGCGCTTTTACGCGCATCTCGGACATCGACGATATTGCGAGTGTCTTTGATAGATTTAAAAACACTTTGAATGGCTTCGCGCGCGTTATATTCCATAGCTGTGCCAAAAATACTATTGGCAAATTTGGATAATTTAAACGAGCGTTCTTGTTTGATAATGGGTGGAAGTGAAGGGAGAAGATAATTACGACCACCTTGTTTACTCATTAACAAGCTAACGTTTTGCGGCTTAGTACCGCCAAGCTGAAGGGTCGCTAAATCATTCAAGGTGATATAAGGCTGTTGATCGGCGGTTTTTTTAAAACGATTATCACGGGCAGCTTTATTGTCCTCAGAAAATTTAAGATGATTGATACGCTGATAGACTTCGTGAGTGAGTACAGAGGGGTAGAGCGGAACAATATTAATATAATCAAGCTCTTCTATGTCCGCGCCTTCGTAGGCGTTGGTCACCCAAAGCGTTTGTTTATTACGTTCATGGGTGACAGGGTTTGTAATAAGGTTTTGCAATGCTTCTTTAAAAGTCTGCTGATAGCTATTAGCCAGTATTTTATCGCTGGCAAGTGAGGTAATAAAATCAACATTATCCGCTAAAATAAGGTCACGAATTTTAGTCGTCTCATCTATTTTAAAATCAAAGAAAGCGGCAAGGGGCAGGGCTGCGGCATTACCATTAGCATCGATGTAGCTACTATCTACTGAATGACTACCTACGATAGTTTGCGGTAAATTGTCTGTTGTATCAAAGCTAATATTATCGCCCTTAGCATCAGGATGAACGCCCTTTGATATATGCGTACCGAAGTTTAATTGCTTTGCCATACGAGTAGCCGCATCAGCAATCCAACTTGCAATGCTATATTTCTCTTTGGCTTCTGCTAAAGCTGCTTTTAGTTCAGTAGATTTTTCGTAATCGCTACTCTCAATTGCTTTAGTGAGCTGCTTTTGCTCAGTATCCGTTTTTTTGTCGTATTGACTAATAAGAAATGCTTTGACCGCATCGCTTGTTAGTTCTGGAGGAATATTATTCATTGCTTATGTCCTAGATAGCGATTAGTGATATTGCAAAACGTAGCGTATAGATGCAAAGTATTTATACACTACACCTGCATTCAATAAATAAAAAACTTACCGCTTATCTTTAGGAGGATAAGGGTCATTATCGTGGCTATCAGCATTACTAATTCTGCCATCCTTATTATGAATAACTAATTCAGACTGCTGATTACGACTGATGTCACGTGCATGACCGACTGCATCTGTTTTAAGCTCGTGATGCTTGATGGAGCGCTCTCCACCACTTCTCTTAACGTCCCAACCACCTTCCGAATTGGGCACTACATGATGAGTTTTTCTAGGCATTGTAAACCTCTTTAAATAGATTGAAGTAATTTAAGACAACAGCTAACTGTTACCAACTAAAATCATTTAATCATATCTACAATTAACTTACAACCATGATATAGATACAAAAAAAATTAAAAATATTGCTGTTATAATATTAAGTCACCGCATAGGTGACTTAGAAAATGATATAGATGCAATTAAAAGCAAATTTCACCACCGCACAGGTGGCTTCTATCAAAAGCACGGTTAGCGCCGTGTTTTTTTATGCTGACAATTAATGAGATAAAATCTATCCACGAACAAAACCAAAAAACTCATTAAAAATCCAGCCACTACTATTACTAGACTTGATGCTATCAAGCGAGACTGATGAGTAAGTAATGGCTAATGAGCGCAGACTTTTATCGGAATGTGAAAGTTGCAAATCTTGTAAAATGTCATTCAATGAGACAGTCAACCATGGCTTTATTTGCGCATGTTCAAAGCTAAAAGCTAGCGGTTGAATGGTTTTATTATGCGTACTAGATTTAGCTAAGCCTTTTTCAAAGACGTCCTCGCTATAATAGACATCAAAGCCTGGTGTTGGCTCATCGGTATTTTCGTCATCATTGACCATTCGTGGAATCAACAACCAATCCTCTTGCGGTATTCCTGCTCGAAAGGGGCTAATCTGCTGCAAATGCGTATGGGTACGATTGGCAGTGGCGTTGCTATCCCAATAAGCATTAACATAATTAAGCTTAGGGTTATTTAACAAGTGGCGCATGACGCGATGTTCAAGGTCGCTTAACGTTTCTATGGTTTTGTTTTGAGAAGTTGAAATTCTAGGTCTTGAATCGACTTGTGCTAGCTGATCTTGAGTCATCAATTCATTTAAATCGTAGCTTGGCGGCTTAAATAGCATGGTCTCAAACCCTGGATGCGTGAAGATAGGTCGCTGAGCATTGGGATGTTTAAAGTAGCGGATATTGTATTGCAGTAGTAAGATGTTCGGCTCATTGGCGAGCTTTTCAGGACGATGCCGCCAAACGCGCCCAGCCAACTGAATAATGGAGCGCATGGATGAGGGTTCGACTATCGCCCAATCATAATCATGGTCACGACCAACTTCAGCGACAGGAGTGGCTAGTACCATAAATATATGTTTTTTAGCAGGATAATCGGCAATGGTTTGTTTAATTTCAGAATGATTAAAAATGCTAACTTTATTATCACTACGGTCTAGTATTCTATCGAGCTTATTTTCTAAAGCATTGCGTAATAGTAATAGCTGCTTGGCGTGATAGCACACCACATGCATCATCGTATGCTCTGGTACAGTTATACTGTTAACTTTAAATAACTGCATGGCGATATTGGTAATATTATTGATATTGGCGACGCGCACCAGTCCAATACTTACTTGCGTATTATCACTAGATTTTTTCTTATCAAAACTGGGCTGTACCTCATGATGTTTATCGTGCAAATTGATAGCTGCATCGACTATCGTTTGTGCCAAAGCGCCATAAAACTGTGTAGCCTTATCTTTGGTGTAAGAAGATGAAAAAGGTAATATTTCTGCTTGACGTCTAACAGGTTGCTTGGCTAAATAGCTGGCACGCTTATCACAAAACTGTTTATGGTTATTTTGAAAGTCACTAACATCAGCACATTGCTCAGATATCATTGCTTTAGGTTGCTCATCAAACCAGGCGCAGACTATTTTGGGAGTAGGCTTATTTTGGCTTTGGTTAAACAGCTTGCGTCCTTCCATGTAAGCTTCGAATAATCCTGTTACTAAGTCAGGCGTCAGAGTGGCAGACGACAGCAGCACCCGCGTGCCAAATAGTCCAGCAAGATGCACCAAACGCGAAAGCGCAGGCAAGTCCGCTTCATCAAAATCATCAGGCTCATCAAGTATCAAATCGCTACTCAGTAGACGCAGCATCGGTGCAATGTATTTACCGCCACGTTTGCACTCGCTTGCTTGGATAATATGGTCAACGGTACAAGTCACAATCGGCGCAAATATTAAATCGCGCGCTTTAGGACTGGCAATGACAGTATCGAGATTTAGCGCCTCATAGTCCTGATAATCAATATCGCTATCAACAAACTCATCTAATAAATCCTCGCTAGACTCACTACCAAAGGTCTCTGATTCATTATCAGGCTCGTCGTCTTTTTTATATTCGCTGATAATATCTGTAAACTCTTTGCTTTTGTCATCGTATGCTAGCTCAAACAGCTTTTTATTCGCGCTGCCCCCAACTAATATGGCTAATTGGTCGCCTTTTAACTTCAGGTTTTTACGAAAGCTTAGCCCTGTCTGTAAAGTTAAAATCCGCAGTCCTAATGCAATGGTAAAACGCGCACCTTTTTTAGGGTCAGCTAAAGCATACATAATACGAGCATTACCGATGGTTTTACCTGCGCCTGTTGATGCCATATTTACCCCAAAAAACCCATGCTCACGCGTAGTTTCTTGCAAGCCATAGGTCATCTTAAAAGCTTGGTTTTGCCATTTAAAACGCTCTATGCCAGTCGGCTTAGCTAATGGGTCATGATTACGCAGTGTCGGCATTTCGCTGGCAATGATAGGTAGCGCGCGGCAGAAATGAGCGGTAAAAGCACCTACGCCTAATAAATGCTCCTCTAACGATTGTTTAACCGTTGGCGTGCTAGCGGTACGATCAGTATTTGCTGCTAGATTCTTGAATTGGCTATTGACAGTTATACAACGTTTATCACCTTCTTTTAGACTGGAATAATTGTGATCACCTACCATTAAACATAGCCGCGATAAATGGAGTAAAAACGGATCACTAATAGCTTTCTTATCATTAATTGCTTGTTGACTAATTTGCATTAACGCAGGATCATTGAGTGCTTTTTTGGCCCAGCGTCTGATATTTTTTTGCCATGCTGAACTATTAATCACTAAATGCTCAAATTGCCAAAAGTTTTTTAATTGAGCTTGCGTCATACCTCCGTCTTCAATTGATAGCAAAGATTTTGGATTTCTTACCCAATAATCAGCAGGCTTCAATTTGACATAGAATTGTTGCAGATTTTGCTTATAAATTAGGGTTTCTTTAGGTTGTTGCATACGCTGAATGGCAGTGTGCGAATGAAATACCTTATCAGCTGGCGGCAGACGATGGTGAGTGACAATTAGCCAAGCGACCCATTGTGCTAAAGGCGGCATTGCCTCTATATTGACAGCATCTTGATTAGCCTTAAACAGCAATTTTTCTATATCGTTGTCATCGAGCCATTTATCCAATTGCATTAAACGGTTAAGCCATGCTTCATCAGTAGGACAGTTTTCAATTATCAGCTCGAATAGCTTTAGTGATATCCATTCATGTCTATAAGAGTCACCTTGTTTGCTGCCTTCCTTGAGCTTTTTTTGAAAGCCAATCGTTGATTTGCCAATGTCGTGAAGTAGGGCAGCAAGTGTAGCTATGATTTGAATACTACTAGCATAACTCCATTCGTTTTCCCACTCACTATGCATGATATTTCTTTTGGTGCGGTTCACAGGCACAATGCCCACCTCATTAAACTGACGCTTATTACCCACCACCCAGACCAGCTCAGTCAGCTGGCGGGTTTTATTACGATGACAACTTACCGCTGTTGATTTGGTTGCTGATTTTCTTAGCAATTGCTTAACCGTCGTAAGCCCATCCTCAGTAATAGCCGTCTGCCAAACATTATTACCAATACGATTGGCAAAGGCGTCTAAGATTCTACGAGTACGCTTGAGTGATTTTTTCTCACATTGAGAGACAAAAGTGACAATCATTTTCTACACCTTCCAATCGCTAGTCATAGCAATCTGCTTAACCACTTCAAATTGATAATCCAGCGCTTTATGCTTAGTGAACATATTCAGACACTCTTGACGAAACTCCTGCTCGCTCATGTTTTCGCTAGCACAGATAAAGGCGAGGGGTAGTACCAACGCATCTTTAATAAGGTCGGCAATATCGAACACCAACGCCCCGCGCCTTGTCTTACCATGCATCACCGCAAAGCCATGTGGAATCCCCAGCGTCCACGCGGTGGTTGCGCCAAGGCCGTACGCCAAATAATTACCGTGATTGAGGAAGCCATTGGCTTTATCGATACCCTCATGCTCACGGGTAAAGCCATCATAGCCCGTATTTTTTGCCGCCAGTTTATATAGCTGTTTGGTCAGTCTGGCCTCTAACTGCAATAAATGCATAACCTCTGTTTGTTTATCTATTTGACCAATATTATCATTGAGTAATTTTTGGATTGCCTCATTATTACTATCAAAGCCGTGGCGTTTTAGGTCGCTATCTTTGCTCCATATCGCTTGCAGATAAGCCACGCGCGCTATTTGCAACTGCTTGGCGGCGGCAAGGCGTTTGTTATCATCCCACCACCAGCTCATCCAGCCTTGGATGTATTCTGTCGGACGATATTCACTTTGCGGGGTCATCCACTCGACATAGACTTCACGCTCGGCCGCCATAAATAATGGTGAGCCACCACCACCACTAAAGCCGACTAATACCCCAGCTTGTGACAGAAGACGCATCGCTGCTTGAGTGATCGAAGTACCAGTGCCTAGCAAAATAGAAGTGGTATTAGCGATTGGAATGTTGTAGTACAGATTGGCCTTGTCATCTTCGGTTAGATACAGCACGCGACCATCTTTTTGCATGACGCGGCAATGCGATAAGTAGTAAATATTGGCACGTTTAGAGTGTAGAATGGTTTTTAGGTCAGATGAATCAAAACTATTATCTGTATAGGGGTTAATCGATTTAGCCATAGTAATTCCAGTAAGGTAAAACCATATATAAGATAAGGTTTTACCTTACTGGAATTATGTTTGCAAAACAATGGATAGTATTTTCTCTGCGACAATAGATGTCGTTAAGAGTTTGGAGGTAATAAAAAACCAGACAACTTACGTTATCTGGTAATTATTCGAAAATTCTATAAAGTCATTTATTTGCTTAATTTAATTTTCACGCCACAAGGCATGTTCACATACTTCACAACACCAACTCTCCTTTGAGCGCATAAAAGGAATGTCAGCAGGTGTTTCTAGAGGGCAAACGTAACCACAGTACTCGCATCGCACATCATCTAAATAAGCAAAACATTGACCTATCGTTTCAAACAAAACGTGTAAGCTGATCTCATATTGGCAGCAAAGCGCATTTACATGTTCAATATATCCATCATATCCGTCATTGTTTGAATATGCCCAATAATCTGCACAAACTCTTATATCTCGGGCATTTTGAGTCATACTAGGCTGAAGCTTAACACTCATAGCATTCTCCTTAGTATGCATAGCCATGCTGCGGCAATAGCTCATAAAGCTCACCCTGAAGCTGCTGACACATATCATCAACCATATACCCAATACTCGCGTCCAAACGCTTCTGCACCCATACACGCAATGCCATATGATTATCAAAGCAACTATTAACACTTAAGAACCGTGCCAAACCATCACCTGGTTGAATATAGAGCTCACAAATTATACTATTGGCAATGACATTGGCATCCTCGCTGACGTAACCATTAGGTTTGAACGCCGCATGCAGTTTATCGTAATCAATGAATTTCATTGTGACGTCTCCTTGTCGGTAGGTACTTGAGAAATCTGACTCCGATTGACTAGAGCCTCAAATGCGCTGCCATCTTGGCGGGTCATGTTCGGCACATAGCGACTGTAGGTATTAAACAGCATCTTAGTGGTAGAGTGTCCCATTTGACTGGCTATCCATTCAGGACTCTCACCTGCTGCTAACCAAAGCGTGGCTGCCGTATGCCTTGTCTGATAAGCGTTGCGTGTCTTGAGTCCTAAAAGCCTAAGCGTGGGATGCCATACTTGTTTATTGATATTGTTATAATCAAGCGGCGAACCAGTATGGGCACAAAACACATACTCTGAGCGGTTATAAGTGATGGCTTGCTGATCTTTTAAAGCATCAAAAACCCATGGTGACATTTGAATTGCTCGATAAGACTCTTGCGTCTTAGGGGGAACCATCTTGCCTTTAACGAGTGCCTGCTTAATCACAATCTCACGACGATTAAAGTCAATGTTTTCCCACATCAATCCATCAATCTCACTCGTACGCATACCTGTAAAGAAGCGCACCAGATAATAATTACGATAGTCAGCTCTCACACCATTGATGAATTTCCAGACCTCCTCCAGTGTAAATGGCTGGATATCAGTCTTTGGCTCTTTGAGCGACTTAATGTCATCATAAGGGTTATCAAACTTATAGCGTTTAGCGGCTTCTTTTAGTATCATACCTAAAGGTACCATTATCGAATTGATGCGTGCTGCTGACAGATGTTTGTTAGCTTTTCCGTAAGTCACTTTGGCGAGGGATGAACGGAAGGCTAATACATCTGTCTTTTTTATGAGATGAATGGGTCTAGTCCCAAACTCAGGAAGTAAATACATATCAATAATCTCCTGTATTTTACGTTTGTAGGTATCGCGCCACTCAATTTCTTTTTCAGAAAACCATAATGTTGCGAACTGCTTAAAAGAAGGAATGTTAGTATTAATACATTCCTTACGATCGTTTAATGCAACCATCTCTGCAGCTTTATCACTTTTAGGGAAGTATTGAGCATAATTGAAAATGCCCAATCTGATTTCTGCTTCCATATTCAAAATGATGTTTTCAAGCTTCTTGCGATTTGCTGGGGTGTCTATCAGGTTTGTCGTCTCCCGACAGCGTTTGCCCATGTAATGAAAGTCAACAAACAGCATGTCGCTACCTTTACGTGTTCTTATACTAGCCATCGTAACTCTCCTTATTGTAATGCCATGGCGTTGATGCTACCGGCAACGCCAGTGCGCATATCTTTTTCAATTTCCTCCCAAACATATAAAATCTTACGCCCACCAAAGGGACGTATATAATGAATACCTTCGATAAGTACAGTATCCTTAAGCTCGTTACGGATAGTACGGGGGTTATATTTAATAAGCTCAGAAAGCTCTTGGGTAGTTAGGTAGGTGTGTGACATAATAAGTTCCTTATAGGTCAATTCAATAATTATATTATTCTATCGAACTATTTTGTTGTTTGATAAACTTACTTTACTAGCAAAGGTTATTGTATGCAAGTACTTTTTTAGTCGATAAAGGGTTTTATTATGATTTTATGTAATTTGCCAGTGCTACTGGCTGAGCGCAGAATGAAAGTTGCAGATTTGATAAGAATGACGGGTATCAGTAAATCGACTATGCACAAAATTTATAATGAACAAACTTCAAGAATAGATTTTGAGACCATGGATAAGATTTGTGAAGCATTAGATGTTGGAGTAGGTGATCTGTTCACTTACGTACCCAATGAGTCGCTAGAGGAAAAGTAATAAATTAATTACTTCATAGATTGAGGGAAACTAGAGTAGAGGTCAAAAACGCTATTTTGAAAGATAGTTAAAATTGATAGAAGGCACAACTTAGGCACAATTTAGGCACACAGATTTTTTGATGTAGTTTGGCAACGGCTATAAACAAGAAAATCTTGATGAAGATCAGCTTTGTATTTCCGCTACAGCCTATATTTTACATACAAAAAAAGCCCCAATCGTTAGATTGGGGCTTTCTAAATATTTGGTAGGCATAAGCAGACTCGAACTGCTGACCTCTACCATGTCAAGGTAGCGCTCTAACCAACTGAGCTATACGCCTATTTAGGTTGAGTATTCTATCAAATTTCTACCACTTTGCAAGCTTTTTTTCTAATAAAATTATTTTATTGGCATGATACTGATTATTACACTTTTATATTAAACGGCGTAAATCTTTATTTATGTAGTTATATTAAATAGTCAGTAAAATTAGTTTATATTTTATTGTCAACAGAACCACAAAGGATAATGCTAGGCAATATATAACTGCTATCATAATTCTCAAAATAGAGTGCATATTATGATGATTTCATAGTATGCATGTTCCGTGAAATGATATCAAAACAGAATATTGAGGAGAGTGATATGGGTCTATTGGTCGACGGGCAGTGGCAAGATAAATGGTATGACACGGCATCTAGCGGCGGACGCTTCAAGCGGGAAGACGCAGGATTTAGAAACTGGGTCACCGTAGATGGTAGTGCAGGTCCCTCGGGTCGAGGCGGCTTTAAAGCGGAAGCCAACCGTTATCACTTATATGTCTCTTTGGCGTGTCCATGGGCGAACCGTACGACCATTTTCCGCAAGCTAAAAGGTTTAGAAGACCTAATCTCGATATCTGTAGTACATCCGTTTATGGGTGATAAAGGTTGGACGTTTGCAGGGGGTGCAGGGGTTGTCGCTGATCCTATCGTCGATGCAAATTATCTATATGAAATTTATACCGCAGCAAAGCCTGACTATACGGGACGAGTCACAGTACCGATATTATGGGATAAAAAAACCCATACTATCGTTAGCAATGAATCCTCTGAGATTATTCGCATGTTTAACTCAGCTTTTGATGAAGTGGGTGCAGTGGCAGGTGATTTATTACCGTCACAATCCATCGCAGAAATCGACGATATTAATGCGTTTGTCTATGATGCGGTCAATAACGGTGTCTATAAAGCAGGCTTTGCGACCACACAAGACGCTTATGAAGAAGCAGTCACTATCTTATTTGATGCGTTAGATACGTTAGAGGGGCGACTGGCAGAGCAACGCTATTTAATAGGTGACCAGTTAACTGAGGCGGATTGGCGTTTATTTACCACATTGGTACGTTTTGATGCCGTTTATGTTGGACATTTTAAATGTAATATTCGCCGTATCATTGATTATCCGAATCTTTGGGGCTATCTGTGTGATTTATATCAAGTAGAGGGCGTTAAAGAGACGATAAATATGCAGCATATCAAAGCGCATTATTACACAAGCCACGCCACAATCAATCCTACTGGCGTTATACCTGTTGGTCCTGTTATCGACTTTGATAAGCCACATGGGCGTGCATCTTTATAGAAAGCTGTTTTATAAAGTGCTATTTCATGAAGTGCTGTTTCATGAAGTGCAGTCTGAGTTTTTAGCATAATAAAATAAAAAACCGTATCCATTGCTTTTAGGCAGAGGGTACGGTTTTTTTATAAGCAAAAATAGGCTGAAATTAAGCGTTATTTAGCTGTCTTGCTGCCTCTAATGCAAAATAGGTCAAGATACCATCGGCACCTGCACGGCGGAAGCCAATCAATGATTCTAAAATCACAGCATCTGTTAGCCAGCCGTTCTGAATCGCCGCCATATGCATCGCATATTCACCAGAGACTTGATAAGCAAACGTTGGTACGCCAAAGGTATTTTTGACTTCACGAATCAAATCTAAGTACGGTTGACCGGGCTTAATCATCACCATGTCCGCGCCTTCATTAATGTCCATGGCGACTTCATGCAGCGCTTCAGCACGATTACCAAAGTCCATCTGGTACTGTTTTTTGTGCCCACCTTTTAAGTTACCGGCACTACCGACCGCATCACGGAAAGGACCATAGTAAGCAGAGGCGTATTTTGCTGAGTAGGCCATGATAGCGGTATTCACAAACCCTTCGGCTTCAAAAGCATCACGCATGGCTTTGATACGACCATCCATCATATCACTAGGGGAGATGATGTCAGCACCAGCGCGAGCGTGTACCAACGCTTGCTTGACCAATACCTCGACCGTTGCATCGTTAACGACGTAGCCTGAGTCATCGAGCAAGCCATCTTGACCATGTGAGGTATAAGGATCTAACGCCACATCGGTCATCACAACCATTTCTGGCAGCGCATCTTTTACCGCAGCTACAGCGCGGGCACTTAAGCCATTGGCATCATAAGCGGCTTTACCATCAGGCGTTTTTAGGGAATTATCGATAACAGGGAAGATGTCGATAGTCGTGACACCCTCTGCTAGTAAATCTTTGGCATGCTGAATAAGCAAATCAATCGATAAGCGATCAACGCCCGGCATACTAGCGATTTGCTGACGCTCATTAGTGCCTTCTAAGACAAAAACGGGTGCAATAAAATGCTTAGGATGTAGCTCAACTTCACGAATCATCGCGCGTACATTGTCGTTATAACGCAGACGACGCAAGCGAGTTTCAGGAAATTGGCGGTTAAAGGTATAAGTCATGATGTTTCCTTATTTTAGTTTTAATGGAAGCTTTTATTTGAACGGCTTAATTAAATCTGCTGTTTTAAACTCTTTAGTGCTTTATAGGACAATGAGTGGTAAAAGTTCATTTAGTATCATGCCAATACTATAACCAATAGTCGCTTATGAAAGCAAAAAGCCCCACCGACTTACTGTAATGAGTCGGTAGGGCTTTTTGTACTTATCGACTATCCACGTGGTACCTATGCTTCATGAGATTATAAGTACTTCACAAGATTATAGATGCTTAAAATTTAATACTTGCTGGCTTACGGCTCAATAATCTGTGTGACGGGCACTTGCTCGACACTGTTCTCTTTAAACGTAGTCTCTTCAGTGATTACACCGATAGCGGCATCAGTCTTGCCATCGTTATTAATATCGACGACAGCCGTTGGCTTAAAGGTAGATTTTTCTACTGGCTGTGCCTGTTTAATGGCGAGGGCTTCTTGAGCAGAGACCACACGCGCAGAACTTGCCGCATCGATAGCCTGAACCGCTTTTGCCTTGTTACTATTGGTAGCTGCATTGACCACTTGTACCAGATTTCTATGTTGTGGTACAGGGATCACGGTTGGTACATCTAGATTGGCGCCGCCACCTAATACTTGATATAGCTCAACTTGACTGATAATTTTTTGCAGCTCTAAATCTAAAATGCCTTGCTGAGTAGAAAACAGCGAACGCTGCGCATCAAGAACGTCTAGATAGTTTGAGATACCCGCTTTAAAACGTGCATCCGCAATTTGGAAAGTCTGTTCAAAGTTATCCTGCAGACGATATTGCGCTTCTAACTGCTCGCCTAAGGTAGCTCGCGTAGCTAGTACATCCGACACTTCACGGAAAGCAGTCTGAATAGAGCGCTCATAGCCTGCTAGCGTTTGTTTACGCTCGATTTGTGCCACATCATAATTAGCATCTAAGCGACCAGCATCAAAGATAGGCACACTAATGCTTGGACCAAATGACCAACCAACAGCACCACTCTTGAATAAATCATTTAAGCTGCCACTACTCACGCCAACACTACTCGCTAGGCTAATAGACGGATAGTAAGCCGCGCGTGCAACTTCAATATTCGCGCCAGCGGCTTTTAAGTTGTATTCAGCTTGTAGGACATCAGGGCGATAGCGTAGCAACTCACTGGGTAGACCGGCACTAAATACTTGCTGGCTTGTGATATTGCTGATGGCAGGTGTTGGAATCAGATTGGTTGGAATCGGTCCACCAACCAAAAACTGCAGCGCATTACGTGATTTCAAGATACTACTTTGAGCACGTAACACCGCCAATCTAGCACTTTCAAGTGAGGCGCTAGATTGTAGTGATGGCAGCTTAGGGTCAATACCAGCTTCAAAGCGTTTATCAGCGATAAACAGTGACTTCTCACGGCTCTCGACGGTTGCCTCTGCCAATTTCAGCTGCGCTAAGCTATAGCTTAGATTGGCATAGCTTTGAGCAATATTACTAATGAGGCTGATTTGGGTCGCATCTTTTGCTGCTGTGGTCGCTAAAAAGTTCTGCAACGCTTGATCTTTTAAGCTGCTAATTTTACCCCAAAAGTCGAGCTCATAATTGGCAAGACCCAAGTTCACACTATAGCTATCGCCTGTTTGACTGGCTCTACGCTGACGAGAATAGCCAGCATTACCGTCAATGCGTGGTAAATCATTGATGTCAGTAATTTGATACTGGGCACGGGCTTTTTCAATCGCTAAGCGCGCACTTTCAAAGTCTTTATTGTTCTCTAAACCTAGAGCAATCAGACCTTTTAAGCGCTCATCGCTATAGAAATTCTGCCAGCGCTGGGCGGCGACACTGGCTTGCTCAGCGCTACTAATAGTTTCTTTATCAAACGCACCATAGGTTTGTTCGATAGGAATGTTAGGTACGGCAAGCACAGGACGGGTATCGGCCTTTGGAATGGTATTACAAGCCGCCATGCTCATCGCTAAGGCTGTTAGACCTATTAAACGACCGCTATTTTGGCGAACGCGGGCAGTCAAAGAGACTGCCTTAGTTACTGAGTTGGGGGTAACAGAATAACTTAAACTCATTGTGTATTATCTCCAAAGCTTGCAGGCTGAGCGCTCTTAGAGAGCGTCATATTTTGCATATCATCATCAACGTGTATGATCGGTGGCTCATTATACTCTGTTGGTCCAGCAGGACTGTCTGGATTATCAGGGTTAGAGCTGTTAGGCGTATTGCCACCGTCATTTGGCTTGTTGTTCTCGTACTTGTGCGGGAACATACTACGTACCCAGATGTAGAACATCGGGATAAAGAAGATGCCTAGTAATGTCGCAGTGACAACACCACCAACCACACTGGTACCAATGGCGTTCTGACTACCAGAACCGGCACCTGTCGCGATGAATAATGGCACAACACCAAGACCAAAGGCAAGCGAGGTCATAATAATAGGACGCAAACGCTGACGTGCGGCGGTCATGACGGCCTCTTTTAGGGTATAGCCTTCCTGTTGATGGTCCCTCGCAAATTCGATAATCAAGATGGCGTTTTTGGCGGATAGCCCAACCACCGTAAGTAGACCAACTTGCAAGTAAACATCATTGGATAAACCACGTAGCCAAGTAAATATCACGGCACCGAGTACACCGAGCGGAATCACTAACAGTACTGAAAATGGAATTGACCAGCTTTCATACAAGGCAGCAAGACATAAGAATACCACTAGAATTGAGATAGCATATAGCATTGGCGCTTGAGCACCTGACTTTTTCTCTTCTAATGACAAACCTGTCCACTCGTAACTGATACCTTCTGGGAGCTGTTCAACCATCGATTCCATGGCATCCATCGCCTCACCAGTACTGAGACCAGGAGCAGCACTACCTTGAATATTCATCGACGCTAGACTGTTATAGCGCGTGAGACCTGGTGAACCAGTTTCCCATTTACTACTAGAGAAAGCATCAAATGAAATCATCTGGTTGCTGTCATTACGCACATACCATTTACCGATATCATCAGGATTGGTACGGCTACTTGGCTCACCTTGTACAAATACGCGCTTAACACGACCACGGTCAACGAAGTCATTGATATAACTTGAACCCCATGCGGTTGATATTACGCTATTGATATTTGCCATCGACAAACCATAAGCGGCGGCTTGTTCTTGGTTGATATCAATTTTAAGCTGCGGCGCATCTTCTTGTCCGTTTGGACGCACACCGGCTACTTTATCGTTTTGAGCGGCCATGCCAAGTAGCATATTGCGCGCTTCTAACAGACCCTCGTGCCCGACGCTACCTGAATCTTGCAGCATCAAGTCAAAACCACTTGAGTTACCAAGACCACTAATCGCTGGTGGAATGATATTAAATACGGTCGCTTCGTTAATTTGAGTAAAGAAATAACCTTGTGCACGATCAGAGACTGCTCGAGCGGTATTTTCTTCACCTTTACGATCTGCCCAGTCATTTAATTTGACGAAGGCAATACCGACGTTTTGTCCTTGTCCAACAAAACTAAAACCGGCGATGGTAAACGCTGAAGCCACGTTATCTGGCTCTTGACCACTATAATAAGCGCTCACTTTATCGAGTACTGCTTGTGTTTCATTTAACGTCGAACCAGCAGGCAGCTGTACAGCGGTAAACATAATACCCTGATCTTCTTCTGGTAAGAATGAACCCGGAATACGTAAGAACACCACTGCCATAATACCGATAATCGCCGCATAGATAATCAGGTATACCCATTTAAGGCGGAAGCTTTTACCGACGAAGTTTTCATAAGAGCGACTGGTTTTGGTGAAAGAGCGGTTAAACCAACCAAAGAAGCCTTTTTGATCTTCACTATTGCCTTTTTCATGGCTTTTACTACGTTTTAGTAGTGTCACACATAGGGCAGGGGTAAAGATAAGCGCGACTAGCGCTGATAGCACCATACTGGTAATCAAAGTAATAGCAAACTGACGATAAATAACCCCAGTTGAGCCACCGAAGAACGCCATCGGTACGAATACCGCTGATAAGATAAGCGCGATACCAACAACGATTTTACTAATCTCTTTCATCGACTGTATGGTAGCGTCTTTGATAGAGATATTTTGATCTTCTTCCAATAGCCGCTCGACGTTCTCTACCACGACAATCGCATCATCGACCAGTAGACCAATGGAGAGTACCATCGCAAACATAGTCAGTACGTTGATACTGAACCCTGCGATATACAGTACTGCAAACGTGCCTAATAGTACGACAGGTACAGCAAGGGTTGGGATAATAGTCGCGCGCCAGTTCTGTAGGAACAAGAACATGACGATAAATACTAGTACAATCGCTTCAATTAGCGTTTTGACGACTTGTTCAATAGACAAGCGGACAAATGGAGTGGTGTCATAAGGAATGACAGACTTTAGACCAGCAGGGAAGCTTGCTTCTAGCTCGGCGACGCGATCACCGACCAATTCGCGAGTTTCAAGGGCGTTCGCACCACTTGCTAGTGAGACGGCAAGACCCGCTGCCTCTTTACCGTTAAACAAGGCAATCGTACTATAGCTTTCACTACCGATTTCAACCTTTGCAACATCGCCCAAGCGCACTTGCGCGCCTGAGGTATCGGTTTTTAGTAGAATATTTTTGAACTCGTCAGGCGTTTTTAGATAGCTTTGGACAGTGACGGTCGCGTTAATAACTTGTTCGTCGACATCAGCAGGTGCCTGACCTAATTGACCGGCAGATACTTGCGCATTTTGCGCTCGTACCGCATTGACCACATCAGATGGTACCAAGCTATAACCACGTAAGCGTTCAGGATCAAGCCAAATACGCATGGCATAAGAGGCACCGAACGCTTGGACTTGACCAACACCTTCGACACGGCTGAGCTGATCGACGACATTAGAGTTGATATAATCGCCGATGTCAGCCGGATCCATGCTGCCGTCTTCTGAGACAAAGCCAAATACGGCTAAGAACCCTTCAGAGGCTTTGTTGACGTTGACGCCTTGACGCTGTACTTGCTCAGGCAGTGAGCTCATAGCAGCCTGTAATTTGTTCTGTACCTGAACCTGTGCGGTATCAGAATCGGTACCGTTTTCAAAGAACAGCTGTACAGAAGCACTACCGTTTGAAGAACTTGATGACTTCATATACATCAAGCCATCAAGCCCTTTCATGCGCTGCTCAATAATCTGTACAACTGAGTTTTCAACGGTTTCAGCGTTCGCACCAGGGTAGCTGGCACTAACGGTGACGGTCGGCGGCGCAATAGCCGGATACTGCTCAATCGGCAAGTTGATAACCGATATTATCCCGATGAGCATGACTAAAATAGCCATCACCCATGCAAAAATAGGGCGATCAATAAAAAAACGTGACATAGTAAATCCCTAAGTCTTCCTAGCTTTGAATGGAATTATTTGGCGGCTGATTTTGCAGCTTGCTGCGGTGTTTTTGCAGCAGCATCTTTTGCAGCAGCATCTTTTGCAGCAGGCGCAGGGTTTGGATTTTCTAATGGCTTCGCAACAACCTCTTGTTCAGGCTTCACTTTTGCGCCACCGATAATCACTACCTTATCGCCAGCTTTCAGACCGTCAGTGACCACCCATTGTCCTTTGTATGTGCCATTAACTGTAACCGGACGAACTTGGATTTTGTTGTTTTCATCGACGATATAAACTTGCGTTTCACTTTTAGTTGAGCGCATGACTGCACTTTGTGGGACGAGTGCCGCATTGGTAATCACGCTTTGCGTTAAACGGGCGCTGACATACATACCCGGTAATAAAATATTACTATTATTCGGGAAGACGGCACGCAAGGTCACAGCACCTGTCGACTCGTCTACTTTGGCTTCTGATAAGGCAAGCTCACCGCGTACGGCATACGTTGAGCCATCCTCTAATACCAACTCAACCGAGTTCATTCCTGCTTGTGCTTTGCCGGCAGAGATTTGCTGACGCAATTTTAGTAGCTCAGAAGAGGATTGACTGATGTCGACATAGATAGGGTCTAGGCGTGAGATAGTCACCAAAGGAGTAGGTTGACCCGCACTAACCAAAGTACCAGCAGTGACGCTAGAGCGATCACTACGACCTGAGATAGGGGCGCGTACAATAGTACGGTTCAAATCTAAAGTGCTTGCTTGTAAGCCAGCTTTAGCAGTTTGAATACCAGCTTTGGCACTTTCAATACCCGCTTGCGATTGACCGATAGCAGCATTGGCACTTTGTACAGCCGCTTGCGCAGTACGTACGGCAGTTTGCGCTTGCTCATATTGCTGCTTTGATATGGCATCAATAGCAACCAGTCCTTGCAAACGTTGCAAGTCGTTTTGCGCTTGTGCTAGTGATGCTTGGCGGCTTGCCAAATCTGCTTTGGCGTTGGCGTTATTGGCCACAGCCGTTTGATAATTGGCTTCAGCTTGCGCTATTGCCGCCTGACCACTGGTAATAGAGGTGACGTAATTATCGGTATTGATACGGTATAAAGGTTGGTCTTTTTTGACGTTACTGCCCTCACGGAACAATACCTCGTCAATAATGCCGTTTGCTTGTGGGCGGACGTCCGCGGTTTGATAAGCTGTTGTGCGCCCAGCAAAAGTCTGTACTTGTGGTACGCTCTCAAGGGTGACAGTCTGAACGTTGACGACGGCGGGTGGCATCTGCTGCTGTGCGGCTTGACCAGCTGCTGCGTCCTCGTTTTTGTCACAGCCAACCAGTACAGCTCCAGATAGTACAGATGCTATTACAAGCGCAAGATAAGAGTGCTTCATCAATGTCCTCGGCAATATAAATATCATATAATAATTAATAGTGACAGTATAAAAAGTTTGTGGATACATCTTAACGTAAAGAATATAAAAAATAATATGCGTTTACCGTAATCAAAGTGTATTGACCAGTGAAGGCGCAATAACCGGATAAGTAAATTTAATTTAATAAAGGATTATAAACTATGGGGTATACCCCACAGTCAAGGCACAAAAAACGGTTTTCCTAAGAAAAAACCATCTATAGACCCTATGAATTCTTAGAAACCGTTGTAAAAACAAGCGTTACAGCAAGAATACAAGATAAATGCTATAGTGGGATACCAGTAATAACATTGTTAAATTTTGTTTATTTGAAAGAAATTGAGGTGCACCATTAAGAAAATGATACACAAATACAGTAGAAGAAGAAGCTGTACAGAAAAACTGTGCTTTAGCAATACTTAAGTATAAATGCTATTACGGTCTGACTAAAAGCTAAGTAATAATTCATCTAATATTTACTTTGCGAAGTTATAACAAGCGTGCGCTTGCAAGTTCAGTCAATTGATATAAGCCTTGACGATAGCGATTGTCAGGTAGGCTACTCAGCGCTTGTTGCGCAAACCTAGTTTCCTCTAAAGCGCGCTGTTTGCAATAATCTAGCGAGCCTGAGTGACGTACCAAGTTAATAAGCTGTTCTGCATTGGGTGTTTTGCCCGTTTGCACGGCAATACGTAGCTGCTCGTAACCTGCCTTATCTGTATCTTTTAATAATTCAAGCGCTTTAATCGTTGGTAGAGTCGGTTTACCTTCTGCCAAATCATCGCCAAGGTTCTTACCCATCAGCTCACTATCGCCACTGTAATCAAGCACATCATCGACAATTTGAAAAGCATTACCAAAGTGCTGACCAAAATCTGCTAAGGCTTGTAAGTGCTGCGTCTGACCTTGCAAAATTGCAGCCCCTTGAGTTGCCATCATAAATAACCGTGAAGTCTTACCATCGATAATATTTAGATAGTCTTGCTCAGTTGCTTGAGGGTTATGCTGATGCTGTAGTTGTAGCACTTCACCTTCTGCAATGTCACAAGTACCATCTGAGAATACTTGCAATAGTGGCAAGCTTTGAAAGCCTACCAATAAGTTAAAGGCGCGGGCAATCAGGTAGTCACCGACCAAGACAGCTGTCGCATTATCCCAAGTCGCGTTCGCAGTTGGCTTACCACGGCGTTGCCCTGATTCATCAATTACATCGTCATGGACTAGCGTTGCGGTATGCAGCATCTCAGTAATCGCCGCCAAATGCATCGCTTGCTCTGACGGTTCATCATTAAGCATACGCGCGCATAATAGCGTAATCAATGGGCGCATACGTTTGCCGCCCGCATTGATAACGTGCTGTGACACGCTCATTACTAGTTGGACTTTGGAGTTTAAACTACCAAAAACCTGTTTGTCCATAATCTCAAAATCATTAGCAACAATGCTTTGGATATCAGCATAGCTTGGCGCTGTTGATAAGTTGATGGATGGCGTAGTAGATAATGGAACGGCAGCGTTAAATAAAGAAGTACGGGTCATAGTGAATAATCATACCAATTAAAATAAAGAAGGTTTTAATAGCTGTTTATAGTCATGCTATCGTTTTATGCATAATAGCATAGCTATATAGGTAAATTGTTGATTTAAATCTAGCAAAACAGTAGCTTTTGCTTGCTATTTAATACTATCTTGCTCGATTTAAAGAGGTAAGACTTACACTCCTACTCATTAGAATCTATTTAAGTAGCGGTTAAATCAACAATAATTTATTAACAATGACTGCGTATGTACAAAAAACTGTAAGTATTTGATTAGATAAGTTATAATGGCCGCTGTTGGATTTTAACCCTTATTCTTGCTTGTTATTAGGCGGTCGATATTAACTGTGTTATACATAACGCTGCTTAATCAATGACATTATGCCTGATATGGGCATAGAATTTTGGTATTACCACCAACCAAAAACAAGAGTATCGGCTTGCTTTTATGAGCAAAAAGCCGTAGAATCTTGCCTTTAATTTTTCCCTGTCGTGTTCGTCGTCGAAGCGTTGGTATGATATCAGCCACGGCACACGGGTTAAACGGAGTCATACAATGTACGCAGTAATCAAAACTGGTGGTAAACAGCACCGTGTAGTCGTCAATGAGTTGCTTAAAGTTGAACTACTTAAAGCAGAAACTGGCTCTACGATCAAATTCGAAGACGTGTTGATGATTGTTGATGGTGAAACTGTCAAAATCGGTCAGCCTATCGTTGAAGGTGCTAGTGTTGAAGTTGAAGTAGTTGAGCATGGTCGCGGCGAAAAAATCCGTATCGTCAAGCACAACCGTCGTAAGCATTACCACAAAGAGCAAGGTCACCGCCAATGGTATACCTTGTTAAAAATCAAAGCGATTAATGCTTAATTAACGATTATCAGTTTACTGATAACTAATAACGCACTAAAAGCTTAAGAGTTATCGCATTAGCGATAAGTCACATTAACAAGGAGATTTTCTCATGGCACATAAAAAAGCTGCCGGTTCAAGCCGTAACGGTCGTGATTCAAACCCAAAAATGCTGGGCGTAAAAATCTTCGGTGGTCAAACCATCGTTGCTGGTAACATCATCGTTCGTCAACGTGGTACAGAATTCCACGCCGGCGAAGGTGTTGGCATGGGTCGTGACCATACTTTATTTGCACTAAATGACGGTGTGGTAAAGTTTGCGACCAAAGGTAAGTTTAATCGTCGTTATGTGATGGTTGAAAGCGCCTAGTTGCCCATCTGAATTGTTTTAATAGCTAAAACGATTCGATGACTAAAAAAGCCCTTATTACCGTTTGGTAGTAGGGGCTTTTTATGCTTGGTCTTTAAGCTTATTTGCTATGCCTATAAGGTACTGATGTATCATCTAAAATATTAGATTAAAGTCTATCTGTATCATTTCACATATCATAAATACTATTTATTACTGTACAAGATTTTCGGTTACAAGCGCGTATGCCCGTGGTAGCAATGATTGCAAATCATGTCTAGGCGCGTAATAAAAAAACTGGCACACTGTCTTCATTGTTTTATTACATCAATTTTTTAGGTGCAATAAACATTTACCGAAAACAAAAATTTGATAGAACGTTTTATTTTTTATGCTATTTTGCATTTTAAGAGAGGATTTATAATGACTTTATTAACCAATCAATCGAATAAACAGACGACAACTTTAAAACAAAAAATGATGGGTGGCGCGTTAGCAGGTGTCTTAATGACGACGCTTGGCGTTGCAGCACCTATAATAGCATTAACTCAATCAGCGCAAGCGGCACCGGCTACCAATTTAACAGCAGCCAAAAATCTAAATAAGCTGTTGACCAAGACTAAAAGCATGACGGCTAATTTTAGCCAAACTACTAAGGGCGCTAACAGCGGCACGTTTAGCGGTACTATGAGTATGCAACGTCCAAACAATTTCCGATGGGAAACCAAATCACCGTCAGAGCAGCTGATTGTGGCAAATGGTAGCTCGATGTGGGTTTATGATAAAGATTTGGAGCAAGCCACCAAACAGAACGTCGATAGCCAAGTAGGCAATACACCAGCGCTACTATTGTCAGGTGACCCAAGTAAAATTGATAAGAATTTTAAAATCACTCAGCCATATGCCAATAAAAACTACTATGTGCTGTATCCAAAATCTGACAGTGCTAGCTTTAAGAGCTTATCAATGAGCTTTAGCGGTGGTAAGCCTGTAATGATGGTACTCAATGACAGTTTGGGACAAACCACAACGATTAAATTCAGTGGTATTAAGATGAACCCGAGCATTGCTAGCAGCCAATTTAAATTTACACCACCAAAGGGTGTTGATATCATTAATCAGTAGGACTGATCAGCGTTTTATTGATTAAGCTGATTCATTAAAACAAAAAAAGGACACGCCTAAATGGTGTGTCCTTTTTTATGGTATAAATTTTTTTCTAAGAAGCTGCTCTTATGGCATTTATATCTGGCATCGGTGGTAGCTCATCTAAATGGTTCAAGCCAAAAGCATCTAAGAATTGCGAAGTAGTATGCAACAATGCTGGTCGCCCTAAAGTATCTTTATAACCCTTCTCTTCAATCCAACCTTTATCAAACAGTTGACGTAATATGTTGCTAGATAACGTCACACCGCGTACATGCTCGATGTCACTGCGTGTTACGGGCTGCTTATAGGCAATAACGCTTAACGTCTCAAGCAACGCTTGGCTGAGACGTTCTTGCCGTTGTGGGAAGACTTGCTGAATTAAAACACTATAATCATCAGCAATTTGCAAACGATAGCCACTGGCAGTTTCATGTAAGCTTAATACGCCTGAATCTAAGCGTTGCTTTAGTAATGCCAACGCTTGATTTAAGGTTTTGGTTGTCAATGATAGATGCTTTTTTAAACTAGCAGCAGTCAAGGGTGCCTCTGATGCATGCAGTAGCACTTCGATATGTTTGCTTGTTTGATTAAGAGACATCAAGTCCTCTGTGGTATCACCTTTGTATGCCATTACAGTGTTATCTTCTTAATTTTGGTGGTTTTACATTAGATAAGTTATTGAAATAGTGTGGATTATGCTAGCCATTCTAGGGTTAATTGCCCAAGAGTATCGTATAGAATAGTAGAGGTGTCATTAAGGCTGTTATTATCGATATGACTGTCTACATGGCTATTAACCACACCAATCAGTTGCCGCTTCATCAGCTCGAGCACGGCGACAAAGCTGACGACCACACCTATTTTACCTTGTGTCTTATCTAGCAGCTCATAAAAGGAGCGAGCACCCTCAGTGCTTAATTGCCGACTGATACTGGCAATCCGATCAGAAAGAGGAACAGCATCGACTTTGATGGTATGCATTTGATAATCGGGCTGCAATTGCATTTTAAACAAACTGTCAATTAACAGATTTGGTGAGTAGTTTGGCAACTGCGCATTCATAATATCTTGGCTTGGCATACTAACCATCGCCAAAAATACATCACGCTCCAGACGAACCAAATTATCTAAGCGCTGACGGGCAGCTTTGATTTGTGCGTATTCTTCAAGGCGCTCAATCAGCTCAGCTTTTGGGTCACGCTCATCGGTAGGCGTTTCTGGCTTAGGTAATAGCAGCTCAGTTTTGATGGCAATCAAGGTTGATGCCATCAGTAGATAATCACCTGCTAATTCAAAATGCTCAGTATCTAATTCATTAATATAAGCCAAATATTGCTCTGTAATAGGCAATATCGGCATTTGGGTTAAATCAACATTGTTTTTTTTGACCAGATATAACAAGAAATCTAATGGTCCAGCAAATTGCTCAAGCCAAATGGCAAAGGCTTGCGGCGGTACATACAGATCATCTGGCAAATGCTGCACTGGTGTCTGATAAATACGTAGAGACATGTCGTTAATCTCTGAGTTATCTTTGATACCTTTAGAGTCATTATTATTTAGCAATACAGACGCTTGATAAGCGCCTGTAAACAACGCCGCTTTTGATGCAGCGACTGGTTTATGCTGTGGCTCAGTTTCCACGTTCAACATCCGTCTTAGTTTGTAGCCAGAAAATGATTATTTGAGTTTGGCAAGTGGACGAATACCAATAGCGCGGCGAGTTTTATCTAGTTGCTTACGACTGTGGCGACGGGCTTTGTCTGCCCCCATCTGTAATATTTCCTCTAGCTCTTTTGGATTGGCCATTAGCTCTTCGTAACGTGCGCGAAATGGGGCAACTTCTGCATTGATTTTGTCAAACAATGCTTGTTTTGCATCGCCCCAGCCAATACCAGCGGCAAACTGCGCACGCATGTCGGCGATTTCAGTAGGCGTTGCAAAGGCTTTATAAATCTCAAAAATAGCAGAGTCATCAGGGTCTTTTGGCTCAGCAGGTAATTGCGAGTTGGTGACAATTTTCATAATTGCTTTATGCATCTGTTTTTCAGCGCTAACTTGTGGATTTAGCTCACCAAATAGCGGAATGGTATTGCCATAGCTCTTGCTCATCTTACGACCATCAAGACCCGTTAGTAATGGAATATCGTCATCTACAACTGCAGATGGTAGGGTAAAGAGGGTTTTATAGCGATGATTAAAGGTGCCAGCAATGTCACGAGCCATCTCGACATGCTGAATTTGATCGCGACCAACAGGCACATGCGTGGCGTTAAACATTAAGATATCTGCTGCCATAAGCACTGGATAGCCAAACAACCCCATATTGATACCTTGATCAGGATCGACATCTTCTTTTTTCATATTGATATCGACTGCCGCTTTATAAGCATGGGCACGATTCATTAAACCTTTGGCGCATGAGCAATTTAAAACCCAAGCAAGCTCTGGTATTTCTGGTACATCTGATTGACGATAAAAAGTCACACGCTCAGGATCAAGACCACAAGCGATCCAAGTAGCAGCAATGGCTTTGGTAGATTCATGAATAATGGTAGGGTCATAGCAGCCGATAATGCCATGATAATCAGCTAGAAAGAAAAACGCTTCATCGTCACTATTTTGAATAGATTGAATGGCTGGACGAATCGCGCCAACGTAATTACCCAGATGTAGGGTACCGGTAGGTTTAATACCGGTTAAAATACGTTTCGCTTGTGTAGAAGTATCAGAAACTTGGCTATCAGGGTGGTTGTTGTTACTCATGAAAAATCCGTTATTTATTTATAAAAGTTTTGTTTATCAAATTATTATCAATGTAGGATATTTGTATGCTGGTAATAGCACAAAATATAAGCTGCAAAGTATAGCAAATTTTTTCGGCAGTTTTCTTGGGAATAAAAGCCTACTTATAGATGTCAGTACGGCCATTAGGACCATTTTTAAAGCGGCGATGAAACCACATCCACTGAGTTGGATCAATACGAATCAATCCTTCTAACACTTCATTGACACGAGTTGCGTCAGCTACTTCGTCATTACTTGGATAGTTCTTTAATTCCGGAGTAATGGTCAAATGATAATGTGGGCGTTTGCCACTTGGCAGATTGTCTGGCGTTTGTCGATAGGTATGTAGTGCCATGAGTGCTGGGGGATGCGCTTCGTCGCCCAATTTAGCCATACGTCGTGATGCCGTAATAGTGGCTGCTGGTACACCAAAGAAGGGCGCCATGACGCCTTGTTTAAGACCATAGTCTTGGTCAGGTGAGTACCAAATCACGTGTCCAGCTTTAATCGACTCGACAAAACTACGCATATCTCTACTGGCTATTTGCTTACTAAGAATACTAGTACGACCATTATAAATAAACCAATCAAGTAACGCATTATTCTGTGGACGATACATACCGTCCATCGGGAAGAACTGGGTACAGAGCATACCGCCTAGATCGAGCATCGTATAATGCGCACCTAATAAGATGACCGCGCGACCCTCATTTTGTGCATTAATAAGATGCTGTAATCCTGAAATAGACACTGTACGGGTAAATACATTGGGACGGAACCAAGCACACAGCGTTTCAAACACCCCAATCCCTTGATTGACAAACACTTGCTTTGCCATCAGCTCACGCTCAACTTCCGGCTTTTCTGGAAATGCCAGCTTAAGATTAATCAAGGTATCACGGCCGCGTGAGCCTACCACAGTATAAATAAGAATACCGAGCTTACGACCTAGCCAAAATTGCCAACGTAGGGGTAGATAAACCAGCGGCACAATGATGGCAATGAGTAACCATATACCCCAATATTTAGGCATTAGAAACTGCCATTGAAAGGGCTTTTTTTCTACAGGTGCTGTGCGCTTATGATTTTGGATAATCGTCGGCATACCAGTAGGTATGGCTGGTGATTTAACAGGCTGCTGAATCGTCGGATTTGGCATGCTGTCTTTTGCAGCTGCTTTACTGGGATCGTATTGTTCAGGCGCTTTCATAAGATGATTACTAATGATGACAAGTTATGATTATGATGGGGTAGTCCGTGAGACTTTGCAAGGTAATTTATGCTATGTGATGGCAGATTTTCAGTTCAGATAGTTGGATATAATAATTGGTTTTAATAAAAATTATTATCTTTATAAGGCTATTAGGAATAAAAACTTTCATGCATAAAAAAACCTTATAAGCTGTGACCAGCTTATAAGGTTTTGCAAATCTATTCTTATATTTAATACTGTAACTGTTGCTCTGAGATAAAGACAACGGCTGCAAAAATATAAGCGATAGCTTTGATTAACGTTTTGAGAATTGTGGACGTTTACGTGCTTTACGTAGGCCCAATTTCTTACGTTCAACTTGACGTGAGTCACGAGTAACAAAACCAGCTGCTTTTAGAGCAGGTTTGTTGGTTTCGTCAAGCTCAATCAATGCACGCGTAATGCCGTGACGGATTGCGCCAGCTTGACCACTAATACCACCACCTTTTACAGTGATGTAAAGGTCATAAGCAGTAGGTGTGTCAAGTAATTCTAAAGGCTGACGAACAACCATGCGCGAAGTTTCGCGGCTAAAATACTCATCAAGTGGTTTGCCGTTAACAACAATAGCACCAGTACCTTTCGCTAGAAAGACACGAGCGGTAGAAGTTTTACGACGACCAGTTCCGTAATTGCGTTCCATAAGTGTATCCTTAGATGTCTAGTTCTTTAGGTTGCTGAGCTTCATGTGGATGATCGGTACCCGCATAAAGTTTTAGCTTCTTGATCATTGCATAGCCAAGAGGACCTTTAGGAAGCATACCCTTAATCGCTTTGTGTAGAACATCTTCAGGCTTATGTGCAATCAGCTTCGTGAAGTTGGTTTCTTTAATACCACCTGGGTAACCACTGTGACGATAGTATTTTTTATCTTGCGCTTTTTTACCCGTTACCGCGATTTTTTCTGCATTGATGACAACAATAAAATCACCAGTATCTACGTGTGGAGTATAGCAAGTCTTATGCTTGCCACGTAAGCGTGTAGCGATTTGAGTAGCTAAGCGACCAAGGGTTTTGCCGTCAGCATCTACGACATACCAGTCATGGGTCACTTCAGCTGGTTTTGCACTAAGTGTTTTCATGATAAAACCTTAAAATTAGAATTCGTTGAGAGTTTAGCTGGGAACGGGGCTCTCAAAAAACAGACTGCACATTATAAGCAGTAGCGCCTACGCTTGCAAGCTGCATTGGGGTTTATTTTCGCCTTATATACATTAAACTGCAGCGTTGGCCAGTTTTTTAGCGGTTTTAAACATTGCTGAAACTTGTTAATGGCTTTTATTAACCTGACAATTATGACGATGAAAGCTGATAAAGTCCAGCGACAACTTGTCCAACTTTAGTCTGTTTTAAGCACTCGAAACTTAACAGCCCTTGCATAGTATCTGCTTCAGAGGCAGAGTCTTGATTAAGGCTTTCCGCCAATTGGCTTAATTGATCGGTTAAATCTTTATCAGCTTCTAGATAAATAAGTGTTTCTGTCGTGATTAATGACTGAGTAATGAGCGCCGTTAAAATGGGCTGCCATAAATCTTGTGCATAAGGGGGATCGATAAAAACGATATCAAAGGGGCGCGGCGTCAAATGGGTTTGTCGCAACACTTGCTCGGCTGACCCTTGAATAATTTGATGGCTATCGCTATCAATCCGTAATTGCTCGGCACTTCGGCGCAGCATCTGGCTTTGCAGGGCATTCATTTCAATAAAAGTGCAATGAGAGGCGCCACGTGATAAGGCTTCAAAGCCTAGTACACCGCTACCGGCACAGCTATCAAGCACATGAGCGTCATGAATATCGGCAATCAGCCAGTTAAATAAAGTTTCACGTAGCCGATCTGGGGTTGGACGTAGTCCTTCTGCCTCAACAAAACGCACAATACGGCGTTTGAACTGACCACCAATGATACGTACTTCACCGGCGGCAATGGGTTTTGCTTGTTGTTTTTTATTAGGCTTACGCACGCTTGAGGGCTTTTTCGTCATTTTCTGGTTGCCTAATTGATACTGAATATTTTACTCAGCGCTTGCTGTCGTTATCGCGGTTTGAGCGGGTTCTGTTTGTTTCGCTTTTCGCTTTTCTTTTGCTGCTTCTAGTGCCTTGTCTTCTTTATCACGTATGGCATCACGCATGGCTTTTTCGAACGCTTTTTGGCGTTTAATGACCTTTAGCTGATCATTAGTGGGTGGCAAAATAGGATTGGTTTCACGCTGCAAGACCCAGTAATCAAATAAGGCGCGCCCAATAGGCGCAGCGACCACACTACCACCACCGCCGTTTTCGACCAATACCGCTAGGGCAATTTGTGGGTCTTCTACTGGCGCAAAGCCATTAAACCACGCATGATCCCAGTGGCGCTTATCCAGCGCGGCTTTATTATAGCTTTTACCCTGTGCAATGGATTTTACCTGCGCGGTACCTGTTTTGCCGGCGATACGATAGCGCGGCGTATAGATACCACGCCCAGTACCGGCTTTGACCGTTTGCTCCATGGCATCATGCATCCGCAGCCAGTCAGATGGTTTGCCATTATAATCAATCTTGCCATCCGGTTTGGTAATGACATCGACTGCTGCTGCACCGTCGCTACTTTTTAGTAAATGCGGGGTAATATGATAACCTTTGCTCGCTGTCATCGCCGTCGCATTGGCAATCTGTAACGGCGTTGCTAAGAAATAGCCTTGACCGATACTGACGGAGATGGTTTCACCCGGCAACCAGCCCTTATCATAAGTATCTTTTTTCCATTGTGGTGAGGGCATAATCCCTGGTTTTTCATTAGGCAAGTCAATGCCAGTTTGTTCACCAAAACCAAATTTTATCATCCAGTCGTGAAAGCGCTGAATGCCCATCTCATAAGCCAGTTTATAATAATATGTATCCACCGACATCACGATAGATTTTTTGAGATCAACCGTACCATGTCCGCCTTTTTTCCAATCGCGAAAACGGTGTGAGTCACCAGGCAGGCTAAAATAACCTGGGTCGTAGATGGTAGTTTCCCAATTGCGTAGACCATAATGAATACCGCCTAAGCCTTCAAAGGGCTTAATGGTTGAGCCGGGTGGATAAGTACCTTGCAGCGCACGATTATAAAGCGGCTGATCCAAATCTTCACGCAAATCGCCATAGTCTTTAAACGAGATGCCGGAGATGAAAGGGTTCGGGTCATAACTTGGGTTGCTGACAAATGCTAATACGTCGCCTGTTTTAGGGTCTATCGCTACAATAGCGCCGCGTCGACCATCAAGCTGCTGCTGCGCCACGACCTGTAAGCCATAGTCTAAGCTTAAGGTAATGTCGTTACCAGCGATTGGTGCCTTGGTATCAAGTTGACGCAGGATATTGCCATGTGCATCGGTTTCTACCGATTGATAACCGGGTTGTCCGAGTAATATATTTTCATAAAAATCCTCAATGCCAATTTTACCGATCAGGTCAGTACCGGCATAACGATCCTTGTTTATCTGCTTGGATTCTTTATCGTTAATGCGTCCAACATAGCCAATAACGTGGGCGAACAACTCATCATAAGGGTAGGAGCGTGTAAGCTTGCTTTGGATACTGACACCGCGAAAGAAAGGTTTGCGTTCACTAAACTGTGCCAACTGTGCATCGGTTAAGTCAATCTTGATGGTTACCGGATCGTTTTTACTTCTACTCACCCGCGCCAAAATATCGGTGATATTTTCATCGGTCAAATCAAAGATAGGCGCCAGTAATTTTAAGGTACGCTCTGGGTCTTCCACTTCATCAGGGCTGAGCATAGCGGTGAAAACTGGCTGATTGTCAGCGAGAATGACGCCATTGCGATCATAAATATAGCCACGGCTTGGCGGTGCAGAAATCAGCTTAATGCGATTGTTGTCTGCTTGGGTCGTATATTTATCATGCGCAAAAACTTGCAAAAACCCATAACGTGCTATCAATGCGAGCAAACCTACAAACATCAACAATCCAAGGATGATAACTCGACTGGCAAAAATACGGTTGACCTGTTCGGTATCAGAAGTGATCGGTTTGTTCATATAAAGTTAATACCTAAACGGTCAGTGAGACAAGAAAGCAAGAAGATAGTAAAGGCTATATTGATAAAATTGTAGGCGACTATTAGCAAATGCCATGCAGGTAAAGCGAGGGGAGCATAAAGGATAAAATAAGCTAATTCAATAGCTTAGAAAGATAAAGGGCTAATATAATAGCAAAAATAATGCCGTTATATATCTACAAATATCTCGCAAACGATAACGACGAATTATAACAGATCAAAAGCGATGACGCAGTAGACAGTCATTTATTTTATCGCGGTTATGAAAGATGGCATTATGGTGCACGTTACTGTAGATAACAACGTATTTAATAACGCTTTTAACAACGTCGCTAATCACCAAGTAAAGGCTAAAGGCGTATCGTAAAATCGGCTATTGATACTAGCGCTGCGACTTTATCTTAAAGGTTTTCTGCGCCAAAGCAGCGCCCAAAACGTGTCATCTCTAGTCACAACTTGTCTAGGGTCTAACTGTGCGAATGGATGTCAAGTATGCTAAAATCAGTCGATTTATTTTGTAGTGGTTATTGGGGAGAGCACGCCTTATTGCTAAGCGTTCCTAATCTGCTAAAGATATTTGGTCAACATCGATCATCATCAAGGCAAGGATATATACAGTCATGGATGTAACTTCATTATGGCAAGCAATCGCTGAGCACCCTGAGTTTCTTGCCATGCTAACCATTCCACCAGTGACAGCATTTGTGACTTGGATTCATGTGTGGATGGCGCTTAAGATGCTGTTTTATCCGATTAAATTTCGCGGTATTCGCATCCCTAATTTTCCCTTTTTTGGACTACCGGGTCTTGGCTGGCAAGGTATTGTGCCAAGAAAGGCGGGCAAGATATCTGGCGTAATTGTTGATCAGACGTTATCTAAGCTTGGCTCGCTTGATGAGTTTTTTCAGGCGATGGAACCTGACCAGATGGCGGTGTTCATCACTGAGGCGGTCGATAAAAACCTTGAGATTTTGATCGATGAGATTATGCTCGATCATTCGCCAGCACTGTGGGGCAATCTGCCTTATGCGCTCAAGCGCCGTGTCTATGCCCAAGCGCATCAAGAGCTGCCGAGTATCATGCAATCTTTGGTCACTGACCTGACCTATCATGTCGAAGATTTGGTCGATATGCGCAAGATGATTGTCAATAAGATGGAAAGTGATCGTCGTTTGATGGTCAATATGTTCTTAAAAGTAGGACAAAAAGAAATCAATTTTATCTGGCACATCAGTGCTTTGATTGGTTTGCTTTTCGGTGTTATCCAGATGTTTATCTTCTTGGTCGTGCCGCAGCATTGGACCGTGCCGTTTTTTGCGGCTATTTGGGGCTTTTTGACCAATTGGATTGCGATTTGGATGGTATTTAATCCTGTAGAGCCGCATTATATTCGTTACTTAAAGTTCTTTGCGCTGCAGAGTCGTTTTCCCTTTATTAAACCGCAATTACCTCATATCGCTCGATATCGACTACAAGGTGGCTTTATGAAGCGCCAAGAAGAGGTCTCTGAGGTTTTCGCTGAGATTGTGGTCAAAGATTTGGTGACGCTTGAGAACATCATGAATGAGATGATGTATGGTGACAAGGCTATCGAAACGCGTGAGTTGATGAAATCGCATCTGTATAAAGTACTAGAGTCACCTGTGATTAATACCACCCTACGATTGGGGCTAGGTCGCCGCGAGTTCGGGCAATTAAAAAATACCATCATTGATAAGTCAATTGTCGCTACTATGGTGCCGCTACGCGACCCTGAGCTCAATGAGAGCCGTGCTAGTAAAATATTTGGGCTATTTCGTGACCGTATTCGTGCGCTGACGCCAGATGAATTCCAAAACTTATTACGTCCTGCTTTTCGTGAGGACGAGATGACGCTGATTGTGCTTGGCGGCTTAACGGGATTTTTGGCAGGTTGGTTACATTTGGTCCTGGTATTTTTCCCTTCTATGCAAGGCTAGAATGGTTTTCACACTCTTTCTACACATCGCATACAGAGTGGATACACAAATGTGACAAGTTAACGCTAATGTACCATGCTGTAAGCGTTACAAGCTATAATGGCTGATGGCGATAAGCAGTCAATGGTCGCAGCAGAAAATACTATTAGAAGATATCAGTAGTAACGCATATTGGATACTTTCAAATATCCTGACATATCAATCTCTAAAATAAACAATGACCGTATTAAGGTAAACAGGGTTAGACCGTATGTTAATCACAGAATTGGGTTATTTTGCCTTGCTCTCCGCCTTGATCTTGGCGATTTTGCAGGTGGTATTACCAACGATAGGCGTTATGCGCGACCATGTTGCTTGGCAGCGTCTAGCACCGAGTTTAGCGTGGGCGCAGTTTGCGGCCATGATTACCTCGTTTGGCGCATTGATGGCAGGCTTCTATTTTAATGACTTTAGTCTTGTCTATGTGTCGCAGCACTCTAATACTTTATTACCTTGGTATTATAAGTTATCAGCGACATGGGGCGGACATGAAGGCTCGCTACTGCTATGGATGACGATCATGGCAACGTGGTGTGCTTTGGTATCGTACTTTAGTCGCGGACTGCCACTGTCGATGCGCGCGCGTGTCCTAGTGATATTGGCTGGCGTGCAAATGATGATGTTGGCAATGCTTATTTTTACCTCGTCACCATTTGATCGTACTTTACCAAATCTGCCTGTCGATGGCGCTGACTTAAACCCCGTCTTACAAGATTTTGGTTTGATTATCCATCCACCGATGCTTTATATGGGCTATGTCGGTATGGTCGTGCCATTTGCCTTTTGTATGGCCGCGCTGTGGGAAGGGCGCTTAGATGCGGTCTGGACACGTTGGTCACGGCCTTGGGCACTCGCTGCATGGGGCTTTTTAACCGTTGGTATCGCACTGGGTTCGTGGTGGGCGTATTACGAGCTTGGTTGGGGCGGTTGGTGGTTCTGGGATCCGGTCGAAAACGCTTCGCTGATGCCTTGGTTAGCTGGTTTGGCATTGCTACATTCGCTTGCGGTTACTGAAAAGCGTGGTGTCTTTAAAGCATGGACAATTATGCTGGCAATTTTTGCGTTTGCTTTAAGCTTATTGGGTACTTTCTTAGTACGCTCTGGGGTTATTACTTCGGTACATTCTTTTGCCGCTGACCCCACCCGTGGTCTGGTTATTTTAGGGATTCTTGGTGTCATCATCGGTGGTGGTTTGCTGATGTTTGCGCTGCGTGGCTGGCGCTTGACCATTGAGAGTCAGTATCAGCTGGTTTCCCGCGAGTCATTTTTAGTGATTAATAACGTCATTATCTTGATTTCAACGTTAGTGGTATTACTTGGTACGCTATATCCTATTATTGCTGACGCCTTTAGCTTAGGTCAGGTATCCGTAGGCGCTCCTTATTTTAACGCCCTATTTGTGCCACTCACCTGGCTGCTGATGCTAGCGATGGGTATGGGCTCTAATATCCGCTGGAAAAAAGACAGTCGTCCGCTGTTAGGCGTTGGTATGGTCATTGCGGCAAGTAGTCTTATACTAGCCGCGGTTATTACCTACTTTGTTAGTCCATCTGCTATGCTCAATATTGGTGTGACGTTAGCAGTAAGTTTTTGGGTATTGTTTTGGATGGTGGTTGATTTCAAAGACAAAACCAAAAATGCACCAAGCTTCTTACAAGGTTTAAGTAAGCTGCGTCTAAGTTACTGGGGTCAGCAAACGGCACATATTGGCGTGATTGTAGCGGTTATCGGTGTTGCCTTCACCAGTACCTTAAGTATTGAGCGCGATGTGGCATTGAGTGTTGGCGAAACGGTCAATGTTCAAGGCTATGATTTTGAATTAACAGATTTAAGAGAGACTAGAGGCAGTAACTTTGATGCCACGCAAGCTGAGGTCACAGTAAGTAAGAAGAGCAAAAAAGTAGCGGTACTTCATCCTGAAAAACGGACTTACATCATCAGTACGATGCCGACAACTGAGGCGGCAATTAATGCAAGCCTTATGCGTGATCTGTATGTTGCACTTGGTGAACCTATCGCTGAGGGTAGCAATGAATGGGCAGTACGTATTTATGTGAAGCCATTAATTCGCTGGATATGGCTTGGCGCTATCATTATGGGATTGGGTGGTTTGCTGAGTATGCTAGATAGACGCTATCGTTTCAAAACAACCAAGACAGCTGCGAGTCAGTCAGGTTTTGCGACGGTTGCTGATTTAGATGTGAAAAACGCGACAGATGCTACGGCAATAATAGGGGAGAAATAAGATGACTCAGTCAGATAAACCTTCCCAACAAAATCCTGAGCAAAAGGGCAGTCAAACGATGAAAAAAAGCCAAATTAGAATATGGTTTTTGATTCCGCTGATCATCTTTGCTGCTGTTATGGTTATGCTTTATTTTCGTTTGGGACAGCCAACCGAAATCGTGACCAATACCGCACTTGAGCGTCCGGTACCAGCTTTTGAGCTACCGTTATTGTCCGATACCAGTCGGGTTATGACCAATGAAAACTTGCCTGATCAGCCGTTTTTGATGAATGTTTGGGGCTCTTGGTGCCCAACTTGCGTCATTGAGCATCCTTTTTTAATGCAGTTAGAGGAGCGCGGTGTCAATCTTGTAGGCGTTAACTATAAAGACGATATTGGTAATGCACTTGGTTATTTGAACCGAGGCGGTGATCCGTTTTCGATGTCTATTCAAGATTTGTCCGGTCAGTTTGCCTTGGACTTAGGGTTGACGGGTGCGCCTGAGACTTTCACTGTCGATGGTGAAGGCATTATTCGCCAGCACATTGTTGGTGAAATTAACGAGGGTAATTGGCAAAGCCGTATCACGCCTTGTTTGATGGTTTTGAATGAAGCCGATAAAAACGATGTTAGCCCTGACCCTCAGCAAGTTAAGGAGGCGTGCAAATGATTATGATGCCATTAACATCTATCACGAAAAATTTGGTAAGTTTAATAATCGCTTGCCTGTTTAGCGTATTAAGTATCAATGCTTATGCCGCCATTGACGTCTATGACTTTGACTCAGTACAGCAAGAAGCGCAGTATCGCGGTCTTATCGAAGAGCTGCGTTGCCCAAAATGCCAAAACCAAAATTTGGCAGGTTCTGATGCGCCGATTGCTCAAGACTTAAAGCAAAAAACCTACGATATGGTAAAAGATAGACGTAGTGATGGTGAGATTCGTGCCTATATGCAAGAGCGCTATGGCGACTTTATCACTTATAAGCCACCCGTACGTCCTTCGACGTGGATATTGTGGTTTTTCCCGCCATTATTATTGATTACATTAATTGCTGGCTGGTTTTGGCAAAGTAAGCGCAGGCAACGGACTGCTAGCGGTCAAAGTGGCATGATAGTAGAAAGCGCTGCTGCGTTATCAGCAGCAGAAAAAGCGGAGCTTGATCATCTGCTATCGCGTGCCAATTCTAATGATAGTATCACTAGAATGGACAATGACATCACAAGCATAGAGGACAAAAAATGACCCTATTTTCTACTTTTGGCTTATTTATTGCCCTAAGCTTATTGATTGCGCTGCTACTAGCACTCATCGTTATCATGCCATGGTTACGAGCGTCGCGCTTACGAGAAAATCCTGTCGACAATCAGCTGCTTGACATCAATATCGCCGTATTTCGTGAGCGTTTGATAGAGTTGCAGTCGGATAAAGACAATGGCACGATTGATGACACCCATTATCAAAATCAAAAAACGGAGCTTGAGCGTCAGCTATTGGATGCTCAGCGTGAAGTGACGCCTATGGTTGCACCTGGTATCAAAAGTCGTTTGATTATCATGGTATGGGTGCCAGTACTTGCAGGACTGGCTTACTTCTTAATCGGTGACCGTACACCTGTGTTTGACTTGTGGACAGCAGAAGATAAAGTTGCCCAAGTAGCCGATGATTTATTAACCGGCAAGATTGACCAGCCACCGGCTTGGGCGATTGAAGATGGCACGCAATTAATCAGCGCGATGCAGACCAACGTCTATCGCCATGCTGATGATCCTGATCGCTGGATGCGTTTGTCAGAGCTGTTCTTATCGTTGGAAGCGACCGATTCAGCGATTGAAGCTTTATCACGCGCTTACCGCCTGTCACCAGACAATGAAGAGATTGCGACCACTTATGCGCAGATTAGCTTTTTTGCCAATAAAGGTCAGCTTGATGCCAGTAGCCGCCGTGTATTACAAGATGTCCTTGCCAAAAATCCACAGCATGAAGGTGCGCAGATGCTAATGGCAATGGGTGAGGCACGTGGTAGTAACTTTGCGGAAGCGCAAGGTTGGATTAAGCGTTTACGTGAAAGCATTGCTGCTAAACCTGGTGACCATACTCAAGCTCTTGGTAGTCTTGACGAGCTGAGCGCCAATGTCACTGCGCAAGAACAGCAAGCATCGCAAGGTATTGAAGTCACCGTCTCTATTGATGCTGCCTTGTTGCCACTGGTTAAAGCTGATGATGTGTTGTTTGTAGCGATACGCGATGTTAAAGGCGGTCCGCCGTATGCTGCTAAGCGTTTACCGATTAGCATTATTAAGCAAGGTGAGGCAACGATTAGCCTAAGTGATTTGGATGCAATGATGCCAGAGCGTACGCTAAAATCTGCTCGCGATGAAAAAGTACAATTAGCGGTCATTGCTCGCATCAGTCATAGTGGTACGGCTACGGCGGAATCAGGCGATTTATCCGGCAACCCTGTGGTATTCAGCCCAGAGCAAAATCAAGTGAATGTTGATATTAATCAACAAGTTCCTTAATAAATAAGCATCACGCTATCAGCATATAGTAAGTGCGCGCCATCTGCCCATTTATGGCGCGCAACCTTCTCTAATGAACAGATAAGTCATCGTATCTTGCTGCATCAATACTAAAAATACTTGAGCTTTTGAAAGCCACAAGGTAAGGTAAGCTCTGCAAACCACCAATCCCTAAGTTTTATTTGTCCCAAAATCCTATTTATTAAGGAGAGTCGTGTAATGATGCGTATTATTTTGCTAGGTCCACCAGGCGCCGGAAAAGGCACCCAAGCTCAGTTCATTTCTAAAGAGTATGACATCCCGCAGATCTCAACGGGCGATATGCTGCGTGCAGCAATCAAAGAAGGCAGCGAGCTTGGCAAAAAGGCCAAAGATATCATGAATGCTGGTGGTTTGGTTTCTGATGATCTGATCATTAACCTCGTGCAAGAACGCATCGCTAAACCTGATTGTGTGAACGGCTGTATCTTAGATGGTTTCCCGCGTACCATTCCACAAGCCCAAGCGCTTGCCGATGCGAATGTGACGATTGATCATGTGATTGAAATCAGTGTACCTGATGATGAAATCGTTAAGCGTCTGTCAGGTCGTCGTCAGCATGCAGGTTCTGGTCGTGTTTATCATGTTGATCACAATCCACCAAAGCAAGAAGGCATTGACGATGTAACGGGCGAGCCTCTAATCCAGCGTGAAGACGATAAAGAGTCGACCATTCGTGACCGTTTAGCCACTTATCATGAGCAGACTTCTACCTTAGTTGGCTTTTATCAAAATAAAGCGGCTGAGGGCGGTGATGCGCCTAAGTATGATAAATTCGATGGTACTCAAGGTATCGATGATGTGAAACAACAAATACTGTCTGCTTTAAAAGGCTAGTATTTGTATTTCAGCTTTTAATGGAGCTGACTAATCAACTGTTGTTATTGAAAACCCTGCCGCTAGTACTAGCAATGAGCAGGGTTTTTTCATGGGCAAAGAATAATAAACAACATCAGCATATATCTAAATAATTAAAAAACGTCCATAAAAAAGCCGCTTACTCAGATCAGTAAACGGCTTTCAGATATTAATAAGCTAATGCTTTATCACGCTAAGTCTTATGCATTACCTTCAGCATCAACTTGCTGTTGGCTTTGCGCGTACGCTTGGTCAAAGTTGACCGGAGCAAGTAATAACTGTGGGAAGCTACCACGGGTTACGATGTCGCTGATGACTTCACGCGCATATGGGAACAAAACGTTCGGGCAGTAAGCACCTAAGATTTGACCGATTTGGTCTTCTGGGATATCTTTTAATAAGAAGATACCTGCTTGATGCACTTCAGCGATAAATGCCGCTTCTTCCGCGTTTTTCGCCGTAACGCTAACTGTTAAGACTACTTGATAATGGTCGTCATCTAGTTTTTCAGCATTGCTAGACAGATTGATATCAAGCTCTGGGTTCCACTCTTTGGTGAATACGCTAGCGCCTGGAACTTCAAGTGACATGTCTTTTACATAAATACGTTCTAGTGCCAATTGTGGTTGTACTTGTTCTTCAGCCATGATAATTCCTCTAAAAGTTAATCAATTGATGGGGCAAACTGTCGCTTTAATAAAATCGTAATAAGATTTAATAAAACAGCATTGTAATATAAATCGAGACAAAAGCCCGATGTTTTTAGCCGCACTTTATATTATTGCCTTAGTCTATTTTCACAATAGTAAAAACAGCGCATGAGGCAAGATAGCAAATTAACCCGCTAATAGCTCGTCAAGTTTGCCCTGCTGGTTCATTTGGTTGAGCTCATCAAAGCCACCAACAAAGGTTTCGCCAACGAAGATTTGCGGTACAGTGCGGTAGTTATTGGTTTTTTTCATTAATTCTTGGCGTTCTTCACGGCTCATGTCGTGCATGCCAATTTCTTCATAATCAACGCCTTTAGATTTCAGCAGTTGCTTAGCATTTGAGCAGTATGGGCAGATAGGGGTGGTGTAAACTTTAACAGATACAGTCATGATACATCCTTATTTATAAGTTTATAGAGAAATCGTTATAGGGTAGAAAATTGTTATAGGGTATAAAGCAATATTATAAAATTTGCCTATAGAGGCTGCAATCAAGTAAATCATAAGCCGATATTTTATTATGCTCACTATAAAATGGGGATGTGCACTGTAAATTCAAGCTAAATAAATACAAAACTGTTGCCAGTATCATAAATGTCACATAAAAAAAGACACCTAATATAAAGGTGTCTTTTTTACTCACTATCGATAGATAGCAAGTCATAGTTTGATAAAGCGCGCGCTCAAACTACTTATGCAAGCTTGGTTTTGCTTTGACCTTACTATTTTGCTTAGCATCTTTTAGTCCAACGAGTGGCATCCCAGCGCCTTGCCAGCCGCCGATACCGCCTTCTAAACGATAGACATTTTCTTTGCCAATCATTTGAACGGCTGCGCCTGCTTGTACGCCCATGTCGCAAATGATAATTATTGGCTGTTCAATCGCACGAATTTCTTCCATGCGGTCTTTGAGCTCAGTAAATGGGATATTGCGACTGCCTTGGATATAACCGGTGACAAACTTCTTTTTGGCACGGATATCGATAAGCTGCGCATTTTGAGAGTTCACCATCATACCAAGAGTATTGGGCGATATTTTTTTACCGCTACGTTTGTTTTCAATAGCAAAAAACAGCACGGCTAGTACGGCTAATATACCAAATAAAAACGGGTGGTTGCCCACAAATTCCAGCGCACGATCCAAACCATACCTCCAAAAAAATAAGTGTTCTATTAGGCTGAGAAGACAGCCTAATGGATTGAACAAGGCGCTATTATACCGATTAGCTTATCCATAGTAAACGTGTGATGGTCATCATCTTGATTAACGATGGATAAGGCTTAATAAGGTTTGGTATCTGCCTCTTCTCTTAACGTCACAAGGTTTTCAACGCGGCGTTGCAATACTTTGCCATCAGCAACTGCTTCCCATAAGGCGCAGCCTTTGCTGTTATAAGTGTGGCGGCAGTCGCGGAACTGACAGTCGCCAGCTAATGGTGCTAGCTCGACAAAGCCTGAGATGATGTCATCAGGCGTCAAATGCCAAATGCCGTACTCACGAATACCAGGGGTATCGACGATACCACCTTGAGTCAAGTCATCTGGGTTAAAGGGCAATAAACGGCTAGTAGTGGTGGTATGTTGACCGAGCTTTGAGTTATCAGAGATGATATTGACGCTTTGCGCTGATTCAGGCAACAAAGCATTGATTAAGCTGCTTTTACCGACGCCAGATTGCCCTGCGAAAATAACCAGCTTTTTATCTATATAACGTTTTAGCTCATCAAGTCCTTCTTGCTCATCGCTATCAGCGACGTTTTCAGGACAATCGACTGAGGTCAGTACGCTCTCATAACCGAGCGCGGCATATTGTGCCAATAACTCACTGGTATCGACGTTTTTTTCTTGTACCAGTAAGTCGGCTTTATTCAGTACCAATAAAGGCTTGACCCCAGCATGATGACAGACGACTAAATAACGATCAATGAGGGTCGGGGCAGCAGCAGGCAAGGGCGCAAATACAATCGCTAAAATATCGACATTGGCGGCGACAGGCTTGAGCTTATGATAACGGTCAGGGCGTGAGACCATTGACGTACGTGGTTTGACTGATTCTATCCGACCAAAGCCGGTATTAGAGTCAGCATTCCAGCGTACTTGGTCGCCAGCAGCTAGCATCGGTAAATTGGTACGTACGTGGCAGCGCCAAATATCGCCTAACGCTAACTCCTGCCAAAACGGCTCAGGGTCATCAGGTGCGATTTCAGGCTGCACAGGTATGAATGCCGGCAAACTGGTCACTTGCACTTCTAACTGCTTGCCATAGTGCGCCATGACCACACCATCCATCAAACTTTCATCGATACTGTCTTGACTATCCAACTGCTGCTTATCGATGCGTCGAAGTTGTTGTTTCGTCAGTTTGCGTTGTCGGATTAATGCCATGGGTTTGTGACCTATTATAAAATATTGCTCAGTGTAGCGTGAAAATTTGCTAACATACAGCCTAAAGCGCTGACGCTTAGCAGAGATTTTGTAATATTTTAGTATTCATAAATTTTAAGTGAAAGTCACAGCTGTCTTAGTACAAATATTCTTTGTAATCAGTAGTCAGATAGGCGCTTTATTTTATTCATATTGCTATTAAAGCATTGCTTGTAAGTTGTCCCAAACTTTATTGACCATAGGATATTTTATGACCACCGGCGACCATCCCAATAAAATTAAAATCAGAAACCAAGGCAAAAAAGGGCTGGTATGGATTGATTTAGAAATGACCGGACTTGATACCTTAAACGATGAGATTATCGAGATAGCCACCGTTGTCACAGATGAAGATTTGAACGTCCTCGCTGAAGGACCTGTCTTCGCGATTAAAGTATCCGATCAAAAGTTAAATGGTATGGATGATTGGAATACTAAGCAGCATGGGCAATCAGGACTGGTTGACCGTGTACGCCGTAGTAAGGTGACACTGGCTGAGGCGGAAGCTGAAACCATTAAGTTTTTGAATAAATGGGTCGATAGTGGTAAGTCGCCGATGTGTGGCAACTCAATCTGTCAAGATCGCCGCTTCATGGCGCGTCAAATGCCAGAACTTGAGCGATTCTTCCATTATCGTAACCTTGATGTGTCGTCTATCAAAGAGCTGTGCTTCCGCTGGCGTCCTGATGTCCTCAAGAATTTTGAGAAAGGCGGTAGTCATTTAGCATTAGATGATATCCGTGACTCTATCCGTGAGCTTAAGCACTATCGTCAGCATTTCTTTAAACTGATACCTTAGAGCCAGTGTTTAGTACTGTAAAGATAAGCAGCTATTCGAAGAAATAAATACGTAAAAAGCCCTCAAATGAAACAAGTTCCAAATAGGAAGCGTTTCTTTAAGGGCTTTTTAATTGGTTTAAGCGACAGTTGATATCAATCATATCCAGTTAACTTAGGGGTATTAGCGGCAAAAGCGTTAGCGATGCTCATCAAGGTGCTTGATGCTGTCGGGACTTGATGCATAAACAGCATCCAGCTCTGCTTCGGTCAGGTATTTTTCAATCACCGGATATAACTCACGTTCTTCAAAACGAATATGATCGTATAATAGGATAGCCAACCCTCTCACTTGCAACACCGTTATTTCTTTATTGGCAGCCTCTTGTATATTTTCAAATTCATTGACAAGTTGGTATAGCTGCTGATGCTGTCCATCAAGTGTATCAAGCGCTAATGCAACGTCAGGATGGGTAGCACGATAAGGTTGCAGTGAGTGAGCGATTAGCTGGTCTTCGATTTCAAAATGCTCTTGCATGTCGTCAAGATAAGAGGTGAGATTGCACCAATGTTTGGCAATCTCATTAGGCTCATCGAGGCACTCTTTGGCATTACGCGACAGATTTAGCCCAAAGTGATGCTGGCGAGATAAAGGCTGTAATTGATTGACACGTTTCATATTAAAACACCTTTGATAAATGTGACCACTTAAATATAAGCTTTTATATTAATGTTGGCAATTCCAAACAATGTCTCGATATCTTGCCGGATTGGTGTCGCCTTCAGTGTTAAACAGTAGGATGACTGAATCTTCATTCAATCCCATGTCTTGACGGATATTAATATTGGCTGCATCACTACAAAGCTGATAAAGCAAACCAAGGGTGATTGCACCTGACTCACCGCTGATGATAGCCGTATCGCCTAATAGCGGATTGCCTAATACCCGCATACCAACGGCCGCTATGTTGTCATCAAGACTCGCAAAATAATGGCTGCAGTCTTTTATTACGGGCCAAGTAACGGGGTTTGGCTCACCGCAAGCAAGACCTGCCATAATGGTATTTAGCTCGCCTGTTACATTGACTATATTGCCTTGAGCACTTGTACCCGATTGATAGAGACAGTCAGCTGCGCTAGGCTCGGCAATAATGGTTTGAAAGTTGCTAGCTCCAAGTTTATCTATCAGATAACCTAAGATGCTACCAGCCATGGAACCAACGCCTGCTTGCAAGAATACATGGGTTGGTAGCCCTGTACTCAGAGTTGCAGCTTGCTCAATCGCTTCATCTGCCATCGTCATATAACCTTGAGAAATCCAAGTCGGTATTTCCTCGTAGCTTTCCCAAGCGGTATCTTGTACCAGCGTCCAGTCGTTTTCTACTGCCGTCTTATTAGCTAAACGTACGGTATCATCATAATTTACTTCAGTGATAATACATTCTGCGCCTAATTTTCGGATACGCTCCGCACTGACTAGCGAGGAACCTTTTGGCATATATATAATCGCTTTCTGCCCCATTCTTTGAGCGGCCCATGCCACGCCAGTACCATGATTGCCTGCCGTTGCAGTGGCAAATACCAAAGGCTTATCAATCTTAGAGGCAATCGTGGCTAAATCAATATCGGCTATATCTATGTTCAGGTGTTTTGCTAGCAAACGTCCTAATGCATAAGAGCCGCCAAGCGCTTTATAAGCATTAAGTCCAAAACGCTTTGATTCATCTTTCACCAGAATAGATTTAACGCCGAGTCTACTTGCTAGTAATGGTAACGAGACCAAAGGCGTTGGTTGATAGCCATCAATTTGACGATGAAATTGATGCGCTTGCTTAGTAATTTCTACAGTAAATAGAGGCGATTGTTGACCATTATAAAAGTTATTTTTAGCGATATTTAGCATAAGACTGTCTTCCATGAAAGTTGATCAAATCATGAGTATGTCATGTAAATGGATAAAGATGGTCAGCATTTGGTCACTGAGTATAGAAATGGTGATTCTAAGAATCAAAGTTATTCAATCTTAAAGACAAAGAGTATGAAGTGTTAATTAGTGACAAAGATATAAAGAGGTTTGAAGGTGTAATTTATATAAACCAAATATTTAGGTGAAAAACCAGACACAAAAAAACCTCAAACAATCTAATGTTTGAGGTTGAAACTTTTGTATTAAAAGTAAGTTTTAAATATGGCGCAGCGGACGGGACTCGAACCCGCGACCCCCGGCGTGACAGGCCGGTATTCTAACCAACTGAACTACCGCTGCTTAGGTCGTACTTAGTTTATTTAACCACTTAGCTTATTACTTAATAAGTAACGCTATACTAAATAGTGGTGGGTGATGACGGATTCGAACCGCCGACATTCTGCGTGTAAGGCAGACGCTCTACCAACTGAGCTAATCACCCTTCGAACAATTGCTAGGCAATTTATTCAACATCAACTGAGCTCTAAGTTTGTCACTAAGCTCTGCTGCTGTGGGTGTGTATTATATAGATTTACTCATGGCTGTCAAACACTATTTCACATTTTTATAAAATGATTGTCAGAAGGGCTTTTGGGACTATGGCTAGGTGATGTAAAAGTACCTTTATCAACTACTCAGTTAACTAGTCGTTACCTATTGCACGGTGGATAAAAGACTCTATACTTGATGGGTTATATTTGACGGCATTATGCTATTACCGGTTGGAGGCGAAAACAATAGAAGCTTTATCTACTACTGAGCAGCAAGTGGCAGCATGGTCATGGACAGACTTTGCTGGGCTGGGTCTGATATTTCATATTATTCTTATGATTGTGATGACGTTGCGCATTGTCTCAGTACAGCGCAATATTGGGGTGGCAATCGCATGGATAGCGATTTTGTTTACTTTGCCCATATTTGGCTTGATTGCTTATGTGCTGGTCGGTGAACCGATGATTGGTCGACGTTATCGTCAGCGTATGGATCAAGCACGGCTATTGATGAATGAGATGGCACAGCGCGAGCGTTTGGTATTTGATGAAGGGCAAGATGTGTTACCGACTCATTACCGAGGTGTTAGCCAAATTGGTACGCGCTGGACGGGATTTGGAGTGTTCTCAGACCATGATATGCAACTGTTGACGCACGCCAATATTATCTTTAAACGTTTAATTGACGACATTAATGCTGCTCAGCGCAGTATTTTGATGGAGTTTTATATTATTTACCCGAAAGGGCAAGTGCTCGATGTTATAGAGGCTTTAATGGCAGCGGCTCAGCGCGGCGTTGAATGTCATATTCTGATTGACAGTGTAGGAAGTTTTAGCTTTTTTAATAGTAAAGCCCATCGAAAATTAGAAAAGGCAGGTGTTTTTGTCCATCAATCACTACCAGTAGGGCTTTTTAAAACCTTATTTAAGCGCTCAGATTTGCGTAATCATCGCAAAATCGTCGTTATTGATGAATATATCGGTTATATCGGTAGTTTTAATTTGGTCGACCCTAAGTTTTTTAAGCAAGATAAAGATGTCGGTGAATGGATTGATGTAGCGATACGCAGTGTCAGCGATAATGACGTTAGCATTGCGACGGCGATGGCAAAAGTAGTGGTGACTGATATTGGCGCGGAAAATAGCGATAATTTAGATGCGCTACATCAACGAGTCAATAGTTATACGCGTAAGTTGTATGTGCGCAATCCGACGATTAATGATCTCAATAGCCGCATCAAAGTATTGGATGACGCGATAGAGAATATAGAGGGACCTTCTACTGGGGCGATGTCGACCGTGATTCCGCAAATGCCAGTGGTAAAAGGTGTAATCGCACAGCTGATTCCTTCAGCGCCGCAAGTGACGGCCCATGTTATTTATAATACTTTAGTGACCGTTTTACATCGCGCCAATCACTGCATTCGTATTACAACGCCATACTTTGTACCTGACGAAGCTCTATCAGGTGCACTAGTAACGGCAGCCAAGCGCGGTGTAAAAGTCATACTGATTATCCCTGAGAAGGTCGATTCGTTCTTGGTTCAGCACGCCTCACAAGCCTATTATCAAGAGTTATTAGAGGTGGGCGTGGTCATTGCTTTGTTTAAAGGTGGTCTGCTACATGCCAAAACAGTGGTTATTGACGATGATTATTGTTTATTTGGCACCGTAAATATCGATATGCGCAGTTTTTATCTAAATATGGAAGTCAGTTTGGCAATTTATACGCCTGAAATGGTTGCGCAAGTTGCTGCTTGCCAAGAGTCTTATCTACAAAGCTGTCGTTTTTTAAGCTTGGATGAATGGCAACAGCGGCGTAAGTCTGAGCGCTTGTTTGATAATGTCGTCCGTTTATTTAGTCCATTATTGTAGGGCTGCCTGTTTTAGGTTAAGGTAAGCAAGGCTTTGTATGATAACTATTTGTTTATTGCTTCGGTCGATTAGCTTTATTTATTGCTTCTATTTATTGTCTCTATGAGTGATTTAATTTTTTAAAGGATACGCGCTCCTTATGTCTTCATCGCCCTTAACGCCCCTTGATTATATTGCAGCAGGTTATTGGCAAGATTTTTTGGCAAGGCATGCTGTCGCAGGCGGCATTGCTTACGAAGTAGATTTGCATCATTGTAGCTTGGATGAATCGCTGGCAAGCTTGCAGCGTCTAGATACGTTAATGTCGCAGATACGCCGTGATATGGTAAAAACAGGTATTTGGGATGAAGCCACGTTATTAAAAGATGAGCGCTATCGTAATTTTATGGTGTTTTTGGCATTTTATGCCGGACGAGTATTGGCGCGGCAATGGCAGCAGTCGCCACGATGGTTTGGTCAGTTTGAGCTAGATACGCGCTATCCTGAATTGACACTGACGCCCGATGATTTTTATCAGCATATGGCGATGTTTTACGGCGCTAATATTAATACTAAAAATAGCAGTGATAAAGGGAATATTCCGCTTTTCTTTGCTTTAGAACCGATAGGAATGCGTTTATTTGGTCATATTGATCGCACGTTTAAATCGGCGCAAGGTATTCAAGTTGCTAGCGGATTATACCAAGCGGTCAGCACTAGATTGCCAAAGGCGTTGAGTGATAAGCCTCATTTGGTCGATACCACCATGGCAGCTCTGGCAAATGCTGAGATAACAGATAAGCCAAACACTGAAATAGTCAATGAAAAGATAGCTATCGATAAAATAAGTCCTGAAAATAGCGGCTATGCTACCGATGTAGAAAACACAAAAATAACGAATTCCGAAGCAACACCCATAGAAGTAGCAAAGCCTAAGCCAGTCGTAAAAGTAGTAATAAAAGAACCGCCAACGCCAGAGATGTTTACCCAATTATTAACAGAGCTACATGAAATAGAGGTAACACAGAGCGCAGGCGAAACTGAATATGAGCAGGCCTGCAAGGTTTTAGAACAGTTTGAGCGCCATATTGCTAAGCAAGAGAAGCCACGCGATCAAGTCGTGTTTTCAGAGATGCACCTGCAAGCAAAGCAGCAAGCGCTGCTAGGATTAAAAGTCGCTGCAGATACAGGCAATAGCGCTGCGATGTTGCGATTGGCAATGTACGAGCTCCTTGGCGAAGGTCTGATAGCAAACGAAGGCGCGGATAAAGCGGTTAGCATAGAAGCGGGGGTTGAATGGGTTAAGCAAGCGGCGAGCAAAAATGACAGCCGTGCCCAGCGCTTATTAAGTAAAATGTACTACCAAGGCGTAGGGGTGATACAAGACCTTAAGGTTGGTAGATATTGGCTCGAACAAGCGGCAGAAAACGGGCATATAGAAGCGGCAAGTTTACTCGGTCAGTGGCAACAAGCGCAAGTGTTAATCAGCACCCAAAAGCAAGAGCAGCATAGTCTTAAGCGCTATCAGCTACTGTTTGCAGTGATTATCGTGATAGCCTTACTTATTATTATTCTGGTCTAAAAAACGATAGTTAATATTCCTGAATTTAAAAGCGTATTGTTTGGTAATAAATTCAGGTAGAATTGGTGCGTTTTTTATACGCGACTCCTATTATCTGCTCCATTAATTATCTGGGCTTTTGCATGCCATCTTCTGACACCTCAAAAAAACTTTCTTATAACGCCTTGCCTATGCAAAGCCGAGCGGCATATAAGCCACCTGTTTATTATCAAGTGGGCATAGGTTTATTAAAGCCACTATACCGCCTGCAAGTATGGCGACGCTCGCACGCGCGTGATAATTATCAGCAAGAAGTCGAGCAGCGTTTTGGTAAGCGTTATCCTGTGCCTCCTTTAGCCATAGAAACACAAATACCAGACGCGAATGTAAATAACAGCCTTAATGCTAATAATCAAAACAAAACCATCTGGTGCCATGCAGTCTCTTTAGGGGAAACCAATACTGTTGCGCCATTATTGGATGCGTTATTGGCTTGTGGTTATCGGATATGGCTGACCAACACTACTCAGACTGGTTTTGCGCGCGGCGCGAGCAGATTTGCAGAAGATATTGCGCAGGGGCGCTTGAGCCACAGCTATGTGCCAGTTGATAGTCCAGCGGTGATTGAGCGGTTTTTAAATCATGTAAAACCTGTTGCTGCCTTATTTGTAGAAACAGAGCTATGGGCAAACATCTTAACCAAATTATCTGAGCATCATATTCCAAGTATTTTGGTCAATGGAAGACTGTCGGCATCCTCTTTTAAAAGCTATCAGAAGATTGGCGCAGTCAGTGCCAGCATGATGAAAAATTTGAGCTTAATCATTGCGCAGGATAATGACTCTGCCAAACGCTTTCGACAATTGGGCGCTCATAGTGCCCAAATCCGTGTGGCAGGTTCGCTAAAATGGGTCATTAATACGCCTAAATTGTCTAATGTGCATGAAATAGACGATGAAAAGGCCATTGATACAGATATTGAAAATAGTGAGCAACCAGAGCTAGTAGAAAAAACGAGTGTGACGGCGAATGATTTGGGCGTGGTCAATCGCCCAATCTGGGTGGCAGCAAGCACTCATAGTGGTGAAGAGGAGTTAGCGCTGTCATGGCAGCAGCAATTACTGTCAAATCCTACATTGGCAGCAGTACTACTTATTATCGTCCCACGCCATCCAGAACGTTTCGATGAAGTGGCAGCGCTGATTCAGCATTCAGGCTTGACCATGGCAAGGCGCAGTGCAGCAGAAACCATTGATATCACTACTCAAGTTTATTTAGCTGACAGCATGGGTGAGTTAATGAATTGGTATGCCCTTGCAGATGTGGCATTGGTAGGCGGCTCATTAGTCAAAGTTGGCGGCCATAATCCGGTTGAACCGGCAAGTGTGGCGACACCGGTATTGATGGGTATTCATACGCAATCTTGCCAAAGCGTCGTAGATAAATTGGCCAGCGTCGGAGCGTTATATCAGCCTAATAACTCTTTTTATCAGGCGTTATATCAGCCTAGTAATCATGATAAGCAAGAGAATAGAAACCCACAATCTGTCGATAATGAAACGCTGATTTATCAACAGCTAAAATATTGGCTGAGTCATTTAACAATGGCTGAGCAAGCAGGGCAAGCGGGTGCGCAGACGATTGAGCAGCAGCAAGCCGTATTAAGTCGTCAGTTATCGATGATTGAAAAGGTCATCGAGCAGTCTGCTATGCAAAACGTTAGCCAAGATCTGAAATAAGAGCCACTATGAACTGTATCTTATTACCGGCTGCAAACTTCTCTAATCAATCTACACATATCAATGCAAAGGCACAAATTGAGCATGTTAATCAAGTGCTGGGGGCAAAAGTTGGCGATACCTTAAAGATAGGACAGCTAGAGGGTAATCTTGGCAGCGCTATCATTGCTGATATTACGCCTGAGCATATTTTACTAATTGATGTAAATCTAACGACAGCACCGCCACCTAAGCTAAATCTGACGGTAGTACTGGCACTGCCGCGCCCAAAAGTATTACGGCGTCTGATTATGGATATGACCGCGCTCGGTGTCCGCGATATCATCTTGATTAACAGCTATCGGACACAAAAAAGCTACTGGCAAAGCCCGATGCTAAGTCGCCTTGAAGAGTTCGTATTAGAAGGGCTGCAACAAGGCGTTGATACGGTCGCGCCGCGTATCAGTCTGCAAAAACGCTTTAAACCTTTTGTCGAAGACGAATTGGCACAGTTAATCACCAATCGAGCTATTGTCGCTCACCCCTATGGTGAATTATTATTTTCGAAATATATGCAGCAACAACATCTGCAAAAGCAATTAGAAAACTCTGAATCATCTCACAGTTCAATACTACCGAGTATGGTTTTTATCGGCGCAGAAGGCGGCTGGATTGATTATGAAATTGAGCTACTTACAAAGCAAGGCTGCCAAGCGGTGCATATAGGTGAACGGATTCTGCGTACCGAAGCGGCGGTTAATGCTATCTTGGGTCAATGGTTAATATAAGATAATAATTGTTATAAGTTTTGTTTGAAAAGTATGGCAAAATTTATGATAGCTGCATCAAAATTGCTCTAAAAACTACTTCAAAAAATCATTAATAATCTAATAATTTGCTGAACAGTTGAGCCAGATAAATGTATTGATAATTAATCTCATTTCCATTAGTATATGTCTTTCCAGACATTAGGGTCTTTTTAATCCTATCAATCCATGATTTTTAATGTCGTTTTATTCTACCTATCCGTCGCGATATTATGGGGAAAGCCATGTCATTGAATGTGATCAGTGCAAATTTATCTTTTACTAAGCTTACTTTACCGGTTGCCGTATTTGGCATGATGTTGGCGCTTGCTGGCTGTAGTAAATCATCGACGCCAGAAGAAAGCGTTGACGCTGAAACGACTGCACCAAGCACTGAGCAAGAGGTAGTAAAAGAAGAAGCGACTGCCGCTGATGGACAGACAGTGACTATCTACTCATCACGTAATGAGCAGTTAATCAAGCCTTTGTTAGACCGCTATACTGAGCAAACGGGTGTCAAAATTGAGCTGGTGACCGATAAAACAGGTCCATTAATGGCGCGCTTACAAGCGGAAGGTAAAAACACCCCAGCTGATATGCTGTTGACCGTTGATGCGGGCAACTTATGGCAAGCAGCAGAGCAAGGTTTGTTGCAACCTGTTGCTTCTAGTGTTTTGGAAGCCAACGTACCGGCTAAATATCGTGATCCTAAAGGCATGTGGACAGGTTTATCATTGCGCGCTCGTACGATTTTTTATGACCCAAGTAAAGTAAGTGCTGACCAACTATCAACTTACGCAGATTTGGCAGATCCAAAATGGAAAGGTAAGCTTTGCCTACGCTCATCAAAAGCGGTCTATAACCAATCATTGGTTGCCAGTATGATGGAAAATTTAGGCGAAGAAAAAACAGAAGCCGTCATCCGTGGTTGGGTTGCTAATTTAGCCACTGACGCATTCAGTGACGATACCAGTATGTTAGAAGCTATCGCTGCTGGTCAGTGTGAAGTGGGTGTCGCTAACAGCTATTACTACGGTCGTATTCTTGATGAAAAGCCTGATTTCCCAGTGAAGATATTCTGGGCAAACCAAGAGACTACCGGTACCCATGTCAATATCTCTGGCGCTGGCGTTATTACTGACTCAGACAATCCTGATGGTGCGCTCAAATTGATGGAATGGTTATCCTCTGATGAAGCACAAGGTCTCTATGCCAGTTCTGATAAAGAATATCCAGTAAAAGAAGGTGTCGATGAATCAGAGCTACTCAGATCTTGGGGTCCATTCAAACAAGATAGCATCAGCGTACAGAAATTTGGCGAACGCCAAACCCAAGCCATTCAAATGATGGACAAAGCAGGCTATAAATAAAAGTCTGCTAGTCATTTAATCTGTCAGTTATTTAATATAGTTATGATGCGTATGACACGGTAACAACTTATGACAATAATGCCAGAAGCGTCTGCCAGTCAGAACAATACTGTCAATGAAAGTAATGAGAAAGGCAATACGAGTAACGCTATTCGCCAAGACCATGCTACCCGTAAACGTGTCATCTCGAAATCAGTCTTAGGACTGATTTCGTTGTTTATGCTTGTACCGATTTTAATCGTGTTATTGTCATGGACGCAGCCAGTTTCTGATATTTGGGGGCACATGCGTGAATACGTATTGCCACAAGTTCTCAAAAACACCGCTATTTTACTATTAATGGTCACCGTGATTTCTGGCACGGTCGGCACAGCATTGGCATGGGTCACAAGTATGTACCGCTTCCCTGGACAGCGGTTTTTTTCGTGGGCACTAATGCTGCCCCTCGCGATGCCAGCTTATGTTTTAGCATTTGTTACAGTAGGCATCGTTGACTTTAGTGGACCATTACAAACGGCGTTAAGAGATTTTGGCATTACAACTGCCATTCCCTCAGTACGAAATGTTTGGGGCGCAGGGCTAGTATTGTCATTAGCATTTTATCCTTATGTTTATTTACTGGCGCGCCAAGCCTTTCTCTCTCAAGGTAGACGAGCAATAGAAGCTGGTCAGATGCTCGGCTTAAGTCGTAGCAAGGTGTTTTTTCGGCTAGCATTACCACAAGCATTACCTTGGATAATTGGTGGTTTATTACTGGCAAGTATGGAGACACTAGCGGACTTTGGCGCGGTGTCCGTATTTAATGTTGATACCTTTACCACTGCTATTTATAAAGCATGGTTTGGCTTTTTTAGCTTGACGACAGCAGCGCAGCTGGCAGCACTATTAATCGGCGTAATCTTTATTGTTGTTTTGTTTGAGCAGTATTGGCAAGCGAAGCGCGGTAATATTATTACCCAAGGCAGTAGCAAGCGTCTTGAAGCCAGCAAACCGGCTAAAGTTGTTATGATGCTGCTTTGTACGCTGGTATTTTTAATCGCATTTTTTATCCCTTTTGCGCAGCTTATCTGCTGGACAGCGGCGAACTTTCAGCAAGATTTTGATGCGCGTTATATTGATTTTGTCACCAACAGCCTCATGATTGCTAGTATGACCACCGCGTTTATCGCGGTCTTAGCGATTATGATTGCTTGGATTAAGCGTCAATATCCGGATAAATTGACCAAGCTTATGACTACCTTAGCCAATTTGGGCTATGTGGTGCCGGGTACAGTGTTGGCAGTTGGTATCTTTATTCCGATTGCGTGGCTGGATAATCAGCTGATTGCTTTTGGTGTGACCCCTACGCAGTTCCTATCCGGTAGTGTGATTGTGATGCTATTGGCTTTGTCAACTCGTTTTATGACAGTGAGCTTTCAGCCGGTAGATCGCCAGCTTCAACGTCTAACGGCTAATCAAGAAGCGGCTGCTAAATTGCTGAGTGACAGTCCTTTTCAGCGCTGGCGACAAGTGATGTTGCCAGTATTAAGCCCAGGTGTTTTAACCGGCTTATTAATGGGTTTCGTTGAAGTGATGAAAGAGATGCCGATTACCTTGATGACGCGGCGCCAAGGCTGGGATACGCTGGCGGTACGGGTATTTGAGATGACCAGTGAAGGCATGTGGGCGCGCGCCGCATTGCCAAGTTTGTTGATAGTATTGGTCGGTCTTATTCCTGTTTGGATATTGCTGCGTCAAAGTGACAAACAGGGTTAAGGTGTTTTTTAATTAAAATAGTGTGCTTAAATAATCAAATGATATTCATTGGTATTTTCCGTAATTTTAACGTTTAACATTGTGATGTTGGTTTTTTCACTAATAGCTTACTGGTACTGTTTATGTATACTGACTTGATGAATAATTCAATAGATTCAGCAGACTCTAATTCTTTAGAGCCTCAGAGTAAAGCACGTCAAAGTAATGTGAAAAAGCCACCTATTACTATTATAACCAAGGCACAAATGGCGCAAGCTTTGGCGGATAGAGAATTACAGCAAGGCACTGCTAGTTTAGATAACTCGCTCACTCAGGATCATGAGACCACCACCCAGCCTTATTTTAGTGTAAAAGACTTAGTAGTTGGCTATGACGATACGATAGTGGTCAATGGTTTGTCGCTAGATTTACAGCAAGGTGAAATCGGCTGCTTTTTGGGCTATAGCGGCTGCGGTAAGACCACGGCCTTAAGGGCTATTGCAGGATTAGAAGAGAGTCGTGGCGGCAAAATTACGCTTAACGATCAGCGCCTGACAGAGCAAGCGGCACGTGTCTCATTTGCTGTTGCGCCTGCCAAGCGTGGAATGGGAATGGTATTTCAAGACTATGCGTTATTTGGACATTTAAGCGTGGCAAAAAATATCGCTTTTGGTCTTAATAAATGGTCTGCTGCTGACAAAAAGGCCCGCGTTTCTGAAATGCTAGCGTTGGTAGAATTATCTGAGCACGCTGATAAGCGCCCAAATGAACTATCCGGTGGGCAGCAGCAGCGCGTGGCATTGGCTCGTGCGTTAGCGCCAAAGCCTAAGCTATTGCTGCTCGATGAGCCGTTTTCGAACTTAGATGTGGTATTGCGTGAATCATTGGCTATGAATGTCCGCGATATTCTCAAACGTACCAATACCACTGCTATTTTGGTCACTCATGATCAAAATGAAGCATTTGCGCTTGCGGATAAAGTTGGGGTGATGCATAAAGGTAAACTGGTACAATGGGCAACCCCAAGTGAGCTATATCATAAACCTGTCAGCCCGTTTGTCGCTGAGTTTGTTGGTGAAGGCGCGATGATAGACGGCATCATTAAAGAAGGTCATGTCGAAACGGCGCTTGGTGATATTTATCGACGTATGGAAGTCTATGATGCGTCAGGTCAGCCGCAATATTGTGAATATGACTACCCTAACGGCACACCGATTAAGATATTGGTGCGTCCCGATGACATCATTCATGATGATGAAAGCATACAAACTGCATTGGTCGTTGGTCGGGTGTTTCGCGGTGCCAACTATCTCTATCGCTTACAGCTCGCCGATGGTCAAACGGTCTTATCCTTAGTCGCCAGCCATCACAACCATGAAATCGGTACACAAATCGGTATCTTACCGATACTCGAGCATGTGGTAGTTTTTGATGAAAAAGACATCAATGCCACTACATGGTCAGAGTATGATAGGTCTGAGCGACTTGAAGACATCTGATAGCGCTTATCAAGTTGTCTTTATCAAAAGGATGCTAGATACTTAAGTTTTACATTTTTTAAGCGATATGTGTTTAAGAGACACGCGTCGCTAGTAGATGTAAGTAACGTCCAAGCCATTTATACGGCTCCAATTGTGAGTAGCGTAGCTCCATGCGTATGACTGCCTCAGGATCATTATGACCACCACGTTTCAGCGGTGAATAATCGTGAAATACCCGCAGACCGCTGGCAACCAAAGTTTGATAATCATGTGCCTTTAGCCAAGCTTTAACCTCTTCTTTGGCAACCGGATGATTGGGGGTTAAGCTTTTTTTATTGTCGGCTTTATAGTCCGTGTTATCGAGTAAGTTAAAATTACCCATTATCAAGTTACGATAATCGAAACTCGCTGGATTATAAAAGCATAGTGATAGTGCTCCATTATCGGTCAATTGCTGATCAAAAAAATCCATCACTAAAGCAGGCTCTGCCAACCATTCGAGCAGTGCATGACACATAATCAAATCGAATTTTTCTGTCTTATCCATTAACTTTTCTGCAAGCTCTTGGTATGGACATATATGCCACGTAATGTCTAGATTCTCACTACATTGTGCAGCGGTTACTTGCGCTTTCTCCAACATATTGGCTGAGATATCATTGATAACTAGTATGTGTCCTTGAGCGGCAAGCTCAATGGCAATTTGCGCGAGTCCTGCACCCACATCTAAGATACGTAACGGTCGCCCAAGTGTACGACTCATCCCATCAACATAGCTAAAAATATCACGGCGCAATACCGCCAGTCGAATATCTCCCTTTAAGCCACCATAAACCTTTTTTTCAAAATGATCGGCAATTGCATCAAAGCTACGGTCTGTCCGCGCAGCTTCTTCTATTACTTGTATTGTCGGATTCTCTGTAGATTCTGAGGGTTCGTTATGGTTAGTATCTTGAGGATTAGTTGGCATAAAGAGCTGTCTATATCGTAAGGTTTATGGTGGCGTATCGTACAATAAAGCAGGGCACTAATCTAGCGTTGATAGCATCAACGACTTTTTAGAATTACCTTTAAATTACATCCACCTTATTAATCAATAACCAATACGAGATTGCGCTATTTAGACAAAATGAGCGGCATATCATCTAACTTAAACTAAATTAGTTTTAAC
>NZ_CBCPJH010000012.1:0-84503 GCF_965118485.1 Psychrobacter glacincola | reverse complement strand
TTGATGATAAGTTTTTGGAAGGCTGCTTAGCAGTTATTTGCCAGTGCTATGAGGAATTGTTTAGAGTAAAGTCATAATGAACGTGTGTACGCGAGGGTGAGCGAGGTAATAGCAAAGCACTGCTTTATTTGAGCGCAAGGCGAAAGCTATGCTTGAGTAAAGCGCAGAGCGAAACCATTAAAGAAAACTGACTCATGCTTCGCATATTTCCCCACTTTTAAAGCACTCATATCTAGAGGCTAATCTTTTTATCTTTTTCTAACTTTTAAAACATTTAAACTTCAAACTAAAAAAGAGTTACTAGAATTCTATTAACTCTTTTTTTTGGGCTTCTTTAAGGTTTTCTTAGCTTAATTAGCAGCAATCAATTTTCCTGATATCTCAAGAGGAATGATATTGCTAATCATTTTTGGGAAAGCTGTAACACCGTAGCTATAACGATCTACCAAACCCGTTGCACGGAATTTTAAAGTAGGTTTAGAGGTAACAGGATCGTTCTCTACATCTGATAATGTTACTCTCACCGTCAAAGGTCTAGTTTGACCCAATACTGTAAAATCACCAGTTACATTGGCTTCTTTAGCATTTATCATACTAACTTTTTTAGAAACAAAAGTCATCGTCGGATATTGCTTCGTATTCAAAAGCTCCTTTCGGCGCAAAAATGAATCTCTCAAGCCGCGCTCAGTATCGATACTATCGGTAAAAACGGTAAAGTTAATGGTCGTGCTTGCTGGTTTATTAACGTCATAATTGATGGCACCATTTACTTTATTAAACTTACCGTCAGTGGTGGCTTTACCCAAATACTTAACCTCAAATTCTACGTTGGTCTTTGGGACGTCCAGTTTCCATTTTTGTGGAACGGTCGCCGCCAATCCCATAACTGGCAGTGATAATAGTAGGCAGCTGCTTAGTGTAATTTTTAGCAAAGAGGTGACAGGTGTGGTCATATATCTAATCCAAAGAGAAATAGGAGGTATAGCAGTAGGTAAAATAATTTAATTCAAGTGTTTCTATAGCAATTATATCAGTGCTCTATTCTTTTTAAAATCAATCAACTATAGTAAGGCAAGATCCTACTACAATTAAACGGTTTCAATGTACTATTAAAGTTATAAGCGCTTGAAATATTTTAGGTAAATGGTTTAAGACAGACAGCATGCTACTTTAATAATTATGAGTATTTTTATCATTTTTTCGGAAAAATATTATGTCCCTCATGTCCAGCTTCAAAGGTATTTTGGGTGAAACAGTCATCAACATCGCCATGTGGCTAAAGCTTGAAAAAGACGTTTATCATCGCCTGAACAATATCACCTTGCCATTAGCCAATGGTGGCAGTACCCAAATCGACCATGTCATCGTCTCCATGTATGGCATCTTTGTTATCGAAACCAAAAACTATAAAGGCTGGATATTTGGTAGTGAGACGCAAAGACAGTGGACGCAATCGTTCCCAAACGGCAGTAAATACAAATTTCAAAACCCATTGCGCCAAAACTACTTGCATATTAAGACGCTCGCAGATTTATTAGGCTTGGAGCCGCAGTATTTTCACTCAATGATTGCATTCATCGGTGAGTGTGAGCTAAAAACCCGCGATGAATTGCCTGAGCATGTATTAACGAGCGGCATGGCATCTTATGTGAAGAAAAAACAAGATAAGTTATTAACCGACGAAGAAGTCAGGGCTATCGTTGAGCAGATTGAAAGCAATAGGTTTAGCAAGTCTTGGCGCACTAATAAAGCACATAAAGCCTATCTAAAAGATAAGCATAGCAATTCAAAAAATCAGCAAAGCAGTAACTCTAATGGTCAGTCAGTTGCTAAAATTACTAATGAGCCTACATCTGAGCCGATAGTAAAAGAAACTGCTAAAAGAGCTACCTTGAAAAGTAGAGAAGTGCGCCGTTGGTCTGGTCAAACGGAGGTTGAATCCATTGCCGTTGATGAATTCATGATTCTGCCTATCGATAAAAATCTACTCAACGAACAGCCTAACAATCATGACAATATCTTTATCACTCCATTTCAACTGCTAGAGTCTGAATTCGAGTCTAAAAATCAAGCTCACGAAGCTGCATTTATTAAGCAAATTCCTGATAACTTGGTACAAGTGCCTAATTGTCCAAACTGTCATGGTGAAATGGTTCAGCGCATGGCAAAAAAAGGTGCGAGACAAGGTCAATTTTTTTATGGTTGTCTTCAATTTCCAAAATGTCGTGGGGTAGTTAATAAAAATTGAGCCCAAAATAATTTTTTATTTTAAGCTCAATTGTTATTCCAAGAGATGTCAGGCAACCACTGACTCTTTGTGGCTATTATTTGCCTTTATAAAATCTGTCTTAATTAGGTCTGCCAGTTTTTCAGCAATCATAATCGTTGGCGCATTGGTATTTGCACTGATTAATGTCGGCATGACTGACGCATCAATGACACGTAAGTTGGTTACGCCGCGGACTTTTAAATCTAAATCGACCACTGAACTCTCATCTGAGCCCATCCGGCAAGTACCGACAGGATGATAAATGGTATCTGACTTATTACGGATATAGCCGAGCATGCCATCTTTTTCGATATATGGAGCAGGGTAATCCTCAGTGATATATTTGGCGATTGGTGATTCTTGCATAATAGCGCGCGTACGTTCCGCGCCTGCAACCATATATTCAACATCTTTTGGATGCGAGAGATAGTTTGGATCGATCAATACCGCGTCAGAGGGGTTGGCAGTATCGAGCCTGACCGTGCCTCGGCTTTCAGGGCGTAAGTAGCAGCTATGGCATGAAACGGCAAAGCCGCGTCTAAGATCACGACCATGTTCAATCACGCGAGATATGACAAAATGTAATTGGGTATTTGGCCATTCTTTTGGGTCATCACCGACACTAAAGAACGCGCCCGCTTCGGCATAGTTGGTAGACAAGAGGCCTGTACCATCTTTTCTCCACTGCCGGATAGCTTTGGTTAGGGTTGAAAGCGTCGCCATGCCAATACCGATGACATCGGTGGTATTCACCTCGTAATCAAATACCACATCCAGATGATCTTGTAGATTACCGCCAACTTCGGGCGCATCTACCACCACATCGATGCCGTGAGACTGCAAATGCTCAGCAGGACCAATACCTGATAACATTAGGACTTTAGGCGAACCAAAAGCACCGCCTGATAGTATTACTTCATGACGTGCCATAATGATATGTTCAACGCCATCTTTTTCATAGACCACACCAGTCGCTTGTTTGTCTTCAATGATAACGCGGTTAGCTTGCGCATGGGTAATAACGGTTAGATTGGGTCGGCTTTGTACCGGATGCAGGTAAGCGGCAGCGGCAGAGCAGCGTTGACCTTGTTTTTCACCATGAAAATGCGTGACTTGATACAGTCCTGCACCGTCTTGCTTTTTGCCATTAAAATCCTCATTACGGTCAAGACCATTGGCAACGGCCGCTTCGACAAATGCTTTTGAGATGTCGCGTGGACTAAGTAAGTCACTAACATGCAGCGGTCCGCTATCGCCATGGAGCTCATCGCTACCATGAATGTTATTCTCTGATTTGATAAAATAGGGTAGCACATCGTCAAACCCCCAACCAGTACAGCCTTGCTCGACCCAGTGTTCATAATCTAGCGCACTGCCACGCGTATAAATCATCGCATTAATAGCGGATGAGCCGCCTAAGCATTGCCCACGTGGTTGAAAGCCGCGACGGTTATTGAGGTGAGTTTGCGGGGTAGTATGAAAGCACCAGTTGTTTAATTTAAGCGGTTTTCCCGGTACCATTAAAATCAGTCCGGCAGGCACGCGAACTGCTAAGTCTTTACCCTCACCACCGTATTCTAATAAACAAACACTGATATCTGGGTTTTCGGTCAGGCGGCTAGCAAGCACGCAGCCTGCCGAACCACCACCAACGATGACGTAATCAAATTTTCCATCAAATTCCATTTCTTATTCCTTGTAGCATCCATGCTGATTGAAACATCTATATTAAGACAGACTCATCATAGAAAAGTGTTTAAAAATAATTGATCTCTTAGAGTATCTATCATTTTGCTTAAATAATATAGCCTGTTCAATATAAAAAAGAACTATCTAGAATGGAACTACTTAGAATAAAACTATATTGGAATAATCTTTGTTAATTTTTCTTTTTGCTAAAAGATTTATATTACTTATCCTGCTAATACGAGTTTTTTAAGAGAAATGGTTATACCGCACAGACTTCTGAGCGTACGATAAAGCGTTTGCCTTCGGGTATTTCTAAGGAAAAACTGGCTCCGCGACCATTAACCACATCAATGGTTAAATCGGTATGTTGCCATAGTTTATATTGCGGCTTGCCCATATAAAACGGACAGCCAGCAAGCTCACCGATGAGGACATCTTGCCCGCCAACTTTAAATTCGCCTAATGGATAGCACATCGGCGAGCTACCATCACAGCAGCCACCTGATAGATGAAACATCAATTCGCCATGCTTGGATTTCAGTAGTTCGATTAGCTCTTTACAGGATTCTGTCGCTGTGACGTTCATAATAATTTCCTTATTATTTTATGGATAGCTCGTTCCTATCGCTGCTTTATTAAGGCAAAAATGCAATCTATCTTACGATAGATTGCATGTATTTATCTAAACTATGCCTGTACATTTATAGCTAAGTACAACGTTTTAGATTAAAAGAAGCCCATCGCTTTAGGACTGTATGACACTAGCATGTTTTTGGTTTGCTGATAATGATCAAGCATCATTAGATGGTTTTCACGACCGATACCAGACTGCTTATAACCGCCAAACGCTGAATGCGCAGGGTAGAGATGATAGCAGTTGGTCCAAACGCGACCGGCTTTAATGCCACGACCGAAACGATAAGCACGAGTACCATTACGTGTCCAGACACCAGCACCAAGACCGTATAAAGTATCGTTGGCGAGCGCCATCGCTTCTTCATCATCTTTAAAAGTAGTAACGGCTAGTACAGGACCAAAGATTTCTTCTTGGAACACGCGCATATCATTGGTGCCTTCAAAGATAGTTGGCTGTACGTAATAACCGTTCGCCATATCGCCATCATGTTTGGCAAGTTCACCACCGACGAGGACTTTAGCGCCTTCTTTTTTACCGATATCAAGATAAGATAGGATTTTTTCTAACTGATCTGAGCTGGCTTGTGCACCAATCATGGTATCAGTATCGAGCGGATTACCCATTTTGATGGCTTTAACACGGGCAATACAGCGTTTCATAAATTCATCATAAATGCTTTCGTGCACGAGCGCGCGTGATGGACAAGTACAGACTTCGCCTTGGTTTAGCGCAAACATCACCAAGCCTTCGACGGCTTTATCTAAGAACTCATCGTCCTCATCCATGATATCGGCAAAGAAAATATTAGGACTCTTGCCACCTAGCTCTAAAGTCACAGGAATGATATTTTCACTGGCGTATTGCATAATTAAGCGACCAGTCGTGGTCTCACCAGTAAAGGATACTTTATCAATACGGGGGTTAGAAGCAATTGGCTTACCGGCTTCTACACCGAAGCCGTTAATGACGTTCAATACGCCTTTAGGCAGAATGTCCGCCGCACCTATTAAGTCAAGCATATATAAAACAGAAGCAGGCGTTTGCTCGGCAGGCTTGAGGACGACACAGTTACCCGCTGCAAGTGCAGGAGCAATTTTCCAAATCGCCATTAGAATAGGGAAGTTCCAAGGAATGATTTGACCGACGACACCTAAAGGTTCATGGAAATGATAGGCGACGGTATCTTCATCAATTTGGCTAATGCCGCCTTCTTGTGCACGGATAACACCAGCGAAATAACGCAAATGATCAATGGCGATGGGAATATCAGCGGCGAGGGTTTCGCGTACGGGTTTACCATTTTCATAGCTTTCAGCGATAGCGATAGCTTCTAAGTTGGCTTCGATACCGTCGGCAAGTTTGAGCAACATATTAGAGCGTTCAGTGACACTAGTTTTGCCCCAAGCGTCTTTGGCAGCATGAGCGGCATCTAGCGCGGCTTCGACATCTGCTTCTTTTGAGCGTGCGATTTGGCAGAAGATTTTACCGTCGATGGGACTTGAGTTGTCAAAGTATTCACCATCGAGTGGTGCGACCCATTCACCATTGATGAAGTTGTCATATTTTTCGCGGAATTGGACGGGACTATTTTCAGTATTAGGATAGGCGTATAACATGAACGATTCCTTGTTGTGTATTATGGTTATATAGACAGATTTAGTTGGCCATCCTGACCAAGCTATGACTCTATCGTACTGAGCTTTGGCTCGAAGTGATAATGACTTTTTATAATGATATGGTTTGTATCATATAACTTAAAGTTATGTGAGGTAGGATGGTTAAAGTGGTTCGCAAAATGAATGTAGCTGTTATAATTGAGCTCAAATACTTTTAGCTCGTCGTGGTTAGCCCTGTAATCATGGCAGCTTTCTTTTCTTATAATCTTGGTTGGTTTGGATATATGCGTCAATCTTCTGCTCTTGATATCTTAAAAACAGGTCAAAATGTCTTTTTGACTGGCTCAGCAGGTTCAGGTAAGACTTATACCCTTAACCAATATATCGACTATCTGCGTGCGCGTCGGGTGCCGGTTGCCGTTACTGCCAGTACCGGAATCGCCGCAACGCATATGAGCGGCACAACGATTCATAGCTGGTCAGGTATCGGTATCAAGGATGAGCTAACCGATCGCGACTTGACCAATTTGTCGCGAAAGCAGTTTTTGGCAGACCGTTTAAAAGATACGGCAGTATTGATTATTGACGAGATATCAATGCTGCATGCCAAGCAGATTAATTTGGTCAGCCAAGTACTTAAGCATGTGCGTAAGAATGATAAAGCCTTTGGTGGTATCCAAGTAGTGGTGGCAGGAGACTTTTTTCAGTTGCCACCGATTGGTAGCAAGGGCGAGAGCAATCGTGAGAAATTCGCCTTTATGTCTGAAGCGTGGCTCGATGCTAAGTTTCACATCTGCTATTTATCCGAGCAACATCGTCAAGTCAGCGAAGCGGCCAATGGTGGACTTGATTTAGACGATATTCTTAATCAAATCCGCCGCCAAGAAGTGACTTTTGAGGCGATTGCTGCTTTAGAAGCCACTTTTGATCAAAATGTTGATATTAAGCGCACCCGTCTTTATACCCATAACCTTAATGTTAATAAAATTAATGATAAAGAACTGGCTGATTTATCTGGTGAGATGATGCGCTTTGAAGCTACGTCTGTTGGTGATACTAAACTGGTTGAGACCCTAAAAAAGACCGTCCGTACTCAGGATGATTTGGTATTAAAAGTTGGCTCAAAAGTAATGTTTATTAAAAACAATACTGAGCTTGGCGTATCTAACGGTACGATGGGCGAGCTGATTGGTTTTGCTGCTGTCAAAATTGATGATGATAAAGACAATAGTGATGATTTGATTGAAGCCGATGATGAAAGTATTGATAGTGATAAGACTATAAAAGGTAAAGGTAAAAAAGCCACCAAAGATAAAGACAGTGATAAAAAGCAGCCAAAAACTAAAAAGCCAACCACACAAAAAATGCCAGTGGTTAGGTTAAATACTGGGCGTGAGGTTATCGCTGAGCCGGAAGAGTGGATTATCGAAGACGAAACAGGTGAAGTACTGGCAAGCTACGAGCAAGTGCCACTGTGCCTCGCATGGGCAATTACCATTCATAAGTCGCAAGGCATGACACTGGAAGCCGCTGAGATTGATTTGTCGCGTACCTTTGAGCTTGGGCAAGGTTATGTGGCATTATCAAGGCTAAAGTCGCTGGCAGGTCTACAGTTGCTGGGTATGAATGACATGAGCTTACAGCTTGACCCATTAGCGCGCGGCGCAGATAAGCGCTTTTTAGTGCTGTCTGATGAGGCTGATGCCAATTATGCGATGCTTGATGAAGAGAGCATGACGCAGGCACATGAGAAGTTTATTCTTAAATCAGGCGGTACATTGAGCAAATCAGTGATTGATGCTTATGCGAATCTACAAAAAAAACGCCGTGAGCAAAACCAAGCGCAAATAGACAAAAAGCAGAAGCTGGGCAATCAAGTTTCTGATAAGTCTGACAGTACCTTGCTCGCCACACGAGTATTATTAGAAGAGAGCTTATCTATCGCTGAGATATCGCAAGAGCGGCAGTTATCACAAGCGACTATCATGCGTCATATTGGTGAGCTAAAATCTCAAGATTCAAGTCTTGCTTGTGACCATTTGCGTCCAGAGGATGAGGTGATGACGGCAGTAGGTAATGCTTATGTGGCAATTAAAGTCGCTAATAACCCCAATGACTTTAATGATGATGGTAGTATTAAGCTACGCCCAATATACGAGCATTTAAAACAAGCTATTGATTACAATAATATTCGCTTGGCGCTAATTTTTATCACGCCCTAGTAAATTCTAAATTGCTTAAATTTTATTAACAGTCATTTGCTTATCGCCTTGTTGCTTACTGCATATTGATAGTAGGTCTTGGTAGCGCTCAATTTTCTTTCAACTCTTTTTTCATATCCCTTTATAGCGATTATTTGTTATGCCTGATTTTTCTAGTGCTACTTACCGTTTGACATCTAATCCTGCTACAGCAGGGTTTCATAGGACCAGTGACCAGACTCAGCCTTTAAGAGTGGCTATCAATGGTTTTGGTCGTATTGGACGTAATGTATTGCGCGCGTTATTAGAGCGCTTTGAGGTGTTAGGACGCGCTATTCATGTGGTGGCGATTAATGATTTAGCGCCCGCTGAAACCTTATTGCACTTACTTAGGTTTGATAGCACGCATGGGCGTTTAAGCCAGCTTGGCGTGACCGCCGATATCGTGCAAGATGGCTTTACCGATCATCAGCAAAAACCCTGTGCGACAGCAAAAAATGACATTCAGCTGTGCTTGACCAAAAACAATCTGACTTACTGCATCCGTTTATTATCAAGAGAGAACCCAGAAACACTGCCATGGGAAGACTTACAGGTCGATGTGGTGCTTGAGTGTACTGGAAATTATCGCTCTTATGAGCAGGCAAGCTTGCATATAAAGGCAGGTGCTAAGCAAGTGATTATAGGTGCGGCGCCCTTTAATGATGTCGATGCTTGCATCGTGATGGGTGTCAATAGTGACACTTTAACACGTGATTTGCCGATTATCTCTAGTGTCTCTTGTACCACTCAGGCGCTCGTGCCGCTTATCGATACCCTTGATAAGGCATTTGGGGTTGAATCGGCGATGATGACTGAGATTCATGCAGTAACCGCCGATCAAACTGTCCTCGATCAAGCACACCGTGATCTAAGACGCGCGCGCGCGTCTGGTTATAATATTATTCCAACCACTTCAAGTAGTATCGCTGCTACGGAGAGCGTGCTACCAAATATGGTAGGTAAGATAAATGGTCACTCTATTCGCGTGCCAACGATTGATGTCGCCGCTATCGATGTGACCTTTGTATTTGAAAAGGCAGGTGTCAGTATTGATGCGATACGTGAGGTGTTAAAATCAGCGAGTCAGGCGCATTTAGCGACGATCATGGACTATACGGACGAGCCGCTGGTCTCAAGTGACTTTATCCATCAGACTGAATCACTGATTATCGATGGTCAGCAGCTGATGCAAGTGGGCAATCAATACAAGGTTTTTGCTTGGTATGACAATGAATGGGGTTATGCCAATCGTATGCTTGATATGTGCTTACATCTTGCCTCAAGAAAATCTTAAACTAGAGATTATAAGCAGTTAAGAAATTAATTTAACTTTTTTAATATAACTGCTTGCATTATCATTTCAGATCGTTATAATGATGCACAAATGGAGACGTGGCAGAGCGGTTGAATGCACCGGTCTTGAAAACCGACAAGGGTTAATAGCCCTTCGAGAGTTCGAATCTCTCCGTCTCCGCCAAATTCGAAAAACCCTAATCAGCAATGATTGGGGTTTTTTTATGCTTAAAAAATGGCTTTTTATATAGCTTTTAAATTTATGCTTATTAGTTTCATATCTTTTCGATTAGCCGTTTATATTTATATGAAGCTTGAGTGTTACAAAAATTGTGAAAATCAAGAATTAAATAGTTAGTATATATTTCATTTTATGAATATAATGAAATGGTCGTTTAATATACTTAATATACTTAATATTACTTTGTAGTTAAATAACCTGAGGATACTCCGATGAAGAAGATAGCAATGTATTTATTAGCTGGCACTGTTCTTTTAGGTTGTGGCGGTGATGATGACTCTGATTTTGACTCTACAACTAACCCTAATCCTGATCCAACACAGACTGTTAAGCTAACTCCCGGTATATATACAGGTTCTACAGATGAAGGAGAGTATTTAGAAGGCTTAGTTGATGATGATAATAGGTTATGGTTTATTTATTCGGAAAAAGAAATTTTTATAGGCTTTATGAGAAGTAACGACTCAGTAGTATTTAATAATAGTAAGTTTACAGCCTTAGTAAAAAACTATTCTTTTGATAAAGAAATAGGAAGAAATAGTCGTGATGCTACAATTACAGGCAATAGTAAACCATCAAAAGCTTTCACTGGAACGTTTTCAGAACAAAATGAAAAAACGATAAATTACAATGTGGGCTATGACGAAGCTTTATCAGCTAGAAAACAAACCTTAGCTATGATTAATGGTAAAACGTACAATGGAGACTCGTATATAACTGATGTTTCAGGAGCAGGGAATTCAACAATTACATTTGACCCTAATGGTAATTTTACTGGAAATGACGACGAAGGCTGCACTATGACAGGTAAGTTTACACCATCTATCTCAGGTCGTTACTATGTAAGTACCGTGACTTTTGGTGCATCTCCTTGTTATGATGCAGGAGAGACTCATACAGGAGTTGCATTAGTAGATGAAGATAATGAATTGATATATCTTGGTACGGACAGTACGAAAAAGAAAAGTAGCGTTTTTATTAGCTAATACCCTCAAACAATGAATACTATGATATAAACTTGAGTAAAAAAAGCCCCAATCATTACTGATTGGGGCTTTTTTTATGCGAAGTCTTTATCTCTTTTGAGATTCTTATGTTATTTAGCTAGCATCTCATCGAACTCGATTTCCTGACCATCTACTAAAACCATTTTACCCTCAGTAATTTCAATGCTGACCCCAGTGTTATTTTTAATGGCACGCATGACATTAATATCTTCAATACTACTGTCGATTATTATTTTGCCAGATTGCTCTGGAGCGATAGGCGGTTCAAACTGGGTCAACGGTACATTGAAGCGTTTATCTTTGGTCAAACGCTTGTCCTGCATGGTTAATGTGCCTTTAAAGCTCTCGATGGCGACTTTGCCGTGATTAGACAGCATAAACTGCAGCTTGACTTGATTTAAGCTATCACTATCGCTGGTTTTTACCGGTAATAAATCGACAGGATAGTTTAGATTATTGGCAGCTTCTATATTCTGACTGGTAACAACTGGGCTTTTTTTACCAGTTGGATTATTAGGGTGCAAGCGTTCATATTCGCGCTGTTGGCTTAAGGCTTTTTTAATGGTAATGCGAGGCATCGCACCTGAATCATAAGCGCTACTGAGCTTCATACGCAGCATATAACGGCTGAGCAGTTTTCTATCTGCTTCAGGTAAACGCTCAAAGGTCTCGCCCAATGCCTCTTGCCATTGATCAGAGTTAGTCGGTATGGTCTGCTTACTAGGATCGACTGGCGGCTGTGAGCAGCCATAAATAGCTGACGTCAGTCCTAAGCTCAGAATCAAAGCCATCATTTTGCTTAAACGTGTTGATAAACCAATCATCTGATACCTCTGTATAATCAACAATGGCCTTTATCTTAATCTATCGGCTCTAAAGATTGTGTATGTTTATTTATCACTGAATAATGGTAAGCGTGAATTTTAATCATAAAAAAGACCGAGCACCATTAAGTTAACTCAGTCTTTATGACTATTTTAAATATTAATTACTTAAAAGCTACTGCTTCTCTTGTAACTCAGAGAGTGGGTGAGTGATATTGTTATTGTGAGTGACCACAATTGCCTCATCGATAATGCGCTGGCTGACGCCTTTTTTGCGCAATGTCTCAATAAAAACTTCATCATGAGCAAGTGTATAGTCTTGATGATCACGGTCAAGTCCCTGACGGACGTAGAGACGAATCAAGCCTTGAATACGCTTAAAACCGAGCTCTGCTGCGGTCGCCGTTAAAAGCGTAATCATCTCTTCAGAGAGGCGAATACTGATAGGGCGCATGATTTTTTGCGGATGATCAGAAAATTTATTTTTTATACGTACAGGTATCATAATAAACCATTACTATTAGTGAGTAGGGATAAAGCACTCAGGCAACGCCAACTTGGATACATCTGCCTTTACCATACAACAAAAGTCGCTAAAAGAACACCGGCGCTGTATTAATAGCCATATTAAAAGTGTGCTAAACATCAGACATAAAAAAACCTCCATCAAATAAATGATAGAGGCTTCTTCATATATGGCTCTCCAACCTGGGCTCGAACCAGGGACACACGGATTAACAGTCCGTTGCTCTACCAACTGAGCTATTGGAGAATAATTGGTAATAACGATAAGTTTTGCAAAAGCTTTGATAAGCGCTATTGCTTGTCTTGTTTGCGTTATGTGGGGCACATTTTAGCCAAGTAGCTGTGGGCTGTCAACCTTATTCTGAGATTAATTATGAATAATGTCATAATCGATGCAAATATTGACTATAACCATCTCATTTTAACTATTTTAATAAAAAATAGCATCACTCAATGAGAGGGTAAGCGCTTTATGCCAGAGTAAAAAGTCTTTTTAACCTATAATGGCTAAAGAAACATCTAAAGCAGCAAAGAGAAAGGATAAAAGTAGTGACCACCTTAAAATATATTGCTCATTATTCTGAGCATATCCAAAGCCAAGCTGCCATGCTGATTAGTAGTGGCAGATTGGGTGACTATTTAGATAAAAACTATCCAGATAGACACCAAATACAAAACGATAAAGCGTTATATCACTATATTAATGACATAAAAAGTCAGTATATGCGTAAAAGTAATCCGCTAACCCAAGTGACTTATAACAGTAAGCTTACGGTGCTTAAGCATGCGCTAGGTATTCATACTTATCAGTCCCGCGTGCAAGGTAGCAAGCTTAAATCGCACAATAGCATCACGGTGGCAAGCTTATTCAAAGAAGCACCGCCTGAGTTTTTACGGATGATTGTTGTCCATGAGTTGGCACATTTTAAAGAGCAAGAGCATAACAAAGCTTTCTATCAGCTGTGCTGTCATATGGAGCCTGATTATCATCAGTTGGAACTTGATACGCGTTTGTGGTTACATTGGCGTGAATGCTAATCTATCTTGGTTGACAATATTAGATGAATTTAGAAATAGAGTAATCAGTTTATGAGTACATCAAAGCAGCAGGGAACTTCTAATAATAAAAAAATATGGCTGATTCCTTTACTTTGTTTATTAACCGGCGGCGCTTTAATCGGCATCTCTACCAATTTGGCAAAATATACGGGCGAGATAGGTCTGACGCCACTGGCCTTTCTGTTTTGGTCTATTACAGGCGCTGCATTTATCTTATCCACTTATGCGTTTCTACGTCATGAATTACCGCCTTTAAATAAGCCTACGCTAAAATATTATTTGATTGCAGCATTAGTGAGTGTTGCAGGCTCTAATTTGATATTTTTCTCAGCGGTTCCGCACGTCGGTGCAAGCTTTGTCGCTTTGACTATTTCCTTGCCGCCGCTCCTCACTTACCTTGCCGCGATAATTTTACGTATAGAACCATTTACCAAACTGCGTGCATTTGGTGTGGTTACTGCACTTGCTGGAGTAGGGGTATTGGCGGCGCGTAAGTTTTCTGCGCCGGATGCCAGTATTTTTTGGATTGTATTGACCCTTTGTGGTCCCGTTTTATTAGCGATTGGTAATATTTATCGGACGCTTTATTGGCCAAATAATCTCGCTCCTAGCGCGTTAGCTCCTGGTATGCTGATTGCAGCGTCAGTGCTGCTAGCTCTGGTGAGCATTGCTCCTCATTATTCGCTTGCTGTTCCGATGACTGAGTTTTTACCGTTTGGTTTAATTACCATACAGGCATTCGTTTTTGCCGGTCAATTTTTATTATTGTTCTTATTACAAAAAACAGGTGGACCGGTATTATTGAGCTTATTAGGTGCCATAGGAGCAGTGGTTGGTGTGCCTGTCGCTATTTTTTTACAAGGTGAAAGCCCACCAGAGGGATTGTTTCTGGGCGCTTCATTAATAACGCTTGGCGTCATATTAGTTACCTATGGTGGGATAAAAATGACGATAGCAGTAGAAAAAAAGTAAAGTAGCAGCATGGAAATGTAATGATGAGCTTGAATCTGTATTATTGCGCCACTGGCGTACCTTCTGTACTAAAAGCAAAGCCTTTATTACTGAAATTACCAATCATAACGGCTTCAATGACTGGCGTAACGGTTTCATCTATACCTTCGACTTCAATAATAAAGTTCGCGCCCGAACCGCCTTTATCCTCTTCTTTTTCGACGATATAATTTAAAGTTGCCATCGCTGGTAGCTCAATGGTTTCTGTTAAGTATGACTTTACAAGCTCGCCATGGGTGCCGTAATAATCAATTTTATTAATATATAGTGATTTGTCTAAGGTCGTATTGCGTACGCTCAAGGTCGCTGATAATAATACTTTGCGATTATCTCTATCAGTATAAATGTCTGAATAAATCGGCACATAAAAGGTTTGTTTATAGCCAAACTGGCTGTGATCCACTTTTTTTGAGCTGTTCTCAAGCTCTTTAATAGGATCTTGATGTTCTTCTGAAAACATGACATTTGGGTCTTGTTTTGACGCATCACAGCCGCTAAATAGTAGCAAGCCTGCGATACATAGCACGGATATGCGACATTTATTCATAACATTACCCTCTATCGATTAGTGTACTTTAACCCCAACACTACGCAAAAACTGATTGATATGTTTATTGGCGCCATATACTACTAGCACATCGTCTGCTTGCAGCACTTGCTCGGGCGTTGCTAAACCTTGGATATCGGGCTTGCGTTGGTTGCGACCAAAGCTGTCTTCATAATGCTCATAGCGCATGGTGCTGAGCAATTTAAGATTAAATTTCTGCTGCATTTGTAAGGCTGCGATTGTTTTGCCAATTAAAACATCTGGGATACTAATCTCAACGATACTAAAGTGTTCAGTCAAACTAAACGAGTCGACGAAATAGCGTAGCGACAACCGTTTTGCCCAGCGCATCGCTGATTCTTTTTCGGGATGAAAAATATCGTCAACCCCAATCGCCTGTAGGACTTTTTCGTGCAGGGGGTTGATACTACGACTGATTAAACGCTTGGCTTTCAAGGTTTTAAACAGCGCTGTCGCCATTACATTTGCCCCTTGGTCTTCACCAATTGCCACCACGACAATATCCGTATCCATAATCGGTAGGCCGTTGACCGTATACTCATCAGTGGCATCCATGCAGATAGTATGAGTGATAAGCTCTTTATAAGCTTCAACCTTTTGCATGCTGCTATCGATAGCAATGACCTCATGACCTTGGCTGGTCAGTGCCATCCCGAGCGATGAGCCAAAACTTCCCAAACCTGCGATGATATATTTCATAATATTCCTTGGCACTTATACAATCGTAAATACAACAATAGGGCACGATTAGTTAATAGTAATCTCTTCGGTTGGATAACGGTAGTTACGTTGATGCCTGTTTTTAAGTAGGGCAACAAAAATAGTCAACATGCCGACACGCCCAACAAACATAATCACAGAGACGACAAGCTTGCTAAAAGTTGACAAATCAGCGGTCAAGTTTAAGCTGAGACCCACCGTGCTGTATGCTGAAAAGCATTCAAAAACAACTTTAATCAAATCAAGCTCGGGCTGATCGTAACTGATGAGCGTCACGCCCAGTCCAATGACCAATAGTGACAACCACATAATTGAAAACGCACGGCGAATAGAAATGTCGGCAATCTCACGTTGGAATACTTCAACTTTGGTCTGACCGCGCGCTAAGCTCAAAGTATTTAAGACCGCAATAGCAAGGGTGCTGGTTTTGATACCACCGCCCGTCGAATTTGGCGAAGCTCCAATCCACATCAAAAAAATGGTCAGCATAATGGTGGGGAACGCTAAGGCATCCATATCTGCAATATTAAACCCTGCTGTGCGCGGGGTCGCAGCGGTAAATAACCCCGTGATGACCTTGCCATAAAAACTGCTATGCTCAGCCAATATGCCGTTATATTCAAACATCAATACTCCAATCAGTCCGATTAATAGTAAAGAACCCGAGGTAATCAGGGTAATACGACTATTAATACTGAGCAGCCATGGCTGATAGCCATAACGTGGATCATGAGGATGGAGCGCCCTTTGGGTACGGTGACGTAGATAGCGCAGTAGGTTGGCGACAATCAAAAATCCCATGCCGCCAAATAAGAAGGTAGTACTAATAATCAGCTGTAACGGATAGTTAAAGCGTAGTGACTCATCATATAAGCCAGCACTGAATGTTGAGAATCCCGCATTACAAAAGGCAGAGATGGCATGAAACACAGAAAAAAACAGCCGTTCAGAGAAGCTCATACCCGGTAAATCGTAAATACTGATATAAATGAGCATCGCAGCCAGTGCTTCAACGCCAAAGGTGACATACAGAATAGACTTTAAGGTTGATACCATATCGCCCAAACGCCGTGAAAAATTCATCTCACTGATACTGAGCTGGGTCTCATAACTGACACCACCTTTAAAAAAGTAACTAAAATAAGTCACAAAGGTCAAAATTCCTAAGCCACCAATTTGAATCAGCCCTATGATAATCACTTGTCCAAAAGTAGTAAAACGCGTTGCCGTATCCACCACAATCAGCCCTGTGACGCAGACCGCACTGGTCGCCGTAAATAAGGCGTCAATAAAAGTGATTGGCTCATTAGTGGCATTAGGCATCATCAGCATCAAAGATCCTACCAACACCACTGCTAAAAAACTCAAGATAAAAAACTGACCGGGGTTTAAAAAGGTACGATTCAGACTAAAGTTATTGTCGGATATTTCCCGAATGAAAGTGACAAACACGGCAATCTTAATCGCAATAAAGCCATCAACGGGCATCGATAGCCCTGAGCGTGCCAATTCAGTGAAATGTATTGCCAATAAAAGAAAAATAGCGACACTGGCTAGTAAATCAAAAATCGCTACTTTATTGACAGCGAGCCGCGTCTTTGCGCGTAGATAGCGCCAAATCGTGGCGATAAACCCTAGTAAAATGATGGTTAGATAAAAAAGGTGAAAAATATGCTGTAGCAAAGTTGATAGGGTAAATCCACTATCGATTAAAGCAACTCCGACTCCGATTAGACTAATAAAAATAGTAAGCTTGTTCAATAACCGATACGGTAGGGCTGGGTGCATAGCCTATATCCAGACAGGGAGGTAAATAGCATATTTATACTCCTTTTTTCTATTATTCACTAAAACTAATTTTTAATAATCGTAACCAGTTATAATTTTTATGACAAAAATTTCTTAAGAATATATGGACAGTTGTTGTAATAGAGCTTGTATAAGAATAAAAATTTGTTTGGATGGTTATGATAACCAGCATTTACTTCCTACCAGAGCTGTTTATACTCAAATAACAGGCATAAAAAAAGCCCTAGATAGGCTTTAATCTTACTGTTGATATTCGCTATAAAACTGTAAGATGCATTAAATTAAATTTCATGACCAAAATAACTGCTAATCCAACAATTAAAAAACAGGTTGCTAGTGCTTGAACTATAAATAAATCGTTTGTTATAAATTACCCCTTAAGTTGTCAGGTATTATAAACAATTTTCGTGTCTTAATGTTTTTTATTTATAGTAAGAGTGGAAATTGATAAAGTGCTGCATATAACACTGTGCCAATGATGACACATACAATACTCAGCCAGACAAGACGAATATTAGCAACCGACCATTCTGTTTGCCAATCAATTCTATGACTCGCTCCTAGCCACTCTGTCACACTCATCGCTACCGTGAGCCATAATGCGCCGACCAAATAGCCTCCTAATACATCACTTAAATAGTGCTCATTGAGTACAATCCTGCTTAAACCTACCAATATAGAAAAAAATACAGTAATCACCAATACACGGACTTGCCGAGTAAAGCTGTGGCTAAAACGAATAACTAGGTAAGCAAGAAATCCATACAAGGCAACTGTAACCGTCGCATGTCCACTTGGAAAGGAATCTGTCCGCTCGAATAGCAAAATATCTGCTGGTCGATCGCGATGGAATAATAGTTTACTGAGGAAGGTAAAAACCGTGCTTCCTAGAGTGGCGACCATTAGCCCAATTACTATGTAACGCTGGCGAATTACCCAGCATAGAACACAGGTGAGAAATATAATCAAACAGGTAGTTGCAGTGGAGGCGAAGCTGGTAATCAGGATGAAAAATTTTACGATAGGCGACTCACTCAGCATACTCATCTGATGTGATGCAAAGTAGTCCATTGCCACGATAGTATCTGACGTAACGACATCTTCAACCAAGCCAAAAAATAAAGAGAGAATATAACCCATGACCAGAATTAAAAGTGTCAGAGGTAAGCCGTAAAAGTGCTGTATATGAAGTCTTTGTGATAAAGCATGATATATTTTTGGATAGTTATTTCTTAATCGAATAAGTCGTTTGCTTCGACTCAAATACTGTTTAAGCACCGCCCAATATCGCAGTGTCTGAGTTAATACTGTCTGACCATAACGAATAATCCCATACTGCAAAGCCCATAACACAATCATCACGAATAGAATTAGAGCTCCTAAAATGAATAACTGCTGATTTTTTTGAATGAGAGTAATCATTAGTAAGAAGTCTCTTGTTGAAACAGTTGTTGTAAATCCAGGTCATTTAAGCCAGTTATAGAGGCAAAATTTCAGTTCTCATTAAGCGTATTGCTTACCTTATGACATACCATAAATTAAACCATACGGAATACAAAAAGCAGTATTTTTCTTGATAGGCTTAAAGCATTGTAAAACCTTGGAGAAATCAGGATTTTTCTTTTTATGCAGATTATCAATCTCAATTTTAGTTAATCTTTTTAGAGTACGTGAGTCAAGTTTTATGACCTCTGCTGGTTTGTCATTTATGCTGATAGTTTCTTCTAAATCGAGCATCTCTGCATGATCACCAAATCTAAAACTGGCATTATTGACAGTTGAAAACGTCTCATTTGATGCTGTTGTAAAATTAAGCTGCTGAACCGCGTAGACCATGCTAGCGCCTACACTACCTTCAAAATGACAAGGTGTTTTTTTCAACGCTTTTTTATTGCTCAATGACACTGTAGTGCAAGTCGTATCGCCAGTAACTTCGCCGACCATCGCCAGCGCACTGACAGAACCCAACGCCATGGGCAAAATGACGGGCAAAACAAGGAGTAGTTTTTTAATAGCCATTCGAGCAGCCTCTTTTTAGTTTTTAAAATATCAAATCTGTTAACTAGCACTCTTAACACCTTCTTAACGCAGTACATGCTATTTTATCGAATACATTCCTCTCTCATTTTATTAAGAAGTCCGTGTATGTCAAAACACTCAGTTACTGATGCCAGTGTTGCAGAAGCCAATAATATAGGTCCTGTGACGACTAATAATGGGACCAGCGAGAAAAGAAAATTCTATAATCGTGAGGTCAATCTTGCCTATTTGATTATAGTGGTGGTGCTATATCTGGTTGCTACGGCAAATATTGGCTTTTTTGAGCAAGTACTCGCTATATATCCGTTTGCTGACAATGTTGGCTTTATTATATCTCTTACTGGCTTACTGTTTGGGTTGATGTGGTTATTGTTTCAGCTATTATGCTACCGCCCGATAGCAAAGCCTGTGCTGAGTATAATGCTCATTATCGCGGCCATATGTGGTTATTTTACCGATGGCTACGGAACGATATTTGATAGCGGTATGTTGGTCAATAGCTTACAGACTGACCAAGCAGAGGCGATGGGTTTGATGGCACCAAGCTTTGTTATTCGACTGCTATTATTAGGGGTGCTACCTGCTTTTATTATCAGTAAGATTCGTATAAAGCGTTTGTCTATAGGTCGCTCAATCGCACAAAAGGCAATGACCTTGATTTTGTCTATTGTGTTGATAGCAGTTTGCCTATTGCCGTTTGGTGACCAGTATGCCAGCTTCTTCCGCCAGCATAAAATGGTGCGTAGTTATACCAATCCCATTACGCCTATTTATTCAGCCATCAAACTCGGTACTGATTATATCGATGAATTGCGTCGCCCTGATACGATGACTGCTCACGCTGTAGATGCTAAGCGGACAAGTACGGTTGGCAGTGTAAAACCTAAGCTGATGGTGTTCGTAGTCGGTGAAACAGTTCGTGCTGACCATATTGGCTTAAACGGTTATAAGCGCGATACGATGCCGCTACTGGCCAAGCAAGCTGATATTTATAGCTTCAAAGATGCAACCTCTTGTGGCACGTCAACTGCGTATTCAGTACCTTGTATGTTCAGTTATGCAAACCGAGAAGACTACGACATAGACACTGCTGAGTATCATGAAAACGTTCTGGATACTCTCAACAAACAAGGCGTCAATGTTATCTGGCGAGACAATAACTCTAGCTCTAAAGGCGTGGCAGACCGCGTCACTTTTGAGGACTATAGAACCCCTGATACAAACCCTAACTGTGATATTGAGTGTCGCGATATTGGCATGCTTAACGGTTTTGATAAGTTGGTCAAGTCAGATACAACTCCAAAAGATACACTCATTTTACTACATCAAATGGGCAATCATGGTCCTGCCTATTACAAGCGCTATCCCAAAGCATTTGAAGAATATAAGCCAGCCTGTATGACTAATGAGCTCTCTAAATGTGACAGAGAATCCGTCATCAACGGTTATGACAATGCAATTCGCTACACAGATTACTTTTTAAATACCATTATCGATAAGCTAAAACCCTATGAGCAAGAGTACGACGTGGTGATGGTATATATTAGTGACCATGGAGAGAGTTTAGGTGAAAATAACGTCTATTTACATGGCTTGCCGTATAGTATTGCACCAAAGGCTCAAAAGCAGGTACCAGTGATTATCTGGTCGCCTAATGGCAATAGCATCGATAATAACAGCCTCTCTAGCATGACCGATCAGCCAGTATCACATGATTTTATTACGCCAACCCTACTGAGGTTTTTTAATATAACGACTCAAGAGGTTGCATCAGCACCAACTTTCTTTAAGTAAAGCAGTGCTCTAAAAAAACAGCATTCATACACGAGGCTTTTATGCACAAAATACTTGTCATTGAAGACAATCCTGATATCGTAGCAAATATTTATGCTTTTTTTGAACCAAAGGGCTTTGAGCTGGACAATGCCCATAATGGACTAAGTGGCTTGGCACTTGCTTCAAGCAATCGTTACGACGTTATATTGCTAGACGTCATGCTACCCGGTATGGACGGTACTAAGCTATGCAAAACGCTTAGAGAAGAATTACATGATAAAACGCCCGTATTGATGCTAACCGCGCGTGATACTGTTTTGGATAAAGTGGCAGGGTTTGATAGTGGTGCTGATGATTATTTGGTCAAACCTTTCTCATTGGTTGAATTAGAAGCACGTATCAAAGCACTGATACGTCGTAATCAGGATGAACATTTTCAACATACTATTGAAGTTGGCAAGCTGTCTCTAAATACCGAGGAACACAGTATCAAACGAGAAGATAAACTGCTGAAACTAACGCCAACAGGATTCAAAATCTTACTCATTTTAATGAGTGCGTCGCCTCGGGTGGTTAGTAAAACTGAGCTTGAGGAAAAGGTATGGGGACAAGACATTCCAAGTAGTGATGCTTTGCGCACCCACCTACATAGTGTACGGGCGCAGGTTGATAAGCCGTTCGCTAAGCCCATGATAATAACTATAGCAGGCGTTGGCTATCAAATAGTTAATCCTGATAATTTATAAAACATCGTCTTTCACACTTTGTTTTTATACCTAAATAAGCACCTGCCATGTTCACTATAGACTCCATCGCTAATAAGTTTCGAATTTCATACTTTTTATTTGCCTTACTGCTGAGCACCACTTTCGTCAGTATTTTTATGTATGCTGAGATGCGAATCGAACAAGACTTAGTGAAAGGGCGTCTTATACAACAGCTACAACTCAGTCAAGAAAAAGAAGGTAAGCAGGCTGTCTATACCGCAAATCCTGGTATTAAGATTTATCGTTATGATCGTGCGCCTGAGAATTTAAAAACGCTAGCGAACGGAACCGTTCAAGAGATGCGGGTGACCGTGAATAATCAAGTAGGCAAAACTGAGACCAACCTTCATTTTTTTGCCTATCAAAAAAATAACCAGAATTATATTTTGACCTATTTAGAAGATACTGAGATGGTGATGGAAAACTATCCGGTTTTAGCTATCTTCGAAGAGTTAGAGGATATATTTGTAGATACGCTGAAAGTTGCAGTTATTTTGAGCTTGCTTATTGCCGCGCTATTCTCGCATTTATCGTCTAAGCAAATCATCAAGCCTTTACTAGATTTAAAGCAAGCGGTAGAAACCGATCATCAAAACTTAACCGAATTAACCCATTTACCCTCAGAGGTTGGGGTATTAGCACGAGCTATCGATGAAAAAAATCATAAATTAGAGCAATATCTACAACGTGAGCAGTTGTTTACCGGCGATGTCAGTCATGAATTGCGCACACCATTGACCATTATCATGGGTGCATCAGAGGTATTAGCCTCTCAACTTGAAACCAACAGTCGCCTGAGCGAATTTGCCAATCGTATTAGTACGACCGCCAAAGAAACTTCAGAGATAATCAGTGCTTTATTACTATTATCGCGCGCGCCTGAACAGCTGGATACACCGCCAACCTCTATCAACACCATTGCCCTTAATGAAGTATCACGCTTACAATATTTGCTGCGTCATAAACCCGTAAGTTGCAAAGTAGTCGCTGAGCAGGACTACATAGCAAATGTGCGCCCTGAGCTGCTAAAAATGGCATTGGGCAATTTAATAAAGAACGCTTTTCAATACACAGATGATGGTGAAGTCATTGTCGCTATCGATGCTGAAAAAATCATAGTGACTGATACTGGTCTTGGTATTCCAGAAATTATGATGCCTTTACTCTATGAGAGGTTTGAGCGTCTGAATGACATAAATACAAGCGATCAGGTAGAAGGTAGCGGTTTGGGTCTAAGTATTGTGCAACGTATTATGACTCATATGGACTGGGAGCTTATCCACCAAGACAATGCTACAGGTGGTAGTACGTTTAGTATTTATTACAAGTAGGATTGTCCAAATCTCAAATTAATTATATATAGCTGGCTATAATATTAATTAACAAAGAGATAATAACCAAATTAAATACGAAGGCGATGATGCTGTGTAGGGTAGCAAGCTTTCTACCTGCCTTTGAAGTAAAAGCAATATCAGCAGTTTGGCCTGAAGTACCAATGGCAACTGCACAATAAAAGAAATCTTCAAACTTAGCGTTTACTAGGGTTGCTGACTCAGCGCTGCTACCCTTATCCTCAACCATTGCCTCAGGAAACATAAAAGGTAGATTTGATTCGCTACGTTGTTTAGAGAAATACAAATAAGCGTATTGCATAGCAAAAATGACTTGTATCATCAGCCAAGTAATAAAAATAGTACTTACTGTAAGTGCAATAATTAAAATGCGTGCCGTACCTTGATAGTCTTTGCCAATCTGAGTTTGCCTAAAGATCGCTAATAAACAGATTAAACTTGCAGTACTGATGAGGCTCAAGATGATTACTTTGCCTTCATGATCTTCGTTTAGGTGACCATGAATGGTATTAGCGCGCATCATCATAATGATACTAACAATATAGATCAAAATAGCACTGTCCCAACCAATAATAAAGCGGGTACTAAAAGAGAGTGGCCATATTGCCGCTACTATTAAGCCAATAATTGCCCCACCTAATAGACTGCCTAATAAGCGCCAATGGCTAAGAAACATATTTGATACTCTTGTCATAGTGTCAATCAAACTTTATTCATTATGGTTCAGATCATAGTATCTATTGAGCACTACTTTTAACCAAGCTTCCAAATCCACCGGAGATGAGTAATGTGGTATCTGTTAATCCTTTAATAGGCTTCATGCCGGCTCCAAGTCCAGTCTCAATCCCTATATAACGTGGTTCCCACTGAGGATTGTACTTTTCTTTAAAATTACGTAAACCGGTAAAATTATAGTAGTTCTTGCCAAATCTAGTCACTGTATTGGTAACGTAGCGCCATTTTAACCCAATAATTTCAGCCTCAACTTGACTGTCTACTATATCTTGATTAATACCTTTTGAAACTTTATCTTCAAGGCTTAGCTTAGTCTGAGCTTCAAGTCCAGTAAATGGTGCCATACCTAAGCTAAAGTGGTGAAAACCCTGATCTTTCCCCCATATGAATAAATTTATAAACAAATAATCCATCATACTTTTAATGTGCTTACCTTCGCTATTATGAACGTTTTTATAGCGCATTAAATCAATAGATAATTCGTTATGCTGACCACTTTGCCAGATGTTAGCGAAAGCAACGATTTCATCTTGGTATTTCACTACCCCGCAATCAAAAAACTTTAAGTAGTTTTCATCAAAATATCCAAGCGAAAATCCTTTTTCTGCTGATTTTTTATCTTCTAAACAAATATCAGAAACTGCTTTTAATGCGCCAAGTACTGTTGGGACTTGCTGTTGAGGTATGACTTCAAAGCTAAGCCCATCCTTTGTACCACGACTAACGACTTGACGGAATTTAGAGTTTTTGCTTCCACTTAAGCCAAAAGCATCTAAGTCAACAATGGCTTCTTCACCGATTTTTAGCAGTTGTATGCTATTGTTATTGAATACATGCCGATATCTGTTACTGACTTCATAAAAGACACAAGTCCCACCGAAGCTTTGGCATAATTCGATGAACGTCTCAATTAAATCCCCAAACTCACTATCATCACCAATGGGATCAGACATAACAATCCAGCTTCTACCCTGAGTTTGGTACATAATAAAGCTATTGCCCTTGTCACTAAACAGTAGTTGTTTATCACCCAGCAAGCTTAAATTCGCAATCGAATAGGCGGATTTCTTTATCACTTCTTTAGCGGTAGCAATTTCTGCTTGGGTCGGCAAACTTGGTAGTGATTTTTTAAACCTAATGAGACTAAATAAAGCATAAGCAACGGTTAATATAGCGAGCATAGCGTATGAGCGTAAAAAACGTGCCCCACCATCTCCCGATACCGTCCACCATAAATCAGGGCTATAGGCTTCATGACGATGGACATACATACCAATCCAAAAAAGGCTGATTAAAAAAACCGATAATAAAATCAAGGTTTGTGAATTCAAACGTAAACTCATAATATTAGACTGACGGCTAAAGTACTTACGGTTAAAGCAGGCCACCGCAAACAATATAGTACAGACAATAGCGACTTCGATTTCTAGATGCTTGATCAGTAAAGTCACTATCGATGCGCCTAATAACCAGACTGAGATATGCTAAGCGCCATTCAAACGTTGATACAGTCCACGAGCCAATACTATCAGGGCAAAGCCCATCAGTGTGTTGAGTAGATAGGACGCTTCAATAATAGGTATCGGTATAAACTCTCCTAATAATAGCTCTCGGTTAGCAGCAGGCGGTAGAATGCTTAGTACTAACATAGTCATACCAAGGCCAGCGGTTGCTAACGCCAATAGCTGTGGCACCCATATATCAGGTAGGATTTTACGTTTTTTAGTGACATCCATACCTGAGCGTATATAAGCCTCATGCAAAAAGAACGATAATAAGCCGAGCACGAAAGGTATAAGGTAGTAAAGAATACGGAATAATAACAACACTGATAATAGTGTGGTCTTATCTACCTTAGGTAGTGAGGCCACCATCGAGAGCTCAAATACGCCAAGTCCGCCCGGAACATGACTGATGATACCGACAGCAATAGATTGTACGTAAGCTGAAAAAACTTCCAGATAGCTGACGGCCATGCTGGGAGGCAACAAGATATAAATAATGTAGGCTACTAGGGCAATATCAACCACTGCAAGAAATATTAGTTTTAGTAGTACTGTGGCAGGTGGTAGATGCAGCTGCCATTGCTTAATAGAAAACGCTCGTCCTAACTTGCCAGCAAATATGACACTAACAATAATCAGTACTAAGATAAGGATGCCGATCACTCTAAACGCCACCGGTGATACCTTGGTGAACACTGGAATAGTGTCAAGCAATTGCGCTAACATGTGTGGATTGAGCAGCAAAGAGGCACCAATAACGGTCATCATGCCATAACTAAAGGCTAGAGATACTAGCAAGATAATATTGGCTATCGGCGCACTCTCGATACCGTATTTGCCATAATAGCGAAAGCGTACAGCGCCAGCTGATAGCATGGACACACCCAACGTGTGACCAATTGAAAACGCTGTTAAAGAAGCATTCATAACTTTGAGATAAGGTATTTCAACTTTGAGATAGCGTATGGCAATCAAGTCATAAACGCTTAGCAGCATATAAGCGATGATGACCACTACAATGAATTTGAGCATCGTTAGGGGCGGGGTTGCCAAAATGACAGTCTTCATCTGTCCTATATCTAAGGTGTGAGCCATATGATAGAGCGACTTGGATGCCATAATAAACACTATGATTACAACAAGTGCAATCAGCCAATGCCAGTTGATTTTTATTTTCATCATATTCACTGTTTTTATGGACGTTATGAATCAAGCGACTTTAACAATACCAACTATTAGTCAAAAGACTGTATCTATTCAAAATTAAAATTTATTCATTACCTTACTTATAGCACGCTCTTGTAGCAAATATTACTCTAAAGTAAGACTCAACTTTTAGCTTCATGCTTTTTTAACACCCTCTTTGTAAGTCTCATAACCAACTAGGCCCACAATCATCATTAAAAATACGATGCTGATACTAGTAACGCCCAAACCCAGCCCACCATTTTTTATCGGCTGTGACAACCAATCACCAAGCGCCGCACCTAAAGGACGAGTCAAAATATAAGCTAGCCAAAAGCACCAGACATTATTAAGTTTTAGCGCATAAAATCCCACTGCAATAAGTGCAATGCCACTAGCAAATATAAGGGTAGAGTTTTGGTAACCAATTTTGAGCCCTTCTGCAAACCAGTCTCCTGCAGCAGTGCCCAGTGCGAAAGTGGCTAATATGGCAACCCAATAAAACAGTTCACGGGAAAATGTATCAACGTGATGGATAGATAGGGTTTTTTCTCTGGCGTACCAAATAGCGAACACGACTGCTAGCACCATACTAAAACCTATGGTCGAAACAGACAATGGGATACCCAAATTATCGGTCATATTATCAGTGATGAGCGTACCGAGTACACTGACGAATACTACGGTGAGCCAGTATTTCCACGGTATATAGTCTTTGGCTTTTAACTGTATTGTCAAGGCAATCAAAAACAGTACTGTCATGATAAGGGAAGTCGTCGGCAAACCCAGCTTAAAGTTAAAAATCATAAAATCGTCAGCCGTTTCACCCACGGTGGTCGACATCATTTTGATTAGCTAAAACACCAAAGTGATTTCTGGTACTTTATTGAACATATTTGGGTACTTTGATTGTTTGGATGGGCTATTTTCTGATAGCAGTGTTTGAGAGGACGTAGACATGAGCGCTTTCCTTTTTCAGGTAGTTCTAAGAGAGCATCAGTATTTGCTATGCTTTTAACTCATGTTAACTACTTAACTATTAAGAAAGCGTTAAGACACGATAAAAATCATCGGCTCACTTTTAAGATTCTTGTCCTCAGCTATTAATACCTTTAACGCAATAAATAGGCAATTATCATGTTCTATAGCATTATTAGCAGGCTCTTTATCTTGTAGTAGCAGTAGTGATAAATCATCAAAATAATCTTGGATGAAAATCTGCTTTATCTCGCCGAATTCACTGAAGCCAATAAGTATGAAGCCAGAAAACCTTGGCACTGTGTGATTCGAATCTCAACTTTGCTTACCTGGTATTTTCATAAAAACAATTCATACTATTTCTTTAATAGCTTCTATAAATCAATCCTCTCTTAACATTTTCTTAATGATGCTAATCTTATACTGGTATCCAAGTGCTGACCAATGCCTTTCTACACTGCAAGCATTACCACAATAATGATATTACTGATTACACTTTTGATTTTCAAATTTACCAAATGAGGTGACTTATGGACAAGGCAATAAAAGTGCAAAAATGGCCAGTTAGCAGCCGAATATTTCACTGGATAAGTGCGATTTTATTACTGCTAACTTGGATACTCATGGTGATATACCAAAATAATGAACAGGACTTATATATAAACTTGCATAAAGCCTTTGGTCTCAGTGTGTTGTTTTGGATGATTGCGCGTGTATTCAATCGTTTATTAATTAAAGTACCCGCAGCCGTTGTCATGCCAGAGTGGCAAAAAAAAATATCGCAGCTGACTCATTTTGCTCTTTATATACTTCTGATGGCGATGCCTGTGGCAGGGCTATTGATGTCCGTCTATGGTGGTCATCCAGTTGATATGTTTGGGCTGTTTGAAATTCCTGTTTTTGTAACCCCTAATCGTAGTACAGCACGCTTTTATGAAAATATACATACGGGTGTTATTTGGCCGATGATTATAACCTTTACTTTACTGCACATTGGCGCAGCACTCTATCATCAGTTCATTCTAAAAGACAAACTGATCAACCGTATGAAATAGTTGTTTTTAATCACCAGTCTAATAAAGGTGCCTCTATTATTTTTACTTACTAATTAAACTCTAAATTCCCGTTAAGCTTCTCTTAAGTTTCAGGTCGTATTATAGATTCATACCAACAAGGTAGCTGACAAAACCACTGAACGTAATGTCACAATCGACTTAATACAAAGGATGAAGCTTATGAAAAACTTATCGATGTTAACCAAATCAATGATTGTCGCTCTGACGGTTGCTGGTATCGGCGCAACTGCTATTGCAGCACCTGTTGCCAATACTAAAGCTGTGGCAAGCTCAAGTGAAGCGCTCAGCGCTATGCAAAGTAAAATTAGCCTAGCGCAGGCAATCAATATCGCCAAACAAAATGCTAAAGGCGATCTGGTCAGTGCAGAGTTTGATTATGACGACGATGATGCGACTAGCAAATATGAAATCGAGTTTGTGGGAAACGGTATTTCGTATGAAGTGAAGGTTGATGCCAATACCGGTAAAGTCCTCAAGACTAAGCAAGAGAAACTAGATAAAAAGGAGTTGGCTGAGTATAGCGCCATGAAGCAAGCCAAAGTTACGCTGACCAGTGCCATGCAGAAAGCAGCACAAAGTTTGAATGGCAAAGTCATCAGTGCTGAGTTTGAGCTAGAAAAAGGGCAGTCTGTTTATGACATTGAAGTTGTCAAAGGTAATCAAATATATGATGTGAGTATAGATGCCAATACTGGCAAAGTGTTAAGCAGTCAAGTTGATGTAGAAGGTGACGATTAAACTAAACGCTTAACTTATCCCCGTTAATTGTTAACTTATAACCCAAAGAATAGGCAATAGCCGATACTATGATAGACATGGTATCGGCTATTGCTTGTTCGTATTTAACTTCCAAGTCGTTAGTCTTAACGCTATCACAATAACGCTAGAGTAATTATTTTTTTGCGTTTTCTGCCCCTATAAGTCAATACTCCCTTAACGCTTTCTTAATCCCTACTGTCTTATACTGCTTAAAATTTACCATATACCTTGATATTAATGACTATTGAGAACTCAATATGAGCAATGAAAACCCTATTAATCTTGACGACAAAAAGATGAATTATGATACTTCGAGCCAAGAGATCTCTAATCCGCTGCTGGCAGCCGATAGTTATGCGAGTATTGCTAAAGGCAACAAAGGTCTTTCTCGTATTATAAAAGCCGCTGGCTATTCTCTAGATGGTTTTAAAGCCGCTTATAAATATGAGGCCGCTTTTAGACAAGTGTTTTGGCTCAACCTTGTATTATTTATTGCAATCATACTTATCCCTTTTGATATCAGCATAAAAATGATGCTGATAATTACCTCTTTCTTATCTCTTATTGTGGAGCTGTTTAATACTGGTATTGAAGCCAGTGTTGACCATACCTCAACAGAGCAACATCCGCTTGCCAAAATAGCTAAAGACGTGGGTTCTGCTGCACAGTTCTTGGTATTATTACTTTTGTTTATCTTGTGGGTAATGGCGTTATGGAACCTTTTATATTGAGCAATATTTGGATATTTTTGACTTAATATGATTTCAAAGGTGACTCAATGGCTTCAGCAAAAAATTCAACTGATTGGATGTGGCTCAAACTGCTGTGCTTAACCATTATTGCGGCACTGACGTTTGAGCACAGCCAATTTGATGTTCGTATTAGTGAACTTTTCTATACAAATGGACATTGGTTACTTGAAAAAGACGCACAACCTTATGCGTTTGTCTTTTATGACTTTCCTAAATTGTTATTAATATTATTCGGCGTCTATTTAATAACCGTTTTAATTTGGCGCTATTGGCAAAGTCGGCACTCTAACACTGTGGATGCTCAAGCGTTTTTTATTAGACCCATCGCAGCATTGTCTAGCCGAGAAATAGCTTATCTATTAATCACTATAATTATAGTGCCTACAGTTGTCGCAACGCTCAAAAGCTTTACCTATGTTAGTTGCCCAAATACTTTATCTTTATTTAATGGTCACTTGCCATACCTGAATCTGTGGCAAGACATGATAGCTATGACACCAGGAAAATGTTTCCCAGCAGCTCATGCCAGCGCAGGGTTTTCTTTATATGGATTGGCGTTTTTACCGACATTACAAAAACACCGTTATAAAATTTTTGTAGTCGTCACAGTTTTAGGATGGACGATGGGGCTATATAAAATGTCTTTTGGCGACCATTTTTTTAGTCATACCTTAGTATCGATGCTGCTAGCATGGACGATAGCTTGTGGATTGGCGATGTTTTTCTTTGGTAGAACCAATATGAACAAAGAATGAATTTCTCACTTTAACCGTATTATAAGATAATGAATATAGTCCCACATCAAACCAGCATATTCATATCAACCGCATTTCTAAATCAATAACATATCGTTTTTTATCAATGCCATGACATATCACTCGCGGCTTCATTATTTAATTCTTTTATCTTCCTAAGCTCACCTTAAGATTTGTTTGTTGTAATAGCGATAAGACAGACGATGCTAACTCTAGTCTGCTTACGATACCTCGCTTAGCTTTTGTTTATAGCAGCAGGATATCGTCAATCAATAAACAACTTATTAAGGGAGTGACAACCATGCGCCAACAAGACATGCTTGATGTGGTCGACGACTCTGTCATAAAATCACCTAGCAATCCTAAAACTAGGCAAGTCAAAGTTTGGGATATTCTAGTAAGATTTACCCACTGGACAGTCGCGGCTGGTATTATTGCCAATCTACTCTTTACCGAAAATGGCAGCGATCTTCACGTCTATGTCGGCTATACCGTGGTAGGACTAGTGGTTCTACGCTTACTTTGGGGGCCGATAGGGACACGCTATGCGCGCTTTACGAACTTCTTCCCAACACCGACAAGACTTAAACGTCACTTATCAGCTTTAAGTATTCGCCGCGTCGATGAGCAACATCTCGGTCATAACCCATTAGCAGCCATTATGATGCTATCGTTATGGGCAGTGATTATAGGGCTAGGGATAACCGGCTATCTAATGGAATCTCATATTTTTAGTCATATACAGCTACTTGGTAATAAAGATTTACTTGAAGAGGTACACGAGTTATTAGCAAACAGCTTATATCTGCTCGTTCCTCTACATATCATCGCTGCGATTGCCATGAGCTATTGGCAACGCCAGAATCTGATTAAATCGATGATAACTGGGAAGAAAACGGTGACAGATAAGACGTCAGATATGGAATAGACAAAGCGGCAGAATAAATAAAGCGATGGAATACATATGGCACGCATATTACTGATAGAAGACGATAGCAGCATTGCTGAAGGTATTATCCTCGGCTTAAAAAGTCACGGTATGATGGTCGATTGGTTTAGTGATGCCAAACAAGGTGAAATGGCGTTGCAAGATGGTATGTTTGATGCGGTACTGCTTGATTTGACCTTGCCAAAAGGTGACGGTATGACTGTGCTGCAAAACTGGCGAGCCAAACAGATAGATACACCAGTATTAATTATCACAGCACGCGATGCGATTGCCAATCGGGTGGCAGGACTTAATGCTGGCGCTGATGATTATTTGGTCAAGCCGTTTGCTTTAGATGAAGTAATTGCCCGCCTGCAAGCATTAATACGACGCAGTCAAGGACGTAGCCAACCTGAAATTCGTTATGGTGAAGTCACCTATCAGCCTCACAATCAGCAAGTGTCTTATCAAGGTCAAATTGTTGAACTGACCATTAAAGAAGTTGCCATATTAGAGCACATGCTGACCCATCCTAAGCAAATCCACAGCCGAGCAAGCTTAGAAGATAAGCTATATGGCTGGCAACAAGATATTGAAAGTAATGCTATTGAAGTACATATCCATCATTTACGTAAAAAACTGGGTAATGACTTTATCTTAACCAAACGTGGTATCGGCTATTATCTGAATCCAGCCTATAATTATGGTTAGCTCTCACTAGTCATTATCGTATCGACCTTTAGCTTATCAACTTCGTCTCTTAATATGTGAGCCTATGAAAAGTATCCAGCAGCGGCTATTAATATCTCTACTAATTGGTCTACCTTTGCTATGGGTACTTACCTCCAGCTTTATTGCATGGCGTCTTTGGCACGAAATCAATGAGATGAACGATACCCAGATTACTCAAGTTGCGCGTTACTTAATAGGTGTTACTCCTAAAGAAGATAAAGATAGTCATCAGAGAGATGAGGATGGAAATAAAAGTAAAAACAAGCATGCTGCCAAAATATACAACTTAGACAGCAAACAGCTATCAGGTGACCTTGGTGAAGCTGAAGACGACTATATGGGCTTTGCCATTTGGGATAGAAAAGGACGCCTATTGATGGCTGATGAAAATGGTCAGTCATTTGCTTTTTTGCCAGACCAACGTGGGTTTTTAGAAGAACAGGATTCTGCCTATCAGCGCCTGAACCCTTTTAGTAAGCGCTGGCGTTTATTTTATGTGCATGATAACCATGACGATAAGCACGAAGGTCGGGTGATTGCTGTCGGCCAAAACCTTGAATCTCGCCAAGGGATGATTGTTGATGCTATGTCCGTACAAGTGCTACCAATGTTAATTGGGCTATTTGCCTTTATGGCTTTGGTGGTTTTATTGATTCGACGTGGGTTTATGCCGTTAACTCAGATCAGTGCCGAGCTTGAGCAACGTCAACCACAAGACGATAGTCCCATTACTGCCGATGTACCGAAAGAGATTCAGCCTTTGGTGATAGCATTGAATGCTTTATTTGTGAAAGTTGCGGATACCTTAGCCCGTGAGCAACGTTTTACGGCTGACGCTTCGCATGAGCTCAGAAGCCCACTGGCGGCATTAAAATTACAAGCTGACTTATTACAGCAGCAGATATTGCAATTGTCTGGCTTAGAATCTGGCGGGGAAGATGAGAATCAGCTGTTCTATCATGCCCAGAGAATTAGTAATGGTATTGAGCGCGCCACTCATTTAGTCGATCAACTGCTGATTTTAGCCAAAATAGAGCCGCAACAGCTGCTGCCCCCTAAACAACTAGAAAGTCCGGATTGGCTACTGCTTACAGATATTATACTCAGTGATGTCAACCGCCTCGCTCGCGAAAAGCACATTCAATTAAAACGTACCGTGAACTGTGATAATTCTACTGACATTCTCCCCATCCTTATCAATCCCATTTTATTTAAACTGTTAATCCGTAACCTGTTAGACAACGCTATTCGCTATTGTCCCGAAGGCTCGTTGATTGAGCTGCAGCTGGCTAGCAATGCCATTAGCGTGGTTGATAATGGCTTAGGTGTAGAGCCAGAACAACTCACTCGCTTAAGCGAACGCTTTTATCGTCCAGCAGGTCAAAGCCAATTAGGTAGCGGTCTCGGGCTATCAATCGCCAATCGAATAGCAGAGCTTCATGGTCTCAAATTGGAATTTACCAACCGCTCCGAGCCAGAAACAGGCTTTATCGTAACAGTTAGAAATAAAAATGAACTATAAGCATTTAAAACAAGCTGTCTTAAGCTTGATTTAATATTCACCCCGTATGCTATTTGTATTCCCTAATAACATATACGGAGTACATGCTATGAGCCTACCTCTATTAAAACCCTTATTATTGACTGTCGGTGCGACCTCACTAGTATTCTTTGGTGGCGTCATCGCCTTATCTACTCAGTCGTCTAACGCTGATAACGTCCTATCAGTAGCAAACTCCGTCACGCAATCTCAATCTACCCAGCCGTCATTCCTTGCTACGCTCAGCGCTGTGCAAGCAACCGCGCTTACCAAAAAAGACACGCCTGATGCGATATTGCAGGCGACCCCAGAGCTTATCAACTATAACGGCACAGCTGCCTATGAAGTGCTATTAGACAGTGGCGCCACTTATATTGATGCCAATCTTGGTGCCGTCCTAAATCCAATCGTTACCAACAATGATTACGTTGAGAATGACGATCATGACTCTAAAGATAAGCATGCTGACAAACATAAAGCGGATAAACACCATAGCAAAAAACACGATGACAAACGCTATAAAGAAAGTGAGCGTTTAATCGCTACCAGCTATCAGCAACATGATGAAGATGGCTTTGATGAGGCTAGCTATTATGACTAATACTAAATCACATCAGCTTAAAGTCCTTAATTCAGCCGCTACTAAAACTGTTAAAAAAGCAGATCCTTTTGCCTCTCTTAAGAGCAGCATTATGATTGTCTCGATTGCAGGCACCATGGCGGGATGGCTAGTATTACTTAATCAAGAGACAGACACGCCAGCTATGAATACTGCGGTGTTGAGCGCTAGCGTTCCTCAGAATAGCGAAATCGCTGCTGAGCCAGTGCCAATTGTGGATATCAGCAAGTTGCGACAGGTCAATGAAGTGGTGCCTGTTGAGACAATAAGGGTAGTCGCTCGTACACGTTCTTCTCAATAAGTAAAAAGAATAACGCTGATTGAATTTAAGTTTGTGGTAAGGGAGACAGCAAATGCAAACCAATATGCCCGATAAAAATATACCTGAACTGGCAACGATTAAACTATTTGCCATGGGTTGCCACATTCAAGTTAACTTAAATATTACAAGGCTGAGTACGCAGTACTCACAGATGGGAATAGACCAACAAGTCGATTTTCTGACGAGTGATGTGCAGCAGCGTATAGTGCACTGGGAGCAAATCTTCAGTCGCTTTGATGACAGCAGTGAGCTAATGAGACTTAATAACCATACCAATCATTGGTCTGAAGTGAGTGCAGAGTTATTCGAAGTTTTACAACGCGCTATTCATTTTGTCTCAAAGACTGAAGGTTTGGTAACACCGACCTTGCTTAAAGAGCTTTTGGCAACGGGCTATCAGCATTCATTTGAGACTTTGCCCAAAATATCTGTGCCATGCGTGCCCATTACTAGTTCAAAGGCTAGCTCATCAAAGATTAGCTCAAATACATCCTCAAACATTAACTTAAATACCAGTACAGATTTGCAAGATGCCTCTATAACCAACTGTTTTAAATTAAACCACGCCAATCAACAGATAGGACGTATCCAACTTCGCCAATTAGCTGACGGGCAGCATCAAGTATACCTTCCAACTGGCATAGCACTAGATTTAAACGGTTATGTCAAAGGCTGGTGCGCCATGCAATTGGCTAAGCATATTAGCCACATTCATGATTGGAAAATCCCCTGTTTAGTCGATATGGGCGGAGATATCGCGATTGGCGTTCCAACAGAGCAAATAGATAAACCCATTACGTGGGGCGTTGCCATTGCCAAACCTTATCTTTTTGATGGTGAGCAGGTTCAAGACGATGAAGATGTCGCTATTCTTAAGCTTAGCTCCGGTGCCGTCGCTACCTCTGGGCAAGACTATCGTCGCTGGTGGCATAACGGTCGTTGGCAATACCATTTAATCCACCCTCATTATTCTCGTCCAGTAAGCAGTGATGTCCTAACCGCCACTGTACTTGCCACAGATACGCTAATGGCAGAGGTCTACGCTAAATATTGTGTACTTCTTGGTGTTACGGAGGCGATGGCATGGCTTAATAAACATGCTATTGCTGCATTGTTAATCGATATAAATAACAAAGTGTTAGTGACATCTGCTATGCATCCAAATTTAGTCCAAGCAAACTTGATTACTGCTATAGGAGCATAGCCATGCATATCGATAATCCTGTTAGCAGTCACACTGCCTCCAATACAAATCTTCTTACTCAGGCGCTATGGATTGGATTGATTTTAAGCATTGCGATTGGAGTTGGTAGCTATGCACTATTGACGTGGGGAGAGGCAGCTGCCCAGCTACTGACAACCACGGATAAACACTTTTGGTATTTATCACGGGCAAGTGATGTTATCGCCTACACTTTGTTTTGGTTAGCAGTCGTTTTTGGCCTATTGCTAAGTACGCGTTTAGGCAAGCATTTTAATGCAGCGCGGGTATTTGCCTTACATCAGTATTTAAGCCTGATTGCGGTGGGCTTTGCAGCGTTTCATGCGGATATCTTATTAGCGGATAACCTTTTAAACCTTAACCTGTGGCAAATCTTACTACCTTTTGGTTTTCAGACTGAGCGTGGGGGCGTTGCATTAGGGCAATTGGGGTTTTGGCTCTTATTCATCTGTGCCTTTAGCTTTTATATCAAGAAATATATTGGGCAATCAGCATGGCGTTGGCTACACTTTTTAACTTTTATGGCTTATACGTTTATCAGCATTCATGTATTTATAGTGGGCTCAGACAGTCAAGCGCTGCCTTTATTAGTGTTTTATGCTGGTAGTCAGACGTTGGTATTTTTACTGATGACCTATCGATTGGTGGCGCTAAAACAAGCCAAATAATTATCCATTAAGAGTTGTGAAGTTGTGAGCAGTTATAAGCTAAACTGATATATTCAAATTCAAATTCATAATGCTCGAGGGTATCTATGCAGCACTCTATTCATGATGAAGTACATTTAAGCAATCGCAATCATTGGTTGAGAGCAGCAGTATTGGGAGCAAATGATGGCTTGATTTCAACCGCTAGCTTGCTGGTCGGTGTCGCTGCCGCAAGTACGAGTAGTCAGACATTACTACTAACAGGAATGGCTGCGTTAACCGCAGGTGCTTTATCGATGGCAGCTGGCGAGTATATTTCAGTCTCGTCTCAAGCAGATACCGAAAAGGCAGATTTGGATAAAGAGTTGCATGAGCTGACTCATAACGCTGAGCGCGAGCTGTTTGAGCTGACAAAAATTTATGAGACGCGTGGACTCGATCACGTATTGGCACATCAAGTTGCGGTAGCATTGACTGAGCACAATGCACTTGAAGCTCATGCCCGCGATGAGATTGGCTTAACAGATTTAAGTCAAGCAAAACCGATTCATGCGTCAGTGGCTTCTGGATTATCCTTCATTGCTGGCGCGATATTACCGATTATTGGCATTCTGCTGTTGCCGGCGCAAACACTGGTTTGGTCATTATCATCTTTGACCATAATAGGCTTAGCGCTACTTGGGGTAATATCGGCGCGTTTGGGCGGCGCACCTGTTATTCCTGCTACTGCTAGAGTCGTGATTTGGGGCGTGCTAGCAATGGTTGCTACCTCATTGATTGGACGCCTATTTGGGGTGGCGGTCTAGCGTTCACTGTATCTCTGAAAACGACCTATCAATTAAAACTATTCCTAACATTAGCCATCACCTTAACGCTATCTTAACGGCAAGCTAAGTTATGATGATAGAGGTAGAAATAGAAGGGCATGATATATTGGCTCATGGTGCAAAAATCACATCAGTTATTTAACAAGGTATTTTAATGAGTCAGGTAAGCGCGTGGGTACTGGTTATCATGGCAAAATTTGGCTATCTCGGTATTATCTTTGCTATGTTTGCTGAAAACGTTTTTCCGCCCATACCTTCTGAGCTTATCATGCCAGCCGCTGGTTTTGCGGTAGCAAGAGGTGATTTAAACTTAATATTAGTCATCTTAGCAGGTACGCTTGGCTCGGTACTTGGCGCACTGCCGCTATATTACCTAGGGCGCTTACTGAATGAAGATCGCCTAATGGTATTTACGCAAAAGTATGGCAAATACGTGTTCGTTAAGCCTAGCGATATACAGTCCTCTAGTGTTTGGTTTGATAAACATGGCAGCAAGGCTGTCTTCTTTGGACGTATGCTGCCGGGTATTCGCTCATTTATATCCATCCCTGCGGGAATGAGTAAAATGCCGATTCTTCCTTTTTTGGCATTTACTGCTTTGGGCTCAAGCATTTGGACAAGCTTATTGACCGTTGCTGGCTATTATTTTGGTGAGAATTACGAAGTGATTGAGACTATGCTAGCACCGTACTCTAAGGGTTTCTTATTACTCGCTGTGGTTATTATTATTGCTTGGTTTATGAAACGTCGTTTAATGGCTCGACGTAATATCAATAATATTTAATTGAAAACGTAGTTTTTTATCTGCTGTAATGAACGACCCTTGTATTTAGTTTAATAAGATAGGGCTAGTAAAAGTTTACGAAGCGTGTCATAAGTAAGATTACACAACAAAGGAATGTTGTCATGAGCCAGCTTGTATTTGACAAAGTCGTATTACGTTACTACAAGTCGTTAGGGATATTATTATTACTGGCAGGTTATACGGTTGGCAGCCATGCAGCCACCTATAAAATTGAGCCTGACCATTCCAACGTACGCTTCGCTATTGACCACCTCAAAACCTCTGCTACCACTGGCGGCTTCTATAATGTGACCGGAATACTCCAGTATGATCCGAGCGCAAAAACCGGCGACATCTCCCTTATTATTCCCATAAAATCCTTAAACACTGGTAACAAGATTTTTAATCTTAAACTGATGGGACCTGATTTTTTTAATATGGAACAGTATCCATTAGCACGTTTTGAATCTACCAAATGGCATTTCACCTCTGACAAAGACAATCCAAAGGTCACACAAGTGGATGGCAAGCTGACCCTAAACGGTCAGACCCATCCTATTAGCTTACTGGCGACCAAATTTAATTGTTACCTGAGCTCTCCAATGAATAGAACGGTCTGTGGCGGCAATTTTACCGCCACGATTGACCGTACTCAGTGGAATATCAAAAAATATGTCTTATTCGGCATGACTAAAAATCTGACTTTAAATATTCAAGTTGAAGCAGCTAAACAGTAGCTTTTCCAGTTCAGTAAAAAATCAGCGAGTTATAGAGCGATAGCCAAAGTTAATAAAAATGAGTTTTTGCCAGCCTAGCGAGGATACTATGAAGCCAATTTCTATAATGTTATCAGCACTTGCACTTAGTATGGCTTCCAGCGCTATCATGGCTGATAGCGCTGGCTTACCTCATGTAATAAGCCAGCTTAATATTAGTCCCGCTATTAGCTTGCCCAATGTAAGTCCTATGAATAGCGATTTAGCCAATCGCGGCGCCTATATTGCCCGTACTGCTGACTGTATGGCTTGTCATCGCGAGGACTATAGCGGCGGCGTCGCGATTGAAACACCGATTGGTAATATCTACTCGACCAATATCACGCCATCCACGCGTTATGGTATCGGCAATTATACCGAAGCCGACTTTAAAAAAGCGCTGCAAAAAGGTCGTGCACCCACGCATCAGCTTTATCCTGCGATGCCGTATCCGTCTTATCATGGTATAGCTGATGCGGATATCAGTGCACTATTTGCTTACTTTCAAACCGTACCTCCAGTAGAAGAGTCGCCTGAAAAAATAACTAAGCTACCATTTCCGTTAAATATCCGCACTTTGATGCTGGCTTGGAACGTAATTAATGTACCTTCTACCGAAAACCGTACAGGGCTCACCCAAACCCAGCAACGCGGTGAATATCTCGTTAATAACTTAGAGCATTGCGGCACTTGTCATACCCCACGCAACCTTACGCAAGGTCTTGATAAGAAAAAATATTTATCTGGTGCGCCGCTTGGTAAATGGTATGCACCTAACATTACCCCAGATAATGACAGTGGTATCGGGCGTTGGAGCGAGAATGATATCGTCACTTATCTACGTACTGGCATGCTCGATAAACGCGCTTATGCTGGTGGACCTATGGCTGAAGCGGTCGCCCATAGTACCCGCTATCTAAGCGATGACGACTTAAGCGCCATGGCTGCTTATTTAAAAGTCGTCCCTATCCTCAAGACTGACGATTACGTGATACCTATAGATACATCACGGCTGCCTAATCCGGTCAGCAGCTCTATTACTTATAACTTAATAGAGCAAAAAGACTATTTAGCGCAGGCAAAAACATCTACGAATGCTCATTCTAATAATGACCGCAACTCATCAAAAGCGCTATATCTTGCTGCCTGTGGCAGCTGTCATGGGGTCGATGGTTACGCGCAGCCCGATGCTCGTTACGCCTCTATCGTAGGACTGAGTAGTATTCGTCGCGTTAAGCCAGACGCACTGATTAACGTTATTGCTTATGGTGCAAAAGGGGCGTTAAACACAGCACCCAAAATGCCCGGCTTCGAGAAAGAGTTAAGTCATGCGCAGATTGCCAGTATTACCAATTACGTGCGGATAAATTTCGGTGGTCTACCAACTAGTGATGTCAGTGCTGCTGACGTCAAACGCATCTTAAAGTAAGGATTATTAACCTCACTATTAATCTAGCTATAAAAACACCTAGTACCACCTGATGTCATGGACGAATGCTCTATAACAAGGATAATAAAATGAACGATATGCTTCAATCGCCCACACGTCGGCAACTGCTGTCAATGATTGGTAAGACCGCAGGAGCGACGGCAATGTATCAGGCGATGACCACATTGGGCTTTGCCTCTGAATCTAGCTTTAAACAAGAGATGAATCTAAAGGGTGCACCTGCTGGCGCTAGCATTGTGATACTTGGCGCAGGATTGGGCGGGCTTACCGCTGCTTATGAGCTCCGTAAAGCCGGCTATAAAGTGACGGTTCTTGAATTTCAAAATCGCGGTGGTGGTCGCAGTTGGACACTAAACGCTGGTGATAAATATACTGAGCTTGGTGGCGGCGAGGTGACTTGCGACTTTAAAAAAGGCAACTACTTTAACGGTGGGCCATGGCGGTTGCCGGTTCATCATTATGCTGTATTCCATTATTGTAAAAAATTCGGTGTAGCACTACAGCCTTTTATACAAACTAATGACCGCGCTTATTTGCACCGTACCAGCCATTTTAATGGCGCACCGCAACGCTTAGGCGAGGTGCAAAGCGACATACGTGGCTATGTCTCAGAGCTATTATCTAAAGCGGTCAATACCGGTAGCCTTGATAAGACGGTCAATAAAGAGGATAAAGAAAAGCTATTAGAAGGTTTAAAGGGCTGGGGTGTCCTTGATAACAATTATCGCTATGTTAAAAGCCATGAAACCAGTAAGCATCGTGGCTATAGTGTTTATCCGGGTGGCGGTTTGATGCCTGATGCCAAACCCTCGACGCTAATACCGATGAACAAACTATTAAATTCAGGCATGTGGTCAGATATTTATAACAACTATACGATATATGACCATCAACCAGCGATGTTCCAGCCTGTCGGCGGTATGGGAAAAATTGGTGATGCCTTCACTCGCGAATGCCGCGATATGATTACGTTCAATGCTAAAGTCACTAAAATTTATCAAGATGAGAGCGGCGTCACTGTCGATTACGTCGATAGCAATAGCATCAGTAATAATCTAGATGGCGAAACTAAAACTGTACGTGCTGACTGGTGTATTTGCAATATTCCACTATCAGTATTGACCCAGATTGACATTAATGTCTCAGCGCCGATGAAGCAAGCAATGGCAGCCGTCCCTTATGACACCTCTTATAAAGTAGGCTTGGAGTTTAAACGGCGCTTTTGGGAGGAAGACGAATGGATTTATGGCGGTATCACTTATACTGACATGCCCATCTCACAAATATCCTATCCTTCACACGATATGTTTACCACTGGCTCAGGGGTGCTACTCGGTGCCTATGGATTTGGCGAAGCCTCTTATAAATTTAATACCCTTACTCCAAAAGAGCGCATCGATTCGGCACTACAGTATGGCAAACATATCCACCCGCAATATACCAAAGAGTTTCGCTCTGGGACGTCCGTCGCTTGGCATCGTATTCCATGGTCGCTCGGTTGCTATGGCATTTGGAGTGAAGCAAGCCGTGATCAGTACTACGATACGCTATGCGCGATTGATCACCGTATCGTGCTAGCAGGTGAGCACTGCTCGCATATCCCAGCATGGCAAGAAGGCGCAATTTTATCTGGCATGGATGCCGCTCAGCGACTACACCAAAAGGCAAAAACGCTCGGCTAGTCGGAATGGTTGTTGATTAACGGCATTGATTGGTGGCGTTGATTAGCAGCATTGATGAGTAACACTGCTTAAGAAGTGATAACGATAATGAATGTAGAGGTAATCATGGATATGATCAAACCAAACCCGCTTGCTGTGGTAATGATATTAACTATTGGAGGCACAGTCGCGTTATCTGGCTGTAGTCAATATAAAAAAGACCAAACCGCTCATACAACAGCCACTCTTTCCAGTCAGCAACAAGCCAAGCAAACGGTCTTTGATAATCAAGACAGTCGCAATAATGGTGCGTGGGGTGCTGTCTATATGACCAAAGAAGAGCTTAGGTCGCCAAGAGCTAATATCGTTGATATCAGCTCGCTACCAACAATGGCAGAAGATGCTAGTCTGCAAAAGTGGTTAGCAAAATTTGAAGGTAGTTCTGAAGGTAAAAAGGGCTTTATAACGACCAACGGCAAGAAGCTTTATGACGATTCCTGCGCTGGCTGTCATATGCAAGATGGTAAGGGTGCACAAGGCGCAGGTTACTATCCGCCGCTTGCCGATAACAGTAAGATGCAATCAAAATATTATATTATTAGCGTTGTGATGAATGGGCTGCGTGGTATGCCATCCTTTCACAGCATGATGAGTGATGAGCAAATCGCAGCGGTCACTCAATATGTGCATAGTGATTTAAATAGTTTTACAGATACAGTCACTGCGGCCAATGTCGCTCAACTACGTCATGATTTTCCACCGGGTGCTGACCCGAGTGAATAGTAACAGGATCGAATTAAAGACTTGTTACAACAGCACGTTTACGTTTCTTATTATCATTATTAGACCACTGATGACCATTAGCATAAGCAGCATTATCCTAAACTGACTAATACTCATTCCCGCCAAAAAGCGTTTGCCAATGATATTGCCAATAACGGCACCTAGTCCCAATACTAGACCATACACCCAGAGCTTGACAGTGAATATGCCAAAAAAAGCGTAGCTGCTAATCTGTATAATACCTACAAAAAACGAATTGGCCGTTTTGGTGGCAATAAGATTTTCTTTTTCTAGTCCAGCGTTCATATAAAAAGGGTTGAGTATAGGGCCGAGACCACCAACCAATGTACTCATAAATGCAATGACAAAGCCCAAAGGGATAAAACCTACTTTTGGCATATCAAACGTTTTACTTACTTTACCAAACTTATATTGGAAAATAGTAGACACTAAAAATACGCCAACCAACAACTGAATCCAGTTTGCATCCAAACGACTAAAAACCAATGCTGCTAACCACGCACCGACAATGGCACTTGGTACATAGTATTTGGTCAACGACCAATCAATATCATTCCAAAATAGATACAGCCGCGAGGTATTACTAATCAAGGTAGCCAAATTGATTACAGGTGGCGCAAACGCTGTTCCTATCATCCAAGAGGTAGCTGGTATCAGTAACATAGCACCGCCACCACCCGAGATAGTAGAGAGGATAAAAGCGACCATACCAGCGAAAAATAAGCCTACTAAGTGCCAAATCGGGATGGATTGCAATAAGTCTAAAACAAGGGACACTATAAAATCCTATTTCATGAGTGGCATCAAGTTGTAGTAGTGAAATTATTTTCTATATCTATAAATAATAATAGGTTCTACTAGAGTAGCTTTTCTCTTTCTGTATCGGTGTTAAATATTTCGTTAAAATATAAGGTCTAACGATAGCGTAAAAAAACGGCAGTCATACATAAAGCACAACCACCGCAGATAAAATATTTTGATAATAGAGTAGCTCGAATCTAAACAGCAGGCTTAAATTTTCTGCGGTAGATACTACGTATAATTGGCATGAAGATCATCAAAATAGCCAATAACCATAGTACTATCGTGATAGGGCTGCTCCACAAGATACCTAGCTCGCCTTGAGAAATAGACAGCGCACGTCTTAAGTTAGATTCCATCAGCTCACCCAATACATAGCCCAAAATAAGCGCTGATAATGGGAAGTTCAATTTACGTAAGAAGTAACCGAAAACACCAAGTGCTACCATAAACACCAAATCAAAAGTCGTGCTATGAATTGAGTATACCCCAACAAAGCTGACGGCAGCGATGCCTGGTATCAAGATATAATTTGGCACATCAAGTAGTTTGGCGAACAAACCAACCAAAGGGATGTTCATGACTAACAGAATAACGTTACAGATAAACAAAGAGGCGATAAGACCCCAGACGATGTCAGGCTGCTCAGTAAATAACTGTGGGCCTGGAGTAATATTGTACAAGGTCAATGCACCCATCATGACTGCTGTTGTACCAGAACCTGGCACACCCAACGTCAACATTGGTACAAATGAGCCACACGCTGAGGCGTTATTTGCCGCCTCCGGTGCCGCAACACCGCGAAGATCGCCGTCACCAAAAGTACCAGTGTCACCAGCAATTTTTCTTTCACTCGCATAAGTCATGGCACTGGCAATGGTCGCGCCTGCACCTGGTAAGATACCAACCACAAAACCCATTAAGCCACTACGTAGCATTGAACCTATGGTAAATGTAAACTCTTTAAAGTTTAATAAACTACGTTTACCTTGTTCAATGACCTTGTGTCCAGTGCTAGTTTTTTCTAATAAAATTAAAATTTCACTCACACTGAAGAAACCAATAACGATGGTGGTAAATTGAATACCATCAGATAGATTGACAGAATCAAAAGTAAAGCGATAAATACCGGTAACGGCATCGACACCAACCGTCGCTAGACCAAGACCAATTAACGCGGCAATACCCGTTTTAACGGGTTGATCTCCGACCAAACCACTTAAGCAGGTAATCGCAAATACCATCAACACAAAGTATTCAGCAGGTCCAAATGAAATAGCCCACTTAGCTAATAAAGGAGCAAATAAAACCACACCGATTGTTGCAATAGTGGCACCAACGAACGAACTAACAGCAGATAAAGACAATGCAATACCAGCTTTTCCTTGTTTTGCCAGTGGATAACCATCCAAAGTCGTCATAATAGCACCGGCATCCCCGGGCACATTAATAAGAATAGCAGAAATACGACCACCGTATTCACAGCCAAGATAAACAGCAGCAAGCAAGATAAGCGCGCTCTCAGGCGGTAGACCAAGTGCAAAAGCAAAAGGCAGTAATATCGCTACGCCGTTGATAGGACCAAGACCTGGCAACATGCCGACAATCGTACCCAAAAAAGCCCCGATCAGTGCAATCAGTAAATTCTTAGGCGTCGATGCAATAGCGAAGCCATGCATCAAAAAATCAAACGTATCCATATTGATTATCCTATTATCCCTGATAGCAATCCGAGCGGTAGTTTGACATCTAAAAGCGTGTCAAATAAGACGTATAAGCTAATACTGATGACAACTGAAAAAATAAGGCTTTTGAGCGGATTACCTGCAAACAGTAAACCTACTGCAAAAGACATCAGAATCGTGGCGATAATAAAACCTAATTCTTCAAAAATAAGACCATAGACCAATAAAGCAAGTGCACAAAGTACTAAGTTTTTGATGATTGGTTTGGTCAGCTCTAAATCAATAGGTTTGGTGAAACGTGCCGGACGAAAAGCGACAACTAAAGCGCCAAATGCCAACAATGAAAAAATCAAAATAGGGTAAGGACGAGGACCAATTGGGTCATAAGCAATAGGGGCGACATAACCAATGGCTAAATATATTAAAAATATACTTACTAGTGCCATTAGCCCAGAAAACAGGCGTTCCATTGTCATAAGGAATGTTCCTTGAGTTTTGGGGCAAAAAGGCTGACAGATATATGTCCTGCCAGCCTTTAGGAAATACCAGAAATAATGAGTATTCAATTATTAAGGTTATTTAATTTTTATATGACTACTTTGCTGCTGCTTCAACAAGACCATATTCAGCAGACAATTTACGTAGATCCTCAGTCTGCTTATAGACGTAGGCTTGTAACTCTTCGCCAGTCATAGCAAACGGTAGTAATTCTTGCTGCTCACGTATTTTAGCGAACTTTGGATCAACCAGCATTTTATCAAAGGCATCTTTCCACCAGTTATAAGCGCTAGGGCTCACGTCTGGACCCATATAGAAACCGCGAACGACTGGCCACGTGACATCATAGCCTTGCTCTTTTGCTGTAGGGATATCGGCCATCGTGCCGCCCAATCTTTCATCTGCAAATACTGCTAGTACACGTAATTTGCCAGCATTAGCTTGCGGCATAATTTCAGCAATACCCGCACTAACGGCTGTGATATGGTTGCCCATGACTGCTGTAATAGCCTCACCACCACCTTCCATCGCGACATAAGTCATGTCGCTAGGCTTAACACCAACTGCTTTGGCTAAGATAGCGGTTTGCATCCAATCCTGACCACCAACACTACCACCAGCGCCAAAGCTGATAGCTTTTGGATCTTTTTTGAGCTCAGCAACTAAGCCGGCTAGATCTTTGATCGGTGAATCAGCATTGACTGCGACAGCGCCATAATCAGTACCAACGCCGGCGAGCCATTTCACGTCTTTTTCAGTGAACTTACCAAATTTACCTTGTGATAAATTAAGAATAGAGCCGGTAGAGAAGGCGATGATGGCATCGCCATTGTCGCGGTCATTGGCAACAATTTTGTTATAAGCAACAGCACCGACGCCGCCTGGCATGTAAGTGACGCGCATAGGGTCTTTTAATAGACCTGTCTCTTTTAAGCCAGCTTGAGCAAGTTTACAAGTTAAATCAAAGCCACCGCCTGGCTTGGCAGGTGCAATACATTCCGGACGTGAAGGTGCTGTTAGCTCGGTTGAGCCATCTGCGGCAGTCGCATCTGTACTTGCAGTTTCGTTTGCCTTGTTACAAGCAGTCAAAGATAGGATAGACAGGCCAAGAGCCAGATAAGATAGTTTTTTCACACGACACTCCTTGTGTGTATTTTTATATGAAAAATTCAATGAAATTCTGATCAAAACATTACAGTTGTTGAAGCTGGACTTACAACTAACTTAACAAAGTTACTAAACTTCATCAAAGTATGTTTTTTTGTCACTGATGCAAAAGTAACAGAATATTTTAAAAAAAACAAGAAACATATGTATGTATATATGAATTTTATAGTAATATACGAAATTATAGGCTAACTAGAGTGATCTCTAATCATGTCAAGGTGAGCGTTAAAAGATATTAACCTAATAATCATTAAGGAATTTTTTATCAATAAAAACAATCGGATATGATTGATTTCTAAGGGAAGTAATTATTAGGATATGAGGAGAATTACATTGGTAGTAATGCATTCCTAAGGTGGCGACAATTGTTTTAGCAGTTATTCATTCAGAGCCAATAATACATGCATTAAGCTTAAAATAATAAAAGTAGCTGTAAGAACGCTTAACAAGACTGTGGCATATCTTGCTGATAAGCAGTTAGAACATAAACTGGATAATTATAATTGCTATTATGCCAACAGAAATGTCTAAGGGCACCGCCTTAAATAATAGGGCATTAAAAAGCTTGTTTTTTTCTATAACGACTTGGGAAGCGCCTAACATTAGACTACCTCCTGATGAGAAAGGGGACAGTGATGAGCTTTGCGCCCCTACAACGATACAGGTAAATAGTAGTAAAGGGCTTATGCCAGAGGCGACGGCTAGAGGCAGCACCATAGGAAATAAAGTGGGAGCGACTACGCCGAGTGTGCTAGCAAATATTGACATGATTGCGCTGATAACGAAAACTAAAATCGGGATCATCCAGATAGGAACATTGGTGCTTAGCCATTCGGTTAGCTCGTAAATGACACCTATTTCTACTCCGAGGCTAATTAACATACCGACGCCGCAAATCATAATGAGCGTATTCCAAGGTATGAGTGCAATCACTGCTTTTTCGTCACCTAACTTTAAAAGTAGGCTAATCAAAGCAAAAATAATGGCGATAAAACCAATGTCGATCCGAGCGTTTAAGAATTGAATTGCCGATACTTGCGGCATGAGTAGATTTAAAATGGGCACAATGAGCACAATAGCCATCATAATAAAAATCAGCATAATAGATTGTTTTTGCTTACTATCAAAAGGCTCTGGCACTGTGGTTTGAATTGCGATTTTGCTATGTCTAGCATTGAGAAAGCTATAACCACCCAACAGAATTACAGGTATGAAAAAAGTAGCGGCAAAGATTCCTAAGACATAAGTAAAGGTATTATCATTGGCGACGCCTGCGCCGCGCATCAGCTCCCTAAAAATAACACCACTTTGTGAAGTGATAAAGTTAGCACCGGCTAAAGCACCATAGTTCACTGATAAGGTAGCAATAACGATATTTAAGTTAGTACGTTTAGACAATAGCAGGATCATAGGCGCCATCGTGGCTAAGACCGTGTAATAACCGGCGCCTAAGCCTGCAATAATTGTGGCAACAAAGAAAATAACCAAAGGCAAGAATGCTGGGAAGTGACGACATTTATAGATTAAATGACTAGATAGCTTTTCTAAAGCACCGTTAGCCAGCGGAAAATTATAGAAGAGCGTAACGGCAAAAATAACAAAGAAAATCTTCAGCGGCCATAGCTCAATAATCTCATAAGCCTTTAGTCCCATACCAAAACAACCGATAAGGTATGAAAAGGCAATAGCAAATAGACCAATATTAATTTTAGTGGTATAGCCCAAAATAATACATATCACTATAGCGGCTAGAATATAAAGCGTCACGACTGCTCCTTGATCTTAACTGTATGAATTCTATAAAAAACCATAGCAGTTTTTACAGAGTAAAAAGCATTACGCTAAATGCTAATATTGCAAAATAGCTTTAAAGACTAAAAAATCGTACAAGCCTAACAGCGCCTCTAGTTGAATAGAATGATAGCAAAAAAAGTCGTGTTAATTAGATAAAATTGACTGCCAATATATAGGTGAGTCTTAACATTAAAATGAGTAGATATATCCTGATTTTTACAGTAAGAGCAACGCTTAACGAGATTAAGACAGTTAATAAAAACCTTTCCATAGTGGTGAAAAAAAATGATAGACAATTTCAAGAACTTTAAAATGCCACGCTATGAGCAAGTGCGATGGCATATACAGACGTTACTGACAGAGAGTCAATGGGATGAAAATACGCCTTTACCTACTGAACAGGAATTCGCTGATAAATACCAGGTATCGGTAGGAACTGTTCGTAAAGCTGTCGAAAAGTTAGTGGAAGAGGGCATTTTAATAAAGCAGCAAGGCAAAGGTACTTTTTTAAAGCGCCCAGATTTTGCAAGTTCATTATTAAGATTTTTTAAGTTCCGTGATAAAGATGCTCGCTATGTCACACCGACAGGTGTAGTGACAAAAATCACTGTAATAGACGGTATTGATGATATTAATGAGAAACTAAATATAGCTAAAAACAAAGCACTAATCTATATAGAACGTATGCGTATGGTCGAAGATAAAGTCTTGTTGAGTGAAAGAATCTGGTTACCTAAGAGCCGTTATCAAGCCTTTACCAGCTTAAATCCTGAAGATTTTGAGAACCTTCTTTATCCTTTTTACTACACAAAGTGTGGCCAGTTTGTGTCGTCTGCCGTAGAGACACTATTTTTTATAACCGATTACAGCGACCCTTATTTGGACAATACTAAGCAAGAAAACTTAGTTAAAGTATGCCGCGTTGCTAAGAACTTAGAAGGTAATCCCATTGAGTATAGAGAGTCATATGGGCTGGCAGAGAAGTTCAGTTATGAAATTAATATTATTTAGCGATAAGTAAGGATAATAGTTAACTCATTTAGGTTGCTTGAAAAGTGAACTATGCTGTCAAGCCCGTAGAAATTAACTTGGGAAATCTTAATCAAAGAGCTTGATAATAATGTTCCATAATGTCTATTTCATAAGCATTAAATTTATATTCAATATGAGTATTTCAATACCTGTATAGAGAACCGCTTTTTATCTCCATAAGAAACGTTATGACAAACGACTCTAGATAGCAGAATTCGGTTTAAACTGCTTCCATTGACGAATACTTCAAGCAGACTTTATCTCCGAAGTTTCATGAGCGGCATTGCACTAACTAAAGTAGCGATACCCAAGATTAAACCATAAAAAAGCACCAAGCCTTAATGGATTGGTGCTTTTTTAGATCACAGCTTTTATGTTTCTGGCTCAGAGCTAACGTTTACAGCAGTTCTTTACGCAGCTCTGCCGGTGTCTTAGGCGATAATAAGCCAGGTGCTACGTCGAGCACGGTCTTCGCACCACTATCTCCTGCTAAGTTCATCTTATAGGCTGCGCGGGCGTAGGCTACGAGCACACTGGAAGTAAACTCGGGATTACTGCCAAGCTTTAATGAAAACTCTAACACTTGATTGTTTTTCTCATTATCTATACTGCTGACACCACTACGAATGACGAAACCACCGTGCGGCATCTTGCCATGCTCAGACTCAAAAGTTTGTTGGTCGATAAAGTGTACTGCAGTGTCGTAGTCGGTAAAGTAATCCGGCATAGTCACGATGGTATTGCGCACAGCATCGGCATCGGCACCATCTGCCAATACAATATAGCATTCGCGCGTATGCTTCTCGCGAGTGCTTAGCGTTGGCTGCTCGCCGTTGCGCACCCGTGCCATGGCAGATTCTGAGGGAATGGTGTATTGTACGCCTGCCTTAACACCATCCACGCGGCGTACCGCATCTGAGTGTCCTTGGCTTAATCCCTTACCCCAGAAGGTATAGGTTTCGCCGACCGGTAAAATGGCTTCACCGTATAAGCGATTGATGGAAAACAGCCCAGGATCCCAACCGACGGACAACATAGCAACTTTGTTAGCTTTCTTAGCAGGCGCATCAAGCGCGGCAAAGTACTCAGGAATTTTTGCGTGAGTATCAAAGCTGTCAACGATATTAAATAAACCTGCAAATGCTGGGCCTTGCTCAGGCAAATCAGACTTGGAACCGCCACATAAAATCAGCACGTCTATGTCATCTTTGTATTGTGCAATATCGTCCATGGCGTATACGGGTACACTTTGGTCAATGAGGGTGACGGCGGCAGGATCTCGGCGGCTGAATACACATACTAATTGCATGTCTGGATTTTGCTTGATGGCTGCTTGGGTGCCACGGCCGAGATTGCCATAACCGGCGATGGCAACTCTAATTGCTGGTGTCATTATGATTAGCCTTACATTGTTGTAGGGGAAGGTCGGTTACTGCTCCTGTGAAATGTATCAAGTAATACAGGCTACGTAATAAGGATATGCAGTAATCCACACTGTAATAAATTGATGATTTTGAGAAACAGCACTTATTTTAGATGATTACTATTATAAGTGATAGTTTACTTTGCATATTTGAATCCATCTGTACAAGCCCACTTATTTAACCTACCTACAAATAGATTGTGAGTATTATTATGGGTATAAATTAAAATCGAAAAATTCAGTAAACACTGGAAATATAGCTGAAAGTTTAGCTCCTACAGTGTCTCTCATGTTCAAAATACCTAGTGATTCTACAGTCAAAGATATTTCTAATTAATTAGAGCAAGTACATTAATTGAATAAATAAAAATATCTCTTCATAAATTAAATGTTTATGTTATTCATAATCTCTGCTAGAGATGAGAATAATTCTTTGCTCCTATAAAGAGATATTATAGAAAATAATTTAAATTTAATACCTCAATCATTTTCGCTGAGCTTGTCGTTTTAATGGAATGGTAGTATCAAGACAGAATCTATTATTAATAGATTAGCAGTTCTACACTGACCTGGAAACAGTATTCATCTTTAATAATGATGCTTATTCTACCGTTATGAGCGCTAACAATCGCTTGTACGATAGATAGTCCCAATCCTGTACCTGAATGCAAGATATGGTTTTTATGATGACGATAAAAACGCTCAGACAATTTATCTGCTTCTATCTGTGTCAAAGGTGCCTCTAATTGATTGGTAAAAACTATTTTTAAATGAGGTTTGAAAGCAGATTGAAATTTTTTCTCCGAATCCTTCACACCACTATTAGTGACAGCAGAGGCAGTAATAGTAATAACGCTATCACTAGTAGAATAGTAGATAGCATTTGATATTAGATTGGCAAAAAGCCTTTGTAATAAGCTGTCATCTCCCAATACAGCCTTAAAGTCTCCGCTTTTTTCAAATACAATCCCACGATCTTCCGCTATAAAATCATAATAAGAAATCATTTTAGTAACGAGTGACTCAGTATCAACTGCCGTAAACTGGGAGTCATAGACTCCTTTTTGTGTTTTTGCTAATAACAGCATGTTATTAATCAAGCTAGATAGCTGCTCAAGTGTGTCATGCTGATCGTGCAGTTGCTCAACGTATTCATTGCTGTTTCTAGGCTTACTTAACATCACTTGGGTTTGGGTACTTAAGGTTGCAAGTGGGGTACGAAGCTCATGGGCAATATCATCTGAGAATCGCGATAACGACTCAAAATTTTGCTCGAGTTTTTCCATCATGGCGTTATAAGCATCAGCAAGTGGTCGCAGCTCACTTGGCATCTCACTAATGACAATACGATCATCAAGCTTTTCGGCATTGATACGAGTCATCTTCTGCCTGATGGTTGATAGCGGGGCAAATCCTAAATGCACACTAAAAGCCGCAACAGAAACTAAGATAAAAGTAATCGCCATTAAGATAAGAATGAGCTGACGGTTAAACTGGGCGAGGTATTCATGATGAACATCGATAGGTAGGGCGATGAGCGCTAAACGTTCCGAATGCTGAATGACAATAGCCCTGTAATGACGACTATCCATTTTTAAATCGAACGGCTTATCATGATGCGCCTGCCATAAATCTTTTACTGAACGTCTATTCTGCGACTGACTCATAAAGCCTTTGGGATTACTGGTAAGTATTTGTCCCTGATTGTCAGTAATCACTGTTTTTACATCATAGTCCAATACAGCATCTTGTAGTGGCTGTGACTGCTTATTCACAGACTGATTAGGCTGATTAGAAAGTTGTATTTCACCCTGATCATCAAGTGTATTGTCATTCATATGCTGACGCAAATTAAACGCAGCATGGGTTAAAATCTCCGAGTCCATTTGCTCAAAATGACCATTAACTGAACGCTGAATCCATAAATAAAGGCAGATTTGGGTAATTACCACACAAAGCGTTAATAAAAACAGAGTTCGCCATAATAGTGATAAGCGTCCGTCTGTGACGATAGGGGTCATGTTAGTACTTTTCTATTATGGGCGTTAAGTCGTGACTGCTATCTATAACTTCTAAGCGATAGCCCATACCGCGTACTGTGTGTATCAGCTTTACCTCATAATCGTCATCAATCTTAATTCTTAAGCGCCTAATGGCCACATCAATGACATTGGTGTCGCTATCAAAGTTTATATCCCAAACTTGAGAGGCAATAACCGAGCGCGGTAACACTTCACCTTGGCGCTCAAGTAAAAATTGTAATAAGGAAAATTCTTTGGCGGTTAATTTAATAGACTGCTCATTTCTATGCACGGTGCGTTTAGTGATATCCATCTTTAAATCTGCAATTTGCATGAGGTTACTACTGTAGTCAGACTGGTTGGCACGGCGCAGTAAACTTTTTATTCGTACTAACAGCTCAGCAAAGGCAAAAGGCTTAGTAAGGTAGTCGTCACCGCCAATCTCAATCCCCTTGATGCGATCACTCAAATCATCTTTAGCCGTCAAAAATAAAACCGGCGTGTGCTTACCAGCGGCGCGGTAATTACGTACTAGCTCAAAACCACTGATATCAGGCAGCATCACATCCATGATGACGACATTAAAATCATCGCTCATTAAAGCATGGTAGCCGTCGAGCCCAGTAGTGTGATGCTCAACGATAAATCCTGCTTCGGTCAGACCTTTTTTTATATAGTCACCGAGTGATACTTCATCTTCGACTAACAGTAGTTTCATAACAGACACACGCTGATTGGTTGGGTTGATGCTATCAATTATAGAGTGATAATAAGGGAATGATAGAGGAATGTCAGCGATATTCCTATGATATGAGCGCAACATGACAAAATTGTCATCTGAGCGTCATGTTGTTGTCAGAGCTATTACGTTAAGCTGTTGTTAATGCTGATTGTGGTGTTGACCGTTACGGAGCAATATTATGTTGAGTATTATAATGCATGGAATGATGAATGGATCAATGATGCATGGAAGTATGATGAACGGCATGGGCTGGGCGATGATGATTATCTGGCTGCTGTTTGTAATACTGATTTTTGCCATACTGTTATTGACCGTTATGGCGCTGCTCAAGTATCTGCGTCAACCAGAATAAGCTTAACGAAAAACATCTGATTTTGATAATAAAAAAATGGTGTTCGAGTACCAATTGCGTAGAGTCTAAGCGTCTACTCACCATCTTCAAGGAGTGATTTTATGAAACACGATAAGCATGAAGAACGAGAAATGGACAGTAACCATGACCACGCAAGCGGCAAAGGTACAGCGAGTATGGATGTAAAATCTACCAAAGGTGGTCAGTACGATAAGGTTCCAGCTGACTATAGTGGAACGATCTATATTTGCCCTATGCATCCTGAAGTCAGAGATATCGAACAAAGCAGTTGTCCACTATGCAAAATGTCTCTCAAACCTGAAGGCACTGTTGTCGAAGATAATGTTACCGAAATGGCAGAAATGACTGATAAGGATACAGTAGATGACCATACAAACTGTCATGGTACAGCTAATACAGAAGTAAAATCTGTCAAAGGCGGCAAATATGACAAAGTGCCAGCTGGCTATAATGGTACTGTTTATATTTGTCCGATGCATCCTGAGGTTAGAGATGTGGAGAATAGCGGTTGTCCGATATGCGGAATGGCACTTGAACCAGAGACGGCTACTATCGGTGTGGAGGACACCTCAGAGCTCGATGATATGACGCGCCGTTTCTGGATATGTACGGCGCTGACCATACCGCTATTTCTGTATGCCATGAGTGACATGGTCGGGATAAACCTAGACAGCCTTATTCAGAGCGATACCTCCGGGCAGATCGCTCAGTGGATTCAGCTGGCGCTTGCCACACCTGTAGTCGTGTGGGGAGCGGCGCCTTTCTTCGTCCGTGGTTGGCAATCAATAAAAAGCCGAAATCTAAACATGTTTACCTTGATTGCAGTGGGCGTAGGCGCTGCTTTTGGCTTCAGTCTAGTAGCAACCTTCCTTCCTAGTATATTCCCAGACAGTTTTAGAGATGCCACTGGTCAAGTCGGGGTTTACTATGAAGCCGCCGCTGTCATCGTAACTTTAGTACTATTGGGTCAAGTTCTAGAACTCAAAGCCAGAAGTCAGACCTCTGGCGCAATCCGTGCGCTACTCGAGCTAGCACCACCAACGGCAAGACGTGTCGATGAGAACGATGTCGAGACCGAAGTCTCACTTGACGAAGTTATCAGCGGTGACACACTGCGAGTGAAGCCAGGAGAAAAGCTTCCGGTAGACGGCACGGTACTTGATGGCAATAGCAACGTCGATGAATCAATGGTAACTGGTGAACCACTACCTGTCTCAAAAACAACAGGGGATACGGTCACCGGTGGTACAGTCAACGGTACTGGGACGCTATTAATTAAAGCGGTCGATGTTGGCGATGACACCGTATTGTCCAAGATCGTCAAAATGGTTGCTGAAGCCCAGCGTAGCCGCGCACCAATACAAAAACTGGTCGACAAGGTAGCAGGGTGGTTCGTGCCGATCGTCCTTATCTGTTCTGTTATAACCTTTATTGTCTGGGCGATGTTCGGACCTGCGCCTGCAATGGCTTTTGCACTGGTCAATGCTATCGCGGTATTAATCATCGCTTGCCCTTGTGCATTAGGACTTGCCACACCAATGTCGATTATGGTGGGCACTGGCAAAGGAGCTCAAAATGGCGTACTTATCAAGAATGCTGAAGCGTTAGAGAGCATGGAAAAAGTCGATACTATCGTTGTCGATAAAACCGGAACACTGACAGCAGGCAAACCAGAGCTCACTGCTATTGAAGCGCTTGGTAGCCTAGATGAGGATGAACTTCTTATACTTGTCGCTGCGGTAGAGACTGCGAGCGAACATCCTCTAGCAGAAGCTATTGTCAAAGCTGCGAAGGCAAAATCCCTTACCACTGCAAAAGCCAGCGATTTTAGTTCAACCACCGGTGAAGGCGCACAGGCGCTAGTTAATGGCAAACAAGTAGCCGTAGGCAATTCTAAATTCATGCAACGCCTCAATAGTTTTGACAGTGCGCTTTCAGAACGCGCCGACAAACGCAGGAAGGACGGTGAAACTGTCATGTTCGTCGCAGTAGATGGGCAAGCTGCTGGTCTAATCTCAGTCGCTGACCCGATCAAGCCGAGCACGAGTGAAGCCATATCGCTACTGCACAAAGCTGGACTGCGGGTAGTCATGCTAACAGGTGACAATGAAATAACGGCTAAAGCGGTTGCCAGTAAATTAAATATTGACGAGGTACATGCCGACGTCTCTCTAGAAGACAAAAACCGTATCATCAAAGAGTTGCAAAGTAGTGGCAAGGTTGTGGCCATGGCGGGTGATGGTATCAATGACGCTCCTGCCCTTGCGCAAGCAGACGTTGGCATAGCCATGGGCACAGGAACAGATGTGGCGATGGAGAGTGCTGGCATTACGTTAGTGAAAGGTGATCTGATGGGAATCGTAAGAGCCCATAAACTGAGCCATTCTACGATGCGCAATATCAGACAAAATCTGTTCTTTGCGTTCATCTACAACGCCCTTGGAGTACCGATTGCGGCAGGTGTGCTGTATCCGTTTTTCGGGCTTTTACTCAGTCCAATGATAGCGGCGGCGGCTATGAGCCTTTCTTCAGTATCTGTTATTGGTAACGCGCTGCGATTGCGCCGTTTGAAGTTGTAGGGTTGATACTGTGAATGTATGGTAGCCCTATTTATATACCAAGTTCGCAACATGACAAAATTGTCATCTTAGCGTCATGTTGTTGTCAGAGTTGTTGTATTAAGCTATTCGTTATCTTAATTTATCATCGACACTATTCGTCGTTGTAGAAAAAATATGAGAAAGCCTTATGACAATCTTTAAAACAGAGTCTAGCCCTATGTCCAATAGTCAACCTTCTAAGCTACTGCGCAGTACACTGGTATTATTTGCCGCCTCATCACTGTTTGCTTGCGGTCAAGCCAATACTAGCGCCGCTGATGCAAGCTCAGCACCCATTACAAAATCAGCCACTGCCAACGTAGCTGAATCACAGCCTACTTCTGCGGCGGTGATGACAACACCAGTAAGTAATCCAGAGCTACTCAAAAATGTCTCTGCAACCGTCTATAAAGATGTGAATTGCGGCTGCTGTAAAGACTGGATAAGCCACGTAGAGGATAATGGTTTAGGCGCAACAGCGCACGATGTTGCGGATGTCGCATTATTTAAAGACCGTTATGGCGTACCAAGCGAGATGCGCTCTTGCCATACTGCTGTTACTACTGATGGCTATGTGTTTGAAGGTCATGTCCCTGCTAAGTATATGGCGCAGTTTTTAGAGAATCCACCTGTGCAAGCGATTGGTCTTGCTGTACCCGGCATGCCAGTTGGTAGTCCAGGTATGGAGTATCAAAATAAATTCGAGCCTTATCAAATCATGCAGCTTAATAAAGACGGCACGACTCAAGTTTATGCTGATATTGAGTCTTCTCAGCAGCAGTTATAACATCAAGAACAGTTTTCACTTTGTACTATTTATAAAGAACATATTCTTATAAAGGTTACCTTATGGATAACTCTAATCAAGAAAACATTAGTAATGAAAAGCATATGAATCCTTATATCAAATTCTCTCTGATGATTCTAACCTCAACGGTTGTCATGTTTATCATGATGTATTTTAATACTTATAAATGGAACCACGTGTATTTTAGTGAGACTAGAGCCTATATGGCATTATATATGGGCGCTATGATGGCCGTCATTATGTTGGCCTTTATGGGTAATATGTATAAAAAAACCAAAGTTAATTTGATGGTTTATGGTCTGAGCGTCGTGTTATTCGCTTTTGGTCTATGGGGCGTTCGATCACAAGCAACCGTCGATCAAGTCGATTGGATGCAAGCAATGATACCGCATCATTCCATTGCTATATTGACCAGCTCAAGAGCAGATACCGAAGATCCGCGCGTACGACAATTGGCGGATGATATTATCGAAGCACAAAAGCGTGAAATCGGTGAGATGCAAGCGCTTATTGAAGAATTGAAGTAAAGGTTTACCCACAAAATTATCGTAACTTTTTAAACCCTATTTTTCAAACAAGCAAAGCTTATCTAATAGCATTTAATTTCTTTAAATTGTTATTGGATGCCTTGCTAGTTTTTTATTTAACCTGTGTATGTTAAGGATATACCATGAACACTCATTATAAATTACGCGGCTCTGTTATAGCTGCTAGTGTTAGTGCCGCATTATTACTAAGTGCTTGTCAGCCAACAGCTGAGAAGGTTGATCCTGCTACAACAGAAGACGTCGCACCGGTCGAAACAACGGATACGACTGCCGCAGTAGACCCGCATGCTGGTCACGATATGAGTGCAGATTCTATGGTAGCAGATGGAACTCCGATGACCCCTATGCTCAAAGAATACAGCGAATCAATGACTAAAATGCATGAAGAAATGATGGTAGGCATGGATTATAACGATCCTGATGCAGCATTTGCTCAAGGCATGCTCGGTCACCATATCGGTGCGGTAGATATGGCAGAGATTGAGCTCAAGTACGGTACTGATGCAGAGATGCGTAAGCTTGCGCAAGAAATCATCGACGCTCAGCAGTCTGAAATTAAGCAGATGAAAACATGGTTAGCCGATAACCCTGATAGCAAAACACCAACGCCTGATACCAAGGCAATGCAACAAGCTTATGCCGACGGTATGGATGCGATGCATGAAGAAATGATGGCAGGTATTGCCGATCCAGTGCCAGATATGGCATTTGCTCGTGGTATGTTACCGCATCACATTGGCGCAGTAGATATGGCAGAAACTCAGCTTAAATATGGTAAAAACCCTGAAATGCTGAAGCTTGCGCAAGAAATTATTGATGCACAGAAGGCTGAAATCGAGCAAATGCAAAGCTGGATTGCAGCGAATAAAGCATAAGCAAGGCGCTCAAAAAATTTCCCTTAATTAAGGGCGTTATTGTTAATTCTGTAATGAATAAAAGGCTTAACAGTTCTTTTTAGCGCTTAAATCTAAAAAAGCAGCACCCTAGAATAAATTTCTAAGGTGCTGCTTTTTTAATCATTATTAGTAGCTTAAATAGCTATGGTAATAGGTATTACTTTTCACCACATTGACAGCATTTCGAACATCTATCGCATTTATCACAAGTTGAAGCACACGTGCATCCACATTTTGGGCAAGTACAGCTAGAACTGTAGTGAATAGAGGGTATCAACGAGTCTAATTTATCTTTAGAAGTAAAGTTCATACTGAATCCTTATTTATAATAGATAATTCATTGTGGCAGGGATTAATCAAACGTTAAGTAATCTTATTGTTAGTTTAGTAGATGAGTTAGTTAACTAATACTAAAGCGATTACCTACTAAGTATCTAGCTATTTTTATAGCTAGCACTCTACAGACCAATACATCAATACGGTAATTCTCACTTGCTTAACAAAATCTAAGTTCGAAAATTCTGGTTAAAAAAAGGTATATTGGAAAAAAGCTTAAATCTAATATCTGATAGTATGCTATGAATAAAAAAGAGTCACTATTCAAGCTTATCTTTCATCTTAAATGGCTCCGAGAATTGTAGGATTAAGAAATTGACCACCGACAATATGATCGCAATCTCATAACGTCCCTAAGCGACAGAGATACCACTAGTAGCGGTATTCCATAAGCTTGCCGCCGTTGCAGTCCCTTTTACCGTATTATCGCCTTTAAAAATAGCACCACCACCGATAAAACCCATGCCGGTAATAATCGCTACATAATTCTCGCTTCAGGCTATAAGCCGTGATAAATATCTACAGCGACTAACATGAAAGCACAGGAGGCCATACTTACTAGTGGAAAGGTTCTGAGTCCTGCACTTTTATCTTTCATCTCGCGATTAAGCGCAATCGGTAGCGATAATATGAAAGCAATACCTAATTGAATAAGATGATACATCAGTAATTTTAAGCTTAAATCAAATACAAACATCACTTATCACACTCTTTAAAAGTTGGTTTGTATAGATAAATAAATGGATAATATCTAAAAATAAAAATGTCGATAACTGTGGTTTTGTAGCTTTTGATAAAGCTGCAGGTATGGATTACCTATGCTGTGATCATCAGTGTCTGAGGGAGACCTAGAAATAAGGTCAGGGCTTTGATATCACTTGAAGTAATTGTATTCATATTATGCCAGTATGTATTTACAAACTCAATAGAGTGTTCTGGAGCATTTCTAACGAATTTAGAACAAAACCATCTACATTGAGATACGGAATATAAAACTAAAGTCACTTATTATTAAGTGTAAACAAACTTTAATAATAGAGATTATAAATTATGTCAAACAAGTCTACTAACAACGATAAAATAGAGAGCGCTTTAGAGTCTCTCGAAAATACAGCCGTTACGCCTTCAAATGATGGAGTAACAGCTGTTGAAGTTGTAAAAGGCGATACCGTTGTGTATGAAGACGGAGATTTTGATGGTTATAATGCCGAGCAAAATATCGAATCTAGTAAAGAAGACAAGTCTGATAAAGAAGACAAGTCTGATAAAGAAGATAAGTCCGATAAAGAAGATAAGTCCGATAAAGAAGATAAGTTTGGTATGACGATCACCAATATTTATCATTGGGCTGCTAAGCTTAAGGATGACCTTATATCTGATAAAGGCGATCAATCTGATACTAATGAAAAAGATGCATCTGACAAATCGGATAAAGAAGCCAGTAATAGCGTAACAATAGCGAATATTTATCAATGGGCGTCTAAACTCAAAGATGACTTTGCTTCTGAAGCGTCTACTATGGCACATGAAGTTTCTGAAAAAGCGGTTGCTATTATGCTTAAACGACTTTTAGATAATGTGGAAACCGAACTAGAAGTGTTTGATAAAAAAGGTGAGGATTCAGAAGAATTATCATCGAATGCAGAAGACGAACGTAACAAAATTGTAGCTAAAAAAGATAAGTACCAAGCTATGATTGATCAACTGTAAAGTTAATTATCATCTTATATATTATTGATTCAATTGTAGTATTTTGCAGGCAAGAATCCCCAGTTCAATAACTGAGGATTTTTGTATCTATTATCGGGCCAATTGCGGCTTTCTACCTATTTTCACATTTGCTAATAACAGCCCTGACAAGATCAATAGCATTGCTAACATCTTCCACCATGTCACCACTTCCCCTAAGAGCAGCACTGACGTTGCCATGCCAAACACTGGCACTAGTAAAGCAAACGGCATAACCTTGGAAGCAATATTTTGACTGAGCAAATGTGCCCACAGTCCGAAGCCTATCAGTGTTGAGATATATACAATAAACCCAAGCGATAGCCAAGATTTAACGGGTGCTTGTGTAAACGTTGCTAACTGCCATGCGTCAGTCTCAAATAGAAGAGAAGATAGGGTTAAAACCATACAAGCGATCAAACCTCCCCATACCACTAAAGCCAGGGCAGATAGCGCGGATGCTTTATTCTTCTGAGTGTTAGGTAAAGCCAGTGATACGCTTGATCTTTGCTGAGTAACTTTTAAGGCAGCTTGTGTGGATGCCTGCTTTGAAGCAATGTTGCCAAAGCTCCAACCGATTGCCGCAATCAAGATACAGATAAACCCGATCAAAGGCATATCACCGCCAAGGTTTAATGCAATTACGCCAAGCCCCAGTACACCAACTATCATACCGATGATCTGCATGCGACTCACTGTCTCACCCAATATGACATACGCCAGTAATACCGTGATGAATATCTGGACTTGTAGCAGTAGTGCTGTTAACCCTGCCGAAGCACCCAAATGCATGGCAGTGAATACAAACGCATACTGCATGACAAACGTACCGATGGCATAGATAAATAGCGTACGGTTGAATTTGGGCGGTTTAAGAAATAAAACCAGTGGTACAGCGGTAAAGAAAAAACGTAAAGCCGTGAGAATAAGTGGTGGAAAACTTTTGAGTGCCCATGCAATAAAGGTGAAATTGACGCCCCAAATAAAGGTAACCAGTACCGCTAATGCAATGTGGATTGGGGTCATATAGTTGGCCTAGAAAGTCAGGATTGGTTATTAGGTTTACTAGTGGGCTAAAATATCATGAACCTCGTATATAACGGCTATGGTATTAATTTTCTTTACAGCGATTTTATGGGCTGCGTCTGTAGTAACTTATGCATACTATTTGAGACTGCTGTACTTAGCAGTTTTTTTGATATTTTTATAAATCTAATAGAGTTTTTTAAAAAGTATTTTTGCTAAATATATCGTCATAACTATCATAAGTTTGGCGCTTAACTTCATTGCCTTGCTTATCAATAGTGACCTGCGTAATTTTGTCGTCTTCTATATACATCGTAGCAAGACCATTAGTAAAATGTCCGCCACTGACATCAGTATATAGAGATAAATCACCAACATCAGGCGTGACTGCATCATACTTTGGTTTGATAACCACTTTACCTTTGCGGTCAATAAATCCCCATTTCAACTTATCGTTATCTTCTACAGCTACTGCTGCTAGACCTTCAGAAAAATCTAAGCCTGCATACCATGTAGGCGCAATGACTGGTTTACCTTTAATATTGATATACCCTAGTCGGTTATCATCAGTTAGCCTGAAACTTATCAGACCTTCTTTAAAATCACCAAGAGATTGGTAGCGAAAATCAATAACGATATCACCATTACGATCAATGGCACCAAATTTTTCATCTCTTGATACAGTGGCTAATCCATTTGAGAAATCTCCAACATAACGATAGACATAAGGAGTGACGGACTTACCTTGCTTATCGATAAAGCCCCAGTTGTCATCCTTGTATACCGCAACGCGGCCTTCACTGAAATCACGCATCTCAGGTATAAAGTCAAAAAAAATAGGATAAATAATAGGTATGGCAACCTTACCTTGAGTATTAACATAACCGATGGTGTCATAACCGTGCGTTACATAGGCCATGCCGTCATGGAACTCACCGCAATGATCATATATAGCCGGAGTAATAATACGTCCTGCATGGTCTTTAAATCCGCAAGTGTCGTCACGACCTTCTATCGAGCTATTATATTTAATGGGTAATTCAGAACTGATACCGCGCATCTTATCATCTATAAAAGAAGGCTGAGTGCTAGCAGTAGTATTAGAAGCCTCTAACGGTAAATGGTTGCTTGAAACCTCTGCTTCTGCGCAGCTTGATAACAAAGCTACTGATAAACTAAAAATAGTTAATCGTATCATCCCAATTATCCTCCAGATTAGGGCGTATTGAGCATTCAAAAGCAGGCACTGCTACGGGAGAATGTTTAACACGACTGATAACTACGTACTGTTAAACAAAAGTTATTTTTTCATATAGACGTCTTTTTTCAAGCCTTTATCAGTAGGATAAGTATACTCAATTCTCTTATCTAAAATCTTACCATGAGGGTTAATGACATAGCAGTCCACTGGCGTGCCAGCATCAGTAGCCACCAAACTATTAGCTGAACGACTTATACATAACCAAGCGCTATTATTAGTGGCTTTCGACAAAGACCACGCCTTGAAATAAGTGCCTATTTTCTTATTGAGACTACTATCGGTATAGACGTTTTCAGTCAGAAAAGTGCTGGAATCACCTAGAGTGGCAACTTTAGGTATGTCTTGAGTTTGTGAGGTTATCGAATACCTTTCAGCACTTGAAAATCCATGAAAGACTAGAGGATCAAAAGTATAGTAGTTGTCTTCTATAGATGTCTTAACGTTTTGATTATCGACATATATAGTTGAAGTCATTCGACTGGCATGTACTGGCTGGCCGTTAAAAGTCACTATGCCTAAAGGTAAAGTTATCAATTGTGAAGCCAATTGAAATTTGTCATCCACAATGTACAAAGTATGGTTAGAGGGTTTGGAGTAGATATTGATTAAAGCGCGCTCAACGGGATATTGAGTGATTATCTTATTGGTAGGACTTGTCAATACACGACTATTCATACCTGTAGTACAAGCACTTAAGCTAAGTGCGGCTAATATACACAATCCTAGTGTTTTCATCGCTTAACCCTTCAGCTTATTTAATTGGCTTATATCACTGTCTACTATAATCGAATTATTAAGTAACCTTACCCTTTATCTGTTTATGGCGTCTGCAGTTAAAATTAAGTGTGTTTTTCATCTTACCTTTGGTCGTGAGGTACTTTTGTAGCTAAGGGTTATACCACTAAATTTTATATTGATATTTTACATTGACATATTACTGAATAAATCGGTGGTAGATGACCTAAATGAAAGCAAACTGACTCCGAATGTCTCTTGTATTATCAAAAAAGGAGCTGATTCTAGCGAAGCTGTACAAGTTGGGTTAAGAGTCTGTTATGAGCAAGAGGATAAGCTTTTAAGTTATAGTCGATGCTAAACAAAAAGGATATATTTTTTGAGAACGAGGGACTGGTATAAATTTTTTTGGCTTGCTGTGTCTACGCAGACAGAGGCTGCAAAAAATTTATCCCAGTCCTGCTGTATCTTTTTCGTATTGGACTGACTATATTCGGGTTAACATGTCATAGATTCTATTTAAATGTACCGTTCAATACGTATTTTTAACCTTTCGTCTGTTTTTAATCGTTTTCATCAATATTAGGCGTAGTATATTAAGTGATTTCTCCTTAATGATTGAGAGGAAAATTATGATAAATACTGGTGACAACCTAATATGTGTATGTGGTAATGACTGTTATGTCCAAGGTGTTGTCTATACTGTAGGCGATTATATAAATCTAAGATTTTTTGCAGTAATGACAGGTTATAATGACGAGTGTTGGTATGCTACAGCAGAATGTGAAAATGCTGGTATATGTATTCGCTTTGACGCCATAAACGATGCTTATTTTGAGCACTACACTTGTGCATTGGATGTAAGGAGCTAATAATATGTCAAACGAAAAAACACTAAACACTAAGCAAAGAAAAACCCACTTATTAGATGGGTTTTTTTATACCTAAAATAACATACTCAATGTGAGCGACCTTGCAAGATTAGGGAGTGTTTCAAACAGAAAAAACCAATAGCATTACATTACGCATCAAAGGTTACGGCTGGCGGTTAGGTTCCTTGCTTAGGATTTTAATGGATATAGATTATTAGATTGTACATCTGGGCATATTAGATGAAATCGGCTGAATATTTTTTAATCATGTTATTTATATTCAAAATACTATCAAAGCTATTGAACAGCGATTAAAGAATGGGGAAGTGATCCCCTAAGACACTGTATCTTAAGTAATTAGCCTCCGATAGAGTTGGTGGGGTTCAGATATGATAGAAAGGATATATAGCAGATAAAGGATAGCAGAGATATAATTGTAATATCTAAAATATAGGCACTGAAAACATGAATATCGAAAGCGAAACCGAAACCGCTAACCAAATAGATATTATCTATGAAGATGAATTTCTGGTGGCGATTAATAAAGAGGCCGGACTATTGGTGCATCGCAGTTGGCTGGATAAAGATGAGACGCGCTTTGCCATGCAACTCACTCGTGATTCGGTAGGTTGCCATGTATTTCCGGTGCATAGGTTAGACAGGCCTACCTCAGGCGTGTTGTTGTTTGCCAAGAGCTCAGCTGTGGCACGTACCCTTACCGAGGCTTTTACTGAACATAACGTGACTAAGCGATATCTAGCCGTGGTGCGCGGCTTTATGCCAGAGCAGGGCACCGTTGATTATGCATTGAGCTTTAAGCCCGATGCTATTGCTGATAAGTTTGCCGACTTGGACAAACCCCCTCAAGAGGCGGTGACCCATTGGCAAAGTTTGGCACAAGTTGAGCTACCATTTGCGGTATCAAAAAAGCATGACACTAGCCGCTATAGTCTAGTGCGCTTAACACCTGAGACTGGGCGCAAGCATCAGCTACGTCGGCATATGAGACATGTATTCCATCACATCGTGGGTGATACCAGCCACGGCGACGGACGGCATAATCGATTTTTTCGTACTCAATATGATTGCGCGCGTATGCTATTACATGCTCAGAGCTTAGCGCTCAGTCATCCGGTCACCGGTGAGCCATTGTTGCTAAAAGCAGGATTGGACAGTCAATGGATAAATATCTTAGAAGAGTTTTCTTGGGAAAATAATGCTGAAGGTTAAGTAGCGTAAGTTTTATGGGTTATATTAGACAATCATTTCAGTGATATAATGACCCGCTAATTGATATTTTATAAAGGATTTACATTATGGCTCGCACCGCTAGCGCATTACACATTTTAGTAAAAAATAAAGAGCAGGCTGAAGACATCATGGCCAAGCTTAAAAAAGGCAACATGTTTGATGTGTTGGCTAAGAAATACTCAACCTGCCCATCAGCTAAAAAAGGCGGCAGCTTAGGTGAGTTTAAACAAGGCGACATGGTAGCGCCATTTGATAAAATCTGCTTCAGTGGCGAACTTCTCACCCCGCATTTAGTAAAAACCAAATTTGGCTGGCATGTAGTTAAAGTGCTTTATAGAACTTAATAGTCAGAGCTTTGACTGTATGACATAGATTAAATGTTCAGTCGCTTGCTTACTGTGAATGACAGCAACACTAACAAGCGACTATTGGCTATGAATACTGGTTGGCAGTACTTAAGTAATAGCTACCATCTCTTAATATTCAGAGACAATCGCATAACGCTCGTTACGATGCTCAGGCTGCTCAATCTCATCAAGCATAGCACTGGCAAAATTAGCATAGCTGGTATAAGCTTCACTTTTACTATTCACTAACGCAACATCGCGACCGGTATTATAACGACCTGTACGTTTACCTTGGGCATCGAACAGACCACAAGGGCTTAGATAAACCTAATTCAAGTCTGACGTACTTTGTAATTCTTCCAAGTTTTTGCGCATCTGCAATGCTGTATCTAAGAATTGAGCAGGAAAACCTGCGGATTCATAAATCCGCTCACTGCGACTCTCATCCGTGAATAAGCTACCACCGCTACCGGCAATCGCAAGGCGGGTAGTCGTATGCCCTTTTAGTGCTTCAGTGCTCCAATCAACACATGACCTGCAGTTGCATGTTGCTCTTCAGTACCAAAAATTGCATTAAACGCATTAAACGCATTAACTACCACATCGTATGGCGTCAAGTCTGCACTTGTCAGCTCAAAAACATCTTTTACGACCACTTTAATCGCGCTATCTTGTGGTAGTTTTTCTAGAATCCGGACGATAGCCGTCACTTGATGACCTCGATCTAAAGCTTCTTGCATAACCAAACGCCCAGATTGACCCGTAGCACCGTTAATCGCGATTTTTATAATGCATTCCTGTTTATTGATGATGAGTATTAGAATATTAAGGTTAATCTAAAACCATTTCCTGTAACTATTTAAGTTACAGGAAATGGTAAAATGAATACTTATGGAAATTAACTATGAATAATTATTAAAAAATAATCAGTTTTTAATAAGCGTGTTTGAACCGTAAACTGTCAAAAGTAGTGATTGTCTCAAAAATTTTATTCTGTAGACTATTAAATTAATCAGTGGGAGAGAGACGGTATGTCTATCACGACGCGTTTTTCGGTCGGCATTCATATTTTGGCGGTATTGGATATTTACCAAGATGAGGTAACGTCATCAAGTTTTATCGCTTCTAGTGTGAATACCAATCCAGCGGTGATTCGTAAGATTATGAGTTTGTTGAAAGCGGCGGGGCTGATTCATACGCAAGCTGGGGTTGCCGGTGCGCGCTTAGCGAAATCACCAGAGCAGATTCCGCTATTAGCAGTATATGAAGCAGTTTATGCGGACAATAAGTCGCAAGAGTTATTTGATGTACATCAAGATACTCGTGAGCGCTGTTTAGTAGGAATGCATATTCAATCAGCGATTAATCCGATCTTGCATCGGGTAGAAGAGTCTTTAAAAGCAGAGCTAAAAAAATCCACGCTTGCAGATGTGGTTAAGGAAATTCGTAGTCAAGAATAAAAACAGAGAAATATAAAATGGATAGTAATGAATAAAGACATCATACCGATAAATCAGAGCTGTTGAGGGATTTTAGATAGCGCGAGGTTATGTCTAAATATAATAATTGGTGCGCCTACCAGAATCCAAACTATTGATAGTTTTATCTAAGTCTAAAATGCAGTTTATCTAATAGCTTTGAAGAGCTGATCCAAGGTAAAAAGGGGACCCATTGACTGTGTTCTTATACTCTTTTTATATGATAAATAACGATACACATTTAATATAAAATGATTTTTTGTCAGTGCATAACTGGCGTCCCCTGTGTGTTGAAAGCAAAAGCTTTATTACTGAAATTACCTATCATTACCGCCTCAATTACTGGTTTAACTGTATCATCTAAACCTTCAACCTCAATGATAAAGTCTGCACCAGGACCACCTTTATTTTCTTCTTTTTCAACGATATAGTTGAGGGTTGCCATGGGTGGTAGCTTAATTGAGTTCTTGATATATGACTTTATTAGCTCTCCGTGAGTACCGTAATAATCAATTTTATTGATATAAAGTGACTTATTTAATGTGGTATTACGAATGCTCAACGTAGCCGATAGCAGTACTTTTTGATTGTAACTATCAATATAAATGTCTGAATAAATAGGCACATAAAAGGTTTGTTTATAATTCAACTGAAGGGGGTCGACGGCTGAGGTGACTTCAAGCTCTTTAATAGGATCTTTATTATTTTCTGAGAATACTATATTGGGATCTTCTATTGATTTATCACAACCTGATACCAGCACCAATATCGCAATAACTATGGTGGACATATTGAGCTTGTTCATGATGTTTCCCTCTTTTTTTGTATCTTATCATTAGCTTAAGATTCTAGTTAGGAGACTCAACATATTAATATATTATCAGTCTTTAGGAATATGTAGCTTGTAGCCAACACCGATTTCGGTTAAGAAGTAGTTAGGGCGAGAAGGATTGTCCTCTAGTTTTTGACGTAAATTTGACATAAATATACGGACATAATGTTCTTGATGGTTATGACCTTTACCCCAAACTTCATTAAGCAGTTGTTTATGGGTCAGTACTTTTTCTGTATAACGGATCAGAACAGTAAGCAAACGATACTCAATAGGTGTTAAATGGACGTCTTCACCATTTTTCTTGACCTGTCTCTGCGTAAGATCGATGCTGATATTACCAAGTTCTATCTGACTTGGTGCTTCGTAGCCAACCTGCCAGCGGCGCATATGAGCATTAACACGAGCAACCAATTCGCCCATACTAAAAGGTTTTACTAAATAATCATCTGCACCTAAATTGAGCGCTTTTATTTTATCCTGTTCATCACTGCGAGCTGATAGTACTAAAATAGGTAACGAGGACCACGTCCTAATATCTGCAATGACGTCACAGCCATCACCGTCAGGTAAGCCAAGATCTAATATAAGTAAGTCAGGACGGCGCGTGGCAGCTTCTATTAAGCCCCTGTGCGAGCTATCCGCAGTAAAAATTTGATAGCCTTCTTGCTCCATCGCTGTTTTGATAAATCGTGCAATATGGGCTTCATCTTCAATGATTAGTATGGTCTTCATAAGTGTGTTTTTCGCTATTAGTATTGACCTTATGATATAGCACTTATCGTGCTAAGTTTGCTGAATCAATGTTTGGGCTGCTTGCTATAAAGTCGTCACTCAATAAATCCTGTTCAGGCAAAGGTTGCCAAGGTAGGGTTATGACAAATTGTGCACCATGAGGTTGTATATTGTTAGCGCTTAACGTGCCACCTAGATGCTCAACTAAATCTCTGCTCAAAGCTAAGCCTAAACCCAATCCCGTTGTGGTACCTTCCGAATTCCCTCGAGTAAAGCGCTCAAATATTTGTGCCTCCATACCTACAGGTAAACCTTCTCCTGTGTCTGTCACCGTTATCAGGTATTGCTGATTGTCATCAAGCATTGCTTTGATGCAAACACAGGCATCGTCTGGGGTATAATTGATTGCATTGGTTACTAAGTTATTTAAAATACGTGACAAAATCAATTCGTCGGTATAAATAAAGTCAATATTATGAGGAATGTCTATTTCTATCTGTCGCTCTTTTAAATAGTGCTCAAGCTGACGGATATTACTGCCAACGATTTCTTCTAAGCTCACCCATTGCTTGTTTAGTTTCATGCCACCAGACTGGAGCGATACGTAATCTAAAATATTAATCACCAAACGCTGAATAACGTTTGCTTGCTGCTCAATATCAACGGCCAGTTGCTTTTGCTCACTCACCGTTACAGTCTGGGTGGCAAGAGAGGATGCTAAACCAGATAATACCGTTATTGGCGTTCGGATATCATGAGACAGCGCCGATAATAGCGTCCCACGAAGCCTTTCTGACTCTACCTTTATGAGCGCGGTTTGAGCCACTTTTGCATAATATACCCGCTCTAAAGCGAGCGTTATTTGGGCAATAGCCACATCAAGCGTTCGTTGTTGTTCGGGTTGACTGAAGCTCCCACTATCTGTCGGCATCACTGCTAGGACACCGAGCACCTGATTTGATGTTGCAAGTGCCCGATAGTGCATCGTATTGGCGTTGAGCGTATGAGTGCCTAGGCCAGCGCTTTCATTATGATCAAAGACCCATCGGGTCACAACCCAGTTGAATTCTGCAGGTATCGTACAGTCAGTCATAATAACGAGTTTATTGTCCGTATCTGGCATCACTATGATTGCAGTGCTAGCAATATGCTGCGTTAGCCATGCTGCTGCTTGGCTGATAATGTCATTATTTTTACGAGCCGCGCTCAGGCTTTGAGCAAGATAGCTCATGGATATCGCTTGCTGTTCACGTTTACGCGCAGCTTGTGCCTGAAATCGCAGTCCAACGGCTAAATTGTTAATGATTAAAGAGACGATAAGCATAACGGCAAAGGTGACTAAGTATTGGACATCACTGACATTAAACGACAGCTTAGGTTCAACAAAGAATAAATCAAAGCTTAATACGCTCAAAAATGCAGCCAATATGCCAGGAGCGCGTCCAAAGCGTACCGAGATAAAGACAATCACTAATAAGTACAGCATGACGACGTTGGCTAAATCAAACCAGCGCGTTAGGGCCACTAGGGTAACGGTCACTAGTCCGCATCCCAAAACTGCCATGAGATAACCATTACGGTTATCTACCGAGGATAATTCTGCCACGTTCCAAGACGGCAATTGACGCTCGTTAGTGGTTTTGCGTAACTTCTTAGTTTGATTGACTAAGATCAAATCTAAGTTAACGTCTTGCTGTGAGATGCGCTTTACCAGCGATTGCCCCCAATGATACAATCTGGAACGGTTAGCATAATTTTGTCCAATAATAATGCGGCCAATATTGAACTGATGGGCATAGCTGGTCAAACCCTCCGCCACGGTAATGGCACTAATCACTTCAGTTTTTGCACCTAAACTATCCGCTAAACGCAGTGCCTCCAAAACTTTCTGCTTATTATTAAATGAACGATTCAAACCTCGCGGTGTATCGACATGCACCACATACCACTGTGAATGTAAGCTACTAGCCAGCCTAGCAGCATGGCGAATGAGGCGTTCACTGTGTGCGCCCGTACTGATTCCTACCAATAACTGATCTGCAGTATTCCAAATGGGTGAGATTCGGGCTTGGTTGCGATAATCTTGCATGTCGGCATCGACCAAGTCTGCGGTTCGGCGTAATGCTAGCTCCCGCAATGCAATCAAATTACCTTTACGAAAGAAATTGTTGATAGCATGTTTGGCTTGGCTTGGAATGTATACTTTGCCTTCGTGAAGACGCGCTAATAATTCATCTGCCGGTAAATCAACCAATACTACTTCATTGGCCTGATCAAAAAACCAATCGGGTAAGGTTTCTTGAACCACCACGCCAGTAATTTGATTGACGACATCATTTAAACTTTCTAAATGCTGAACGTTTAGAGTCGTGTAAACACTGATACCGGCTTTTAGTAACTCTTCAACATCATGCCAACGTTTAGGGTGGCGAGATCCTGGAATATTACTATGCGCCAGCTCATCAACCAGCAAAATATCTGGATGACAAGCTAGAGCGGCATCAATATCAAACTCTTGTAGCATCTGTCCACGATATTCAATCTCGCGTAGCGGCAGAACGGATAGTCCTTGTACCAGTGCTGCCGTTTCACTGCGGCCATGCGTCTCTATAATACCAACCAACACATTCAGTCCATTCGCTTGTGCTTGGTGCGCAGAGGTCAGCATGTCATACGTTTTACCAACCCCAGCCGACGCCCCAAAAAATATCTTTAACTTACCTCTATTGACCGTATACTCTTGCTGCTTGATTTGCTGCAGCAATGCTTCTGGGCTAGGGCGGTTAATATTCATAAAGACCCTCGATAGCTCTTAGGTAAAAGTAAATTAAGGCGGCGGCTTTTAGTTAAGCTGGTAGTTTTAATTAATATTGGCGCGCTATTTAGCTGAGCTGGTAGAGATTTCATCTAATGCTAAGTTTACTGCTAGCACGTTAACACGCGGCTCGCCAAAGATATTAAACTGCTTACTGTCGGTATTATCGTCGATCGCTTTTTGTACTTGTTCAACGCTGATTGCGCGTATGCTTGCCACTCTATTTGCTTGCCACTGTGCGGCCGCAGGTGAGATATGTGGATCCAAGCCACTTCCTGACATGGTTACTAAGTCAAGCGGTATCGGCGCTTTGTTCTGTGGATCAACCGCCTTGAGCTTTTGTAATTGCGCTTCAACATTGCTGGCAAGTTCAGGATTTAAAGGTCCTAAATTACTACCTGAGGATTGGGTGGCATCATAACCGTCACCTGCAGCAGAAGGTCGCGTCCATAGATATTGTGGTTGGTCAAACGGTTGACCGATAAGCGCAGAGCCAACCAATTGTCCCTCTTTTTCTACTAAGCTACCATTTGCCTGATTGGGCATAGTCACTTGCCCGACGCCCGTCATTATTAATGGGTAGCATAACCCTAAAATGATACTTAATAGTATAAATAGCAATATAGCAGGTTTGAGCATCGGCATATGAGCAGCAGCGTTATCTAGTGCGTTGCTGGTATCTGTTGCGTCTTGCACTGATGGCTTAGTGTTGGTATCTGGGTGAGAATGAGTATGCATAGTAATATTCCTTATGAATGGTTAGACCAATTGCAAGACGTTGATAAGCATATCGATAAGTTTAATACCCACAAACGGTAGCAGCAGTCCGCCCAATCCATATATCAAGAGGTTTCGGCGTAATAAGTTAATAGCAGAATCCGGACGATACTTAACCCCTCGTAGCGCTAATGGAATTAGAAATACGATGATTAAGGCATTAAAAATAACGGCCGATAAAATAGCGCTCTTTGGGCTGCCCAAATGCATAATATTTAAGACGTTTAGGGCAGGATAAGTACCGGCAAAGGCCGCTGGAATAATCGCAAAGTATTTAGCAACGTCATTGGCCAAACTAAAAGTCGTCAGCGCCCCGCGGGTCATCAGCATTTGCTTACCGGTTTGCACCACTTCAATAAGCTTGGTTGGGTTTGAGTCCAAGTCCACCATATTTGCAGCTTCTTTGGCCGCTTGGGTACCACTATTCATAGCGACGGCAACATCAGCTTGGGCAAGTGCTGGCGCGTCATTGGTACCGTCACCAGTCATTGCTACTAGCTTACCTTGGCGCTGGTAACTACGAATCAGCTCAAGTTTTTGCTCTGGTGTGGCCTCCGCCATAAAGTCATCAACCCCAGCTTCAGCCGCGATAGCTGCAGCGGTTAAAGGATTGTCACCAGTAATCATCACGGTAGTAATACCGATTTTACGAAGTTCAGCAAAGCGCTCTTTGATACCAGATTTGACCACGTCTTTAAGCTCAATAACGCCTAATATCTGCTGACCGTCTGCAACTAACAGTGGTGTACTACCACGGCGCGCCACTTCCTCTACTTGTTGTTCTAAATTACTCGGTAGCGCACCGCCTTGTTCTGTCACCCAATTTACAATGGCATCATAAGCGCCCTTACGGATGCGACGTTGCTCAATATCGGTACCACTCATGCGAGTTTGTGCGGTAAATTCGATAGTTTCAAATGGCTTTGATTTCCAGACATTCTCATCGATATCAAAACGGCTTTGGGCCAGTTTGACGATACTGCGACCTTCTGGTGTCTCATCGGTTAGCGAGCTAATCAATGCCACTTCAGCCAGCAAGTTCTCGTTAATACCGTTAGAAGGCAGAAATAACGAAGCTTGGCGGTTACCATAAGTAATGGTACCGGTCTTATCGAGCAATAGCACATCGACATCGCCAGCAGCTTCTACCGCCCGTCCAGAGGTCGCAATCACGTTAGTTTGCATCATACGGCTCATACCTGCTACCCCAATAGCCGATAATAAACCGCCAATCGTTGTTGGAATTAGGCAAACCAATAATGCGACTAAAATAACAATGGAGATGGGATCGCCTTGACCTGATGCGAGCACTGCAAACTGAGAGAACGGCAACAGGGTCACGCAAACCATTAAAAATATCAGGGTTAGTGCAATAAGAAAAATAGTCAGGGCAATCTCATTTGGCGTTTTGGTACGTTTGGCACCTTCTACCAAGGCAATCATACGATCCAAAAATCCTTGCCCCGGCGCTTGAGTAATACGAATAATCAGCCAGTCAGACAAGACCTTAGTACCGCCAGTAACTGCGTTAAAATCACCGCCACTTTCACGGATTACAGGAGCGGATTCACCAGTGATGGCTGACTCATCGACTGAGGCAAGACCTTCTATCACCTCACCATCCGCTGGAATGATTTCTCCCATTTGCACTAAGACAATATCATCTTGATTAAGCTCAGTCGCCTGCACCATAGTAGCGGCAGAGAGTCGGTCGCTATCAGCAAGCTTACGAGCTTGCACATCTTGACGTGCCTGCTTAAGGCTCGATGCTTGCGCTTTACTGCGACCTTCTGCTAACGCTTCAGCAAAGTTGGCAAATAATAAGGTAAACCATAGCCAAAACGTAATTAACAAGGTAAAGACCAGTCCAGTTTGACCCTGAATTAACATATTGATGGCTAATATGGTCGTCAACCATGAACCGATATAAACGACGAACATCACCGGATTGCGCCACTGGACGCGAGGATCAAGCTTGAGTAACGCATCTTTTAGCGCCGGTTTAATCAACGCCGGATCTAACAGACCTTGGGCAGGCTTTTCGGGTAAATCAGACTTATCAGGCTCTTGTTGGGGCGGCACATCTAGTGCTTTATTATTAGAATCTATTGAAACATTCATGGTCTTTATTCCTAACATAATCATAAAAAGGGGGCAATTCACCACTAAAAAGGTAAGAGGCTATTTATCAAATTATCAAGTTATCAAATCTGTCAACTTTGCCAAATTTGCTAAAGTCTAGACAAATAGGCAGCGGCTAACCTTTCATCATCCATATATGCTCTACAATAGGTCCAAGCGCTAAAGCAGGAATGAAGGTCAATGCACCAATCATCAGCACGGTTCCAACTAATAGACCCACAAATAATGGCGTGGTCGTCGGTAAAGTACCGCTATTGACTTCAAGTCTTGGTTTTTTCGCCAACGATCCTGCCAAAGCCAGCACTGGAATGATGACCCCAAAGCGCCCGACCACCATCGCAAGCCCAAGCATGGCGTTATAAAAGACCGAATTGGCCCCCAATCCTGCGAAAGCAGAACCATTATTATTGGCAGCAGAGCTAAAGGCATACAGCACTTCACTAAAACCATGAGCGCTAGGATTAAAAATTCCTGCTTGACCGCTGCTAGTCATAACACTAATCGCCGTTCCCATTAGCACCATAGTAGGCGCTGCAAGTAATGCTAATACCACCATTTTCATCTCAAATGGTTCAATCTTTTTACCGAGATATTCTGGTGTCCGTCCAATCATGAGTCCTGATACAAATACCGCTAATATTGCAAATAGCAACATGCCATAGAGACCTGCTCCGACACCGCCAAATACCACTTCACCTAACTGCATCTGTAGCATTAGACCAAAGCCACCCATAGGCGTAAATGAGTCATGCATGGCATTTACTGCACCACATGATGCCGCAGTAGTAATAGTGGCAAATAACGATGAGGCCACAATACCAAAGCGCACTTCTTTACCTTCCATATTGCCACTGACATCAGCAGCGGTTAGTCCTGACACTTGTGACGTTAACCAAGGATTACCAGCAAGCTCGCTGCTCACCGTTAATGAATACATACCGACGAACAATACGGTCATGGCTGCTAATATCGCCACACCTTGCTTGAGGTTGCCACTCATTTTACCGAGACAAAAACATAGTGAAGTAGGAATAAGAAAAATAGCGAGCATCTGAATTAAATTAGAAAAAGGCGTTGGATTTTCAAACGGGTGGGCAGAGTTGGCATTAAAGAAACCACCGCCGTTAGTACCCAACATTTTAATCGCTTCTTGTGATGCGACTGGTCCTAAGGCGATTGTTTGGGTGTCACCTTGTAGGGTTTGTACGTCCATATAGGTCGATAAAGTTTGTACGACGCCTTGGCTCATTAATAACAGCGCGATGATTGTCGCTATCGGTAGTAGGATATAAATATTACAGCGCCATAAATCGACCCACGCATTACCAAGATGAGCGCTTTTCCTAAGCACCAAGCCACGCATCAAAGCAAAAGCGACGGCAATACCCGTTGCTGCTGACAAAAAGTTTTGTAGCGACATACCAAGCATTTGCGTGAGATAGCTCATCGTGCTCTCACCGCCATAAGCCTGCCAGTTGGTATTGGTCATAAAACTAATGGCCGTGTTCATAGCCAAGTCCCAAGTGACTCCACCCATCGCTTGCGGATTGAGCGGTAGATTACCTTGTACCAGTTGCAATATAAATAGCGCCAAAAAGCCAATAATATTGAACAAGACAATAGCGAGTGCATACTGTTTCCAGTTCATCCCAGACGCAATATTACCTTTGGCATCTCGTCCAAGCATACCGAGTGCTGTAAAACCGCGAGATTCAAGACGAGATATCGGCGCCTGCATATGCTGCATAATGTAACCGGATAAAAAATATCCTAAAGTAAATAAAATGAGAAGATAAATAATCAACTGAGATAAGGCCTGGATGGTCATTAGAATGCCTCCGGTTTAATCAGTACGTATAGCAAATAGACAAATAAACCTAGAGCAATAAACCCTGCAAACACTTCCATGGCACTCTCCTAAATCAATAATAACGGTCAGTTAATTAATGGCTGCAAGATTACTAAGACCTTGCTGCTCATTGGATAATGTCGTTAGTATGCTGAGAGAGGTATAAAAGTGTTATTAAGATGAGGAGGTAGGATATAAAGAAAGTATAAAGATGAGAGTTAGTAGATAGGCAGATGTTAAGTGTTGATAATACTGAAGTTTACGGAAAGAGTGCTGGCGCAAAGTGAGGATAGCGCCCAACGTTTTTATAGTATGTCAGCGCAGATTATTAAGCAGCGCGAAGACTATTATAAAATACTGGAGCGAACGCAAAAAGGCGATACTGATATCACGGATTGGCTGTGCTGGTTTCTACAAATGCTAGAACAAGCACTGATTGCTGCTCAAACGGCTATAGATAAAATCATCAATAAAGCCAGCTTTTGGCAGACTCATCGACAGCATGCTTTGAACACCAGACAAGTCAGTAGGCTGAATATTTTACTCACAGACTTTTATGGCAAGTTGACTACCAAAAAATGGGCAGTGATGAATAAGTGTTCTATAGACACAGCACTACGGAATATCAATGATTTGATAGAGAAGGGGATGAAAAAACCTGAGGCTTCGGGGCGTAGTACGAGTTATGAGGTGGCTTTGTGATAAAGATCATGTAGTTCTATGATGCGTAACGAAATAGACGAGCTAGTTCGGTATTCTGTTATAAGCAGTTCCGTTATAGCGGTCTATTTTAAGTGCTCTATTAATAGGTTTGAAGAGTGAAATAACTGGTTCCCTTGGGGTATACCTTAATAGTTTTCATAGGTAGGTATGTATGTGAAAATCAAAACCTCCTTTTCTATACTCGTATGGAATATTAATATCGGCATGTAAGCAGTCTGAGCTATGCTGATAATACCGTAGAAAATAATCTATGAATTTTTAATCAGAAAGCTTAATGATCATGACCTACCTATCGGTTTAACAGTCATTAAAGTTGCATCTAACACTAGAAGCTCGATGCCTGTATAGCGCACCGAACTATAGGCTAACTCTTTGTTAACTCATCATTATAATCGGTCTTTGATGCAGGAACACGTTTGAGCGATACTGAAGAAAATGTAGATAAAATGACAATCTTAGTGCGACTGCTCTGTACCTAGGTATAGCGAAGCAAATGTTATCCATTAGTAAAACGAATAATATAGAAAGCAGAATAGTACTAGCTACAGTCACGTCATCATCGAAATTTTCCGTAAGACTTTAATTCAAATCACTATTTGGACTGTTGCCAAATAAGCGTTTATATTCTCGGCTAAATTGGCTAGGGCTTTCATAGCCTACCTGCATCGCAACCTGTGCTATTTGAGAATCATTGATTACGATCAGACGCCTCGCCTCCATTAATCGTAATTTTTTTTGATACTGTAGCGGACTTAATTGGGTAATCTCTTTAAAGTGTTGGTGAAACCCTGAGACACTCATACCGCATCGGCTCGCTAAGTCTGCAATCACCACGGGTTCATCTAAATGCGCTTTTAGCCAATCGGTTGCTTGTGCAATACGGTGGGTATGACTGCCGTTGATGACCAGTTGTCGCAACTTATGACCTTGTTGTGCTGAGAGCAAGCGATAATAAATTTCTTGCTGTATTAAAGAAGATAAAAACTCAGTATCATTTGGATAATCAAGTAAGTTTACCAATCGCTCAAATGCTTGCATGATAGTGTCATCTAATTGCCATTTTATTCCCAAGTGACTTTCGTTTAGCTGTTGTCTAGACGGTACTCTAGCGAGTACTTCTTGAATCATGACAAGATTTAATTTCATTGATAAAACGATGACAGGATGGTCTGACGAGGCATGCTTAATATGCATACTTAAAGGGATATCGACAGGGCAAAACATCAAGTTGCTACTATCAAATTTTTGGCACTCTTTTCCTAAGTAAATCTCGCGCTCACCTTGTAGAACGATACATATACTAGGCTCTTGGATATAGCTGACGGTTTTACTTGGTCTGTCAGCACAGTAGAAGAATAAGTTTGGAATAGTAGATTCGATGGTTTTATTTTTGGGCAATAGTGTAAGTAATTGCTCAATGGTCTTTGATTGCATGATGTTTTTCTTATTCTTAGGTTTGCTTGATAGTATAAATTTTTGGAGAATTAGGCAAGATTTTTGTAGTACTGTTCTAACGAATTATTGGTTGCGCCTCTATAATAATCCCATCACGACGCATCAAGTCTGATTCTAATAATATTCAATAAATCCAAATAAGGAATGCATCATGAAAGTATTTTATAAAACTCGTGCCACAGCCACTGGTGGTCGTTCTGGGCATACAGGTCTTGACGATGGCTCGCTCGGTTTTGATTTGGTATCATTTCAAGAAAACGATAAAGAGGGTGTGAATCCAGAACAGCTGTTTGCGATGGGTTATGCCGCGTGTTTTGATAGTGCGCTGAACATGACAGCGCAACAAATGAAACTACCAATAACCGCTTCAAAAACATCTGCTCAAGTTGGTATTGGTATGAAAGCTGATAATAGCTATAACTTAGATATAGAGCTATCTATCGAGGTATCTGGTATTGATGAAGCGCAAGCACAAAATCTGATCGAGACGGCTCATCAAGTTTGCCCGTACTCTAATGCCACTCGTGGCAATGTTGATGTGCGCTTGCATGTTACTGTTGTTTAAATAGCGTTCGTGCTTGATAGCTAATAACGATAAGAAATAACACAACAATAATAAAATTTAAAATTGCTTGGCTAATTAGAGTAGCCAAGCAATTTTTTATGGTAATAGGTGATTATTAAAAAATGCAATAGCACCAGTTTATTGTCATATTCTCTAAGAATATAGAATCTCATATAACCTCAGGACAGTTCAATTCAATATGTCCTAATTAAAATACAATTTTCTTATCTTTAGTGTTTTTTATTCAGTTAAAATCCTTGTTATCTAATAACGCAGCAGAAATACGGTTACCCAAATCATATGCAACAAATTCTTGATGATATTGCCGCAGAGATAGCGCTTGAAACCGACCGTGGAAAAGTAGCGGATTACATCCCACAACTGGCTCATGTCGATCTAAACCAATTTGGTATTGCCGTAGCGACACCTGATGGACAAGTATATGCAGCAGGTAATGCGAGCACTCTGTTTTCGATACAAAGTATCTCCAAGGTATTTACTTTAACCATCGGTCTTGGCAAGTTAGGGGATGCAATCTGGACACACGTTGGTCGTGAACCATCCGGAGATCCCTTTAATTCGATCATGGTATTGGAGAAAGAATTTGGTCGGCCGCGTAATCCATTTATCAATGCCGGTGCGATTGCGGTGGTAGATTCAATCATGATGGGGCATGAGCCAAAAGAGATATTGGGTGAAATTTTGAGGTTTGTTCACTTTATTGCAGACGATGATTCGATCCGTTTTGACCATAAAGTGGCAGCGTCTGAGATGGATCACAGAGACCGAAACGCCGCCTTAGCACACTTTATGAAATCCTTTGGTCATCTAAAGCACGATGTGGATAAAGTGCTGGGTGTTTATTTTCATCAATGCTCAATTGCAATGAGTTGTGAGCAGTTAGCCCGTGCAGGTCTCTTTTTGGTGTCTAATGGTGTCAATCAACCCACAGGGATAAGGGTGATTAATGCACAGCAGTCTCGACGGATCAATTCGTTAATGATGATGTGCGGTCATTATGATGGCGCTGGTGAATTTGCCTACCGTGTCGGTCTACCGGGTAAAAGTGGGGTTGGCGGTGGCATTTTAACGATAGCACCAGGTAAAGGATCTATCGCTGTATGGTCACCAGGGCTTGATCATGTCGGAAACTCTAAACTTGGATTAAAAGCATTAGAGCTGCTAGTACAGAAAACCGGCTGGTCGGTTTTTTCGAATTAAAAGCGATCACTTGACTTTTTTAATTCGAACACCCCTGTAAGTACTTGTCCTGTCCAGTTAATATAAAAACTTATCCTCATAAAGGTAGAATCTATTAAAGACAGCTTACTTTAATAGACTGTGTAAAAATTTAACGCGCGATATTAATAGGAAGTCTAATAAAGCGATGACAACAATAGTAATGATTGCCGTTGGGAATAGGATAGCGACAATAAGTAATGGAATCGCAAGCATCCACTCTATAGAAACACTATGACTACGAGCTGGCGGATTGAGTCCAATCATCTCGCTAGCTGAACGAGGACGGCGTTGCCACCACATCACATAACCATTCACACAAATAGCAATAACAGATAGGCAAAATAAGACATTGGCTAATACGCTCCATAACCCAAGCGTACCCATGTGTATGGCAGCACCCGCTGCCATAAATTTACCAAACGCATTGTAATCATCGAAGCGTATATCAGCCAAAACTTCACTGTAGTGGCATAATAAAATTGGACAACTGCTAAGAGATACCATCTTTAAAAAGCCAAGTTAAGTACTAATTAGCTCAACTCTTGCTTGGTAAGGCTGCTGATGCTTAATCACACCGAAACGGATATGCACAAGCTTACGCATCGCCGCACAGACAGCCTGCATTTTGCACTTACCATTAGCAAGCAGACGCTCATACTGCGCCTTAATATCAGGATTATGCTTAATGGCGACTAGCGCTGGCATATACATTTTGGCTCTGATATCACTTGAGCCATTTTTTGCTAAGCTAAACTTGCCTTTAAGAAATTTGCCTTTAAATAGCCATGATTCACTATTTTTGGGAACTAAGCCTAAAAAGGCTGCCATTTGTGACGCTTGACTAAACTGCTTATTATGCATCAGCGACACCATCTGTTTTGAGACAACAGGGCCGACACCTTTAATGGTTTGTAGCAGATTCTAGTCTTGCTTTAAATTGGGATGACGATCGATATGGTCATCAATATCACCATTGAGCTTAACAATGGGCGCTTACAAAGAGGCTATCATCTGCTCAATAGACGCTTTAACGATAGGAGCGGTGTCTGTGGCCTCCGCTTTTTCCAATAGATTCAGCTCAGTTGTAAGTCTTCTTGTGGCGCGTCTAAGCGCGACAGTAAAGACTTGAGATAACGCGTCTCTGCTGGCGGCGGTGTCCATAATTTAGGCTTAGCACTATAGGTGTAGCGGGCTAATAACATACTATCTTTTTTATCCGTCTTGTTGCGACGTCCTAAACTAGCAGCATAGCTTTTGACGTAAGCAGGATTGATGATACTGACGTTAAGCTTTTTATCAAATAGGTAGTAGGCGATGTTCTCGTGATAGACGCCTGTGGCTTCAAGGGTCATGTGGATGTTGTTTAAGTCATCAGTGATGTTAGCAATGAGCCAGTCGATATATGAAAAGATGCTGTTTGCGCTTGATTACTTTGAACAGAATATCAACAGCCATCTATTTTATGACTAGTGCAATTTCACGCTAATTCCAATTCTCAAGACTAAATGTATGATCGTTATGGATATGAGCGAGGATAAAGCAAAGCACTGCTTTGCCCGAGTGCAAGGCGAGAGCTGCGCTCGAGTGACTCGGTTTCATAAGAATAAACATAGTCAGAAATTACTGAACAGGCATAGCCAACGTATCCTTTGGCTACCACCCCACAGTCCTGATCTTAATCCCATTGAAAAGAAATGGGCACAGGTAAAATCTCTACGCCAAGGCTGGATGGAGAATAATCTGCCTAAACTGTTTCATGATATGGGTTGTATCGATTTTATAAAGACTTAACTATGATAATAGGTTAGTTAATTTATAACACTTTTATAAGAGATTGACTATAGAATAAAACTGATTCAAATCGGAAGCAATTTGTAACGATCGCTTTTAATAATCTTTTTATCAGTCGTTGTCGTTATTAATGATACTTAAGAATTATTTTAGAAAATTATTACTTTAACAACAAATTATAGAATTTTGATCATAATAAATACGTTCACAATTTTCTATAGAATATTTTTCAAAAATGCTTTATCTTTCATTAAAAATCACATAGGAAAGTGGCTCGCGATAGCCACTTTTTTTATGCCCTAATTTTTAGTAGATACACTTAGCTTTACGCAACCAGACAGGATGTGTCATGAGACATTTTTATTTAGACTTCATCTTCACAGCTATCGCATTGATGATTGCTGCATGGTGGGGATATTCACATGGCGGTATGGGCGGCTTGATAGCCACCCTATCTATTACCGCTATTTTAGCCGTTATGGAAATCTCATTATCATTCGATAATGCGGTGGTCAATGCCTCAGTTCTTAAAGGCTGGGACGAATTTTGGAAAAAGATTTTTTTAACGGTTGGTATCTTGATTGCCGTATTCGGTATGCGCCTGGTATTCCCGATTGTTATTGTTGCGCTTACCGCAGACCTTGGCATGATGCAAGTTATAGATTTGGCATTG
>NZ_CBCPJH010000011.1:0-109832 GCF_965118485.1 Psychrobacter glacincola | reverse complement strand
AATTTAATTTATCTGCCTTTGAGTTTTTATAATAAGAACGACTATTTAGGGTCGTAAACGGTCAGTGTTTCATAGCCTACACTACGACCTTCATCACCGAGAAATCCTTGCTGTCGCCATACCTCATATAAGCATATTGCCACACTATTCGACAGATTCAAACTGCGCGAATCTGCCAACATTGGCAGTCGCAGCCAATTGTCAGCGCCAATATCTTCACGTATATCATCTGCCAATCCCGCTGTTTCTGAGCCAAAAACCATCGCTATATTATGTCCTACAGACTCACTGTCTGCTTGTTTATCAACTTGCCCGCTAAAATCGTAGTCATAGAAAGGCTTACTTAACTTGGTCGTCAGCGCGGTGATTATATGACAGCCAGCTTCTTGCAGTGCCTGTTTTGCCATTGACCAATCGTCATGTACTTGCAGATCAGCATATTCATGATAATCCAATCCCGCACGGCGCAATTTTTTATCATCCAATTCAAACCCTAACGGCTTGACCAAATGTAGCTGTGCACCGCTATTGGCACACAGGCGAATGATATTACCTGTATTACTAGGCATTTTGGGCGCTACTAGCACAATATGAATGCTCATACTCTCTCCGTCGTTGCAATTGGGACTAAGGTTGTTATTCTGGCTTATATGGCAAAGGTAATTAAAAGTTACAGTTTACTGTCAATAATTACATTTTGATACTGGGCACTGATTTTAACTTTGATTATGATGGCTGTAACAGATAAAGGGATAATATAAAAATATTGTCATCGTCTGTTATCATTTTTCAGTGAAACTTAGGATACCTTTTAGATTTCACTGTTACCACACTACTTATATCTGTCTTTTTTGAGGAACACACTATGAAAAAATTAGTTATCGCATCTTTGGCTGCTATGTTTGTATTAACTGGTTGTAATACTTTTAAAGGTCTTGGTCAAGACGTATCAAGTGCTGGTAGCGCTGTAAGTGGTACTGCACAAGAAGTACAAAACAAAATCTAATTATTGAAATTGTTAGATTGCTTTTAAAGAGGCTTATCATTTATTTGGTAAGCCTTTTTTGTATTATTACTATTTTTTAGCATTAGCCAATCGATAAAAATATCCTATTATAAAAATTCTCTTAATATTTGATTGAGATATCTTTTACCAAGCTCGGTTGGTTGCAGATGTTGAGAATTATCTATTAGCAACCCTTGCTTAACCAATTGACTCACTTGTATTGCAATGCTGTCATAGCTAAGCCCTGTACGCGCTGTAAATAACGGCCAAGCAACCCCATCATGCAAACGTAAGACATTGAGCATAAACTCACTGACCAACTCGTCACTGGCAATTGCTTGCCAGCCAACCATTTTTGGTGCTGATATTAATGTATTGTCTTGCCGATCAACAGACTGATATTCCATATAGTCTTTTGGCATACGAGATTTACTAAAGCGATAGATAGCTGAACCATGGTTTTTATCATCAACGCTCCCTTCATTACCTATTACCTCATTGCTTATATTTTGTCTGATAATATCTTGCCCAATAGTAATTTTGCCATGAGCGCCCGCCCCGATTGCTAGATAATCACCAAACTGCCAGTAGTTGGTGTTATGACGACAAGGCTTATCTGCTGTCCCTGACCATGCCGACACTTCATAATTGTGATAGCCTAAATTCTGTAATAATTTTTGCCCTGCTTGTTCTATATCCGCCAAACGATCCTCATCAGGCAAAATTGGCTGACTGCGATAAAAGACGGTATTGGGCTCAATAGTCAGCTGGTACCAAGATATATGTGTCGCACCAGCATCGTGTGCCGTTTGAATATCCTTCAGCGCCTCATCCATAGTTTGCTCTGGTAATCCGTGCATCAAATCGACATTGACGCGCTCAAAGCCTGCCTCGCGTGCTGCTTTAATCGCAGATAACGCTTGAGCAGGATTATGAATACGTCCAAGCGTGGTTAATTGTTCAGCAGAAAAACTTTGCACACCTATCGATAGACGATTGATACCTACCGCTAAATACTCAGTAAATGGTGCATGCTCAAGAGTACCCGGATTTGCCTCCATCGTGACTTCAATGTCATGAGCAAATATAAAAATCTCGCGCAAACCATTAAATAAGCGCTGATACTGGACAATAGGCAGTAATGAAGGTGTACCGCCGCCAATAAAGATTGAGCTTATTTCACGCCCTTGGGCCAATACCTGCTGCATAGCAGCGTCTTCTAATAGCGCATCGACATACTCATCATACATAGACAGCTGACTGTCAATCGGTAACTCATGCGAATTAAAATCACAATAAGGGCATTTTTTCACGCACCACGGGATATGGATATATAACGCTAACGGAATGTCTGCCACCACGATGTCACTCTTATGAGCATCATAAAAAGGTTTTGTATGAGCAGATGGGTAACTTGATTTGATATTTGACATAAGCGGACTTATCTATAGATAGGTAACTGCCATCAATAGCAGAAAATACTGCTAGGATAACTTCTAAACAACGCAAAAAAAAGCCCAGCGTTAAGAAAATTCCATCATTAACAAGACAAATCATAAACGCTCCTATTAATAATGATTTGTTATAAGCAGAATAGCTGACAACATTTTATAAAAAAACATGCATAACCAACAATTATAAAAAGGATAATACCATGGCCTATTGGCTGATAAAATCTAATCCACGCTGTTTTAATATCAACGACTTACAACGTGCAGGCACCGAGATGTGGGATGGTGTACGTAATTACCGCGCACGCAACTTTATGCGCGATGATATGCAAGTGGGTGATAAAGCCTTATTTTATCATTCAAGCGCTAAGCCTTCTGGCGTAGCCGGTATCGTAACCATTAGCAAAGCTGGATATCCTGACACGACTCAGTTTCATCCGGAGCATCGGCACTATGACCCCAAAGCGACTGAAGAAAATCCGCGCTGGTATATGGTGGATGTGAGTTTTGAGCAAACCTTTAATGATATTTTGCCGCTATCAGAGCTAAAATTTTTGCCGGCGCTTGAAGATTGTTTATTACTCAGAAAGGGCTGTGAGCAATTAACCATCATTCCACTGGAGCCAAAACATTGGTATGCGATTCTGGATATGGCAGAAGAGCTGCATCTAATAGAGAATGCAGCGGACTCTATTTAAGTATTGATACGCTTGACCTGTAGTAAGCCACTCTAGAATATTGACATCATAGCTTCGCATCTTTACTATTCTATCAACTGATAACCTGTCAATTCATCATTTGAATTGACAGGTTATTTTTATTTTAGCGTCAGCGATTCTTTTCTACTCTGCTTATATATTCTTATTTAAAATGGGCTTGCTCATATTATTTATCGGAGTATTATCGTCGCACAAACCTCCTATTTTTCTGTCTCGCTATTGCTTTATTGATGCCCGTATTCGTTCATCAATAACCTTTAATTATCAAAAATAATTATCGCAAAGAATAAAAGTTGCTCATTATGGTTTTCCCGTTGTCTTTTGTAGATTTTAAAAGTTACAGTTTACGCTTAGGTATACTCGCACTTCCTATTTTAATCACCCAATTTTGTCAAGCAGCCCTCGGTGTTGTCGATGCTATCATGGCAGGTCAAGTCTCCGCACTTGATTTGGCTGCCGTCGCTGTCGGTTCTGGCATCTGGTTGCCGTTATTTTTACTCGCGACCGGTATTTTGATTGCCACCACACCCTTGATTGGTGAAGCCATCGGCAAAAACGATCTCAAACAAGTACCGCATATCACCCAACAATCATTATGGACAGCGGGTGTCATTGGTATCATTGGTTTTATCGTTGTCAATTTCGCACCCAATGTCCTGAGTGTTATGGGCGTCCCTGCCAATATACAACCGATAGCAACGCAGTACTTGCATGGGGTATCGTTTGGTTTCCCTGCAATTGCTGTTTATGCAGTATTACGTAGCTACTGTGAAGCACTCGGTCGCCCAGAGCCTGTGACGGTTATCAGTATCATCGGGCTACTTGCAGATATTCCACTTAACTATATTTTTATCCATGGTTTATTTGGTATGCCTGAGATGGGCGGTGCAGGTTGCGGGGTCGCAACTGCCATCGTTCTATGGATTAACGTTTTATTATTAGCAACTTACACCAGCTTTACTAAACGTCATCAATTTGCCAATACACGCTTTTTTTATGGTTTTTCTAGCCCCAATAAAGCACAAATCAAAAAACTTCTCAAACTGGGTATTCCTATTGGCGTCTCTATCTTTTTTGAAGCAAGCCTATTTAGCTTAGGCGCACTGGTCATCAGCCCACTCGGTGAGTTAGCAACTGCATCACATCAAGTTGCTTTATCAGTGACCTCACAGTTATTTATGATTCCCATCTCAGTCGCTATGGCACTGACTATTATGGTATCCAATCGCTTTGGTGAAAAGAACTTGATGGCACTGCGTCAAGTGCAAGCGACCGGTCTTATATGGACGGTGCTTATCGCATTTGCTTGTATGATTGGGGTTTGGTTATTTAGACCTCAATTGGCCGCGGCGTTTACTGACAACCCTGTGGTACGAGCACAAGCCATGCATCTGCTTATCTTTGCCCTTGCTTATCAGCTATTTGATGGCTGGCAAGTCAATGTCGCAGGGATATTACGCGGTATGCAAGATACCACCGTGCCTATGTGGGTGACGTTATTTTGCTACTGGATAGTGGCGCTGCCGCTTGGTATTTATCTCGTGCGCTTTACCGACCTTGGCCCGCAAGGTTTTTGGATGGCTTTAATTACAGGGCTATTTTTATCATCCATTTTATTGACCATACGCTTGCGCTATCAACAAAAGCGCTTATTGGCAATGTGGGGTTAAAAATGCTGGATTTATCTAAAGTGTATTGCTGACAATCATCACTGGCACTCACAAGCCACATAGACTATGATAAATCCTTGAGCATTTCTTTCTCAAACACGTGCTTACGTCATAATATGTAAAAAAACTCAGTTAACAACTGTACATCGATTGCTCATTGCCGTGAATATAGGTATCATTAGCAATTATCTGCACAATATTTAGTTACACTATTTTCTCGAATTTGGCACAAGGCAAACATAAAACTATGGATATTGAAAGAATACGCACCCTTATTGCACTCATGGAAGAAAGCGAACTGGTGAATTTAGAAATTAGCTCAGATGATGAGCATATCAGTTTGACTCGTCACTATGATGCCCCTGCTCCAACCATGATGGCCGCTCCTACTGCTGGCGCTGTTCCTATTGCCGATGAAGCGAAGCCTGCTGGCAAAGCCGGTAGCGTTGAGACCTCGCCTATGGTTGGCGTTTATTATTCAGCCCCTAGTCCTAATGATCCACCGTTTATTAAGGTTGGGCAAAAAGTACAGGCTGGTGATACGCTTGGCATCATCGAGGCGATGAAAATCATGAATCCTCTTGAAGCGACGCAAAGCGGTGTCATTGATGAGATTTTGGTCACGAACTCTGAAGTTGTACAGTTTGGTCAGCCTATCGTACGCTATAAAGCGTAACCTTATTCGCCAATCTTTACCCCGTTATGATAGAGAGTTCGCTATCGTATTTCTGCCGCGTTATTACACCATATCGTTACTTAGGCTATTTCAATTTAATAATCCTTAGTTTCGTAATTTTTTATTCTAATAATAAGGTTTGATAACGCCAAGATAGCGACTCTATCAATAAACGCCGCTTCAACAAGGATGACCCCATGATAAAAAAACTGCTCATCGCCAATAGAGGTGAGATTGCCCTACGTATCGTTCGCGCTTGTAAAGCCCTTGGTATCGAAACCGTCGGCATTTATTCTACCGCTGATGCCAACCTGATGCACTTACGCTTTGTCGATGAAGCTATCTGTATCGGTAAGCCTAATGCCAATCAAAGCTATCTTGACATCAATACCATTTTGACTGCGGCTGAAATCACTGGCGCTGACGCCATTCATCCCGGTTATGGTTTTTTGGCTGAAAATGCTGAATTTGCTGAACGCGTCGAAGAAGCGGGTTTAACCTTTGTCGGTCCTACTGCAGATCATATTCGTCTGATGGGCAATAAGGTTTCTGCTATCAATGCTATGAAAAAAGCAGGTGTACCGACCGTACCGGGTTCAGTGGGTGCTGTAACTCTACATAATGCTGAAGAGCAAGCGCGCAATATTGGCTTTCCGTTGTTGATTAAAGCGGCATCTGGTGGCGGTGGTCGTGGTATGCGTGTAGTTGAGCGCTTTGAAGAGATCATCGGTCAGGTACAAGCGGCTAAGCAAGAAGCTGAATTGTGGTTCGGTGATGACACGGTGTATATGGAGCGTTATCTTCAAAACCCGCGACATGTAGAAATACAGGTATTAGGCGACGGCAATGGTAATGCCATTCATTTATATGACAGAGATTGCTCATTACAGCGTCGTCATCAAAAAGTTTTAGAAGAAGCCCCTGCCCCTGATATCCCTGACGATGTCCGTCAGCCTATCTTGGATGCTTGTGTAAAAGCGTGTAAGCTGGTCAAATATCGCGGCGCTGGTACTTTTGAATTTTTATTTGAAAATAATGAATATTTCTTCATTGAGATGAACACTCGTGTGCAGGTTGAGCATACCATTACTGAGATGATTACAGGTATTGATGTGGTCGTTGAGCAGCTAAAAATCGCAGCAGGATATGGTTTATCTTATCGTCAAAGCGAGATCGAAATTCAAGGTCATGCGATCGAATGTCGTATCAATGCTGAAGATCCAGTAACGTTTATGCCATCACCTGGTACGGTTACTCAGCTGTATTCACCTAGTGGGGCTGGTGTGCGCTTTGACTCACATCTTTATCCTGGCTATGAAATTCCAAGTTACTATGATTCTTTGATTGGTAAGCTCATCTGTCATGGTCAAACGCGTCAGCAAGCAATTTCTAAAACGCTACAGGCACTTGACGAGTTGGTTATCGAAGGTATTAAAACCAACATTTCAATGCATCGTGATGTGATTTTAGCAGATGATAATTTTATCCATGAAGCACAAAATATTCATTATCTCGAAAGAGAGCTATTAACTGAGAAGAAGAAAGTAGATTCGATATAACTATTAAATTCCTCTTATATTAATCGCAGTTATCATAAAAAAACCGCTATCTAAACAAAGATAGCGGTTTTTTTATGGTAGGTAATTTTATCAAAAATGGTGATAACTATAACTGGCTACGGCAGGATTCTATTAAAGTTCATAAAACATTCTGTTCCATCAGGGTCGGCGCACCACTGCATTTTATTACCATCATGATTTAAAAATGCAATCAGCGCCTCGTCAGTCTGGTCTACCTGATTGCCTGAGCAATCTACCTCATTATTATCATAGACTGTCTTGATGGCGATAATAGGCAATCCTTCTTCACGATGGGTCACCAAGTAACGACCGTACGTCCACTCCTTACCGCTTACTGACCACATCTCATTATCGGCAGCAAAGTTATACAACTCACGGCATTGACTAGATTGCGCTGCTGCTGCCATCATTTTTTTATTGGTATTGGATTGAATATTAATGCTGCGCTTCTCGTCTTGGGTCAGTAGCCCAGCACCAGCATCGACTTTCGGTTCATTGGTTTTTATATTTTCACTGCTCTTTGACGCCGCTCGCCGAGCTGCGGCTTCTTTAGTCATGGTGATATTGCTATTTAAATCAATCTCCCACTGACCAGCGATGGCAGGACTAATATGAGTCGTAATTGTCGGCTTATCAACCTCTTCACCATTTACTGGCAGTGATGCCAAAATAGCAGCTAATGAAAATGACGCAAATGAGATAGGTTCCATAATTAACCTTTTTATTTATGTTTTAATAATAATTAATATTTACATTAGCGTAAGTCTTGGACATCAAAAATACAAGTAACATTATGCTATTAGTCTAAGATTGTGCAGTAAAAAATTATTATTTATTAAAAATAATAACGCCATAGCGGTGCTTGTTAAAACAAGGCGCTATGGCGTTATTAAGATAAACTGTAATTTTATAGTTAACTTATACTAAGCAGCAACGCTGTTTACTGCTTGAGCAAAGGCTGATAATGCGCCTTTTAACATTGCTGAAACTGTACTACTACAAGTACCGATACCTGAATACACTTCACCATCGACATTTAGCTGGATATAAGCTGCCGCATGGGCATTGGTTTTGTTATCGTTATTATTGTCATCGTCGATACCATTGCCGCTATTGTGCTGCGGATTAATCGCATGTTCAGCATAATTGATAACATGGATAGCTTTACCTGTATGCTGCGCTAAGCCATCGATGAACGAAGATAATGGACCGTTACCTTTACCATCAATAGTAATGGTATCGCCATTCATCTGTACTTGACCATCAAAGTAGACATCACCGCCTTTATTATTGACCGTATAATCTAAAAGCTCAAAGCTACCTTGCTGTAGATAAGTGTCTTCAAAAGTTTGTAAAATCTCATCATTCTGCAATTCGCGCGCCGCGGTTTCAGCTTGTTTTTGTACCACGCCACTAAAGTCGATTTGCATCCAACGTGGCAAGTTGAAACCGTAGTTACGCTGCAAGATATATGCAACGCCCCCTTTGCCTGACTGACTGTTGATACGTACCACATCCTGATAGCTGCGACCAATATGAGCTGGATCAATTGGCAAATAAGCCACATCCCAGATATTTTCAGTTTTCTCAACATGTTGTTCATTATAGTCGAGGCATTTTTTGATAGCATCTTGATGCGAGCCACTAAAAGCCGTAAATACCAGTTCACCCACATAAGGATGGCGCGGATGTAGAGGTAAGTTATTACATTCACTTACGACTTGTACAATTTCACTCATATTACTAAAATCAAGCTCAGGATCGATACCTTGGCTAAATAAGTTCATCGCCATGACCATAACATCCATATTGCCGGTACGCTCGCCATTACCAAGTAAGGTACCCTCGATGCGATCAGCGCCAGCAAGTACACCAAGCTCGGCTGCCGCAACTGCGCAGCCGCGGTCATTATGCGTATGTAGACTAACCGTCACATGCTCGCGTTTGGCAAGGTTACGGCAAAAATACTCGACTTGGTCAGCGAATACATTGGGTGTTGATGCCTCAACCGTTGCAGGTAAGTTTAGAATAACCTCTTGACCATTTTCAGGCTTCCAGATATCACAAACAGCGTCACAGACTTCTACGGCATACTCAGTCTCAGTTTGGCTAAAGCTCTCTGGCGAATACTGGAATACCCATTCTGTTTCAGGATATTTAGCAGCATATTCGACCAATAATTTTGCGCCAGTAATCGCAATTTCTTTGATTTCAGCTTTATCTTTACCGTATACTTTTTCGCGCTGGATACGACATGTTGAGTTATAAACGTGAACGATAGCACGTTTAGCACCTTTTAAAGATTCAAAAGTACGTGCAATCAAATGCTCACGCGCCTGTACCAACACTTGCAAAGTCACATCAGCTGGGACATGACTTTCTTCAATTAATTTGCGAGCAAAATCAAATTCGACTTGCGCCGCTGATGGAAAACCAATTTCAATCTCTTTAAAACCCACACCAACCAAGGTCTCAAAAAAGCGCATTTTTTGCTCAATGGTCATCGGATCAATCAGCGCTTGATTGCCATCACGCAGATCCACACTTGCCCATATCGGTGATTTCTCAAGCGTTTTGCTCGGCCATGTGCGATCTGGTAACAGTGGCGCAAATGCAAAAGGACGATATTTACGGAAATCGAAAGCGGCATTTTTTGGTGTAATCTTTGCAGCAGATGCTACAGGGCGTGTTGTTTGGTCAGACATAATCAATCCTTAGATGGCATGAGGGTTATATTTTTAATGAGGCAATCAATGCCAAAATCCTACTTTATCATACGAGATAATACGAATTTATGCCATTATAATAACAAAGTTTGTGAAGTGTATATCCGCTTTATAACGAGTATATTTAAACAAAATTAGTGAAATAATATAATTTAATGATTATAATTAGTGTAATTCCCTAATATTATAACTTCCTATGCAACATACTCACTCTAGAACTCTATTAGCCGCAGATATTGATGATACCGATAGACGCCTATTGCGCTTATTGCAGACCGATGCCCGTATAAGCATTACTGAGCTTGCTGAGCGGGTCAATCTATCGGCAACACCATGTGCGCGTAGACTCAAGCGCTTAGAAGATAGTGGCGTTATCACAGGTTATCATACCCAAACCGATGCCCAAAAACTCGGTTATCCTTTAGCTGTATTCATCGCCATTAGCATGGATCGTCATACCGCCGATCGTTTTGAGCAGTTCGAAGATAAAATCCAAAGTTTTGATGAGGTGATTAGCTGTAGTATTGTCACCGGTCGCACCGAAGACTACCTTATTAAAGTGCGCGTACGCGATATGGCACATTATGAGGAATTTTTATTACACAGGTTAAATCGTATCGAGGGCGTGGCACAAGTACATACCAGTTTTGAGCTGCGCGAAGTGTTTAATCGCGGCATGCTGTAAGTGCAGTATAAAAACGATATAGCAGGACTGGTATGGGTTTATCCACTTAAACGCTTGCTCTTGTTAGTAGAGTTGATTGACGCCAAAAAAAGAATACTAAAGCCAATCCTATCAGCAGTCCCACAGCGGCTACCAATAACCCTGCATTAAAATTATCATTTTCCCCCGCCAGTGCTACCGTCACTAATGGACCTACAAATTGCCCTAACGCATATGCCAATGTTGCCAGTCCCATTAACAGATTAGAGTAAATCGGATTAATATTCTTCATTAAGGTAAGCGTCATAGAAACCATACCGACGAAAGTTAATCCCAAAATCATAGCATTAGCATATAAGCCAATAGCCCCATCAATCCCTATTGGCAAATACATGCCAAGCGCTTGCAATAAGGTTAAACCCATTAAGGTTTTGATCTCACCAATACGCTTGGCAAGTGCGCCCCATATCGGATTTGAGAGCATGGCAAAAATACCCACCACCAACCAAATAGACAATCCGGCATAGGCTTGTGTTGTCAAACGTTGGGCTGCCATAACTGGCAGAAAGGTTGCCGAGGTAATATAGCCAAACCCTGCTAGCATATAGCTAGCTAGTAGCAAAGCGATAGGCTTGCTATGACCTGCAGCTGCCTCATATAAAGAGCGTTTAAAATTGATATAGGTTTGGCGAATTGAAGATGTCTGATGATTATGAGGCTGTGAGGTAATAGAATCTGTCGGACGGATGGCATATAGCAGCCACAAGAGAGGTAAGCTTATCAGACCAGCATTCAGCCATATCATCTCAAAATGATAGCCAATAGACAATAACCACCATGTTAATATGGCAGAGGCGCTGATACCAACGCCAATACCCCCATAATGTACCGCTGAGAGCACCGAGCGGCGCTCATGATTGAAGCTTTGAATAACTAACGATGAGCTTAAAATCATCGCTACACCGCTTGCGATACCTGACACTAGCCGAATGACATACCATAGATTTAATGACATATTTGGCACGACTAACAGCGTCGTAGTGATGACACTGACGGTCGTCCATAAGATAAGCATACGCCATGTCAAACGCTGCGGCACAAACATCGAAATGAAAGCACCGATAAAGTAACCAATATAATTGATGGAAGCCAGCCAGCCAGCTATGGTCGTCGATAGCGGCAATTGGGTCATAATATCAGGCAGGGTTGCTGTAAATAAAAAGCGCCCAAACCCCATCACTACTGCCATACAGTACATACCAATCAACGCAATCGCCGTTTCATTGGTGATACTCATAGCAGCACGGCTTTTGAGAGCAGTCATCATGACAGAGCCATTTTGTGGCAGTAAGCACACAATCCTTTGTGTTAAAACAGTTAAAAGCAATGATAAGCAGGTGATTATTTACAGTACGAACTACGCATTACATACTGTACTGACTCAGTTGCTTAATCTTATGTTACCTACTAAAAAGCATCTAGAATTAAAAGCTATTTATATCTGTATGTTTTATTACTAAACCGTTTCAGCGTGTCCCAGCATCTGCACGCGCTGATCACTAAACATATCCATATCAGGGGCAAGCGTGCGCATAAAACGATCAAAATATAGCATCTGCTTGGTCAATAAAGCAAAATCACGTGGAAAATGAATACCATGACGCTTACCAACGTCAACAATTTCAAGCATCATTTTATTGAGTTCATCAGCTTGCTCTTTGGTATTAAAAGGCACACCACTGGTAAAGGCTCTATCCTCTGCCATGATGGACTTCATCATACGCTGCAAGTCATCACCCAATGCCACGACATCGACCTGATTGTCGTCATGAGTCATTTCCATATCGACCATATTACGCGCCATCGCATAATAATCATTATCTTGCATCGCTTGCATCATGCCCATGCAGGCACGCCAGCTTTCAGCTTTTAATTTACCGACGATACCAAAATCTAAAAACCCAATACGTCCATCAGTTAGCAGCATAAGATTACCTGCATGCAAATCCGCGTGGAAGCTATTACAAAGCATCAGGCTTGCAAACCACGTATTTAGCGTATCAGCCATTACTTGTGCAGGGTCAGCACAGTATTGACGCATCAGAGACTCATCTACCATAGAAACGCCATATAAGCGGCTCATGGTCAGCACACGCTTGGTAGTCAGCGCTTCGTATACAGTTGGTGCAACGACGCGCGTGTTGCCCGATACTGCCAAAAACTGCTGAAAATCACGAATATTTTGCGCTTCAGCAATAAAATCTGTCTCTGCAAGCATCCGCAGACGAATCTCATCGATAATTGGTGCAATACTGGCAAATTTCATCGATGGCATCAGCAGCTCAACCAGTTTTGTCACGCCATGCAATACGCCTAAATCCGTTTGCATGATGGTCTCAACGCCAGGTTTTTGCACCTTTAATACGACCTCATCCCCATTATGCAAGCGTGCGGCATGGACTTGTGCGATAGACGCAGATGCCAATGGTTTTGAGTCAATATGCGCAAACGTATCTTCAAGGGTCAGTCCATCAACGGCCAACTCTTCTTTTAAAACCTGCTCGATATAAGCATAAGACAGTGGCGTCGTTTGATCCAAGCAACTTTGAAAGGCTTGTACATATTCGCGCGGAAATAATGACGGTGTACTAGCAATAAACTGTCCTATTTTGATATAGGTAGTACCCAACTGCTCAAAGGTTTCTTTAAGCAGCATCGCATCAGGTTTTTCACCTTTTGCCACTCTAAGCGCTGATAAACCGGCGACACTTGCCGTTTGACGAACACGATTAACGACATTAAAGGTATGCTTTAATAAATGCGGACGATGTATTTTCATAAAAACAACTGTGCTTATATAAAGGATGTTTGAGGATGGGTGATGATAGCGATCAAAAGACAAGCGATCAAAATTAACAAATATGATTGCAAATAGGACACTCTACGTCTTTTCGATAGCCCATCAATCGTTGCTGCATCTGACTACCATCCCATATTAACAGCTTATTCTTTAGTGGGTTTTTAGTTAAACCTAAATATTGTAGAGCAGCATTAGCTTGCAAATTACCCATTATAGCTGTGGTACTAGCAAGCACTCCTGAATTGGCACAAGTACGCTCATCAGCTACGGCATCTAATACCACCGAACCAAATACGCAGTGATAGCAGCCGGTATCTAAATGTGGCTCATACAGTGCCAACTGCCCTTGCATGGCAATAGCTGATGCCGATAATAACGGAATCTGATAACGCACACTAATACGATTAATGATATCGCGAGTCGCAAAATTATCTGTGCAGTCTAATAGCAAATCTGGCTTACTAGATACCATATCAAATAACTCATAAGCATTGTCTTCACTCAGACGCGCCACTGTACCGCGAGCAGTTATCAAAGGATTGATACGCTCTAGCATCTTAGCAGCTGTCAGTGCCTTAGGCTTACCGATGTCTTCAGGTAAAAATAGCGTTTGCCGCTGTAAATTACTGGCTTCAATTACATCATCATCAATCAGATGAACGTACCCAAGTCCCGCACGCACTAAGGTTTCAGAAGCCGGACAGCCAAGACCGCCTGCACCTATCATGATGATACGCGATGATTTTAGTCTTAATTGGGCATCAATATCCCAACCATCTAATAATATCTGCCGCGCATAACGCAGTAGCTCATCGTCTAATAACATCTCTGTTTCTACAAGCTCACTCATATTTACGACCATTACTTAAGATTAAAGCGCATATTTAATAAACTGTCCAAGCGTTACTCTATCGTTGCCACCAAAATCTTTAATCGTTTGTACATCAGCAAAGTTATTATCAATAAACAATTGATGTACTACTAACCCTTGATCAAAGCCGTGCTCAATCGCCAGTAGTCCGCCTTCTTGCAAATATTTTGGTGCATATTTAATAATGTGCTCAATATCAGCTAAGCCCTGATTGGACGCACTTAAAGCACTAATTGGCTCTGCTAACAAACCAGCCAAATGCTCATCTGCTTCATCAATATAAGGCGGGTTAGAGACAATCACATCAAATAGTTGTTCATCTTGAGTAGACAGCGCCTCATACCAAGTACTATAGACAAATTCAACATCTACCCCATTACTGACAGCATTATGCTGAGCCACCTTTAAAGCCTCTGTTGATAGATCAACAGCAACGACTTGCCAGCTTACTTGTTTCAATTTACGAGCCAGCTTTAACTCATGGGCAAGACTAATAGCAATACAACCAGAACCCGTGCCCAAATCAAGCAGACGCTTATTGCTAGTATCAGCATTAGGCACAAGCTCTTTATCAGCAGTATTTATCCAATGCAGTACTTGTTCAACTAAGACTTCAGTATCCGGTCTCGGTATAAGCGTATGCTCATTCACTTTAAAATCAAGCGACCAGAATTCCTGTTTGTTCGTTAAATAAGCCAACGGTATGCCCTGCTGCATTTTGGTCACGCCAGCATTGAATTGTGCAAGCTCTGTAGCACTCAGCTGATAATCTTTATCCATCATTAAAAACAGCGCTGGCTTATCAATGACAAACAAGAGCCAATCTGTTATCCAAAATACTGGAACCGCTAAATCTTTAGCAGTTTGCATTGCTTGCTGTTTTATTTGCTCTACTGTCATATCTGCTGCTTTAGGCGCTGTCATAAACGATTCTTAATAGTTATATGCATTTTATCCTTTGTACTCTCCATTCTATTCAGAAGCGCGTGGTGGCTCATTGGTATTTGATAAGTTAGGGTTGGCTTTGACTAATTCAATACCTTTGCTATCTCCACTATTATTATCGTCATCACTATAGATATCATCGTTATCACCAATGACAATATACTTATCAACATAATAAATAAGCGCTAAAATAGGAATACCAATTAAAAAGGTGAAGATAAAGAAGAATTGATAGTTAGTATTATCAACGATAGTGCCGGAATAACCACCTAAGACCTTGGGTAATAAAGTCATCAATGAAGAAAAAATCGCATACTGTACAGCGGTGAAACGAATGGAGGTCAATGCTGACAAAAAGGCAATGAATACAGCACTGGCAAGACCAGCGGCCAAATTATCAAGACTCACTGCCAAATACATATAAGGCAAACTACCTGGATGATAGGTCAATAGAACAAATAGTAGATTGGTCACGCAGGCGAGGATCGCCCCAACCATCATGGCACGCATGATGCGCATTCTTTGTGCTAATAATCCACCTAAAAAGCCACCGGCAATGGCCATAATGACCCCGAATAACTTCACCGCATTGGCAATCTCAATCTTAGTAAAACCCATATCTAAGTAGAAAACATTGGAGATTACTCCAGCGACAATGTCAGAGACACGGTAGAGACCAACTAATGCCAGCAATAGCAATGCTTTTTTACCATAACGACGGAAGAAATCAGCAATAGGCTCAACCCACATCTGCATGGCCATTTGTTTTTTTACCACACCCGCTTTTACTAAACCATAACCAATGATCACAGCAGCGGCTAAGCTTAATGCTAGGTGTACTACCTCTAACAAGAATCCCAGCACTGCACTGTCAGTTTCGGGCAGTAGCGCACCAGCGGTAATAAATGCCCAGACAAAACCAGAAACAGATAAGACAAATACTAAAAATAAACGCGCGTAGTCTGATGTTTTGCGAGGCATCTGAAGCTGATCGCCGTCTGGTGTATTGGTAGTGAGCACCTGACTAGTAGCAGGCTCATGAATAATCAAGGTGGTTACAACGCCCGCTCCCATGACTGCTGCCATGACCCAATAGGTGTTACGCCACGCTTCATAGCTATACAAGGATTCGGTAGAGCCAAAATAATCAGCCAAATACAATGCCCCAGCTCCCGCGACAATCATGCCTATACGGTAGCCTGCGACATACATGGCAGACAATACTGCTTGGAGGCTAGGTGGTGCCAGCTCAATACGATACGCATCAACCACGATATCTTGCGTCGCTGATGAGAATCCGAGCAGTACCGCACCAACTGCCATCAGCGTGAGACTATCCTCAGTAATCGGGTTGACACTTGCCATGATACAAATCGCCAGAATGATTAATAGCTGTGCGACCAATATCCAAGCACGCCGACGACCCAGCAGTTTGGTCAATATCGGCAAGGGCACCGCATCGACCAAAGGCGCCCAAATAAACTTAAACGAATAGCCAAGCGCTGCCCAACTAAACATCGTCACGACGCCACGATCAATCCCTGCTTCACGTAGCCACAATGACAGACTGGAGAAAATGAGCATAATAGGAATGCCAGCGAAAAAGCCCAAGAACAGCATGATCATCGCGCGGCGGTCAAGATAAGCTTTAGCCGCCTCACCCCATGGTTTTTTGACGACTGGAGGATTAGGCGAAATAGGTTGGACAGCAGACATAGAAAATCACCGAAAATTTAGACAAAAATACGACAGCGCGCTATCTTTTATCCAAAAATATTATCTACTGGCAGTCTTCTATTGCTACTATCAGGATAAAAAAGGACAAAAAATTGCCTAGCTCTGTACAAAGAAAATGACATTTGCTGCAAAAGTGAATAATGGTACTTGAGAACGTCTATCTTGACTAGGTGTTTTTGCATTAACTGCTTGATTGAGCTTCTCGGCTACACTCTATAGCCTGCCTTGTTAATTCAATGTATCTTAACCTTTCTCGACTATAAACCACCCTCTGCTATTTATAAAACTTCCCATCAAACCTCTGTATAAGAGGCAGATGAACAACCTTTTTATATTCCATATATGTATAAATAGATACCTATTTATTATATACAAGAATAATAACTATAATCTACACTATGTTCTTGTTATATTTTTTGGGCTTTAGCTTTTATAAAGACGACTGACGCTTTATATAATGGAATTAATTTATGGCAATCGACGTAGTAGTCAATCAACGACATTTACAAATTCAACTCAAGCAGTTGGAGACAGTGTGGCATACCGTAATTAATGGCTATAATTTAAGTCAGGCAGCCACAGTATTGCACACCAGCCAATCAAGTCTATCAAAGCATATCGCGGCGCTTGAAAATCAGCTTAAAACCGAAGTGTTCGTGCGTCAAGGCAAACGATTAACCGGACTTACTACAATGGGCACTGCGCTCATGCCGCATATCGAATCTATTTTTGCCGAGATTCGCACCATTGAAAACTTAAGCTTAGATTTCAATAATCCCAATATTGGCACACTGACGATTGCAACGACTCACACACAAGCGCGTTATGTCCTGCCAGAGGTAGTGAAAGCGTTTAAAGAGCTTTTTCCTAAGGTTAATCTAATTCTACAGCAAGCCGATCCCGAAACCATCGCTCAGATGGTGATACGTGGACAAGCTGATATTGGCATTGCCACTGAGTCTTTATTGCATAATAACTATCTACGTTGTTATCGCTATTATGATTGGACGCATCGCGTTATTGTGCCAAGCGACCATGAACTTGCCGGCTTGACTTCTATTGACTTGCCTACCCTTGCCAGTTATCCGATTGTGACTTATCACGGCGGTTTTACCGGACGCGGCGCGATTGACAAGACCTTTAGTGACGCAGGCCTTGAGCCAGATATTGTACTCGCCGCACTTGATGCCGATGTGATTAGCACCTATGTAGGCTTAGGTTTGGGGATTGGTATTATTGCAGAAATGGCGTTTGAGCCAAGTCATTATCAGAACTTAACGGCGATACCAGTTGACCATTTCGGGCGTTTTACCAGTTGGATGGCGGTACGTGATGATGCGGAGATTCGTCAATATGGACGTGCCTTTATGGAGCTATGCCAAAAGCAATTTAGTCAGTAGTCTTGTTACGCATATCACTATCGCCAATCCTTATAGCCATTTTTATAAAATTCTGGAGAATAGATTGGTTATAGTTTATTGCCGTCTAGGGCTATAACCCACTTATCATCTCGATTTTGACTTTAAATGATCCCAAGTGTAAGTTGAAGTCAGATGAATTGACTCACTCATTTAGTTTTTCTTTGCGCTCTTATTGAGTATCAAAGGTTTTATTATTTTAGATGACCTACTATTGAACTGCTTGCGATACCACTTTGCCCTATCTTCGAAAAACTTAGGATTAAGCAAGTGCTCGCCAGCCGCATATGGCGGGCACGGGTCTTCAACATAACATGTGGTTGACAAGCCTTTAGGATCAAAGCTTTGGTACAGACCCGATTGCATATAGCGCTCATCAAACATCTCAAAAACCTTTCGAGCCTGTACGTCATCTTTAGCTAGCACGTGTGCATCTACTTTATCCAGCAGTGCCAAAGCGACCAGTTTTTGTGTGGCTGCATTCTTATCATCTTGATATTCGCTTATTACACGCTCAAGGAGCTGCAGATGCGCTGCAGTTTTTCCAAGGTTTTTCATGGCGGAGCTTTGATTGAGCAATAAGCCTGCAACGACTGTTCTTAAATGTGGGTCAGTATGCTGCTCGAAGCGAACTATGGCAGCTTTTGCCACTTCGCTTGATTCGGCATATTTCTGCTGACTATTTAGCAAATAAATCCGATTATTCGTGCTGCGCGCAGCCAACTCAAGCAATATATCTGAGTATGTCATTGACTTTTCTGCCAGCTCAGCAAAACGCTGAATAGCGATGTCAGAATTTCTTATACGACTAATCTGATTGAATTCAAGCTGCTCAGGTGTCAAAGAAGAGAAACATGTACACACCGTGAGTATCGTCAAAATACAAAGTGTACGAGACATATCACTACCTCTTAAATTTACGTGCTATCAGTAAAATATCTAGTTTAGTCAATAGAGCGCATAACCTTTAAGTTTCAAACTTAGCATAAAATTTAGCACCTAATGTAAAAAAGCACTCAAGATTAAAGTCTTGAGTGCTTTTTTACAGCTATTTTTAGATAATAATAAGCTATTGAGCTATTGAGCTATTGAGCTATTGAGCTATTGAGCTATTCTTTACCAACCATGATACTGCTAGCTTTGATGATAGCAACGACTTCATCTCCGATACTAAGGTTTAAGCTCTCGGCAGATCCTGTCGTAATACTAGAAACAACCTCTGCACCATTTACGTCTATCACTACTTCTGTAGACACAGGTCCCGTTTTAATCTCTTTTACCGTACCTTTAAGCTGGTTTCTTGCTGAAATAATCATATAGCTACCTTAATTACAGTGAATCATTATAATTTTTAAAAATCTAACCTCTAATAGGTTATTCAAAAAAAGCCATCAAGTAATTGATTTGAATGGTTACCACTATACTTGCAGTCATTACCCTCTGTCAAAAAATGTGCTGCACCTCAATACTTTTAAGGTATTAAAACATGATTAAATGGTGAGATTTGTTATCGGTAGTGATAAGACCTTTTTATCTCGTTGATTTGCCCCATTATAGAAGATGTGAATCATTCAGCACCTGTTTCGTTATTAGTAGATTGCAACAAAGCTTCTAAGAACAAGACTGATTTTAAAATAAAAATATCTGCTGAATATTATAACCACATGATTCTATAATAAATAATACTACCATTAACCATATGGTATTTAAAAATAGGTGATTTATGAGTAACTCCATTCCTTTATCTTTCTTAGACTTAGCCCCCGTTCCTACTGGCAAGACCATTGCTGAAGGTATTGCCCAAACCGTTGAGATAGCACAAAAAGCAGAAAAAGGTGGCTTAAACCGCTATTGGATGGCAGAGCATCACAATATGCCAGGTATCGCGAGTGCAGCGACCTCGGTATTACTGTCGCATATTGGCGCTCAGACCAAGCACATACGTATTGGTGCAGGCGGCGTGATGTTACCAAACCATGCACCACTTATCATTGCAGAGCAGTTTGGTACTTTGCAGGCCTTATATGGCGACCGTGTAGACTTAGGATTGGGACGTGCGCCCGGTACAGATGGTGCTACCTTTCAGGCATTACGTCGACAGATGCAAGACGCTGATCGCTTTCCACAAGATGTCCAAGAGTTGATGTATTTCTTGGGCAATGGCACAGACGATAGCCCTGTACAAGCATTCCCAGGTGCAAAATCGAATATTCCTATTTGGATACTGGGTTCATCACTCTTTGGTGCGACGTTAGCCGCACATTTTGGGCTACCATATGTATTTGCCTCACACTTTGCCCCGCAAATGCTTGGGCAAGCGATTACCGCTTATCGTGAGCAATTTAAGCCATCGGCTTATTTAGACAAGCCTTATGTGATGTTAGCTGCAAATTTATTGCTGGCGGACGATGAAGCGACGGCACAATATCACTTTACTTCAGCACAGCAGAGCTTTGTACGTTTGCGCCGTGGTGAAACGGGTCAAATGCCCAAGCCTACTCATGATATGGATAGCATTTGGAGCCCTGCTGAGAAAATGATGGTAGATAGCGCTTTATCAGTGTCGTTTATCGGTTCCGTTGAAACGGTCAAACCAAAGCTTGAGGCGTTCCTTGCTACTTATCAACCAGACGAGCTGATTGTGACGGCAAATATTTATGACCAAGCGGCACGTCTGCGCTCACTTGAGCTAGTTTCGGAGCTACACTTATTTACTTTACAATAGAGCGTAGCACTCGCATAATTATCAGATAAATCTGATGGGATTACGGTTATGGAACCCTCTGCTGCTATTGAATCATCAATATTTTTATATATTTTGGCTTTTATCGCAGTCATGATTGTTGCTGGTTATTTTACTTATAATATTAGTCCTCGCGGGAAAAAACGTCGCGAAGAGAAACGTAATAACCGCCGTTAGCCAATATATAATCGTAAAAGCCTCCTATTCATATATGAATAGGAGGCTTTTTATATTTATTTTTGATAATTGTAATCAGTACGACTGATTTTTGTTATTAGCACATGTTAAGAACTTAGGAAAGTGCAACCTTTAAGATATCCCAGTACCTAATATAAAAAACACCTATGATAGAGCATCATTTAAAACAGAACAGTACCAAGATTTTTCTTCTGAGCCAATTGCATCATATATATTGCCACTGCAGCATCAAAGCTTGCGGCACCGACTGATTTAAATAACGTAATACCTTTGTCAGATTCAGAGCTCGTTTTTTCTTTTAATTCACCTGTCACCAAAGATTGTAAGTCGCCACTGAGAGCGTCCCATGTCCACGCACAGTCTTTTGCGTCATGCGCTTGGATTAAATCACCAGCTTCATGACGACTGCCTAGCAAATCATCGACCACAACTAGCTTACTGCTTGCAATTATATCATTACTAATCTCTTTCATAGAAGGTTGATAAGCACCGACTGCATTGATATGAGCATCAGGCTTTATCTGAGCTTTATTAAATAACCCGCTCTCAGCACGCGTTGCTACGTTGATAATATCAGCATCCTTGATAGCAGCACTTAACTCCTCGCAAACAATCAGCTCAACATTCCATTGTGCATACTCTTTAGCAAAGCGTGTTTTGAATGCCTCTGCGCCATTAATGTTTCTATTCCATAATCGAACTATTTGGATATCAGGGCGTACCGTGAGTACCGCATTTAGCTGCTCGTAGGCCATACCACCACAACCAACGACAGCAGCGCTTTGACAGTCTGCTTTTGCCATATATTTGGTGGCAACTCCTGATAATGCTGCCGTGCGCACTTGGGTAATATAGACCCCATCCATTACTGCTAAAATCTCACCATTGGCATTATCAGACACGGTAATAATCGCAGTGGTGGTTGGCAAATTACGGCTTGGATTATCGGGACAAATAGTCACTAACTTGACTGCAGAAAACTCCCTTTTACCATCATAAATCGTCGATGGCATCGATAAATGAGAGCCTGTACTGTTTTTATCATCTTCAGTAAACGTCTCAATAACTAAACGTTCAGGCGCTTTGACCCAATTTGGATGCGCTGCTTGTAAGTGCAGCAATGCCTCAATCGTATCAATCGTTGCTTGCATCGTTAAATGCTCGCTAACCGTCTGTTTATTTAACCATTTCATGATAGTGATTCCATTTATTTATAAGGGTTGTTAAATCAAACCCATGGCGCGCAATATGGCGGCGCCGATAGCCATACCAAACATTCCTACCACCGTAGTAAACCCTAAAATATTGGCCGCTAATACATCATTACCACCCATCGCTTTTGCCATGACATAGCTTGCTGCTGCTGTCGGTGCTGCTGCCATTAAAAACAGCACACCCATGTGCATACCGGTCAGTCCAAAACCAAGCCCTACCGCGATTGCTATCAGCGGCGCAATAACGATGCGACCTATACTTGCCTGCATTGATATCCCTGAAGGGCTGAGCATAGACTTCAAATCAAGACTGGCACCTGCGCAAATTAGCGCTAATGGTAAGGCAACTGCTGCAAGCAAATCACCAGTAATATGAAAAACGCCCGTTATTGGCGGTAACGATAGCGCCTTATAGGTAAAAGCAGCCACTAAGGCAATCATCAGTGGATTAGTAGCCAATTTTTTGACAATTAAAATAGTGCGATTTATCCAATTATCACTTGGACTTTTAGATACACGGCTAAGGGTAATCACCGCTAAAATATTAAACAATATGGTAACAATGCCCATATATACTGCGCCGATACTTAAACCTATTTCTCCATAAGCGTTGGCAACGGTTGCTAGACCAATAATCGCCATATTGCTGCGGAACACACCTTGTACAAAAACCCCTTGGTTAGCAGGGTCGCTGATAAATCGACTGGCATACAGCTCAGAACCAATATATAAAATAAAGGTAACAATAATGCCCGCAGCTATCAATAGCACTTGCTTGGCATAATCGACATCACTATCGACCACGCTAAAAAATAATAAACATGGCAAACAATAATTAAAAACAAAATTAGACGCTTGATCGATAAATAGCTGACTCGCCTCGCCGCGTCTTTTCATAAAAAACCCCAAGCCCATTAAGGCAAGGTTTGGCAAGACAATGGTTATAGCAAAGACAATAGCAGCAATCATAAACAGGCTCAATTCGGTGATAAGCCCATCATATTATGGACAACAGCAGGATAAAGTAATGAATAACAGGTAAGCTGGTTTGTGACATTAGTATAGAGACAAAACAGTAAATAAGACAAGCCGGTAGACGGCTTTCTTTAGATAACGGTAATGTTTTGGCAATAAAAAAACCCATAACGATTTCTCATTATGGGTTTTTTTGTGCCTAAGCATTTGAAGCTTTGAGCTAATATTTTTCGAAATATTATTATATTACCTTCACACTTTTATCTTTCAAACTATTGCTACGAAGCATTCAGTGCTGCTTGTACTTTTTTCTGTTTTTTGACTGTCATTGCGAGCAGCTGAATAGCCGCAGGTGTGACGCCGCTAACACGCCCAGCTTGCGCCAAAGTTGCCGGACGAATTTGCGTCAATTTTTGCACAATCTCATTGGACAATCCAGATACCACACTATAATCAAAATCCATTGGTAGTGCGGTGTTCTCCAAACGCTTCATCTGATCGATATCTTCTTGCTGACGGTCGATATAGCCGGCATATTTAACCGATATCTCTATTTGTTCTCCAACTTGGCTATCGACTTCTGAGCCTGTAATCTCAGCAATATCATTAAAGTGAATTTGCGGACGTTTAAGCAAATCATAAGCAGTTGATTCTTTAGAAAGCACTTCTCCTGTTTGCGCTGTAACTTTCGCCCCTAACTCATTGATAGGTGTTGCCCAAATATCTTTAAGACGTGAGGTTTCTGTGGCTATCGCTTCCATTTTTTCTTGATAAGCTTGCCAGCGCACATCATCAACCAAGCCAAGCTTGCGACCGGTTTCCGTTAAGCGCTGATCAGCATTATCTTCACGCAACAGTAAGCGATATTCGGCGCGACTGGTAAACATACGATATGGTTCAGTGGTGCCATGAGTAATCAAGTCATCGACAAGCACACCAAGATAGGCTTCATCACGGCGCGGTGTCCAGACATCAAACTCACTGTTTTCACAGGTGACTAGTGCCGCATTGGTACCGGCTAACAAACCTTGCACACCTGCTTCTTCGTAACCCGTTGTACCATTGATTTGACCGGCAAAGTACAAGCGCTCAATAGATTTGGTTTCAAGCGTTGGCTTTAGATTTTGCGGGTCAAAATAATCATACTCAATCGCATAACCGGGACGGGTAATATGCGCATTCTCTAAGCCTTTCATGCTATGGATAAATTCTAACTGCACATCAAACGGCAAACTGGTTGAGATACCATTTGGATATAGCTCATGGGTGGTTAAGCCTTCTGGCTCAATAAAGATTTGATGACTGTCTTTGTCTGCGAAGCGGTGGATTTTATCTTCAATAGACGGACAATAACGTGGACCTACCCCTTCGATTTTGCCAGAGAACATCGGCGAGCGATCTAAGTTTTCACGGATAATGTCATGAGTGCGGGCATTGGTATGGGTGATATAGCAATTGACCTGCTCAGGATGCATGGACACATCACCCATATAACTCATGACCGGTAGCGGCGTATCGCCCGGTTGCACTGTCATCACACTAAAATCAACACTACGCGCATCAATACGGGCTGGCGTACCTGTCTTTAGACGACCAACAGGTAGTTTGAGCTCACGTAAACGATCAGCAAGCTTGATAGAAGGCTGATCCCCTGCGCGCCCGCCTTTTGAGTTCTCAAGACCAATATGAATAACACCGCCTAAAAAAGTACCTGAGGTCAGTACCACAGTTTGAGTGTTAAAAACAATACCAGTCGCGGTCACAACTGCTGTTGCACGACCATTTTCGACTACAATATCATCAGCAGCTTGCTGAAAGATATCAAGATTTGGCTGATTCTCAAGCGTATGACGAATAGCGGCTTTATAAAGAATACGATCTGCTTGCGCACGCGTAGCACGCACAGCGGCACCTTTGCGACTGTTCAGTACACGAAACTGAATGCCAGATTTATCTGTTGCCAATGCCATTGCGCCGCCAAGCGCATCAATCTCACGCACCAAATGCGATTTACCAATACCACCAATTGCAGGGTTACAGCTCATCTGCCCTAGCGTCTCGATATTATGCGTCAACAGTAAGGTTTGCGCCCCCATACGTGCGGCCGCCAAAGCAGCTTCGGTGCCAGCATGACCGCCACCGATCACTACCACGTCGTAATTTTTTGGGTATTGCATGTAATGCCTCACTTGACTCTTAACGTTGCCTTTAGCCATAAACGATATCGAATAGTATGTATAAAAAAGCTTGGCTGCCGGCAAATAAACGTCAGTCGAATTTAAAAAGAGATAACGACTCAGACAAGCCGCTAAAGATAGATTAGATAACCGTTAATTATAACAATTTTTTGCCATTTAAAAAACGTTATACGAAAAACTATTGAGATTAACTCGCAAGGTATTTTGATAAATATCGATAGCTTAACAAGCGACCTTGATAAAAAGGTCTTACGATAACTTATTTACTAGCATTTATTTACCAGGGCTTAGCGGTACAATACGATCCGCCTGCCCACTCGCCAGCATATGTTGGCTACCATAACCTTCTGGATTAATCTGCAAATAGGCATTCATCTGCCCAATTGCATCGCCATCATCACTCGCCAATATAAGCTGTTTAATCATCTCAACAGGTGGCAGTGGCAAGTTTTTTAGTAATGCCAAACGCTGAGTGTTATCGCCTTTTTTGACCACCATCTCAATAAGCTGACGCGCGTCAATCGGCAAGTCCGGCGTATTTTGCGCCAATAGCGCCAAATGATAAGCACCTGCAGCATCTTGATCGGCAACAATACGCTGTTCAATCGCCACGTAAGTTGCTTCGGTTGCACCGCCCGCCACACTTAGCTGATGAATACATTTAAGCGCTGAATAAGGCTCGCAGGCAGCAATATCAATGATACGTAGCGATTCACTTTTTAGGTACTCACGACGTTTTTCAATGGCGGCTTGTTCAGCATCTTGTAATGGTGCTTCTTGGCTGTTTTCTACTTTATTTGTCATAGAACTCTCTTATTATTAATTCAATTATTGAGCGTTAGCATTAGGGCTTATATGGGGATAAAACTGACAAAAACAATCAATCTTGCCAGCAATATACCAATACACATTGAAGAATAAAAAATCCGAGCAACCTTTCATAAGGCTACTCGGATTTGGGTGCTTAAGCTTTATAATTCAATTATATATCAATGCCTTTAGATCACCACTTTTATATCAATGCTTGAATACTACTCAAAGTGCTAGACATAAACGGCGATAGAAAGTGCAATCGCTATTAAGCAGCTGGGCTGTTTTCTTCAACCAAAGGCTTAAGCTCGCCTGATTGGTACATTTGTAAAATAATGTCTGATCCACCCATCAATTCACCACCAATCCACAGCTGCGGAAAAGTTGGCCAATTAGCGATTTTTGGTAAAGTAGCGCGGATTTCTGGGTTTTCTAAAATATTAACAAACGCAAATGGACGACCAATTTGGGTCAAAACTTCAATCGCCTTGGCAGAAAAACCACACTGCGGAAACTGCGGCGTGCCTTTCATATAAAGAATGACTTTATTGTCTTTAATTTGATCACGAATCAGCTGTTCAACATCATTTGCAGCAGTATTTGGGGTTTGCTCGCTCATAAAAGCTCCTATTTATTAAAACTATTTATCAAAAAAAGTTATGTCAATTAAATTTGGCATGTTGCTGCTAAATGGGGCAATCTCAACCCTATTTCAAGCACTTTTGATAGCTGGCAGCAATCAGATGCACTGACATGCTATTGTAAATTAAATGCCAGACGTATTCGGCACCAATAATACCATGGCATTGGCCATAATGCCCTCTTGCCGACCGGTAAAGCCAAGTTTTTCAGTAGTGGTAGCTTTAACACTGATGTTGCTGACGTCAGTTTGTAAATCACTGGCAATATTGGCACGCATGGCTAAGTTATGTGGCGCCAGCTTTGGGCGCTCACACATGACGGTAATATCAGCGTTGCCCACAGTATAACCTGCGGCTAACACTTTACCATACACATAACGGAGTAGGACGCGCGAATCTAAACCAGAGTTTGCGGCATCGGTATCAGGGAAATGCTGCCCGATATCACCAAGCGCCAAGGCGCCAAGCAAAGCGTCAGCAAGCGCATGCAATACCACATCGCCATCAGAGTGCGCTAACAAGCTATGCGTATGCTCAATTGGCACGCCTGCTAGCACCACGTATTGCTGCTGCTGACCATTATTATGAAACGCATGTACATCAATACCTTGACCAATTTTTATCATTGTCACTCCAAGTAAATTCCTGGTGATTAGAATAAATTAAAACCACTATCTAAATTTTTAAAGCTGTTTTATAGGTAGTAGGACGCCTTAGCTCGCCACCAGTTTCAATTAACTGGTATAATATGACGCTTATTTTATCATAATACCAAATCCAAAAGATAAATCGGTACTGCTAACTTGCTAGGCTCATTATCATAGTGCTTGCATTAATTATTAGTACCATTATAAAGCTTGGATAACGTATAAATAGTTGAGCCGCTCTATGTCAGCCATGCCAAACACCTCAAGCCTACCCGTTTCAGATTCTTTTAACGCTCATCGTCCTTTAACACTTACCGATATCGAAAATCCTAGCGAAAAGCATGTCATCGTCGGTATGTCAGGCGGCGTCGACTCTTCTGTCTCTGCCGTCTTGCTGCAGCAAGCAGGCTTTAAGGTCGAAGGTCTGTTCATGAAGAACTGGGAAGAAGATGACGGTACCGAATACTGTACAGCGATGGAAGACTTAGCAGATGCGCAGGCTGTGTGCGATAAAATCGGTATCAAACTACATACCGCTAACTTTGCCATGGAATATTGGGATCGAGTTTTTGAGCATTTCTTAGCGGAATACAAAGCTGGACGTACGCCTAACCCTGATATCTTATGTAATAAAGAAATCAAGTTTAAAGCGTTTTTAGATTATGCTTTAACGCTTGGTGCTGATTATATTGCCACTGGTCACTATACCCGCCGCAGTATCAATTATAAAAATAGCGATGGCGTAGAAGTCGCTCAGCTATTGCGTGGTTTAGATAACAATAAAGATCAAAGCTACTTTTTACATGCAGTCGGCGGTGACAAAATTGCCAAGACTCTTTTTCCAGTCGGTGAGCTTGAAAAACCAGTGGTTCGTCAGATTGCTGAACAACATGACCTGATTACTGCTAATAAAAAGGACTCTACCGGTATTTGCTTTATCGGTGAGCGCCGTTTTAAGGACTTCTTGCAACAGTACTTGCCGGCACAAAAAGGCGATATCGTCACTGATGATGGCATCACTATCGGCACCCATGATGGGCTGATGTATTACACCCTGGGTCAGCGCGGCGGCATCGGTATCGGCGGTGTCAAAGACCGTCCGGAAGAACCATGGTTTGTCTTAGCAAAAAACTTAGATAAAAACCGTTTAATTGTCGGTCAAGGTCACGAGCATCCGATGATGCTGAGCAATGAGCTGCACGCTTATAAGCTCGATTGGGTCGATGGTCTACCGCCTGCAGATATCTTTAGTAATGAAGGCTTACGCTGTATGGCAAAGTCTCGCTATCGCCAGCCCGACCAAGCTTGTACCGTATTTGCTAGTAATGAAGATGGCTCTGAGGTACGAGTGGTATTCGATGAGCCACAGCGTGCGGTCACTCCGGGTCAATCAGCCGTATTTTATATTGATGAGGTCTGCTTGGGCGGCGGGGTGATTGCGTCTATTGATGCGCCGTGTGGGTTTTAGAATAAATATAAAGAGCAAAAAAGATGGTTATCGTCGTAGCTACTATTTGGATCTCAATCTTATTATTGCTCGTTTTTAAGCTTTTCACATTCGCCAATAAAAACAGTCCTAAATACTCTAAAAATAAATACCTCTTATTATGGGCAGCTTTACTTATCCATATTGTTATTTTACTCGCTTTTATAATGCTCATATTATCGTTTTCTGATACAGCCACTTCTATTTGAGCAAAAAGCAATAAGTCTCAATTACTACCTAAATGTTAAATTAGTTTTATTTTGCCACTTCAATTCTTGTAACGTTAAAAATTAAATTTAATTACACTCACTGACTAAGCTAAAGGATATTTATGACCACCTCTTTATCTGCTTTAACCGCCCTATCTCCAATCGATGGTCGCTATGCGTCCAAAGCTGATAGTTTGCGTCCTTATCTATCAGAATTTGGTCTGATTAAAGCCCGCGTGACCGTTGAGATTCGTTGGTTACAATCATTGGCTGATAATAGTGCCATTGTTGAATTGGCTGCATTTGATGCCGATACCAATGCGTTTTTAAATGCTATCGTTGATAATTTTAGCGAAGCCGACGCGCAAGCGATTAAAGATATCGAAGCGACCACCAATCATGATGTAAAAGCGGTTGAGTATTTTATCAAGGACAAGTTCCGTGGTCAGGATGCTTTGATTGACTCATTAGAATTCATCCATTTTGCTTGTACCAGTGAAGATATTAATAACTTATCATACGCATTAATGCTCAAAGACAGCCGCGAAATCGTCGTTGCCAAAATGCAAGAAGTGACTGATAGCATCGTTGATTTGGCGCTTACTCATGCTGACCAGCCAATGTTGTCACGTACGCATGGTCAAACCGCTAGCCCAACGACGCTTGGTAAAGAGATGGCTAATGTGGCTTACCGCCTAGCCCGCCAAATCAAACAAGTCGGTCAAGTCGAGCTATTGGGCAAAATCAATGGCGCGGTTGGTAACTATAACGCTCACTATGCCTCATATCCTGATGTTGATTGGCAGACCCATGCAGAACGCTTCATTGATGAAAGTCTTGAGCTGACTTTTAACCCTTATACCACGCAAATTGAGCCGCATGATTATATTGCTGAGCTGTTCGATGCAGTAAAACGTTTTAATACTATCTTAATCGATTTTAACCGTGATATTTGGCAATATATTAGCTTAGGCTATTTTAAGCAGCGCCTAAAAGACGGTGAGGTCGGTTCTTCTACCATGCCGCATAAAGTCAACCCAATTGACTTTGAAAACTCAGAAGGCAACTTAGGTGTAGCCAATGCGATGCTTGCTCATCTAGGTGAAAAGCTGCCAATTTCACGTATGCAGCGCGATTTGTCAGACTCTACTGTGCTGCGCAATATCGGTGTTGGTTTAGCACAAAGCATGATTGCCTATGATGCTTGTTTAAAGGGTGTGAGTAAACTTGAATTAAACGCTCAGCGTTTAAATGATGACTTAGATAGTGCGCAAGAAGTGTTAGCAGAACCGATTCAAACGGTTATGCGTCGCTACCGTGTTGAAAACCCTTACGAGAAACTAAAAGCACTCACGCGTGGTAATGCCATGACTCGTGAAGCAATGCTGACGTTCGTTGAAAGTGATGAATTATCTGCGGTTAGCGATAGTGATAAAGCGCGCTTACGTGAGATGACACCTGCGACCTATATTGGTAATGCAGCTGAGCAAGCACGTACCATTAAAGAGTGGATTGCTAAGATTTAACTAGCAGCAAACTCATCGTTATAAAATGTAAAAAAAGATATAAATGAGCACTCATTTATATCTTTTTCAATAAAAACCTTACTCTAAACACTATGATTTTTTGAAAAAACATAGTTGATGGGTGAGGTTTTATTCTTTATCGTCTTTGTCTTTCTTATCACTGCTGTCGCCCGGTATGATAGCTTTGGTAACCGCAACAGTGCCTTTGACCACGCCTTTGGTAGTTTTGTAGGCGACCTTTACAGGTACGGTAACAATCTTATGCACACAGGCTTGTAATAAAAACATGCTGGCGATAATGACGATAAAATGCAGTTTTTTCATAAATTTCCTAGGATTAATGAGATGCTCTGACGATAATCATCATGTAGGTGATAGTCATCAGACAGACAATAAGCATAAACTATTAAAACCTTCCTATAAAGCCTCTCTTATTATTAATACCCTACCCATTCAACCATACGGATTTATCCATGACTTCTATACCACTTTGTTTACCCGATACTATTACTCCTGAACAGTTTTTAAGCGATTATTGGCAAAAAAAGCCACTACTCATTAAGCAAGGACTGCCACTACTCATTGGTATGTTCGAGCCGGAAGATATTTTAGGTTTATCAATAGATGAGGACGCTACCGCAAGGCTATTGACGCAAGCTGCTTGCAAGCAAGGTAATCAGCCACAATGGCAACTTAAAAAAAGCCCGCTGACTGAGGCAGATTTTGATAATTTGCCTGAGCAATGGTCGGTGCTAGTACAGAACCTTGAACAGTGGTCGCCGGAGCTTGGTGCTCTATGGCAAGCATTTGATTTTATTCCGCAGTGGCAACGCGATGATATTATGGTCTCTTATGCGCCAAAAGGCGGCTCAGTTGGAAAACACTATGATGATTATGATGTATTTTTAGCGCAAGGGTTTGGCTCTAGACGCTGGCAGTTAGGTAAGTTTTGTGATGAACAGACTGAATTTGTCGCCGATGAGCCGATACGACTGTTTGATGATATGGGTGAGATTATCTTTGATGAGATTTTAGAAGCCGGTGATGTACTTTATGTGCCACCAAAGCTGTCACATTTTGGCGTAGCACAAGACGACTGTCTAACTTTCTCGTTTGGCTGTCGTCGTCCTAATTTGATGCAAATCATTGATAGCCTCGCCGATATCGCCACCAACGATAGCGACTTATTTATCCCAATGCTATTGCCACAAACAATACAAGCATCAGGGGAATTAAAGGCGGATAGTATTGAAGCAATTAAAAGCCAATTGCTACAAATGCTGCAATCTGAGCGCGGTGATATGATTATTTGCCAAGCCGTGTCCGAGGTAGTTAGCAAGCGTCAATATGATGCGCTGATGCCAGAAGAAACGTTGGATACCGATGAGCTGATGCAAGCCTTGACTGAGGGCGCAACGCTACAAGCAGATTATAGCAATCGTCTTTTATATAGTCAGACGGATGATGGCATCGTACTATACGCCAACGGTCAGCGTATTGATGGTTTAGATGATTCAGCCATAGCGACTTTGGTGCGCTTAGCAAATGGTGAGCCTTTGCAAGCCAGTGATGTCGCTGCTATTGACCCTGATGAAGTGATGGAATGGCTAGAGAATGGTTGGATATGGCTTAATTATCCGGAGTAATGCCATCGTTATTAGCTAATTTGTACAGCATATTGGCTATTAAGCATTATTAAAAAACCATCAGCGCCTATTTACCAAGATTTAAATATCTTAATAAATAGGCGCTGATTTTCATATAAAGACTCTTATTTAAGTAACCTAACTTAAGCCATTTAACTCAAGCAAAAAATATTTTTAATATTTTCCGCTACGCAGTAACTGCTTTTTTATAACGACTGACACCAGCGATAATCGTTTCTTCAATGACTCTATCATCACCTAACATCATCAGCACAAATAACTGCTCATCAAGCGTCTTAGTTTGTGTCATACGGCGCTCCATTAAATCAGTACCACCCATATCTATCACTACAAAATCTGCTTCTTTATTAGGCATAAAGTTACCGATTTTATCGTCTAACAATAATGACTGGGCGTTGCCCAAGGTGATTTGATATAAGCCTTGATGCGCTGATAACGGATTACTCTGTAATTGCTGAACTTTATAGGCTTCTGATAGCGTAGTCAGCATCGACAGACTAGTCCCTGCGCCCACATCCGTTGCGATACTAACGCCGGTATAACTTAGAGTCTTAGATAAATCAAACAGACCGCTGCCCAAAAATAAGTTAGACGTCGGGCAATGGGCTATTTGAGTGCCAGTATCACGTAACACTTCATACTCTGATGTCGATATATGAATGCCATGCGCCAACGTCGTATGCCTACCAAGCAATCCCATATCATGATAAACGTCCAAATAACCTTTATGATTGGGATAAAGCTCACGTACAAAGGCGATTTCGTCAATATTTTCAGCCAAATGCGTTTGTAGATAAACGCTGTCATAGCTACGATATAGCTCACCAGTCATTTGTAGTTGCTTCGGCGTTGAGGTAATGGCAAATCTTGGCGTAATCGCCACATGCTGACGACCGCGCTCATGCCATTTATCAATGATGTTTTGCGTATCGCGAATGCCCTGCTCTGTTGGTACACACAGATGTTCAGGGGCATTTTGATCCATCAATACATTACCCGTAATCATACGCGTATTCAGGCGACTGCTTTCGTTAAAGAACGATTCTACTGATTGCGGATGGCTAGTGGAGAACACCAAAGCGCTGGTTGTACCATTAGCAAGCAGCTGATTCAAAAAGAATTTTGCCGTATCATCAGCAATCTTTGCATCGCCAAAATTGGCTTCGGTTACAAAGGTATAGTTATTCAACCAATCAAGCAATTGCTCACCAAAGGCAGCAATCATATCTATCTGCGGATAATGCACATGAGTATCGATAAAACCTGGCATGATAAGCTTATCTTGATAATCATGAATTTGTACTGGCGCTTTGCCTTCTCGGCTACTGGCGTTGCCGTACTGCGCCATAATTGACGCACAGTTGCCATAATCTACTACACAACCGGTCGCATCGTCGACTACTAAGGCACAATTAGCGATATATTCAGGATAAATTTTGACACCTGCTACAACGGGTAGCAAAGTGACGTTCTTCTCTACTACCGTGATGCTAGGACGCTCAGCATTGGTTAAACTAGAATTGGTTGAATCATCCGTATCTAAATGGGCACGCTTGGCTCTGTCAGCCAAATTTTCTTCTGTTAAATAATGCAGCAATTGTGCTTGATAAATATGTATGGTCATAAGAAAGTCTCACAATAATAGATAAGTATTTTGGTTAAAAATTCATCCATATTATGTGTCTACCCTAATACAATTATAGAAATACAAGCACAAGGTTACTGAACGCAGCCTATATCGTATGATGGCTGACGACGCTGAGAACTATGTCTTACTTTCTTAATGTCTTGAGGGCAAACCGATAAATAGAGAATTCAAAAATGGTCAATTAGGATTAATATTAGTTATAAATCATTATAAAGCTGCATTACTTGCGCCGCGATAGAGATAGCGACTGCCATTGGCTCTTTTCCGCCAGTATTAAGTCCGATTGGCATGGTCAATTTATCGACGATTTGCTCATTATAGTCACGCTGCAGCAGGCGATCTCTGAAACGCTTGGCTTTGGTGGCTGAACTGATACAACCGAGATAAGGTAATGAAGTTAATGTGCTACTGTTATCAGAGCCAATTTTTACATAAGCATCAAGCGAGGCACGTACCAAATCAAAATCGAGGCTGTGGTCATGAGTCATCACTAGGATAAAATACTGAGTACCCTTTTTCATTGAAGCATTTACTGATGCGCTTCTCATACTATTAGCGACAAACGGTTGGATAAAATCAACCGGATCTTCATCAATATGTGGGCGAATATGTGCCGGTAACTGATAAGCTGCTTGCTGAGCAGTCGCGACAGACTCTGGCGTTAGATAACGCTGAAACATTTCAGGACGGCTATCTACCCAATCGACCTGACAAGGTAGCTCAGCAAGTATGGTCATTAATGCCGCGGCAACGTGTCCGCCACCAAAGACCAGCAATGACATAGGCGGTATCACGTTAAAGCATTCAAACATGACGGTAACACTACCACCGCAACATTGAGCCAATTTGGCACCCAATGGATAATGCTTGGTATAGACTGCATCGCGGCGTACGGCTTGTGCCTTTTCAGACTTGCCTTTTTTTAATGGTTGCGGGCTTCTAGCGTCAGTGGCATTAATTTCGCCATTGAGCAGTTGCCGCGCTGTTATCGTCACGTCATGTTCGAGGCTACCGCCGCCCAAGGTATCGCAACGGTCATCAAGGGTGACAATCATTTTAGATTGCAGCTCTCGGGGTGCCGAGCCATTCACAGCAACGACAGTCGCCAAAACATGCGCAATACCTTGATGCTGATACTGCGCAAGTCCGTCATACCATTTAGTTGGTGGCATCGGCGTGATAAGTGACTTATTCACTATGAGCCGGTCCACGAGCCGTCGAAACATTAGGGTTTTCTATAGCTTCAGGCTGCTCGTCAAATAATTGACCTTCAGACTCTGGTGGATTTACATCCTTACCATGAGGCACTTGCTGCGGCAACACTCGATCATCATCGATACCACAATCGTCATCATCTGGCGTTAAGCTCTGCACAGTTTTCGCTTCTGCTTTAGTAGCGATTTCCCATTCTTGACCTTGGAGACGCATGACTGCTTTTAGTACCGCCTCTGGCGTGGCAGGCATAGTCAAATCTGGATTTTTCTTATAATCACCTAAACTTGCCACTGCATTATTAATCGCACACCAAACACTGGCTGCTAGCATAAATGGCGGCTCACCAACGGCTTTGGAGTTATAAATAGTCTGCTCTTCGTTTTTGCGATCAAACAGTTTGACGCTCCATTGCTTAGGCAAATCATGCGCTGTCGGAATCTTATAATTGGCCGCGCTGTTAGAAGCTAAATTACCTTTTTTATCCCAAATCAATTCTTCAGCTGTTAGCCAGCCCATCCCTTGTACAAAAGCACCTTCGATTTGACCAATATCGATAGCAGGATTAATCGACTGCCCAACATCGTGCAAGATATCACAGCGCAATACTTTATATTCACCGGTTAAAATATCAACCTCAACTTCGGCACAAGCAGCACCTAAGGCAAAGTAAAAGAACGGGCGACCCCACGCTTTTGAGCGATCATAAAATATCTTGGGTGTTTTATAGTAACCAGTAGAAGACAGACTAATACGATGCTGATAAGCCAATAAAACAAAATCGGCAAAGGTAAGCACTTCTTTGTCGCCTATATGCACATGATTACATTCAAACTTGATATCTTCTGCAGCGACTTCGAAATGCTCAGCGGCAAACTCAACCAAGCGATTTTTAATCGTGATACAAGCATTTTGCGCCGCTTTACCATTCATATCGGTACCCGACGAGGCAGCCGTTGGCGAGGTATTTGGCACTTTATCCGTGCGAGTGGCAGTCGCTTTTACGGTATCTAAATCAACATCAAATTCATTAGCAACGATTTGGGCAATTTTAATATATAGCCCTTGACCCATCTCAGTGCCACCATGATTGACCTGAATGGTGCCATCAGTATAGATAAGTACCAAGGCTCCAGCCTGATTCAACGTCTGCACGGTAAATGAAATACCGAACTTCACAGGCGTTAGCGCAAGACCCAGACGCTTATCACTACCCTCAGCTTCAGCCTTTTTATTGGCTTCTGTAATTTGCTGACGACGCTTATCATACTCATTGTCGTCTGCTAGCGTCTGCATAATAGTAGCTAAGTCAAAATGCTCAATCGGCTGACCATAATGGGTACTTTGTCCGTTTTGATATAAATTTGCCAGTCGTACTTGTAAAGGGTCTTTGCCTAAAGTGTAGGCGATATGATCCATCATATATTCAGCAGTCAGCAGACCTTGCGGACCACCGAAACCTCGATAGGCAGTATTAGATACGGTATGAGTCTTGCAGCGGTGACCGGCTATCTGTGCAGCTGGATAATAATAGGCATTGTCACAGTGGAACATCGCCCGATCGACGATAGCATCAGACAAGTCTGGTGAATAACCACACAATCCTGACAGCTGCATATCAACGCCAAGTACCTGACCTTCATCATTGACACCGACATCATATCGATTAGAGAACTCATGACGCTTACCAGTTACGACCATGTCATCTTGACGATCTAAGCGCATACTTACTGGCACGTTTTGACGTTTGGCAACGATACCGCAAAGACACGCCCATGCAGCGGCTTGGGTTTCTTTACCACCAAAACCACCACCCATGCGGCGCACAACTGTCGTTACAGCATGAAAAGGCAAATCAACCACTTCGGCGACCAGCTGCTGCACTTCACTTGGATGCTGCGATGAGGTATAAACTTCAAGACCACCATCATCACAAGGGACGACATAAGACACCTGCCCTTCCAAATAAAAATGCTCTTGCCCAAGCATATGAATATGCCCTGCAACACGTGTCGGTGCAGCCTCAAGCTCAGCTTGAGCATCGCCGCGCTCCATAAAATGGCTGGGACGCACAAAATGCTGTTGTTTTAACGCATCCTCTACTGTGAGAATTGCTGGTAATGGCTCATACTCTACAACAGCGTTAAGCACGGCTTTTTTAGCTGCACGATGGCTGGTCGCAACCACAGCAAATAGCGTTTGGCCGACATACTCTGTAATCTCATCAACCATCAATGGATCGCCGTCAAACACCGCACCGATATCGGTTTTGGCTGGTAAGTCTTTAAAGGTGATGACGTCAATGACCCCATCTGCTGCTCGTACGGCACTCAAATCCATATTCAGTACGCGGGCGTGAGCATGCGCGCTTTTTCCAACCGCTAAATGCAGGGTACTTTCTGGCTTTAGCATGTCATCCACATAGGTGGCTGTGCCCATCACATGACTAATAGCACTATCATGTTTGGCTCCGGTACCGATTTTATTTTTAGGTGGACGTTCTCGGCGAATACTATAACTGTCAAATAATGAAGAATGATGGCTCATGATGGCTCTCTCTTATATTTTTTGCAAAACCTATAATGTCTGCTTATAGCGTTTTGACGGTATGGTGACAGCTATGTGGCAACTGCTCTTCAAGAGGCTATTTAAAAAGCTGCGTTGCAAAACCATAGCGCTCATCAATAATATTTTATGATAAATATCAGTATTTATAGCAAATATCGATGTCTGGCTATATCTACGTGAAAGCGGACTTAGATGTTAAAAGGCTCTATGCAACGTTAATAAACGTTAAGCACTCACCGTCTGTAAATCAGCAACTAATTGCTTACCACACTTAATAAGCAGACGCTGCATCACATGCATACGATACTCTCGGCTGGCTCTCACATCCGTCATTGGTGACACATCACTAGATAGCATCTGTGCCGCCTGCTCAAAGCTAGCAACCTCAACGGACTGTCCAATGAGCGCTTGCTGGCAACTTTCTGCCAATAACGGTATCGCCGCCATGCCACCAAGTCCAAATTTTGCATTTTGGATAGTGGTACCATCTGCTGACAAATCGATTCTTGCCGCCAACAAGCATGCTGAGATATCATCCTCGTAGCGCTTACTAATTTTATGAATATAGAGGTGCTGATGGTCTTGCATCAGCGGAACATGAAGGGACACCACGTAACTACCAGCACGTAGCTTGGTCTTTTTATAATCTAAAAAGAATTCAGATATAGGAATGATTTCATCAATGCAAGACGCTTGCTTTGAATCATCATCAACAGCCGCACAATGACGTATATGAATATGAGCATCTAATGCCAATAAAATTGGCGGTAAATCACCAATCGGTGAAGCGTTAGCGACATTACCACCGATGGTACCCATATTACGGATTTGCGGTGAAGCAATACGCTCAAATAAGTTGGCAAACTCAGGAAAATGCTGTTCAAGAACTGGCAGCATGCTCTTATAGCTCATGCCAGCGCCCAATACTAAAGACTGTACTGCAGAAGACGCTACTGCCGACTCTACTTGGTTATGCCCTCTTGACTGCGCATCAGCATTTTGACCTAAATCTTGTAGTGACCAAGACTTTAGCTCGTCAATCGCTGACAGTTGGACGATAACATCGTGATCAAACAAGTGTTGCGTCACACTCAAACCCAAGTCCGTACCACCTGCCCAAATCGTCGCTTTTGGATGAGCAGCGAGCACTTGATTGAGCTCAGCAATAGACTGTGGAATGAATAACTTACGTGACCCTTGAGTAAGCGCAGGCGCGATAGTGCCCGTTTCGCTTGAAACGGCTTGTCTGCTATTTGCCATCGCATCTGTCGCTAAACTTATGCTCAAGTCTTTGGCTATGGTTTGATTAGCATCACGTTGTCTACCAATCTCACTCATTGCTAAGCCAGCATCGATAATAGGACGATAGCCTGTACAACGGCAAAGATTGCCACCAATTGCAGCCACGATATCATCGTAGCTTAAGTCGTCCGTGATGGTTCCTTTTGCGACTTGCAGACGATGATTCTCATAGGTACTGGCCAGTGTCATCACAAATCCAGGCGTACAAAACCCGCACTGCGAGCCATGGCATTCGACCATTGCTTGCTGCGCTGGGTGCAATAAAGCACGATCTGGATGATTGGCAGGGTTGTCCGCGATATAAGCTGACGTCATTATATGATGACCATCCATCAATGACAGTAGAGTGATACAGGCGTTAAGGGTATAAAAGGGCAAATCAGAAGAATCTTCACCACTGCTAGGCAAGCGCTGTGCCATCACCGTACAAGCGCCGCAGTCGCCACTGCCGCAGCCTTCTTTGGTATCAGTCTGGCGTTCGTGCAAGCGTAAATACTCAAGCACCGTGGTATTCGGATTGAGGTCAGTTAATTGCTTATATTGACCGTTCAAATAAAAATGAATCATAGCAATGCTCAGCTGTCAAAATAAAAGGAAGATAAAAAACACTTTATCTTTAATCGAATAATAAAATTTTAACAATCAGTATCTTAAAGAATAGCCGCACACAAATGGGCTGTCCTTAAGTTAGTACTTAATTACCATGTTAATAAAATTTATACGATGATGATCATCATACCTACATCAATACTGATAGTTATAACTGTATTGAATAAGCTGACTGCCTATCTGACTACTGACTTGCTCAGGCTTAATCTGTTTGCGGTTTTAGCTCTTTGATTTACCAATGATTACGAGCATCTTCAGTAAAACCAAAAGCGTTAATGGGGGTTTGGGTATCGTCTTAACTACCCTATCGGAAAATCGAGGAGTATAAGCACCGTTAAAACATCCTGTTGTGGCTTAACTTACATCAACATTCCATGTCAAAGGGAGTTATCAGCCATTTAGTAAATAATTGCTGACTAAACAGTTAAACTCATATTATCACTATCTTTATTTAACTTACAACTCAAAAATTTGTCCTTTCGGTTGGAAAGCCAAAAAATTTATAACAATAGTCATTATTTACTAAAACGCTTAACTATCCTTGCTCCAATTTATTCATTAAATTTAAGAATAAAAAAAACGATCAGCAACTATTCACCAAAGTTCTGAGAATAATTGCTGACCGTCGTTTTTAGTATTAAAGCTATTTCTGCATTAACAACGATTTTTTTAACTATCTACAAAACCATTAAATACTCAGACTGCTATGTACCAAGCTCTAACAAGCTTGCGTTTCCGCCAATCGCCGTCGTATTAATCGTTTTTACACGCTCAGTGACGAAGCGGTATAGATAATCAGGCGTTAGCATCTCTGATAAGCCGTCCATATCTGTGACACTAATAACTTGCGTTAACATACCATCGGTCTTTGCAAGCTCTTGACTGACAGCCTGCACTTCTTGTCGATTACCAGAGACAGCTACTTGCGCGAGACGATCGATATATAAAAGCGTGACGGTTTGCGAGTCATTTGCCACACTCAGTACATCATCACTGATGCCAGCCTCATACAGAATTTTTGCCGATTCAATACACATCTCATCTTGGCTTGGGCAATGCAATATCACCTCATTACCCGTTAGTAATGCTGCTAGCAATTGCCCGAGTACTGCGATTGCACGAGCAGATTCGCCGCCGATGACCATAGTTTTACCGCGACCTGTTACATATAGGTGATTGGACTCGCCCGTCGCGCCAGTCATACGGTGCTCTTCATCTAGCATGGGTGCGGCGCTCAATAAATGATTGAACAGGCGCTTTGCTTTATTGGCATCACCGGTCAGCAATGCCAGTCTTGGTGCAGCTTCTTGTAGATAAGTAGCGCGATTCACCGCACCGAGTAAACTCCAGGTTTCACAAACTTGGCCATGATTTTTTTTGAATTCAGTCGCCATAGTGCTACTCCTTATACGGTTGTTGTTTGAGTGATGGTGTTGATGCTAGTGTCTATCGCAGCTGCTTGCTTATTAGCTAACTGCTCAGTCGTTAATGTCATGAGACGCGCAACATAGTGCGGACCACCGGCTTTCGGACCAGTGCCTGATAGACCACAGCCACCGAACGGTTGTACGTTGACCACTGCACCAATTTGGTTGCGGTTGATATAAGTATTACCGACAAAGGCACGGCGCTCAATATGCTCTACGGTGTTTTCGATACGACTATGAATCCCCAAAGTCAGACCAAAACCTGTGGCATTGATGGCATCAATCAGTTTATTCAAATCACGTGCTTCATAACGCAGAACATGCAGAATAGGACCAAAATGCTCGCCGCCAATTACATCGATACTTTTTACTTCAATCGCCGTTGGCAATACAAACGTTGCTTGATCTTGACTGACTTCTGAGCTATCACTCATCGGTGTCTGCGCCAAAATCGTAGCCGTTGGCTCAGCGCGCATGCGTTCGATATGCGCTTCAAGTCCACGCTTGGCATCGACATCAATCACAGGACCGACATCTGTGGTCGCATATAGTGGATTACCAACGATTAGTTCAGCCATATTGCCTTGTAGTAGCTCAATCAAATCATCGGCCATCTCTTCTTGCACACACAATATACGAGATGCTGAACAGCGCTGACCTGCTGAGCCAAAGGCAGATAATACTGCATCTCTAACCACTTGCTCAGGCAATGCTGTCGAATCAACAATCATGGCATTCTGTCCGCCAGTCTCGGCGATAAACACAGGCAGCTCGCCACTGACTTGGGCATGAGCGTTTAAGCTTTGGTTGATGCGCTGTGCCGTTTGGGTAGAGCCAGTAAATATCACGCCTGCGATATTATCAGCGGCCGTTAGTGCACTGCCAACATCGCCCGCACCAATCACAAGTTGTAACGCTTCTACTGGCACGCCAGCTTGATACATCAGCTGCACAGCAAAATGCGCAATCAAACTGGTTTGCTCAGCAGGTTTTGCCACCACCGTATTACCTGCAGCTAGAGCAGCAACTACCTGACCGGTATAAATAGCCAATGGAAAGTTCCAAGGACTGATACAAATAAAGGTGCCACGAGCCTTATACACTTGACGTGATGGCTTGCCTGACAAATCGGTAAACTCGTAAGTCACATCGTTCAAACGCTCGGCTTCATCCGCATAAAAACGGCAAAAATCTACCGCTTCTTTGATTTCATCAATGCTATCTTGTAAGGTTTTACCGGCTTCCACTTGACACAATGCCATCAGCTCTGCATAGTTTTCTTCATACAAGTCTGCTATTTTACGCAGTATTGCTGCACGCTTAGTAGCGGCAACCGCTTGCCACTCGCTTTGTCCGGCGATTGCTGCAGCGATTGCTTGTTGTGCGATATCTGCATTAGCATAAACGACTTCACCGGCGATAACTTCATGGTTCCAAGGCGCACGTACGGCTTGTTTATCAAGCTGATGAGTATCGCCGTCTAACTTATTATTACCATGGACTGAGCTACCATTAATAACAGAAGTCGCTGACCACGTTTTATGCACATGCTTGTCGATAGCGGCTTTCAGCGGGAGCCACTGCGACTCTACAAAGATGTTGGGACCGAAGCTGGCTTGGCGCGCGCCATAAATAGCTAACGGTAATGGAATATCGGGATTGTGTAGCGTTGCATTGGTCAATAGTTTGTCGTATGGATGCACCGTTAGCTTGTCAATTGGATAAGACTTGTCTAATAACTGATGGACAAATGAGCTATTGGCACCGTTCTCAAGCAATCGACGTACTAGATACGGTAGCAAGTCTTTGTGGGCACCAACTGGTGCATAGATACGTACAGGGATTTGATACGCTTGCAAAATATGGTCATATAATGCATCGCCCATACCATGCAGACGCTGAAATTCAAAATCTCTATGCGCACTCATGGTCATGATTGACGCTAGCGTATGTGCGTTATGAGTCGCAAACTGTGGCCAGATAAGACCGCGCAGATGCTCTGACAATAAGAAACGCGCGCAAGCAAGATATGCCGTATCCGTGCCTTCTTTACGTGTCCAAACCGGATAGCCTGATAGACCTTTTTGCTGAGCAAGCTTGATTTCTGTATCCCAATACGCGCCTTTTACCAGACGTACCGGAATACGATCGCCAACCTCAGTCGCCAAGCGCGCCATCCATACCAAAATAGCAATCGCACGTTTCGAGTAACCTTGTACCACTAAGCCTAAACCATCCCAATCCGCCGTCAAATTGTCACGGTATAAAGACTCAAATAGTTTTAGCGATATCTCAAGACGGTCGGCTTCTTCGGCATCAATACTAATATCAACATTGACCTCACGAGCGGCTTCAATCAACAATAAGCAACGTTGGCGCAATAGCCCCATGACTTGCGCCTCTTGAGTCGCTTCATAGCGTGGGTGCAATGCCGATAATTTGATAGATACTGACGGCTTAGGCATGCCCTCTTTAACTTTGATACTTGCCGTGGCTTTAATGGCATGCAAGTAATCGTTGAAGTACTTTTCAGCATCTTTATGAGTAATAGCGGCTTCACCCAGCATATCAAACGAATAGGTATAGCCTTTATTGCGATACGGTTGGCTATTTTTATTAGCGCCCTCAATCGTCTCGCCAAGTACAAATTGATGTCCCATGATACGCATGGCTTTTTGCATCGCACTTCGAATAACAGGCTCGCCCATCTTCTTCGTCATACGATCCAAAAACCCAGATGCCGTCGTACCACTATCGATACTGACGACACGCCCCGTCATCATCATGCCCCACGTTGAGGCATTAACCATAAAACCATTATCGTTTTTTAGATGTTTTTTCCAGTCAGCCACGCTCATTTTGTCATGAATCAGCGCATCAGCCGTGTAATTATCCGGCACTCGAATCAAGGCTTCTGCCAAGCTCATCAGCAAGATACCTTCTTGGGTATCAAGGCTATACTCAAGCAATAATGAATCGACCATCTTGACCGCTTTACCATCATTGCGTACGTGCTCAACCAACTGCCTTGTCTGCGTGGCAGCCGCTTCACGTTCTGCATCGCTAGGCTTAGCAAGTGGCAACAACTGCGTCAACCAGCGCTCTTCATCCACGCTATACAAAGGCGATATACGCGTATGCAGCTCTGTTGACGACTGAGTCATATAGTCTGGTGACAATAAATCGATAGGATTAAATAAAATTGGCTCTTGCGGGGTAAATTGCTCTACTGGGTTCATAACAACTCCATAACTATCGTTTAAAATCCATCATGAATGATGCGTTGCGACGTTTTATTGCCTTTTATTATTAAAAACCATTGTCAGATGAACCAAGCAAACGACTGTATTTAAAAAACAAGAAAATCCAGCATCAGCTGGAAAAAAATCAAGTAAATCGTTTGTTATATGAAACGGACTACGTTAACAATATAAAGGCAACAACATAAAACTAAGCAGCATTAGTGCCTTCTTCTTGTTAGTAGTGAAAAGAGAGTGATTGCAATGTCAAATAACAACATGCAATGCTAATTCACTGATAAGAAAAACCTCTACGGCGTTGATTGAGGTGATGCGCTTAATATCCGCATGGTAGCATGAAAAAAAATATCAAACTAACAATATTACGTATTTACACCAATCATAATAGTGTTAAAAAACAAATAGTTATTGAATGCAATTTAAATGTGACGCTTTGGTTATAATTCATAACTTGCTACTCATTATGAATTGCTCTATGAATCAAACAGTTGCGATGCTAACGAAAAATTGTGGTGATATTTAGCATAAAAAACCCTTCTTATCATAGGATGACAAGAAGGGTTTAAAATTTATCGCTTTATTAATATCAGCTTCGCCTAAAATCCTGCATCAGCTGATATAAGACACTAGATAAAGACAATCTTAGCCAGTAAGACTGCCGTCAATAACCAAACAGGAATGCTGACATCAGAGAATTTACCAGCTACTACCTTGATGGCAGTAAAGGTGATAAAGCCAAGCGCAATACCGTCAGCAACAGAATAGCTCAAAGGCGTAAATAACAATACCACTACGACTGGCGCCGCTTCTGTTAAATCATTCCATTTGACGTCTTTTAATGTTTCCATCATCAGTACAGCGACATAAAAGATAGCGCCTGCTGTCGCATATCCTGGAATCATACCAGCAAGTGGTGAAAAGAATAAGCTGAGTAAAAATAACACGCCAACGGTCACTGCCATCAGTCCAGTACGACCACCTGCAGCAATACCTGATACACTTTCAACATAACTGGTCGTTGATGACGTACCAAGTAACGTACCTGCCACAGTCGCCGTCGAATCTGCTAACAGCGCTTTACCCATATTCGGGATTTTACCATCTTTACCAATCAAACCTGCTTGAGTGGTGGTTGCAATCAACGTGCCTGCGGTATCAAACAAATCAACGAATAAGAAGGCAAAGATAACACTAATCATGCCAACATCAAATGCACCAGCAATATCAAGCTGCATTAGCGTTGGGGCGATAGGTGGCGGCGCTGAGATAATACCGGTGAACTGCGTATTACCCGTGATAAGGCTAATGAGCGCTACCAACAAAATACCAATGGTAACCGCACCTGGTACTTTTTTATGTGACAAACCAACGATGACGATAAAGCCAAGGGCTGCCATTGCTGGGGCAAACGTGGTCATATCACCAAGCCCTACTAGCGTCGCATCATTATTGACGATAACGCCTGCCGTTTGTAGCGAGATAAAGGCCAAAAATGCGCCAATACCAGCAACAACGCCTTGTTTAATACTATCCGGAATAGAGTTAATAATGACTTCACGGATTTTAAATAAACTTAACAGGATAAAGATACAACCGGACAAAAATACCGCGCCAAGCGCCGTTTGCCAAGCGTAGCCCATCCCTAAAACCACACCATAAGTAAAGAAGGCGTTGAGCCCCATACCAGGCGCTAGTGCCACTGGCAGGCGGGCATAAATGCCCATAATAAAACAACCAATCGCCGCGGCAAGACAGGTGGCTACGAATACCGCGCCTTTATCCATACCTGCATCAGCAAGTACGTTAGGGTTTACAAATATAATATAAGCCATCGTCAAAAACGTGGTTATACCAGCTAAAATCTCTGTTTTGATCGTGGTGTTTTGACCATCGATGCCAAAATATCGTTCAATTGCGTTCATAGGAGTCGCTTCCAAATTGCAGTAAGTAAATTATCATTATCATTATCAAATGGTACTGATAACTGTCGCTTCCAAATTGCGACGGTAAATGCCGCTTTTAACTCAAACATAAAAAAGATACACCCAAATTGCGACGATAAATGACGCTTCCAAATTGCGACTGTAAATGACGCCTACATAACTACGGTTGGAGATGATGCTTTTAGTCCTTTAGCCACACATGATTTGCCAAAAATAAAACCACCACGAAAGATTATAGCAACAAACCATAATATTTTATTGAAATCAATACATAATTTCAACGGATGAAATGATCTTGTAAGTACAAGAACAAAAATTAGTTGACGATATGGACAATATTATAAAATCCAAACGCTGTCATCATTTATTTAAAAAAACTTCATTCCAATAGGTAATTCACACATTATTAATGATATTTGCCGAGATTAGCAGTACACTAGGGGGTTGATATGAATGCGCCAGCTAGATTGGTTATTATTAATTGTCCATGAGTCTTTTACATGCCTGAATCCTTAAATATTATCGACCTTATTACTCAAGCGAGCCTATTGGTTCAGATCGTGATGGCTCTGTTGTTATTAGCATCTTTACTCAGTTGGGTGATTATTTTTCGCATGAGCGCGCGCCTTGGCACTGCTCGAAACTTCGACCAACAGTTTGAGACATGGTTCTGGTCAGGTGAAGATTTGGCAAAATTGTACCAAGGTATTCAGGGCTCACCTGAGCGCCAAGGGCTTGAGCAAATTTTTTATGTTGGCTTCTCTGAATATTTAAGAATGCATAAAAAACGCCAACCAAAGGATGACATCATTGATGGCGTTGAGCGTAAGTTAAGGGTTGGTTTAGGTCGTCAGCAGCTGCTTTTAGAATCTGGACTGACGACGCTTGCCAGCATTGGTTCCGTTGCGCCCTACGTCGGTCTATTCGGCACCGTCTGGGGCATTATGAATGCCTTTTTGGGTCTATCACAAAATGAGCAAGCGACTTTAGCCGCTGTGGCACCGGGTATCGCAGAAGCCTTGATTGCCACTGCTATGGGTTTGTTTGCTGCTATTCCTGCGGTATTGGCTTATAACCATTTTACTGCCAAATCTAGTCGTTTATATGATTCACGCGCCTTATTCTGTGATGAGATGACTGGTATGCTGCAGCGCGAAACCAGTAATGAAAGTCCGCTACCTAGCACTCAAGTAAGCCAAGCCAATCTAAGCACTCAGGTGGCAGGTCTATGAAACAAAGTCCCTATCGCCGTGAGAAAAAAGCGCTGAATGCGGAGATGAACGTTGTTCCTTATATTGATGTGATGCTGGTACTGCTAGTGATATTTATGGTAACCGCACCGATGCTGATTACTGGTGTCGAGGTTGACTTACCAAAAGAGCAAACCAATACCATGAGTCAAAGTCAACTACCAGTGATTGTATCTCTGACCGGTAATGGCGAGATTTTTATCAGTTACGATAGCAATGTTGACTTACCGGTTAGTGAGCCTGAGCTGATTGATACGCTCGCTACCTTGCAAAATCAAAGCAGTGATGCCGGTGCGCAGCCAGTACAAGTAATGATTAATGCCGATCAAAACAATCAATATGGCGCTATCATGACCTTGATGGCAACCTTGCAGCAAGCAGGTATCCAAAAGGTTGGGCTATTAACCGGCGCGCCCTTGCCTACACCGACACTATAGTCGTTACGGTAATGTTAAAAGCTGCCTGTTTGGTATATTGAGCCAGAGCGAAACCGGTAAGCAAATAAAGCAGATAAGCGAATAAAGCTTGTTTTTTAGTATCACGTTTTTGAGTATCACTACCATGCATAAGGCTCCAACCGTTTATGTACCAACCGAACCAGAAGGCAATGGGCTAACCTTACCCACATTGCTTAGTTTGTTGGCACATGGTCTTGTCATTGGCATCCTTATTTATACCTATCAAAATATGGACGTTGAGACCGCAGGTAGCATTGAAACCACCATGGTATCTCCCGAACAGTTGGCAGAAATGCAAGGGCAAATCCTTGCCAATCGCGCCGCGGCAGCAAGCGCTATGCAAGCGGAAAGTGGCTCAAGCAGTTCAGCTACGCCAACCGAAGCCTTCGATAGCAATCTTCCACCAAATCCCAATCAATCAAATACACAGTCTGTCCCAGTCTTCACTCGCTCTAATGAGTCTTCCAGTGCTCCTATGTTGATGAGTGAAGAGCAACAGCAACGCCTGCTTGAGCAAAACCAAGACTACGAGCGCAGTATGGCTGAGTGGGCATCACAATTAGATGAATCAGTCTTAGAAGAGCATGACCAAATTGAAAAAGAGAAAAGACAGCAGCTCATTGAAGAACAAAAAACCCTTGGCGACTTTCGTAATAAACAAAACAATCCTCCCAAGATTAAACGTCCAACTGCCACCGATCGTAATATAGAAATCAATACGGGCAGCTCAGGTCAAAACCTAAGCTTATCAAGCGATGGTCAATCGAGCCTATCTGGTGATAGCACAACCTCAAGCCCTTCAAAAGGCAGTAGCCGCTCCGCATCAAGCGGTGCTCGCGGTGCCAGCAACAGTGAAATCATCAACCTCATCAAGCGCAATTATAGTCCACCGACCGCAGCAAAAGGCTCAACTCAGCGTACTACTCTCACGATTACGGTCAATGCCAGCGGTAATGTCATTAATGTTACTGCGTCAGGACCTGACGAAGCCGTCAATGAAGCGGCAAAACAAGCGGTTTTGAGTACCGGTAGTTTACCAATCGATGCTGACGACCCGAAATACCCCACCTTTACCGTCCAGTTTAAGGGCAGCAATTAATCAGTTGCTCATGCTTTATATTATTGATAACGTTACCTTAAATAACTTGTACTGTAGAAGGCACTGCCTTATCTTGATGGCGGACTAATAACCTATAAAAATGATACTCATATTGCTTTAGGAGCTTAACTTACTCATGCGCACCCATAAAAAACTACTCATCTCGTTACTTGCTAGCGCCTCAAGCTTGCTGATCGCGCCAAGTGTATTGGCAGCGCCCATCGTTTTAGAGTTAGATTACGATATTCCTGTACAAAAAAGCCAAGTGGCTTTTGTGGCTTTTGCTGGTGATAGTGTGTTATCACCTATTATTTTAAATGACTTGAGCAAAACTGAGCTAAAAATTACCAACCAAAATCTACCGCAGCAGCCGCGCAGTAGTAGCGAGCTGGCAGGGACATTGCCAGTATGGCAAAGTATGGGCATCCCCTATCTTGTGGTAGGCAGCACGCGCAGTAGCCGCGGTAAAGTGGTCACCGACTATGAAGTGATTGAGGTTAAAACAGGACGTGTGATCGAAGGTAAACAAACTTTAACCGCTGATAATAACAAAGACAGCATGCGCTATGCCGCTCACGTTATCGCTGATAAGGTCTATGAATTGATTACTGGGATCCCAGGTGATTTCTCAGGGCGTATTGCTTATATCGAAGAAATTGGCACTGGCAAAGCCAAAGTATCAAGTTTAAAAGTGATGGATGCCGATGGCGAAAATGCTAAAACTATTACTGAAGTTGCAGGCTCTATCTTTGCACCAGCATGGTCACCTGATGGTAACCGTATCGCCTATTCGGTGCAGCGTGACAAATCTTATCCTGTTATCTATGTACAAAGCGTCAGCGGCGGCGGTGCAACGCCATTAACACCTTTTCCTGGTAGTAACTTAAGCCCTTCATTCTCACCAGATGGCAGCAAAATCCTGTTCTCTAGTAGCTTTGAGGGTAGCGCTGATATTTATGAGATGAGTGCTAGCGGCGGTCAACCAAGGCGTTTAACCAACTGGCCAAGCAGTGAAGTACAGCCAAGCTACGCGCCTGACGGCAAATCTTTTGTCTTTGTCTCTGACAAAGCCGGGTTTAACAAGCCGCAGATTTATCGTTATGAGTTTGGTTCTGGGCGCACCACCAAGGTATCCAATAGTGGTTATGCGACCAGCCCGCAGTTTAGTAGCGATGGCACGCAAATTGCCTTTTTAAATGGTCGCTCAGCAGCTGTTATGAATAGTAGCGGTGCGGTCACTGCCAATTTAGGCAATACTGGTATCGATGAAGCACCAAGTTTTTCGCCTAATGGTAAGCGTGTCGTTTATGCCTCAAAGCAAGGCGGTAAAGGTATATTAACTATCAAATCATTAAACGGCGGCGAAGCCTTTGGTAAATCTGGTCAAGGTACTATCCGCTCACCAGTATGGTCATCTAGCCCTAAATAACTCAGCAATCTTTATATCGTAGAATATAAATAAGGCGTGTTCAACGTTTACAAACAACAAAAGCGCTCGATAATAATATCGGGCGCTTTTTATTTCGAAAGAAACAATGAATCGCTTTTTCTCTTAGTAATTAACACTTAAAAGTGATTAGCTAAAAGTAGAAATAACAACCTTACTCATCACTTGGATCGCCAGCTGATGGATTGGCGTGTCTGAGTTTTGCGACGTCTTCAGCTGTGACTGTATCAGTAAAAACATTTAAATCACTGACCACATATTGAGTAACGGCTGCCATCTGTTCATCGTTCATCATGCCATGGAACGATGGCATTCCACGAAAGCCATTAATCAAGATATCAATAATGTAGTATTTCGACTGCATTTTACTATTATTAGCCAGCGGCGGATAATATCCTGCTCCTTTTGCGCCCTGCCCTTCATGCATATGACAGCCCGCACAAGAATCATGATACAGTTTTTTACCATCCGTAGTTACAAAGGCATTTGTGCCTTCAAACTTTGCTTCCCACTCGGTAATACTTGAGTCGTTTTCCATAGTCGGTAGTGAGCTGTCGTCCACGATATTATTCGGAGGGGCTGCGAGCTCCTCACGACTCATATAGACACTGCCCCAACTCCCTGTATTTCGGCTTGCCTGATTGTCAGTCGTTTGTGCATCGTGCTTACTAGCCAAAGTTTCTACACCATCTGCCTGATGGCTACAGCTTAATAATGCCGTACTGCTCATCATAGTCAGCAACATCGTAGTCAGCATTTTGGGTGTCATGTTTTTCATGATTGTTTTCTTCACGATTGGATTGTCCATGATAGCCTCGGAATTTATTATAGTTATCCATATTAACCAAGTGTTTAACCCAGCATTTTCGCTTTTTTGTGTAAACGTTTCGCGGCATCCATGCCAGATAAAATGGCGCCTTCTTGCCATGCAGGAATGTGAGAGCAATGCTCGCCTGCTAGTACAATACGGTTGTCTATACTGCAAAGTGTGTCGTAATACTGACGACGAGTCGATTCATTCCAAATACCATAACAACCAAGTGTCCACGGTATACGGTGCCAAACTACTGACGTACCCGCTTTAAACTCTTTTGGGTACTGTGGATGGATATATTTACCGTAAGCAAGAGAGACGTTGATGCGCTCTTGCGGCGTTAGAGTATTAAACTTATATGAAGTTTCACCAAATCCATACGCGCCTAATAGCACACCCGTCCCTGTTTTAAACATGTTTTGTGAGGGATAGGAAATCTGAGTAATAGGCATATCGGTATAAGTAACACCGCCATAGATCCATTCGTCCTCTTCCCAAAAGCGGCGATTAAACTCTAAGCCCACTTTAAAGGAAGTCTCATAAGGAATTGCTGCCATGGCCTGTTTCATGGGTTTCGAGACATTAATATCTAGTTGCGTTAGTACTGACAGCGGGATGTTACACACGCACCAATCAGCACGGATAGTTTTGGTCGAGCCATCTGGGCTGTTGCTATCGACATAATTAACCGTCACACCGCTTTCATCTTGATGAATCTTAGTGACTTTGGCATTAAACTCAATCATGTCGCGGCATTCACGGGTGAAAGCATCACCGATTTTACCCATACCACCAACAGGCTGAAACATCGTTGGTTGATGGACATAAATATTATGGTTGCTATAAATATCGGACCACATACCAGAATTCAACAGCTCATTCATCGGCAAAACTTTTGAGGGTTTTGCATTGGGCATCAACCCACCCCCTGGAAGCACGCTAAAACCACGATGCCCACTGGTTTCATGACTGGTCCTATAACGATAGTCTTTATCAAGAGCACCCCAACCTTTTAAGCCTTCGAGCAGTTTTTCTTTATCTTCCTTATTAACAGAACGATCAAGACTACCGACGTTCACAGCTTTTGATAGCAGTTCTGATACATGTCCTTGAATATCGTTTTTTACATCGCCCAAGCGCTGAGGGACGCCACCGAAATGGTTGGCACGGTGCAAATATGCTCGATCATTGGTTTGAATAAACGGTTGCATCTCGACGCCGAACTGTTTGCAATAATGGAAGACAGCGTAATGATGACTTGGCAAACGCCACGGTCCACCATTGAAATAATTACCCTCTTCGAAATCACAAGTGACTTCTCCGCCACCAAGCTCGGTATATTTATCACCGCTGTTGAGCGTCCAACTACGACCGCCACCACGGTTTTGAAACTCGAGTACTTTGACATTGTAGCCGGCTTTGCGTAATTCATAAGCAGCAGTCAATCCGCCAAGACCAGCACCTAGTACAATAATGCTAGCGCCGGGAGGTGCGCCCTTAAGGTCCATAGTTTCTTTAAAACTGGATTCTGAAGCAAACCCTAACGTAGTCATTGCTTGATACATTGCGGTTGCGCCCGCTGTTTTACCAATCATGGAGAGCAGTTGACGCCGCGTAGGTGATTGAAGTATGTCTGTCATAATAATGTCCTTAAAGTAGACGTTGGTGCGCGATGGTAGACGCTTATTTTATTAACCTGCTTGGCTTGTATTCTCTATTTAGCCACCAAGCTGTCGCGCTCTACCATACTTGCCCTTAATCCTTGTCTTGTAATAAGCCTCTAAAACGTATTTATAAGAATAATAGTTCGTGGAGCAATGGCGGTTATATTGATTGTAATTAACCGCATAATCGCCAGTAGCGACTAACGACGGCGCTTAGAACGTAATATTGCTCTTATAATAAATACAATGATAATGATAGCTACGATAATGCCTATTATCGCAAGTAAGCCGGCATACTTAATTAAGAAAGGCTTCTCTACCCCTGTTGTGGCTATACGATCGACATCAGCAGCACTAACTTCACTGCTAGTAAGCCCAGCAAAATTAACACGTACGTAGTTAGTAATCCCAGCAATTTGCTCGCTATCAAGCTGATCTGAAAACCCTGGCATAATAGGTGAGGTATTAGTAGCGCCATCTACCCCATGAAGAATCATATTAACCAATGCATCTGGTTTTTCACGGCGAATACTGCTCAGTCCAACGATAGGTGCATAGCGCGCATCAGGCTGACCATAACCATTTACACCATGACAGCTACCACAAGCTGCTAAATATAGAGATTCAGGTGAGTTGCTGCCATTACTAACCCGTTTTTTCGCTTGCTCTAAAGAGTCTTTTTGGGCAATCAAATCATGAGTAATAGACTCATTGATTGGCGACGGTAAGCGCGAAACGTTGACGGCGGCTACCTTATCCTCTGTTTTTACAGCGGGTACCGCTTTTAGATAAGAGGCAATGGCATTTAAGTCCTCATTTTTTAGATAACGAGTACTGTGCGCAACTGCCTCACCCATGGGTCCACCCGCATAAGCACGCTGATCGAGCTCACCGGTACGTAGATAAGTGACAATATCTTGCTCACTCCAGCTACCGATACCGCTTGGCTCATCCGGTGTGATGTTTGGCGCGTGCCAATTTCCAAGCGGCGCACCTGATAAGTACATCTTTTTATCAAAACCCATGGTGCTGTTACGCGGTGTATGACATGTGCCACAGTGTTCTAAATTATTAACGAGATATTCACCACGTTGCTGCGTTTTAGTTAGTCCGTCACGCTTTTCTGACGACGGAATATTAATCGCATTCCAGCCCTTCATCAGAATGCGAAAATTAAAGGGAAACGGTAGTTTCGTTTCGTATTTTGCTGGCTCATCAACTGCAGGTACCGTTTGTAGATAGGCAAATAATGCGTCAATGTCTTCATCAGTCATGCCACTATAGGAAGGATATGGCATTGCAGGATAAAGCATACCCTCGGGGGCACGCCCTTTGCGAAGAACATTCTTTAGATCGTCTTTGGTATAATCACCGATACCATAGCGCTTTGATGGGGTAATATTGGTTGAATAAATATCGCCCATCGGCGTGGCAATCGGTGAATCACCTGTATAATCTTCGCCATGGCAGGCCATACAGTCAGCGGCACGAGCAATATATGCACCGCGGTTAACAAGCTCGCTATTGGCTGGACTTACATTAGGTAAGCTAGCATCGGGAAGGTTAGCACCTTCAGCCATCGCGGCGCTGGAGCTAATACCAATGGCAAGCATCGATAAAATCACAGAAAGTGGCTTCATAATATCCTCATATAGCTGGCACCTAGGGTGTTTTAATGATTGTTAAAACGTAACATTCCATGTTGAGCTAAACTTTTATGACTATCTGCTTTTACCACTCGATTTATAGGGGACTAAAGGAGCTAATAAACCTCTAGTAAAAAACACTGAATATAAATAGTTGCTAAAGAATGTCTACTCACCTCACTAATGTAAAACTATTTCGCCACTATTACTTAAATAGTAACTCATTACCCTCATTTTTTTACAAAATTTAAAGAACATGTTTACTTATACTGCTTATTAGTAATTTACTATATATTTTTATATTATAAATATCTTTAATATAATAAAATCCTTAGAAATCAATCGTTAAGAGAATAAACATCATCTATTTAGGCTTTATAATCATTATGCAGATACAGATAACTATAAAGAATTTCGCCAATTTCCTATTACGATTGCTTTCGAATGTACATAATAGATACATATTCGACTATCAGAATTTATAATTTTTCTAGCACTGTCTTTGCATTACTAGATAAAGAAGCTATTGCGCAACCTCTTAATTTGTTTATGATAGATGCTATTTTCACCTTGCTTACTGCCTTTTGAGATACCACTATGAAGTTGTTATCGCTTACTTATTTATTAACCGTTACCCTATTAATGACTGGTTGCCAATCGTTTCAATTTGTCGATAGCCCCATTCCTGTCAGAAACATACCTATTCCTGCAACAACTGTTTCAGTACAAAATAATGCCCTTTAAAATAAATAAAAAAAAGCAGATATCGGTTTGATATCTGCTTTTTGATGTTTAATAACTAACTATTAATGACTTATAAGCTACTTGTACTAGCTTTCTGAAGAGACTAGCTTATGTTGGGGCTGATGCTTAATAATGGTCTTTGCTAGATGATCACCAAACCAAATTGCTGTATTAATATCCCCTGCGCCTGGTGTTTCTTCAGGTGGACCATCTAGCGACTGGGTCATCAAGCCCAAATTACTTGATAAACGGTTTAAGTCATGTGGCTCATGGCCAGTCGGTCTAAGCGGCAATCCAATCCAGTTCATGCCATGCTGCATGCTATACAAACAAATTTGCTGTAATACGGCAAGCTTATCGCCGCTAAGCCCACCTGAATTGGCAAAGCCTGCTGCCCACTTACCTTGCCACTTAGCGTGATACCAACGCTTCGATGTCGCGTCCATAAAAGTCTTAAAGCCTGCTGTCACGCTACCCATGTACACCGCACTACCAAAAACCAAGAGATCGGCTTGATCTAAAAAATCCCAGTCGACATCATTGACATCAATGGCTCTGGCTTGTGCTTCAGGTAATTGCTGACGAGCGCCTTTCACTATTGCTTCGGCGACACGCTGGGTATGACCATAGTTACTATGGTAAATAACGGCCATTGAAACATTAGACATACTAAGAGAGGCGTCATCATGAGGTGATACGATAGACGGTGTAACAGATGTATTCATATAAACTCTAATAATAACTGTAAATAAAAAATAAGGAAGCAGATTAGGCTTATGATTATTAATGATAGGAAATTATTATGTGACAGTTGCTATTTTAAATAATCATGCTTTAGTTACTATATAGAAGCACTGCGCGTAATAATCAAGGCCATCCGCCCTGTCGCAGGCTGCTGCAAATGAGTCTGACGCCGATAAGAATAGTAACTGCCATCTGCATAACTACAAGGAATAGATGACTGATTGCAAACAACTATTCCTGCTGCTATTAATTGATCTGCCGCAATTTTTGGCAAGTTTATTTTAATTTTATTGGCATTAGCTGGCGCATTATCTGATATCGTATCTGCTGTACTAAGCGCACCTGAGTTGCTAGTAGCTGATGCTATTACATAGCGCTCATCAAAATAACTCAGAGCATCTGTCGCCAAAGAACTATTTTCAATACAACCTGCCAATAACTTATCTCGGACTTGGCTGCCCACTTCATAATTTTCCTGACTGATACAAACACCTATCCATGCCATTATTTGTCCACTATCGCTAAAGCGTTCAGCTGTCGCTTTAATCACGCCACAAGCCAACCCTTGCCAGCCTGCATGAATAGCCGCTATTTGCTCAGTTGCCGGCTGATAAAAAACTATCGGCACACAGTCTGCCGTCATTATCGCAAGCCCAACACTACCCTGATTGCTAACCATTGCATCAGCTGCCATGGGTACCATACTGAGCGCTGTTGCGTCAATATCATGGATATGATTACCATGGACTTGATTGACCCAGTGTAGTGCTTTGACAGGCACGCTATGAATAGGTAGATTTTTCTGCTCGCTCAACTGCTCATTGATAGCAGCAAGCACACGCATTCGATTGTCTAATACTGCGCTTGCATGATCATTTACATGCAAGCCTAAATTCAGCTCACCATAACTTGCCTGATGCTGCTTTTGATAAAGGAGCTGATTGCTTTCACATCCACCTTTATCAACATCTACATATTCGGACGCACAAAAAGCGGCTGTTTGAAATACAGCTATATCATCAAGCTCTACCAACAATGTCATGGGAAGCGTATTTTTCATAGCGGATTTACCGTTTTAATGAAACGTCTTTGTAGCGTTTATTTATCAGCGCTTATTCTTCGTCATAGCCATCACTCAATACTGCCATTAGCTGCTGCATATCTTCAGGCATTGGCGTAGTGACTTCAATATCTTCACCAGTCGTTGGATGAACAAAACCCAATGTATAAGCATGGAGTGCTTGACGTGGGAAGTTGTTAATCGCTTGACGCTGCGCTTCTGTTAGACCTGCACGTAGTTGACGACGACCGCCGTAGACTCTATCACCAACGATCGGATAGGTAATATGACTTAAATGTACACGAATCTGATGCGTACGCCCTGTCTCAAGCCCAATATCAAGCAAACAATAGTTACCATTAAGTGCAGTTACATTCAATAAATGAGTCACAGCTTCGCGTCCTGCCGTCATCACTGTCATTTTGGTACGCTGATTACGATGGCGTCCGATTGGGGCGTCAATACGGCGATGACGAGATAGACTCGCTGCATCCCCTGCGACCACACATTGATAATGACGATAAACTGATTTGTCTTTTAACTGCTCCATTAGGGCAAGCTGTGCGGGCTTGGTTTTGCCAATCAGCAATAGCCCTGAAGTATCTTTATCAATACGATGTACTAATCCCGCCCGCGGCAAATGGTGCTGTTGCGGATAGTGATATAGCAATGCATTGACCAAAGTGCCGGTTTGGTTGCCAGCACCCGGATGTACCACCATGCCGACTGGTTTGTTAATGACCAATACGTCATCATCTTCATAAACCACATCAATGGCGATATTTTCTGGCTGATCTTCACTATGCTGCTCTAAAGTCGTCGTTAAATGCAGCACGTCACCAGCTTTAACTCGAATTTTCGGCTTTTGGGCGCTACCGTTATAAAGCAGGCTACCATCAGTGATCCAGCCTTGTAACTGCACACGTGAAAAATCAGTAAATATTTTTGATGCTATCTTATCAATACGCAAACCAGCTTCGTCTTCTACAACCGTATGCGTCATATCAATCAAAACAGGCACAGCTTGCCCTGCAACCGAGACCTCATCATCGCCATGCTCGTCTTCATCATCAAGCAGTTCATCGTCTAACAAATCATCGGACACATGCTCGTCGTCCATGTGCTCGTCAAATTGCTCATTGGCAGTTAATAATTCATTGGGTATCGTTGATTCTGGCACAGGTGAACCTTGGGTTGATGAGTCTGTCATTAATGAATCTTCAGTAGATTGATTGGCGGATAAGTTGGTAGTCATAGCATTATGTATTCATAGCAGATTTATATATGGCAAAGCCTCTGGCGGTTTTTAGACGGAGGACTTCATAAGAAAACCGGGCGGCATTTTTTGACCATGAAAATAGTCATACTCAAAAAATGCTCATAATATCGTCTTAGTGTAACATGCTGAGCGTTTAAGCCCTATAGAAGCCGTCTGTTATCTGGCAATTTATAGTAGTCATTAACTCTCTAAAATATAACATGGCTGTAATTTACTGTATATTTGTCGCTATCGGCACGTTTGGATGTCGCCCGCAATAATTGCTCATGCTAAACTAGCGAGCGCAAAGCTTCATCTGATAAAATAAGCAAATGATGCAGCTCAGCACAAAATAGATAACTAAAAAATGGACGCAGCAGTGGTTATTCTATAAAGTAGGCCATGTTTTGCTGTATGCTATTGCACTGTATGATAAGTAGAATGCTTGCTATAGAAGCATTGTATTTAATACACGGCTTATTGCAAAACGATTTATTTATACAGCCATTTGTTATAACAACAACAAGTATGCTCAGTGATTGGCATGCAAAATGACATACCTTTATCGATGCCTTTAGCATCGTTTTAATCATCAATTTACTAAATAGTATGATAGCCTCACTGCTATTATACGTCTTGTGTCGGAGAAGAAGCATGCAAGCTGTTGGCAATACGTTTATCAAGCTGTCCTCAATCACCTTACTTGCCGTAAGTGTCAACTTAGTGGGTTGTCAAACCTTTAAAAATCTAACCGGCGGTAAAGATGTGGATACGGTTGCTACTGCTGAGAAATCAGAGCTAGCGTACTATAATGACGCCATTGCTCAGATTGACAAAGGGCGCTATACCCAAGCGGTTGAAGATTTGACCAACTTGCGTACCTTTTACCCAACTGGGCAGTATGCAGAGCAAGCATTGCTCGATATGATGTATGCACAGTATGCAAGTGGTAAATATGAGAACGCCGCTGCCAGTGCTGAGCAGTTCATTCGCCTATACCCGTCTAACCCACAGGTCAGCTATGCTTACTATGTGCGCGGCGTTGCCAATATGCAAGGCTCATCTGAAGGTATAAAACTGCTTAAGCTTAATCAAGCAGAACGCGATACTGCTTATTACCGTATTGCTTTTGCTAATTTCCAAGAGCTTCTAAACAAATATCCAAACAGCCCCTATGCTCCTGATGCCGCTCAGCGCATGACCTTTATTTATAATCAGTTTGCTGAAAGTGAAATGAGTGCGGCTAACTGGTATATCGAGCGTGAAGCTTATGTCGCGGCTGTCAACCGTGCAAAATGGGTCTTCCAATACTATCCGCTAAGCGAATCTGTGCCAGATGCGATTGCCGTCCTTACTTATAGTCATGAAAAACTGGGTCTTAATGATTTGGCAAAAGAGTATAAAACGCTATTGCAAATTAACTACCCAAACATGCTAACTGCTGATGGACGCGTGAAGCTCAACACCAAGCGTGAGCGTACCTTGTTTAATAAATTGACCTTTGGGCAGTTGAGCCGTTTTAATAAAGACACTTCAGTTGCGACAGGCGATTATAACGGTGCTACCAAAACTCAGGTTATTAATAATGCCAATCAATTAAGATTGCCAAGCGATAATGCTGCTGCCAATACAACGGCGCCAAGCAATACTTCTCCGCTACGTCTGACTGAGGAAAATCGCCGTGTACGCTTAGGTGCGGTTGAAGCAGATAGCGTTGATATGACCGATAGCAATTAATCGTATTCTGCTATAATAAATTAAGAGCGTTTATGCGCTTTTAATCGATAGCGCTGTCATGGCGATAGACGTCACTAAAAATAAGGTCAACGACATAGTTGGCCTTATTTTTTCTGTTTTGTTTTGCCTTATTTTGAGCTTCAACAATATTACACCTATGGTAAACTATTTTTCGCATGAGTATCCCAAATCACATTCTTGAGCAATTAAATAGCCAAGCTGACTTAATCAGTATCATTGGGCGTCATACCACGCTTAAACGTGCGGGCAGTGAATATAAAGGCTGCTGCCCTTTTCATGGTGAAAAGTCGCCATCTTTTTATGTCAACCCACAAAAAAATATCTACCACTGCTTTGGCTGTAGTGTCGGTGGTAATGCCATCAGTTTTTTACGTGATTATGAAAATCTCACCTTTATCGAAGCGGTCAATGAGCTGTCAAAGCAGACAGGTATTGAAGTGCCAAAAGAAGAGCAGCAAAACGTCAGCTATCAGCGTAGTAAAAAGCAGCCAACGGTCAAGCCGATAATAGCGACAACTCAAACACCAAAAAAACATTCAAACGCTGAGCAAGTAGCTGCAGATACGCCATCAGGTCATGTGCAACCGCATTATAAAGATAGTAATTATAATAATAGCAATAGCTATGAAAACTACCCGCCACTAGAGTCCTATGACTCTATACCTTATATGGCGGATGATTACGGTTCAGATGCTTATAATACAGAGTATCAAGCTGATAATGGCTATCCGCCTTCGTGGCTGATAGCCAGCGGTGACAACACACCAGTGCACGATATGAGCGGTAATGCGGATAAGGACGGCAACCTCTATGAGCTGCTAGAGCAGATACAACAGTTTTATCAGCACAATCTCACCATTCACCCTCATGCTAAGCATTACTTTTTATCACGTGGCATCACAGAAGATATTTTTGAGACCTTTGGTCTCGGTTACGCTCCCTTTGGTTGGCAACATCTTGAGCACCAGTTTCCGCAAGACATCGAAGGTCTAAAAGCACTGGGTTTAGTACGCAAATCAGAATCTGGACGCGATTATGATTTGCTTCGTGATCGGGTTATTTTCCCCATTCGTGATAATCAAGGTCGCACGATTGGCTTCGGTGGTCGGGCGCTTGACGATGAGGTAAAGCCCAAATATATCAACTCCTCTGACTCGCCCGTTTTCCATAAGCAGCACGTGCTGTACGGCTATTACGAATCACGCCAAAAACGCGCAAATGACTGGCTAGTAGTCGAAGGCTATATGGATGTCATCGCCCTTTATCAAGCGGGTATCTATGGTGCTATTGCGTCGATGGGTACAGCGATTAATGAAAGCCAAATTTCTCGACTTTTAACTTTAAATCCAACGCTGACATTGAGCTTTGATGGTGATAGTGCTGGACAAAAAGCCGCGTGGCGCACCCTTGAATTGGCTTTGCCCGTACTGGCTGATGACAAAGAATTGCGCTTTTTGACCCTGCCAAACAATCATGACCCTGATACCTTTATCAAAAGTAATGGCGCGGATGCGATGCGTGAGCAAATCGCGAATGCCATGCCGTTATCACAGTATATTTTTGCCTATTTAAGTGAGCGTTATGATTTAACCTTGGTAGAAGGTAAAGCCAAGCTCATGTCGCAAGTTCGCGCCTTGACTACTGCATTACCTAAAGGTAGTAGTTTTCGTTATCTACTCAACAATGATATCTATCAAAAGCTTGGCGGCAAACGCAATCAGAACAAAGATGCTAAAGATGCGCTGTTAGATTTTGATGGTGAGATGACCATCAGCCAGCAGCTACAACTGTGCTTTGTGTTTCAGCCCCGCGCCTTAATTGATGATCCTATCGAATCTATCTGGCAACAGGCAGGTATTAATGAGTTGCATTTGCCCGCTCATCTTAAGCAAAGAGCCTCTGTTGATATAATGCGTCCGCTTGCTTGGGAAGATATGCAGGACGGAGCTCTACTTGATGTCGTCAGCACTATCAAGCGCTGTCTTAATCATTTGCCAAAAGATGCCAATGCCGCGGCACACTTTATCTTATCTAATGTTAAGCCTTTGACTCAAGAAACACTTAGCCGTGATTGGGGCAGCTTTTATAAAGCCTTGACCAGTCGTAATATCTTGAGCCTTGATGGTTTAGTAGAAGAGTTGGTCAGCCAACTGATTGAACGTCATATAAGAAAGAAGATACAAGATTTGATTAAAAATCCTGACAATATTAAACTGGCAATTGTTCGCAAACAGTCCCAGTTATTAAATGACTGGCTACGTGCGCAGCAAGCAGAACAATCAGCTCAGATGGCAACGGTCAAATCTTAATATGCTCATTGGATTTTATTTATAAAACAGCTGCCCTTTAAAAGTGTGATGGCCATCCCCACTATTAATGATTATGCACTGTTGTCTAAGCCGACCTTAAAAGAATGTTAAACATTCAACTGATGGTAAAAAACAGTCGGTAGATATCACTAGCTCGTGCTTGATTACCATGGTCTGTGTTAAACTATGTCGCTAACTATTTATAGCATGGCTCAATGCATGAGATGCACGACAAAAAATGACCAGACGATCGCATTTTGAGCATGATTTTAACTAGCATTTCTGAGAAATTATTTTAAATAAGGTATTTTTTAAGCAGCATTTTTTAGGTAATACTATTTTGAAGTCTTTTGAGCGCGACCAATTTCCAGCAGTTTTGTAGCATTGTAATTGTAGTATTTTAGCCTTTATTCATATCCACTCATTTTTGATATTATTGACACCCTTTACGCCCTATTTTGATCAATCGATTGATAAGATCAACGCACTCAGCAAGCGATAGCGAGTCACAATATAAAAATGTCCGATGCAAGTAAGCGAGTATTTATGAACGATAAGTCAGTTTCTAAGTCCACATCTCAACTGGCCACCTTAATCCAAATGGGTAAAGAGCAAGGGTATTTAACCTATGCTGAGGTGAATGACCAACTGCCCGACTCTATTACCGAAAGCGATCAGATCGAAGATATTGTACAAATGCTAACCGACGTTGGTATCAAAATCTTTGAATCTGCGCCCGATGCCGATGACATCTTGATGAACGATGAGTCAAGTGATGATGAGTCGGCAGCCGATGAGGCAGCCGCGGTATTAGCAGCGGTTGAAACCGATCCAGGTCGCACTACTGACCCTGTGCGTATGTATATGCGTGAAATGGGTACAGTCGATTTGCTGACCCGCGAAGGCGAGATTGCCATTGCTAAGCGTATCGAAGAAGGTATTCGTGACGTGCAGCATGCTATGTCTTACTGGCCGGGTACGGTACAATTTGTCCTTGATGAGTATCAAAAAGTACAAGATGGCGAGAAAAAACTTTCTGACGTCATTACCGGTTTCTTAGATCCTGAAACCGAAGCAGACAAAATCGCCGCGCAAGAAGCCAAAGAAGCGGCAAAAGAAGAGCGTGAGCGTATTAAAGAAGAGAAAGAAAACCCGCCTGTCATCAAAGCAAAAGTCAAAGCAAAAGACGGTCTTGATGATGACGACGAGGACGAAGAAGAAGTTGAAGAGGACGCTGAAGAAGAAACTACTGGTATTGATCCAGAAGAAGTACGCTTACGTCTAGAAGAGATTGAGCATTTATTTATCAAAGCCAAACAAGCATTGCTTGATTATGGTCGTGGTAGCGCACAAGCCAATGAAGCTTATGAGCAGCTTGCCAGCCGCTTTATGATGCTAAAGCTTAACAATCGTCTATCTGACCAAGTCATGGCAATTATGCACGACGTCTATGATGACGTGCGTAAGCAAGAGCGTCAAATCATGCGTTTGGTGATTCGCCGTGGTCGTATGCCGCGTGAAGAGTTTCGTAAGACTTTTCCAAGTAATGAGACCAACGTTGATTGGTTGATTGAGCGCATTAAAGGTAAGCCTGCTTTTGCTGCGACCTTAGAGAAAGTCACCGATGATGTGATTCTTTTACAACGTGCTATCCGTGATTACGAGCATAGGCTCGAGATGGAAATCCACGATATGAAAGATGTGGCGCGCCGTATGGCTATTGGTGAAGCCAAAGCCCGCCGTGCCAAAAAAGAGATGGTTGAAGCTAACTTACGTCTCGTTATCTCTATTGCCAAAAAATATACCAACCGTGGTCTACAGTTCTTGGATTTGATTCAAGAAGGTAACATTGGCTTGATGAAAGCGGTCGATAAATTTGAATATCGCCGTGGTTATAAGTTCTCAACTTATGCCACATGGTGGATTCGTCAGGCGATTACCCGCTCTATCGCTGACCAAGCACGTACTATCCGTATTCCTGTGCATATGATTGAGACGATTAATAAAATCAACCGTGTCTCTCGTCAGTTATTACAAGAGATGGGACGCGAGCCGACGCCAGAAGAGTTAGGCGAACGCTTAGAGATGGACGAAGCCAAAGTCCGTAAAGTGCTAAAAATCGCTAAAGAGCCTATCTCGATGGAGACGCCAATCGGTGATGATGAAGACTCACACCTAGGTGACTTCATTGAAGATGGGACAATTTCAAGTCCTGTTGACGATGCGACGGCAGCTGGTCTGCGTGAAGCCACTCGTGATGTACTAGGTAACTTGACTGAACGTGAAGCACGTGTGCTTAAAATGCGTTTTGGTATCGATATGCCAACCGACCATACCTTGGAAGAAGTTGGTAAACAGTTCGATGTAACACGTGAGCGTATTCGTCAGATTGAAGCCAAAGCTTTGCGTAAATTACGTCATCCATCACGTTCTGAGCACTTGCGTTCATTCCTTGAAAATGACTAATTTTTAGCGTATAGACTGAATATATGAACTTTTAAAAAATAAAAAAAGCTGAGAGTACTCAGCTTTTTTTGTGTCTGTAAACTATACTTCTATAACTATCTTTATTTCCGTCTATTTGCTAGTCGCTTGCTAATGGTGGCTGAGTTCGTCTATGATAGAGTTCGATTGGCAACCTATCGCCTCTCATATTTATTCAGCAGAAATATTTACTGCTAAGAATACAAATAAACCTTGTCGGGGTGCTTTGATTTTATATTTTATTGACTGACTGTATTGCGTCTATTGAAATTTAACATCCTAGCTGAGAGTTACCCGCGAACCTGATGCAGTTAGCACTGACGTAGGAAACAAGCGTGGCATACAACACCCTTCTTAAGATTATGTGGTCAAGCAAACCTTGCGCATTTATTTATTTAAACGCGTAAGGTTTTTTTGTGCCTGCTCACTTATTGTTTTCTACCCTTTGCTTACTCGCCTTTTAAATAAGTAAGTGAAACTATGAATTATCAAACGCTACGTCATAACTGTCCAACATGGAACGACTATATTCAGCATGACTTTGTCAAACAGCTAGCAGCAGGTACCCTCGCAGCTGACAGCTTTCGCCACTATCTCGTACAAGATTATTTATATCTGATTCACTATACCCGCGTGATGGCATTGAGCGTGTATAAAAGCGACACGCTAGCTCAAATGCGCGTGGGTCAAGCAGGTATCAACGCCATGCTCGATATGGAAATCGGTATGTACTTGGATTTCTGTCTTGACTGGAATATACCACTTGAGCAAGTAGAAAGCGCTCCTGAATCTGCCGTAACTATCGCTTATAGCCGCTATATATTAGACGCCGCAATGTCAGGCTCGCTGGCAGAGCTATATGCGGCGATTGCCCCTTGCTTGATGGGCTATGGTGAAATTGGTCAGCGTATCAAAGAACAAGGATTTATCGCAGACAATCCGTATCAGCCATGGATTGATGTGTTTTCTAGCGATGCATTTCAAGCGATTACCGCGCAGAATGAAGCACAAATCAACGAGCTATTAGCACAAGCCAGCCCTACTCAAGCAGATAAATTCCAACGCTTATTTAATACCGCCGCACGTATGGAAGTTAATTTTTGGCAGCAAGCATTGGATTTGTCTTAGCACCTACTCTTTAGTAAACATGTTTATAGAACATCTTTCTTATAAGCAGTATTTAAATTTACCGATTTTTCAATATAGTCGATTCAATTTAAAAACAATAAAGTGTTACTGCTATAAATTTTTCGCAGCCTCTGTCACGCCTGCGAACAGCAAGCAAGAAAAAATTATAGCAGCGACGCATTAATGTGAATAAATATTTTTATGTAGAGCAAACTATACAACAACGAACGTACTCAAGGAGAGACACCATGGCAGCATTCGATGAACACGCCAGCGCATATGACAGCTGGTTCTTTGACAACCAAAACTTACTGAGCAGCGAGCTAAAATTGGTCGCGCATTTTCTGGACACAGAAAGCCAGATACTGTCTATTGGCTGTGGTAGTGGACTGTTTGAATCACTTTTAGCAAAGGATTACGATATTCATATCAAGCATGGTATTGAACCATCAAAAGACATGGCGGCAATCGCCGAAAAACGCGGTATGCAAGTCGATATCAGTCCTGCTGAAACCTGTGAGATTGAAGCTGATAAGTTTCATATCATCTTATTTAATGGTAGTGTTAGTTATATCAGTGATTTAGATGTTTGTATAAAAAAAGCATTTGACGCTCTGAAAACTGGCGGTAAACTGATTCTTATCGATGTGCCAAAAGAGAGTGGCTTTGCCAGCTTATACAATCTAGCCAGCTCATTAGATACTTGGGAGCATCCATTGCTTGAGCATATCTCCCCTGCCGACCCTTATCCTATCGAGCTGGTTAAATCCGCAAATTGGCGCACCTCCGATGAAAAGATTGCGCTGATGAAAGACAACGGCTTTGTCGATTTTGTATATGCGCAAACCTTATTGACCCATCCTATGTATGCCAATGATAAGGTACAAGAAGTCATCGAAGGCTATGACCGCGGTGATTATGTGGCAATTTGCGGTTATAAAAAGTGAGTAAGTTATTGTTTATATTGATGATTTTCCATCTCTGTCATTAGTATGGCAGAGTGTATTGAAGGCTGCACTTGCCTCCTTCAAAACCTATCAACATCTAAACGATTAATATCTATCATTAGCCGACGCCATTTAAAAAACCGTGCTAGTGCCTTAACAACCCATTTGCATAGCACTTGAATAATCAAATAGCTGCCACTATAAATAGTGAATACCAAGACTATTCTTATAAAAGCGAGACAAATCTATGAGTGATGCTGCAAAAGATACGGCTAATCAAAATTCTAGCAATCGGAACAATAGCCAAAATAAGAACCAATCAGAGCAAACGACTAAACAAGAGGTCAATATAGCCGAATTGGAGAACAGTACCGATAACTTAAAAGTCAAAAAGACCGACATTCAAAATCCTGAATTGTGGGATTTTCCGATGGATTACCCGATGAGTATCATCGGTCATGAAGGTGAGCATGAGAGCTTACTGAATGAAGTCAAACTTATTTTGGGCAGCCAGTTTCCTGATTTTGACTTAGCGTCGATGCAAGTCAAACCTTCAAAAACAGGACGCTTTCATTCGATACGGGTGAGCTTGTATTTAACGACTGCTGAGCAAGTGAATACCCTTTACGCATCATTAGACACCGCTAAAACCGTACGCCTTGTGATGTAACTCATCGTAAGGTTAGTGATATCTTGATGGTATCTATCCAGCCTTACCATTATGAGTGCAAATTCACTCAAGATAGTCCAAATCGTCACTCTTATGGGTGGCGATTTTTTGTTGTCTAGGGTACAATCATCCCCCGAAATATACCTAACACCATAGCGCTGATTTGTGATTAATCGACCAAACTATAAAAAATAAATTCATGTGATTTTTTACAAAACTTTTATTATTTTTGCTATTACTGTCTAAGCCTTACCCCATCGTCCTTTGCCCATCTTTGGACACGCTTCACCCTCTCAGCAACATAGTTTGACCCTAAAATCAATATAGCATTTTCAAAATTTTCCCGCTATATTGTGCCCATCTACTAACAAAAACGCTATATGTAGTGCTCAGTGATTTTATTCATCACCATGAGCAGCGGCATCTTTTTGCCTAAAAAAACACTCTGCCGTGACAGAATGTTATAGCGTGATAAAGAATGACTACCAGCTATATAACCGTGCAGCATCACTATAAATCATTAAATAATCACCAAGCAATCAACTTACGAGGTCAGCATGACACATATCGATAAAATCCAAGTAACCAAACGTGATGGACGTTTAGAGCCTATCGAGTTAGATAAAATTCACAAGGTTATCGAGTGGGCAGCTCACGGTTTAGATAATGTGTCGGTGTCACAAGTGGAGCTAAAGTCGCACATTCAGTTTTATGAAGGTATCAAAACTCGTGATATTCACGAAACCATCATTAAATCTGCCGCTGATCTTATTTCTGAAACCACGCCTGATTATCAGTATTTAGCCGCGCGCTTGGCGATCTTCCATTTGCGTAAGATTGCTTATAATAAATTCACCCCGCCGCACCTGTATGATCATGTTAAAAAACTGACTGATGCGGGTAAATATGACGCGCATATCCTAGCCGATTATAGCCGTGCGGAATTTGATGAATTAGAAGAGTACCTTGACCATTGGCGCGATATGAATCTTGCCTATGCTGCTGTAGAGCAAATGGCGGGTAAATATCTGGTACAAGACCGTGTCAGCAAGACCGTATTCGAGAGCCCGCAGTTCTTATATATGCTCGTTGGTATGTGTCTGTTTGCCAGCTATGACAAGTCAGAACGTCTCGACTATGTGAAGCGCTTTTATGATGCGACCTCAGAATTCAAAATCTCTCTACCTACGCCTATTATGTCAGGCGTACGTACACCATCACGTCAGTTCAGCTCATGCGTCTTGATTGAATGCGGTGACAACCTAGATTCTATCAATGCCACCACCAGCGCCATCGTCCGTTATGTGTCACAGCGTGCTGGTATCGGCATCAATGCCGGTCGTATCCGCGCCCTTGGTAGCCCTATTCGCGGCGGTGAAGCGCAACATACTGGCTGTGTACCGTTTTATAAACTCTTCCAAACGGCAGTCAAATGCTGCTCACAAGGCGGCGTCCGTGGCGGTGCCGCGACGTTATTTTACCCATTATGGCATTTAGAAGTTGAGTCGTTATTGGTTCTGAAAAACAATCGCGGCGTCGAAGACAACCGTGTCCGTCATATGGATTATGGTGTCCAGTTAAATAAAACCATGTACACGCGTCTAATTAAAGGGCAAGATATTAGCTTGTTCTCACCTTCTGATGTCCCAGGCTTATACGACGCTTTCTTCGAAGATCAAGACAAGTTTGAAGAGCTATATACTAAATACGAGAACGACCCAAGCATTCGCAGCCGTCAAATCCCAGCGACAGAATTGTTTAGCCTAATGATGCAAGAGCGTGCTAGCACCGGTCGTATTTATATCCAAAACGTCGATCATTGCAATACTCATAGTCCGTTTGACCCAAGCGTTGCGCCGATTCGTCAATCAAACCTCTGTATGGAAATTGCGCTACCGACTAAGCCACTTGATAATATCAATGACGAAGCAGGCGAGATTGCCCTTTGTACGCTATCAGCGGTCAACTTAGGTAAAGTTGAGCACGTCAGCGATATCGAAGAGCCAGCGGAACTTATCGTCCGTGCGCTTGATGCCCTGCTCGATTATCAAGACTATCCAGTCAAAGCCGCTGAAAACGGTAGTATGCGTCGCCGTACCTTAGGTGTTGGCGTGATTAACTATGCATATTACCTTGCGAAAAATGGTGTCCGCTATTCAGACGATAGTGCGCTTGGTCTAACGCATCAAACCTTTGAAGCGTTGCAATTTTATCTCTTGAAAGCCTCAAATAAATTGGCAAAAGAGCAAGGCGCGTGTCCAGCATTCAATGAAACCACCTACTCGCAAGGTATCTTGCCGATTGATACGTATAAGAAAGATTTGGATAAGATTTGCCAAGAGCCGCTACATCTCGATTGGGAAACGCTACGTACTGAAATCACCACTCACGGTCTGCGCAACTCTACCCTAACTGCTTTGATGCCGTCTGAGACCTCTAGTCAGATTGCCAATGCGACCAACGGTATCGAGCCACCACGCGGTCTGGTGTCTATCAAAGCGTCAAAGGACGGCATCTTAAAGCAAGTCGTGCCTGAGATTGATAAGCTAAAAAATCAGTATGAGCTACTATGGCAAATGCCGAACAATGACGGTTACATAAAGCTGGTCGCTATCATGCAGAAGTTCGTCGATCAAAGTATCTCTGCCAATACCAACTACGATCCTGTTCGTTATGAAGGTGGTCGTGTACCAATGAAGATATTGCTAAAAGATCTGCTAAACGCGTATAAGCTGGGCGTGAAGACGTTGTATTATCACAATACACGTGATGGTGCGAACGATGCCCAAGCGGATATGGAAGATGATTGTGCTGGCGGGGCTTGTAAGATTTAAGCTATTGATGGATGGCGGGTTTGGCTTTTGGGTTAAGCTCGTTATCCACCACTGATATATATTTGAAAAGTTTTAAAATTTGTTTGGTACTACAAGTATCAGGCAATAAAAATGGCAAAGACGATTTCTCATCTTTGCCATTAGAGATATTAAATATTGGCGTATTTAATATCAGGGAGTTAAGACTATTGACTTCCACAAGTGGTAAGAAAATAGAGTAGTACTCCACATACAGGTTGCTATTCTAATTTAAAACTTACCCCTTGTCCAAAGAAACCGTGAATTGATAGTCGCAAATGTTTCAGCTCAGGAGAAATGAGCATGGAAAAATATCGTGATATCGGTGGTAACTCTGGAATAAGCGCATATGAAGTCGGTGACGATTTCATAATTGTGCGTTTTAAGAAAGGCGGTATGTATCTGTACAACTATTCAATAACTGGTTCTAGTCATGTTAACAAAATGGTAGAGCTAGCTAGAATAGGAAATGGACTTAACGGATACATGAACTTAAACATTGAACACGCTAGTGCTAGAAAAATAGCATAGGTGTTTAGTCTGACCTAAATGGTTTAGTGTTGAGGTATTTCCGCGCCTTGACACTATTAAGTATAAGTTGGCGAGAGGAATAAAAATTTGAATACTTCAATTAGTAAAAAGCCTTTTGTGAGAATTACTACTGGGGATGATATTTTTAAAATGAGTGGATATATTGACTCATTAGATCCTAAGAAGGAAAAATTAAAGCAAGTCATTAATAGATATGAACTTCCAAACAAGGTTAGATGCGGTTTATCAAATTGTCGTATACCTCATAATATTGGATGTATTGTTGAAACTGAGTCTGGAAGACTGACTAATTTGGGAAATGACTGTGGTAGGAAGTATTTTGGAGAAAACTTCACGTCTTTGAGTAACAAACTTAGTAAAGAGATTGATTATTTTAACAAAGTCGAGAATATAAAATTAGCGAAATCGAATATTACTGATACATACAAAGAATTAAAGGAAATAGAAGCTAATTGGAAAAAGATTGAAACCGTTTATAGAACTATAAAATCTGAAGGTCTTGATGGACTGTATGGTAAATTAGAACAAATGAAGCATAGTAAGAGTTCCATCATTTCAATACAGCGCATAGCTACAGAATCTGAAATTGAATTTGAAGAGGTTAGAATAGGAAAAGACATTCAAAATCCTTTTTATATTTCTGAGGATTTAGGTAATTTGAAGGGTCTAAGCTATCTTATTGATAGAGTTAAAATTAATGCTATGCTTCAAAGCAATAGTGCAATTCTTGAAAGTTTAGATAATTTTGATGAAAGTAATACAGTATTTAAAGACCTAAATAGGATGGTAAAAGATATTGAACATTTACAAGATAGTGTTCGTGAAGCTCGTAGTATTATTATAGAAGGTTTCAAGTTATTTGAATTAGATAATATGAGACAATTTACGCCTTTGATAAGTAGTAAAAGGCATAGAAAATTGAAAAGATTTTTAAGTTATTGCTTTGAAAGCTAATTAAGCGAAGGTCATTTAGCTTCGATTCTGCTGGCGTTTTAGATATAAGCGTTAGGCAGGCTTACTACTTATAATCCTACTATTAAACGAAAACCCTTTAGCTTTACCGCTATAATTGAAACACCTAGACAGAATAAAAATGACGGAGGTCATGTGCAATATACCGCAATCATCAAAGACGGTGGTTTGTTTATCCCTAACGTATTTTCAGACCTAAACGATGGTCAATCCTACATCGTCCAAGTCACCGTTGATATCGACGACGCTCGCCAGCAGCTAAGTGGTCATAGCGCAGCAAAAAAAGAATCTATAAAGCCAGCCGTAAAAAAGACGGTGAAAAGACCGCTGAAAAAAGAAGCACTAGACGTTGATTTTGAGACACTGCGTAAGAGTGCTGTCGATGAGCTAGAAGGCTTAGACGATGTCGAGCTTAGCGAGATATTTAAAGCCTATATGAATGATGGTCACGCACCGACACAGATATCATTAGAGAATTTATGATAGAGAGCCTATAACCCAGTTTGCTGATATTTTAGAACTGTATTTTTGAAACCACATATCCAATTTTAGATTAATAATTTGCATAACTTATAAAGGTAGCACGATGACTTACTCAATTTTTTCCCAAAAGCCAAATAATGCTTTGCTCGAGCCGATGTTCTTTGGTAATCCGGTCAACGTGGCGCGTTATGATCAGCAAAAGCACCCTATCTTTGAGCAGTTAATCGAAAAGCAGTTGTCGTTCTTTTGGCGTCCAGAAGAAGTCGATGTCTCACGTGACCGTATGGATTATGGCAATCTGTCGTCACATGAGCAGCATATCTTTATCAGTAACCTAAAATATCAGACCCTGCTCGACTCTATCCAAGGTCGTAGCCCAAACGTGGTGCTGTTGCCATTAGTTTCTATTCCTGAGCTTGAGACCTGGATTGAGACCTGGACGTTTTCTGAGACCATTCACTCGCGTAGCTACACCCATATCATCCGTAATATCGTCAATGACCCTGCCATTATCTTTGATGACATCATGTACAACGAGCACATTTTAGAACGTGCCTCTGACATTGCTAAGTACTACGATGACTTATATTACAGCTCATCGCTATACAACTTGTATGGCGCAGGTACGCATATAATCAATGGTAAGGAAATTATCGTTGATTTAAAATCATTGAAAAAGCAGCTTTATTTGTGCTTGATGGCGGTCAACGTCTTAGAAGCTATTCGTTTTTATGTGTCATTTGCTTGCTCGTTTGCCTTTGCCGAGCGTAAGCTGATGGAAGGTAACGCTAAGATTATTAAATTAATCGCCCGTGATGAAGCGCTACATTTAACCGGTACGCAGCATATTTTGAATCTTATGCGTATCGGACGTGATGATCCAGAGATGGTTGATATCGCCAAAGAGTGCTATGAAGAAAGCATTGAGATATTCCGTAAAGCGGCTGAGCAAGAAAAAGAATGGGCAGGCTATTTGTTCAAAGACGGCTCAATGATTGGTCTTAATAAAGACATTCTTTGCCAATATATTGAATATATCACCAATTTACGTATGGAAGCAGTTGGCTTGCCAGTGGCATTCCCGAAATCTAAATCAAATCCTATTCCGTGGATTAATACCTGGTTGTCTTCTGACAATGTACAAGTTGCCCCACAAGAAACGGAAATCAGCTCGTATTTGGTCGGTCAGATTGACTCAGACTTATCAGACAGCGACTTTGATGACTTTGAGCTATAGAAAATAGGTTTTCAAATTGAGCTTTTAATATAGTCGATTCATCATAGAGTAAATGCCGTGCTACTGGAACAAGTTTTGCGCAGCCTCTGTCTGCGTAGGCACAGCAAGCAAGTAAAATTTGTCCCCGTAGCACGTTATAATACTTGTGCTTATTTTATTTAGGATTGAATATATTATAAAAAGGTAGGGTACAACGATGACTTGGGTAATGACGAGTAAGAAGAAATTTTACTTGCATGACGATGAAAGTCTGCTTGATGGCTTGCTACGTACCGGACATGATATCAATTATCAATGTAAGGAAGGCTACTGTGGCAGCTGCCGAATCAAGCGTATCGCCAGCTCACATGTCGTGGATTATCCGTTTGAGCCGCTTGCTATGATTGAAGAGGATGAAATCCTACCGTGTTGCTGTAGAGTGCGCGGCGTGATTTATGTCAATCATGAGCTGACAAAAAAGTAGCTGGTAAAGTTATAAATTACTTAAAAAAGTGTACTAAAAAAGCGCGCTATCTTTAAACCTTAAAGATAGCGCGCTTTTTATTAGCAGTTAATCAATAGTCTAAAATACCCTAATTATAAAGGGGCACCATCTCTATCAAACAATTTTAACAGCTCTTCACGCATACGGTCGCGCTCAGCTTCCGACATCATAGGAATATTTTCCTGTGGAGCTTCTACGCGTGGTGGCTGAGCACCGTCAAGTGTCTCATCCTGAATCACGACAGGCACAGGAACTACCTCTTCAACCGGACGTTCCTCTAACAATATCTTCACCTGTGCATTTCTACCTTTACGCAAGATTTGAGCGTGCAATGTAGTATTAGGCGCTTTACGTGCGACATACTGAATCAAGGTATTGGCATCAGTCATCTCAACACCATCAATGGTCAAGATAATATCACCAATTTTAAGACCACTCTTAGCAGCAGGGCTTTTAGGTACTACGTTCATTACTTCAACGCCTGTCGAGCTTTCAAGCTGTGTTGGATCTCGTAGCTGCGACTGTATCTCGATACCGAGCCAACCACGACTGACCTTGCCATCTTTGATAAGTGCGTTCATCACTTGCTCAACGATCGCAGTAGGGATAGCAAAACCAATACCCATAGAGCCGCCCGAGCGAGAGTAGATAGCAGTGTTGATACCAATCAGCTCACCACGTGCATCGACCAAGGCACCACCAGAGTTACCAGGGTTAATCGCAGCATCAGTTTGAATAAAGTCTTCAAACTTATTGACACCAAGCCCTGTCCGTCCGGTCGCTGAAATAATACCTTGAGTAACGGTCTGACCAACACCAAATGGATTACCAATCGCTAGCGCAACATCGCCGACAAGCGTTGGTTTTTCACGGAAACCGAGTGGTGTCAGACCAGTCATATCGACTTTAATCACCGCCAAATCACTGTCTGGATCGGTACCAATTAATTTTGCACGGCTTTTACGACCGTCATTGAAAGCAACGGTTATCTCATCAGCTTTTTCGATAACATGGGCATTGGTCACGATATAACCATCGTCTGATACGATGACGCCTGAGCCTAAGTTAGTATTACCCTGCTCTTCTGATGGTCCACCATGGAATTCAAAGAAACGGCGTAATACCGGATCGTTCATATAAGGGTGTTCTGCCATCGTTTGGGTGGTATAAATATTGACTACCGACTGTGAGGCACGAGCCACGCCATTATGATAGGAGGCGATAGGTGTTGGCGTATCTGATATCGGCTCAGAAGCCTTTTGCTCGGCTGCGGTGGTCTTTGGCGGCTCCCATTTTGCCTCTGATGCTGTCTTCATACTCGCAAATAGCCAAATAAAGGCAGCAGTAACCACCAGCAATAAAATCCAAGGCAACCATTTCACTAGACCAGCCTTGTTATTGGCATTCGGGGATGACGACATATAAAAACCTCTATAGTTTCACATAGACAATCGGTAGTAAATCATATCAGGCGCACGCCTTAATATGAGGCACTTTCACATGTGTAAATTATAACTGTCCTCATAATACAATGGTAGCGCATCGTGTACCGTTTCAGTTATTAAGCTTGTCTATTCTTTTACCGCATCATGTTAAAATGGCTATTATGCAAGAATAATCCATTATCTATAAATATTTGAGTTACTTTAACTATTAGCTGCACCTATTATAAGGAAATACCATGAGCACCCATCACGATTTAACCGATCATTCAAACCCTAATATTTTAGAAGTTGATTTCTCAGACACAGTCATTACTGCCCAAACATTAACTAAATTTTGTGACAGCTACTTATCAGCAACTGCCTTTCAAGATTATGCGCCCAATGGTCTACAAGTAGATGGTGGTCGACCTATTCAGCGTATAGTGACAGGTGTGACGGCTTGTGAAGCATTGATTGATGCTGCTATTGCTGATAACGCTGATGCAATTATCGTGCATCATGGTTATTTTTGGAAAGGTGAACCTGCGCCATTGACTGGTATGAAAGGTCAACGTATTCGTAAGCTTATGCAGCATGGTATCTCTTTGATTGGCTATCACCTACCACTCGATGCCCATCCTGTCATTGGTAATAACGCTAAATTAGCTGAATCATTAGACATGACCATCATCGGCGCACTCTATCCTGCTGAGACCCATCCCGTTGGCAATATTGCGATTTGCACAGCGCACACTGCTCAAAGCCTTATCGCGCAAATTACCCAAGCTTTGGGACGTATCCCACTGCATATTTCCGCAGAATATAACGTTGATAGCAGTGTTAATGCCAATACTAATAACAGTACAAACCATAGATTGATTGAACGGGTTGGTATCTGTACCGGCGGCGCCCAAGATATGATTGAGCAAGCGGCATTGATGGGCTGTGATGCGTTTATTTCTGGTGAAATATCGGAGCGCACTACTCATATTGCCCGTGAGCTTGGCATTGACTATTTTGCCTGTGGTCATCATGCGACAGAACGCGGCGGCATTGAAGCATTAGGTCATACCATTGCTCAGCAGTTTGGCTTGCCAGTGACGTTTATTGATATCGATAACCCCGCTTAAGCAGTAAAACTTAAGGAGTAAAAACAGTATTCTTTATTTGAAAGGCGGTTAAACCAATCAATAAATAGTTGAATAATTGCTTTTCTAGTATTAACATAACGAAATTATATTCATATAAAAGAATATATTACAGGAAATTGGCTCAATTATTACCGTCTATAGTGCTATTGTTAAGTTTTATCGTAGTTTTCTTAACCACACTTGAATAATCCCATCAATATCTTCATATTAGCACCTGAAGAAAGAATGTCTTGTCATGAGACTCCCCATTACTATAGCTTCCGGTTATGGCGCTAAAATCATGTTTACTATCCGCAATCCTGTCATATTTACTTTTTTGATAAAGTTCTAGGCAGTAAGCAATGCAATATCAGTGCTGCTTATAAGTTTTCAAGCAATGCGATATTCTCTATTTTAGAGTCGCAGTAACGATACAGCACATTGGCTTAATGGTTTTTAACTATTGCCTTTGATTAATATGTTTTATCTATTCGACAGATTAACTTGCTTATCCTTATTGCTGGAAAAACGGTATGACATATTATTTACTTTAAAAACAAAGAGTATTTAACTATCTATACCAGCGTAGTGATTCTTGAGCATATTCATATATTGCTCCTTGCTCACGCCATGTTTTTCCAATAATTTATTCATGACCTTACCGATTTTTATAAGATCGTTTAAATATTTTAAGTTAACAACCAAGTCTATCATTGATGAAGGAATCATCTGATTAAGCACCTTCACGGTGTTTTGCAGCTTTTTTTAGCAATGATGTTTTGAGTGCTATTTTATGCCCTCAAACTTTATGCTCTCAAACCATGAGCTATAAGATTACAGACTGAAATTGTACGGCTATATTTAAACGAGATATTGTGACTTTTATGCGATTAATAGCTGTGTAAATATTATAATATTTAAAATGTACAACTCTTTATGCTACTGATATTGGCATAAATGAGCATGCATTTTATGGTAAGTAGGATGGCTGAAATCAGGAGACATCCATGCAGCGAATTACTTATCGTGCGAAAGCATCTGCGCGCGAGGCTAAACGCCGTATATCATATGTACTGCGTCCCTCTAAACGCTTGCTCAGCACCGAAAGTAACATCGTTCCAGTTATTGTGCCCATCAAAATTACACGTTTCGCCAAAACCAAGAAGTTGGCGCAAATATCTAGCATAGCTCTACTCTCACTGCCTGCTGAGAGTCTGACAACCATGAACACCCAAATACCAGCTTATGACCATGTCATGCTGCAGAAGACTTTAACTATCGCTGCGGTGCCAGGTGATAGTACCTATTTTGCGACAGATGGTTTCCAACATGGCTTTGGCTACGATTTAGTGCGTAACTATGCCGATGAGCTTGGGGTAAAAGTGACGCTCAAAGCCTACGCGGATGAAGAAGCAGCACTTAGAGCGTTACAGTCAGGCGATGCTGATATGGCATTGACCACCGCCAGCACTCAATTAAAGAGCCAGCTTAACCTATCGTCTATCAACATCAGCTGCGGCTATGATGCCAGCTTAACCAAAAATGGCTTACATCCTAAAGTAAGTTGGACGTTTAATTCTGCTAACGATCCATTATCACAAAAAGCCAGCTATTTTTTATGTGATAGTATCAAGCTTGATAATACCCAAAAGCTCGCCGCCTTTTATAATCAGGACTTGTTAAAAGACGCTTACAGTCAAGACCACTTTAAAAAGACCCTGACAGAAAAGCTACCTGATTATCGCTCTTCGTTTGAACAGCAGGCGCGTCACTATAACCATGATTGGGAGCTGTTGGTGGCGATGGGCTATCAAGAGTCACATTTGGATGCTAATGCTGTCTCTCCGACAGGTGTTCGCGGTCTTATGATGCTAACCAATAGTACTGCAAAAGCTATGGGGGTCTCAGACCGTGTTGACCCTTATCAAAGTATCGGTGGCGGCGCGCGTTACTTAGAGCAGATGAAAGATGATTTTGCTGATGTACCAAAAACAGATCGTATTTGGTTTGCGCTTGCCGCTTATAACATGGGTCCAAATGCCGTTAAAGGTATTCAGCGCAAATTAAGCAGCCAAGGTATTGACGATAAAAGCTGGGCAAATATTTATGCCTATTTATCTGATAATCAAGCGTCAAATAGCCGTTATGGTCAAGCGATGCATTATGTGAGTAATATCAGAAGCTATCTTGAAACGATAAAAACTACCACGGTTTAATCAGATTCAGATATTGATACTGACATAAAAAAAGCTGCTCTTATTTAAAGAGCAGCTTTTTTATTATCATTCCTAACGTAAAAGCTGTTAGATTAGCGATTAGGCACTGTTAAACGTTGACCACGTTGTAGCATAGTATTTTCTGCAATATTATTCATATCAGCAAGCTCTTTGGTTGAAACACCATATTTACGTGCCAAGCCAATCAAGCTATCGCCTGAGCCAACCGTATAGCTGACCGTTGCTTTTGGTACTTTAATGGTTTGTCCACGCTGTAGCTGGGCATTGGTTGCAATATCATTAGTAGCAGCCAAATCTTCAACTGAAATACCAAACTGACGTGCTAACGCAATCAGACCATCGCCAGATTTGACTTTGTAGCTCTCAGTATTACCAAGCTTTTTACCACTGCTAGTACTACTAGCTGCTGGTGTCTCAACTTTGGCAGACGTTTCTTTAACAACTGCAGGGCTGGTTTTACTGGTATTTGCTGTACTGCTCGTAGTAGAGACACTGACGCTGCCTTTGGCAGGAATGGTAATCGTACGACCCAGTATCAAATTAGCATTGGTCGTGAGATTGTTGGCTGCTGCCAAATCACTCAAGCCAATATTGTAACGCTGAGCAACACCTGTCAAAGTATCTCCTGATTTTACCTTATAGCTAATAGCTTCATCGTTTAGCTTACGATTAACCAACTCTTTTGATACCGGTACTTTTATAGTTTGACCACGTTGCAGACGCACTTTGGCATCGAAGTTGCTATTTACCGCGGCAATATCTTCAGCACTAACGCCAATACTATTAGCAATACCAATCAAGGTATCACCTGATTTGACTTTATAATTGGTCGTCGGTACAGAGCTTGAGCTACTGGTTTTAGTAGACGTGCTACTAGCGGTAACCGCTTGCGTACTAGGCGCACTGCTCACAGGCGTAAAGTCTACGCTAGAAGGTACTTTTAAGGTTTGTCCGACATATAGTGAATCTGTTGTACCTATATTGTTGAGGCTCGCCAATGTCTCAGTCGTTATATTAAATTGGCGGGCAAGCGCAATCAAACCATCACCCGCTTTTACTTTATAGTTTTTGGTCGCAGTCGATGACTTACTTGGTTTGGTCGATGGCGCAGCAGGTGTGCTGACTGGCGCTATTACTTTACCAGGAATAAGCCAGAGCTTTTGACCTCTCAATAAGTCAGCACGGCTACTTAAATTATTATAAGTTGCCAGCTGAGTGACTGATAAACCAAAGCGATTGGCAGTTCCTATTAAGGTATCACCACCTTGTACCACATAGCTTTCTGGCTGACTTGCTGCTATATTACTGGCGTTATTTAGTGGCTCAATAGATTTGGCGTTATATAAATATAAAGTACTGCCGGCTAACAGATTAGCACTAGCATCTATCTGGTTCCATTCAGCAATATCACGCCAGCTTACACCAGAGCGACTGGCAATATTAGCTAACGTATCGCCACGTTTTACCGTATAAGTAGTACGTGTGCCTTGTGGTTTTGGCTTACTAACTGAGGTTTTCGGAAAACTTAGTTTTTTCTCTTTTCCCGTCGCTTCTAAGACAGACTGCTGCGTCTGTACAGCGGACAGATTGATATTACCATCGGCATTAATAACATTGGTTTCAGGCGTATTAATACGAATTTGACTGGCAATAAAATCACGCTCCGCTTTACTTAGCGGCGGCTCTTGAATGATGGTATTATTTTGAGTAATTTGCGCCGAGGTAGTCGGTAAACTGTTACTACTCTTTAGCTCCGCATTGATTTTATTGGTTTCTGCTGAGCTTAAAGGTGGTTCCGTACGTACTGAGGCACTGCCACTATAAACTGAGCTGCTGGTCGTTGATGACGATGGCGGAATGTAGCTGGTAGTTTGCTGCGGTACACTAGCACTTGCTGCATAATCAGCAAGACCTTTACCAGTAGAGGGCAATGTGGTGCTACCAGTATAAGGCTTATTGTTATAACTCGGTGTCGTCGAGCCAGAATAGCTTGGCGTAGTGCTAATGCTTGTATTGCTAGAAGCTAAGATGTTACTACTGCCGTTACCTCTGAGGGCGCTAAGCTTAGTATCAGTCGTGAGACTGACATCATTAGGAATGATAATACGCTGCGGACCTGATGAATCGATACGTGCTGATGTCAGCGCTGTATTTAGTCTTTCTAGCTCATCGTAGCTAACGCCAGTGACTTGTGATACTTCGGCTAAGCTAACGCCATAATTCACTGGCACACTACGGAAATGTTGGCGGTTAGCGATAGCAGGTAGATAAACGCCATATTGCTCAGGCTTGGCGACGATTTCGGCAACGGCTAAAAAGCGCGGCACATAGTTCATGGTCTCAGTCGGCAATCTTAGTGACCAGTAATCGGTAGGTAAACCTTGGGCTCTATTTGCATCAATGGCTTTTTGCACACGACCAGGACCGGCGTTATAAGCTGCCAATGCCAGCTCCCATGAGCCAAACTGATTATGCAGAGCGGTCAAAAAGTCATAAGCGGCACGGGTTGACTCGATGACATCACGGCGACCGTCGTAAGTGCTGCTTTGATTAAGACCGTAGATACGACCGGTACTTGGGATAAATTGCCATAAACCCGCCGCCGCTGCACTACTGGTACCACTTGGATCGTAAGAGCTCTCAATCACAGGTAGCAAGGCAAGCTCGGTTGGAATATTACGACGTTCAGCTTCTCGTACTGTATGGTAAATATAGCGACTGGCACGCGCGGTTAAACGATTTAGATAGTCTTGACGACTGGTAAACCAGCCTTTTTGTGCTTCAATACGCTGATTATAAACTGCTTGTCCACCGTTCATACGATAACCGGCACGCAAGCGATTCCATAAATCACCATATTGTTGAATGGCAAGCTGATTGCCTTCAACCATGGTCATGTCAGTGGCTTCTAATAAGTCAGCAAGCTCATCCAAGCTTTCAGCATCCAAAAATGCAGTTGAATAGTCTGCATTTCCCGCCGGCTGCACTTGGGTTGTCGGGCGTTTAGTAACCACAGCTGTGCTACCAGTCGTACCCGTCTTCTTCACCGCTGATGTATTACTACAAGCACTGATAAGTAGAGTCGACACCGCAAGCGTCAGTGGTAAAGCGATAAATGAGCGATAGTTTGATGACACAGTAGACATGATAGTAAACGTTTCCTAACAACAAGAAGTGATAAAATAAAGTTGATTGACAGTATAGTACGCAATATCAAACAAAGACCAGCTCAATATAAAAGATAATGCCCAAAATCTAAGCTAATTTATCTTTTACCAGCCTTATAAGCGCAGCATTTGATTAAGCGGGTGTGTTTATTTTCAGCGATTAATTAATAGCAACTTGTGACACAGCACGCAAAAGCACCGCATTACCAGTAGATAAAGTCAGCGTTACCCTTGATGTGGTAACAAATGAGACTCTCTGACCATCTTTGACCCAACTCTCATTGGTAGTCACATTGGCTTTTGCTTGCCCACCGGTAATGACAACATTATCGACATTGATATCGTAGCGATAATTTGAGGTATTACTCCAACTATTCTGCAGTAGCTTTAGATAAGCGTCTTTGTCTAAGCTAGTAGACTTACCCTTTCTTGACATTGAAATTAGCGCATCATCAGAAACCAAGCGCGCCACCTGATTAATATTTTGGCTATTAGCAGAGGCTTTCATGGCAGCAGCATAATTCTGTACCAATGCTTCCGTCATATCTGCAGCTTGCGCACTGATACTTACAGTACTAGCAGTCGCCACGACTGCCGTTATGCCAACGCTCTTTAGCAATAGAGCCAATAGCCCTGTTCCCCAAAATTGTTTCATGATATTCCTTAGTGATAGCACATTATTGTCATGGATTCACAATAGTCTGCTACTAGTAAATTATAAAATGCTGCTTATATTTTATTAACGTCATGTCTATCAAAATATTAATAGTTTGTTAGCTACTTATGTTTTTAATATGATTTTGAATGTATGCCGTTTTAATCAATATGTCTAACAAGTGCTTTATATTAGAATTTTAGCAGCCTTTTGTTAGGATAGTTTTAGCCTATCACTTAATTCTCACAGCCATGTGACACCCTGTGTAATTATTGCGATAAATACAACAGGGCATACTTTTAAGTTAACTATGACTCATTATTATCAGATGTATACTCTTCATAGTGCTCATCATCACTTAGCTTCATGCCCAAACGCTCTACGCGTTTGTCCATCATTTGCCGCGCAAGTGCCTGCATGTCTTCAACACGGTCTATCTCATCAACAATCTCAAGACCCAACAGTGTCTCAAACACATCTTCTAAAGTAACTAAGCCTTTGACTTCACCATACTCACCGACCGTAATCGCAATATGGAGACGGTTTTTGAGCATCAGCTCCAGCAAATCAAACAGTTTCATCTTTGAAAATACAAAGGTGATGTCGCGTTTAAACTCCGTCAACGGCTTATCAACAGCATTATTCACTTTTGCTAGTAGCATGTCTGTTTTTAATACAAAGCCTGTAATATTATCTAAATCACCATCATAAATCGGTAATCTTGAAAAGGTTAGCTTTGGGCGATCAACCAATAACTCTGCTACGGTTTTATTTTCCTCAAAAGCCAACATCACTGAGCGCGGGGTCATAATATCTTCAACCTTAATGGCACCAAATGCCAATAAGTTGCGGATAATACGTGACTCTAATGGATCAATCTGCCCTGCCTCTTCACCAATACTGGCAAGCGCTGCAAACTCACGACGACTGAAGGTTTGCGGCTCTTTACCACGTACCAGTAGCTTAGTGAGCTTCTCTGATATCCAAATGAGTGGATAAAGCAGTAAAATAATACCTCGTACAAAATAGGCGACCATGCCACTGAGCTGACGCCAATACATGGTACCGAGTGTTTTTGGCATGATTTCGGACAAGAACAAAATAGCCAATGTCATGACCGCAGAAAATAGACCAAACCAAGCACTACCAAATACAATCGTTGCCTGTGCACCAGCACCGATAGAGCCCAAGGTATGCGCCACTGTGTTTAGTGTCAAGATAGCGGCCAAAGACTGATCAATATTATCAATCTTTAAACGTCTTAGCATGGCTGCTTTTTTGGGATTACGCTCTTGAAGATCCGCGATATAAGACGGTGTCATCGTTAGGAGTGCTGACTCTGCTAATGAACAGATAAATGAGATACCAATCGCCACTACGACAAATAAGATGAGCAGTAGGACGCTGGTTGCGCTTGGGTCCGCCAATGCTTCAGCTGCCCAAACCGTTTGCGGCAATAGTATTATTCCAAATAACACCAAAAATGATGTGATACTCAATCGAGTATCGCCACGCATCGTCGGGGGAGGTTTAGCAGAGGCGTCTTTACGACAAGCACGCGAACGATGCAAACGAGGTACAGACATAAAAGAGGTGAGCAAGTTAGGTAACCTAAATAAAAAAGTAAAAGGAGGTCACAATATATCATGAGCAGGCGTCAGCAGATACAAAATAATAGCCACTAAACACTGAGCTTTTGATATATCAATGAGCAAATAGCACTTATTACAGTCCAGAAAACTAAGGTAAAGACTGATGATCATTGGCTTTGAATAGTAGCATTGATGGGTTTATTTCACAATAAAGCGCTTTTATTTCAATAAGCATAATACATTTAATATAAGTCTTGTTTTATCGGTTACTAGCTTCCATCTATCCTAGGTAGTTTAAAAAGATGCATATAGGCAATAGTACGCTATTAACTTGTATATAAGGTAATAAAAACTCAACCAGCTTATGATTAACAGTTACCAAGTCTGGGATTTTTTGCTACTATGCGTCTAAATTTAATATTATCTATAATTTATTGAGAGAGATATGGAACAGTTCGGTCAATTTTTATTACCAGTTGCGTTTTTTGCGATTTTTTACTTCTTAGTGATTCGCCCACAATCAAAACGTACCAAAGAGCATCGCGCGATGGTTAATGCGTTGAGCGTTGGTAGTGAAATCATATTTGCTGGTGGTTTGATGGGTCGTATCAAACATTTAGAAGGCGATTATGCAGTGGTCAGCTTAAATAACAATACTGATATTAAGGTACAACGTGCCTCTGTTATTTCAGTATTACCAGCTGGTACCATCGAAAGCGTATAATTATCATTGACAGCTTTGATAATTGATTACTGTGACGGTTAATAATAGTCAACAAGATAATAACTGGCTATTACTGTTTCGGTATCAATTAACAGTTGTAATGATTACAAAATGACCGTACATTATTTACGGTCATTTTTGACTTTACCGTTTTATGTTTTACTATCATCGCGGATGATCGCAGTGGTGTACTATTATGGCTGCTATAGCAGCTTCATGAGCACTTCACCATTGTTATCGCTAACTTCCCATCGGCTAACTTGTGACCTGCGTCGCCAGTAGTTTATCAACTTAAAGAAGTGATTATGCAATATCCCGCTTGGAAATACCTACTCATCATCGTCGTACTAATCATTGCCGGTCTATACGCTGCTCCTAACTTATATCCTGACGAACCTGCCGTACAGATCACCAGTGCCGCAGCAGGCACGCAGTTGTCTGAAGGCATCTTGACCGAGTCGCAAGGCTTGTTAAAAGAAGCCGGTCTAAAATACCATGATGGTACTTTTATAGGCAACAGTGCGCTAGTACGTCTGGACAATCCAGTCGATCAGCTCAAAGCTCAGGAAGTATTGAGAAAAAACTTGGGCGAGAACTATGTAGTCGCACTGAACTTAGCACAGACGACGCCGCAGTGGTTACGTGATATCGGTGCCAAACCGATGAAGCTTGGTCTTGATTTACGTGGTGGCGTACGTTTTGTCTTAGAAGTGGATATGGACAAGGCGCTCGAGCAACGCTTGAGCAGTGCCAGTCGTGATATCCGCCGTGACCTAAGAGCTGAGCGTATTGCTATTAAAGGGATCAAAAACGACAAACGTAGCGTGGTATTGCATTTTTCTGATACGGATGCTCGTAACCGTGCACAAAACGTGTTGCAAAACTCAATGGGTAACACGTTTGCCCTGCAATCTTCTATCGATGAGCAAGGCCCTGCCCTAATTCTGGCATATAACGATGCAACGCTTGATGAAATCAATAGCTATGCGGTCAATCAGAACTTAAATACCCTACGCAATCGTATTGCTGAGCTTGGGGTAACAGAAGCCTTGGTACAATCGCAAGGTGCTAGCCGTATCGTCGTTGAGCTACCTGGCGTACAAGATACTGCTGAGGCAAAACGTGTTCTTGGTCGTACTGCCAATCTCGAATTCCGTATGGTCGCTGAAGGTGCAGAAAACTATACAGGCGGTATCCCACCTGCTGGTACTGAAGCGTTCCCATTCAATACCCTTGATGGTCCGCCAGTACTATTAGAGCGTCAAGCAATTGTCACCGGTGATAAAGTTACCAATGCTCAAACCGGTATTGATGAAAGCGGTTCACCTGAAGTTAGTATTACCTTAGACAGCGCTGGCGGTAAGCTGATGCAAAACGCTACCCGTACAGCAGTTGGCAAACAAATGGCAGTATTGTTTATCGAAAATAAACAACGCATTGCTTATGAAGAAGATCCAGTAACTGGCGAGACGGTAGAAGTACGCACGCCTTACGCTGAAACAAAAGTCATTAACCGTGCCAATATTCAAGCGGTACTTGGCTCATCATTCCGTATTACCGGTCTTGATAGTAGTGCTGAAGCGGCTGAGCTTGCGCTGTTACTACGCTCAGGTGCATTAGCAGCTCCGATGTATTTTGTGGAAGAACGCACCATTGGTCCGTCACTGGGTCAAGAAAACATCGATAAAGGCTTATTCTCTACGCAGGTTGGTTATTTATTAGTCTTTGCGTTTATGATTATCTTCTATCGCTTATTTGGGGTGATTGCGAATATCGCTCTAGCGGTTAACGTTGTTATTATCATCTCTGTTATGTCAATTCTAGGCTCATCACTGACCTTGCCTGGTATTGCCGGTATCGTCTTGACTATTGGTATGGCAGTCGATGCCAACGTGCTGATTTTTGAGCGTATCCGTGAAGAGCTAGCGAACGGCGTCAGACCAAAATCCGCTATCGTGGCAGGTTTTGACCGCGCTTATAGTAGTATTTTCGATGCCAATATCACCACTTTACTGGTCGCCTTTATCTTGTTTGCGATTGGTACAGGTCCGATTAAAGGCTTTGCGATTACCTTAGCTATTGGTATTGTCAGCTCGCTATTTACCGCCATTTTGGTAACGCGTGCGCTGATACAAATTGCTTACGGTAAGCGTAAATCTATCAAACGTCTGAGCATCGGTTAGGAGAAAACTATGGCCATCGATAATAACAACCCTTTAGAACAACAGAATAATCCTGAACCGAACGGCTCAAATGGCGAAGCTAATACACGTCGCCGTAAGAAACCGCGCCGTGATGGTAAAGGTAGCAATACCCAAACCAATCATACTACTACCAAGACATCAGGAAGCAAGACTCGGCGTGGTGGCAAAGGCGCTGATAAAGGTAATCAAGCACTTGCTACTCAAGCGACTGATCCTAACTTAGCATTAGGTGACTTAGGCGATGCTGCTGATGATGCAGCGGCCTATGCTGAAGGCGGCATTAAAGCCATTGGTGATCAGCGCATCATTCCTTTTATGAAAATAGAAAAGCCAATGGCCATTCTATCCATCCTTTTAGTGATTGGTAGTATTATTGCCATTGCGATCAATGGTCTAAATCTTGGTCTTGATTTCACCGGTGGTGTTTCAGCTGATGTGCGTTATGAGCAATCGGTTGAGCAAACTGATGTGGTCAATGCCTTAGCTGAAAATGGCTTTAATGATGCAGTCGTACAGTATTTAGGCACCTCTCAAGAGCTGCTAATACGCTTACCGCCACAGTCTGACAACGTTGATGGCTTGAACGCCAGTCTGAGTGAAGCTTTGGCACTGCCTAATAACAATGTTGAAATCAGCAACGTTAATATTATTGGTAGTCAAGTTGGTAATGAAATCTATTTAAGTTCAGTCATGTCGATTGTGCTTGCACTAGCCTGTATGCTTGGCTATGTCGCTCTACGCTTCCAATTCAAATTGGCGCTTGGTGCAGTATTATCCTTGTTCCATGATGCTATCGTAACCATCGGTGTTTTTGCTTTATTTGGCTTCCCGTTTGATTTAACAGTACTGGCGGCTATCTTGGCATTGATCGGTTATTCATTGAACGATACGATCGTTGTCTATGACCGTATTCGTGAAAACTTCCGCCGTGTTCGTGGTATCACGCCTGTACAGACGATTGATTTGTCATTAACAGAGACACTACGCCGTACCATTATGACTATCTCAACCGTGCTCTTAGTAGTATTAGCAATGCTGTTCTTGGGCGGCGATGGCTTATTCTGGTTCTCGGCTGCGCTCTTCATCGGCTTAATTGCTGGTACTTACTCATCTACCTATATCGCCAGCTCGATTCCTCTAGCGATGGGTCTGTCACGTGATGACTTTATCGTTAAGGTAAAACCTGAGTTTGAAGAAGAAATCGTAACCTTTAATGACCCAAAGATGTTTGAATAAGATTAATAATGGCTCCTCTGCTTATCTATTAAGTTCTTTAATGAATGAGTAAATCAGCGTTATTATGACAAAAGCACCTAGACTCTAGGTGCTTTTGTCTATGCATTAGGGTGAAAATCAAACCTATCCTTAAATCGGTACTTAAATAAGTGTCTAAAAAATCGAATGCGGCTATAAAACCTTATCATTAATATTATCTACAAATATGCTTAACCTGCCTATCTAAGCGATTGCCTTATGTCATCTACCCTACCGTCAAGTGCTATGCCGCCTATTGATACTCGCTATGCCCGTATTATCGCTATTGCCTTGCCGGTATTATTGGCAAATCTTGCTATGCCGCTGCAAAGTGTGATTGATACGGCGATTATTGGCAATATGAATGACACCGCTAAGCTTGCCGGCATAGGTCTCGCCGTCCAATTACTGTCTTTGTTGCTCGTCAGTTTTAACTTTTTGCAATACGCCTCCTCTGGACTTTCGGCTCAGGCTTTAGGGCAATTAGACAATAAAAGTATTACTCATAACGATACGCTAAAAGATAGCCATAGTAGCAACCGTAATCAGCAATCACCGCTACTATCTATTTTACAGCGTGCTTTGGTTTTAGCGTTTGTCATCGGTGAAATTTTACTACTGGCAAAACCTTGGCTGATTGATTTTGGTCTGCAAGCGCTCTCCGCCAATCCTGCTAGCGGCGCTGCGGCAAAGACCTATTTGGATGTGCGCTTTTGGGGGGTGATAGCTGAGCTGATGAATTTTGCCTTTATTGGCTGGTTTGCTGGTCAAGGTAAGACCCGCTATATGCTATATCAGCAAGGCTTTATCGCCATACTCAATATTATTCTAACGCTGTTCTTTGTTTTTGCCATGGATATGGGTTTGGTCGGTGTTGCACTAGGTACGGCGATTGCCTTTTGGCTTGGCGTGGTATTGGCTTTATGGCTCAGTCGTCAGCATTTAAAAATCTCTTGGCTTGCGTTATTTACTGCTGATCCGCAGCATTTTAGTAAAGATAAGATGCTTAGGCTATTTTCCTTAAATAAAGATATTTTTATCCGTACACTTATCTTAACCTTAAGCTTTGCTTGGATTACGCGCCTCTCTGCCCAAAGCGGCGACGTCATCCTGGCAGCCAACGCTATTTTATTACAAGTACTAAGCATTTCAGCCTTTGCCCTTGACGGCGTTGCGGTATCCGCTGAAACCTTAAGCGGACAAGCAGCGGGACGGCGCGATTGGACAAGATTCCGTATTATTGTCAAGCGTACTGCGGTGGTAAGCTATGGTCTTGCTATCATGCTAAGCGCAATATGGTGGCTGGCAATGCCTACTTATTTGCAATTTATGACCAATATTGAACCTGTCTTTACCCTTGCCTACAACTATCATCTATACGCTGTTTTGCTGCCACTTGTCGGAGTTGGCGCTTATTGGTTGGATGGGATATTTTTTGGTTTAACGGCAGGCAGTGTCATTCGTAATGCTGCTCTTATATTAGCAGCTGTCTTTTTTCCACTCAGCTGGCTGTTTTATCAGCAGTGGGATATGACCGGTATCTGGCTTAGCGTGTGGTGCTTGTTATTATTAAGATTGATTATTCTTGGTGGATTTTTATACCGTGCTTATCAAACCGGTAATTATGAAAAACTACAACTTGAGCACTGATAATGAGTAAGTAAGTATCAGGCGATGCAGCCACTTATAGTTTTTAATGACAGTCAAAAACAGTAAACACTAGGACGTTACGTGAATAGCCAATCAAAAGAGATTCATCAAAATCATACACAGGGCTATGACTGGGCAGAAGGCTTTAGAAAGAGTCTGCCAGTCGCCATGGGTTATCTGCCAGCAGGCATCGCCTTTGGTGTGCTTGCACAAGTTGCTGGTATACCAGTATGGGCAACGATTATGCTTAGCATCGTCTTATATGCAGGCGCGGCGCAATATGCCTGTCTACCCATGTTAAGTGCTGGATTACCTATTAGTAGTATCGCGACTAACATCGCTGCGATTAACTTGCGTCATGTATTTTATGGTATGCCATTATTGCAATCTCTACCAAAAAATAAAATAGCTAAAACTTATTGTTTATTCGCCCTCACCGATGAGACTTTTTCGGTAATGACCAGTTTACCTAATGAATCAAGGCAGGCACTGATACTGCCCATCAGTCTATTCAACCAAAGCTGGTGGGTCCTTGCTAGTGCCATTGGCGTCTTTATCGGTAGTGCGCTGAGTGATTTGATACCGCATTTAGACTTCGCCTTGGTTTGTTTATTTGCAATTTTGGCGTATGAGCAATTTCAAAGCATTAAACGTTATTTCCCGATTGGTATCGCTATTATTGCTTTGCTTATCGCCTCGATGTTTACCAGTGATTGGTTATTACTGGTAGCCATTACTATCTGTATGCTGATGATTTTAGCACGGGGTTTTTGGACAAAACCGAGCACGGTAGGAGGTAACCATGAATAGTAGTTATCTAATTATGGCAACGTTTGCGATGGCAGCGGTGACCTTTGTAACGCGCGCCCTACCGGCTTTGATACCCAAAAAATTGCTGGATACACCGTGGCTACACAGGCTAAATGAAAGTTTACCGCTGTCTGTGATGGTACTATTAATTTTGACCAGTTTATCCTATCAAGGAATGTCACAAAATATAGCTTTGAGCAGCCCAGCGCTGCATTTATTAATGGCACAAATTGGCGCCTTATTATTGGTGTTGCTTATCTATCATATTAGCCGTCAATTACTGGTTAGCATGGTGGTCGGTATCGCGGCGATTAATGGCTTTTTATGGTTATTTAATACGTTTTTAATTTAATACACTTTTAAAAACACATATTTCGATTATAAAAAAGGCTGAATTCTTAATGAATCCAGCCTTTTTATTTTTTAATGACTTTATTTTAAAATATTGAAACGCTTATAGTTCTTCTACACCCATCATATCTACTGGCGTATCAGCTACTACTTGCACGTTTTTTTTAGCAGTGTCATTACGCTGCTCTTGCAGATGTTCAAGATAGGCTTCGTTGATTTGTCCGGTGATATAACAGCCATTAAATACGGCGCAATCAAAACCTTCAACCTTACTGTGCTTAGTATCTTTTACCGCTTCAATCAAATCATCTAAATCTTGGAAAATTAAGCGGTCCGCACCGATGATTTCACGCACTTCTTCGACGCTATGACCTGACGCGATAAGCTCACTACGCACTGGCATATCAATACCATAAACGTTTGGATACTTAACCGGTGGCGCTGCACTAGCGAAGAATACTTTACGCGCGCCTGCATCACGTGCCATTTGGATAATCTCGTGGCAAGTGGTACCGCGAACGATAGAGTCATCGACCAATAACACATTCTTACCTTTGAACTCTAACGGTACTGCACTTAGCTTTTGACGGACTGATTTTTTACGCTGCTGCTGACCTGGCATGATAAAGGTACGACCGATATAGCGGTTTTTCATAAAGCCTTCACGGTACTTGATATTCATCTTTAGCGCCAACTCCATCGCTGAGGTACGTGAGGTATCAGGGATAGGAATGACCACATCGATATCGTGATCCTCACCCCATTCAGCAAGGATTTTATCAGCCAATTTTTCGCCCATACGTAAGCGCGATTTATAGACAGAGATATTATCCATAATAGAATCTGGACGGGCAAAATAGACGTACTCAAAGATACAAGGCGTGTATTCTTTTGGCTCGACACACTGATGAGTGTGTAGCTTATGGTCTAAATCAATAAAGATAGCTTCACCGGGCTTCACATCACGAACGATACTGAAACCTGAACCGGTTAAAGCGACTGATTCCGAAGCTACCATGTATTCTGTACCGCCATTAGGCGCCATACGCTTACCAAAGATAAGCGGGCGAATACCGTTTGGATCGCGAAATGCTAGCAAACCATTACCGGTAATTAAAGCGACTACTCCATAAGCGCCTTCAATACGGCTATAAACTGCTGTTACTGCCTCAAATATATCGGCAGGCGTTGGATGGGTTTTGTCGATGCTTTGCATCTCATGTGCCAACACATTGAGTAAAACCTCAGAATCTGAGTCAGTATTTAGATGACGACGATCTTCTTGATAAAGCGTCTTTGCTAAGCTCTCAGCATTGGTCAAATTGCCATTATGTGCCAGCGTAATACCATAAGGCGAGTTGACATAAAAAGGCTGTGCTTCGGCGCTGCTTGACGTTCCGGCGGTTGGATAACGTACATGACCGATACCAAATTTACCGACCAGCTTCAACATATGGCGATTCATAAAAACGTCACGAACCATGCCGTTTTCTTTACGTAAGTATAAACGTCCATCTTGTAAAGTCACAATACCTGCCGCATCTTGCCCGCGATGCTGCAACATGGTTAAAGCATCATACAAAATTTGGTTGACCGGCTCATGAGCTGCGACCCCAACGACTCCACACATAGTTATATCCTATTTTGAATTTGAACCACACATTGAAAACACAATAACGGCATCGGTATTGATAGGCTAGTATTGAACTAATGCCTATCATATGCCATAAAGCTGATGATGTTTGCTGAGACTAAAATCTTAACGATAACAAGCGCTATCGATAAGCAAAACGATTGAGGATTGAACATCAATAATTGATGGATGGTATTTTACGAATATTAGATGCGGTTGGATAGCTTTTTATTCAAGCTTTACGATTGATTGACTTGATCCCAAGCCATCCCGAACATATCTGAGACTAACGCTTTGCCAACGGGCGCATAAGGTAACAGCTCAGGTGCCAGTACGGATGTCTGCCACTGCGGCATTTGTACCAATAGTGGCGCACTAATGCTAAGAATCACCAGCACCATCAGCACATTTTTAGCAGCACCTAATATGCCACCTGCCATCTTATCAAGCACGCCCAAACGCAAGGTTTTTAGAACACCTGAAAACACAAAAGCAACCAAATGCATGATAGCCAATATGGCAATCACTACTAATAAAAAAGCACCCGCCATCTGCAACACAGGGTTCTCGATAATACCTGATAGCTGCGGTGCTACTGAAGCGGCCAATCGACTTGCTGCAATAAGCGCGATAAACCAACCGACCAAACCAACTGCCGTCTTAATTAAACCTACTTGAAAGCCGCGCCATAAGCCTATGAGCACCACAACAGCAATCACAATGTCTAAACCACTCATGTCTACCGCCTCGTTACTTTATCTCTGTCGTATCAAATGCTGGATTAAGTATTAAATAAAAATGCATTACATTTTTAACTTAATCCACATAGCTTAACTTAGTTCAGTTTAGCTTAACTTTCCATGGCGTCATAATAGCCGCCAATGGATTGAATGCAAGACTGTACAAGCCCAGGTCCTTTATAAATAAGCCCTGAATAAAGCTGAATCATATCTGCGCCTGCTTCGATTTTTTTGACTGCTTTGGCACCGCTATCGATACCACCTACTCCAATCAACGCTACTTTATCATCTAGCTGATCAGAGAATTGTTGTAAAATCTGCGTACTAATGTGGCTGACTGGTCGACCTGATAAACCGCCTGCTTGGTCACCATCAGGTAAGTCTTCAACGCCAACTCGGCTCAACGTGGTATTGGTCGCAATCAAACCGTCAATTTCGAAATCAAGTAGTTGCTGAGAGATATAATCCACCTGTAACGGGTCTAAATCAGGCGCAACTTTTAGCACTAGTGGCACATAAAAGCCGTATTCTGTCGCTAACTGACTATGACGGTTTTTGATTGCATCTAACAAATGGGTTAACGCTTCCCCGCTCTGCAGGTCACGTAAATTTGCGGTATTTGGTGAGGAAATATTAACAGTAATATAAGAGGCATGCGGATAGACACGCTCTAAGCAATAGACATAGTCGTCAGCTGCCTGTTCAACTGGCGTCGCAGCATTTTTACCGATATTAATACCGATATTGCCTTTATATTTACAGCGCTTCACGTTTTCAATCAGGTAATCGACCCCTTCGTTATTAAAACCCATTCGGTTAATAATGGCGTCTGCTTGCTTGATTCTAAACATGCGCGGTTTGTCATTACCAGCTTGCGGCTTGGGCGTCACCGTTCCTACTTCTATAAAACCAAAACCAAGCTCTGCTAAAGCATCAATATAATCGCCGTTTTTATCCAGTCCGGCTGCGAGCCCAACAGGGTTAGAAAACTGCAAACCCATGCAATCGGTCGGCTGCATAGATTGACCATAAACCAAACCTAAAACACGCGCTTTATGAGCTTTATCCAATAACGATAAGGTCATCTCGTGCGCGTGTTCAGGGTCCATATTAAACAAAAAAGGGCGAAGTAAGGCGTAAGACATAGTAATGACAGACCCTGCTTGAAAGTGAAAATGAATAGAAAAACCAATATGGTCAAGCGCAGCGATTATATCAGCTTAGTCGAAATAAGACCAAAGTTTCATCAGCCAATTTTGACTATAAAATCTCGATAGAAAAGCCTAAACCACAGCTTAGTTAAGATAATACCACTGTCTATTTGCTATCTTAAGGAACAGGTCGCCCATCCGCCAAAGCAATCCAACCACGCACAATACGGTATAAATGCCAAATAAAAGTCACACCCATAATGATAAAACCAAGGCTTGCTAGTAATACTGAACCAACAGCAATATTGCCACTGTCCGCCATCATACTGACGCCAAAGCTACCAAGCGCAAAGGTGATGATACCAACGCCAACGACGAACCATACAATACTGTACCAAAATGTTTTAATCTGCCAGTCAAAATGCGTAGCAAGCCACGTTCCATCAGCTTCACGGCGTTTGGCATAATTCATAAAAATAGGCACAATCCACAATAAGCCCGCCGTAAAATAACTGAGTACATATAATAAATAGGTGATGTGATTATAAGTCACTAAAGAACTGCGCTGATTATTGTTATTCATATTGTCACCCATGCGTTATTTTTCCAATCATCTCTTATAGGCTATGACCATTATTCTGGTACTCTATCCATAGATGAGGTATTTTTAAAGGGTAGTGTTTGTTATAGCTATTTTATTTATTGTGTCTAACAAACACTTTTTCAATAAATATTGCTTTGCATGCCTTTTAATTCATATAAAAGCTATCGATTACCTTTGAGCCAATCTCATATCAAAATAATTTTATGACGAAGTAACGGTCGCCTGTACTTGAATCGCTTTACTGACCATATCTTGTTGCATAGACAACTGGGTGAACTGCCAACCTTGTTGTTCAAGTTTACCAAGCGCACCGCTCACCACTGCTTGACTGGCGTGATTAAAGCTCAGTTGTACCGCATCGCCAGCTGCTATGACTTGCGCATCTATAATACCTGAGTTATTGAGCAAGTCATTAATACGACTAGCAGACGGCAGCGTAGCAGCGCCATCAGCAGTATTAACTGCTAAAGCATTGGTATCGATATTACCTGCTTGGGCACGTAGCCAAAAATAATCAGCAACCTGCTCTTGATACTCGCTTTTACTCTTATTGGCTGCCTGATGAACACTATAGCCGCCATAACCTCCAATAAACAATAGTAAAAAAGCGGACAATAATAGCAAAGCCAGCTGGTCGCGCGGCGATAATGCTTGCCAACGGGCAGACAGCAGGTTTTGATAGCGTAGCATTTGCCCTGATAATGGTTTTGGTGGCAGTATAGCGTTGCTAGTTTTGACTAGATTTAGCTTGGCGCGGCGCTGTAGTATTTTCATAGTTACCCTTTATTGCCTACGCTACTGTTGTTTTCTATCACATCGACCGTAATTTGACCGCTAAACTGCCCTTGCTCATTACCATTTACTTGCTCAAGCTTTGCAGCCAAGCCTTGGGCGACAAGCGTACTGGTAAATTGATCAAGGCTGCCGCGGTCTGGCGCTATTAAGGTAAAGCTAAGCGCTGACGGCTGCATGACCAATGCTTGCGCCTTTAACGACGACTGCTTAATCAAAGGTGATATCCGCGAAAGTACTGCCATATGTGACGATGATGCTTGACCATCGCTACGAAGTTTTGGTTGTAATTGCACTTGTAGCTTGGTGCGTGTACTGATCGGCTCATTTGGAAACCAAGACTGATATTGGGTGGCAATTTCAGTCTTGGTCTGAGCTGTTGCTTCATTATATTGATACCACTGCACCGCATTGGTCGCCATTTGTAATACCAGTGCTGATAACGCTACCATCATTGCTACGCGAAGATAAGGCGATAATTGCGAATCTGTTGACTTCACAAAAAAATTCAGCGCATGACGCTCAGGATTATCTAATGGCAGTGGCGTAGCAGCAAGTGTTGTGAGTAACAGTTGCTGCTCCGCTATCATTGCTGCTGTGATAGCAGTAAAACTGGTATCTGCTGTCGGCGCTGCTACATTGATATTATCAGCAAGCGTTATATCATCTATGATTTCAGTATCAAGGCTCTCAGTATGAAGAACATCCCTAGCTAAATCATTATTAACTGAACTATCACTAAGCTCATCGATAGCAGGTAATAGCAGAACTTCGCTTAAATGCGGGAAACGCTCAAATATTAGTGGCAAATAGCTGACTGCCATCCCTTGATACAGCGATTGGCGAAGTAGCATGGTATGTGTGTCTTGGTATAGCATGATTTGCTGCCCAGCACCTTCTTCGGGTATGGGTAACAATAGAAAATCAGGTAATAGAGCGACGATATTCATGCCAGCAAGCTTAGCGCTTTGTTGCCATAACTCAATATCACTTTGCGCGAGTGCATAGAGATGATAAGTGTTATCATGACTCATCTGCCGAATAGTCAATTGCTCAACAGGCGTCAAAGACATCTCTTCAAACAAGTACTGCTTACCGCTAGCGCCCAACTGTTTAAGTTGCGTGCTATTCAACTCTGTATCGACCTGCAATACATGAGTGGATGGAAAATAAAGACAAATAGCTTTTTGGCTATTTGCTTTATAGCGGCTATAGATATCTTGTAGCTGCTGCCAGCCGTCTACCAATTGCCAGTGTCGACTGTCTTCATGCCAGACCGCTAATGGACTGTGCTGCGCTCTCAACCAAACGTGTAACACCAAATGTGTCCTTAATTATCAAAGCGGTAGTTTATTAAAGCCATCATTTGGCTAAAGTTTACTGACTAAAATACAGATGATTTATAAGCGCTAATGTTAACGCTAGCATTGATTGTCATAGTATTGATTGTCATAGTATTGATTGTCATAGTATTGATTGGCCATAGCAGCGGATGTTAATAGGGCTGATCCGGTACAAAACGCGCAATCTCACGTGCCATCCCCATCATCACAAAATCCATTTCAAATACACGTGCTTCTGCTAAAGAAAAAGACTCAGGATAATCATCCGTCAGCAGCGCTGCGATATGGGCAATGATAGACATATGACACACTACTACCAAACACTCCACTTCGATATGAGCGATATCTGCTAAAGCAAGACGTGCATCGTCAGATGGCGTTATATTCTGCTGTATATTTGATGGGACATTAGACATAAGGGCTTGTAACTCTGCTAGCGTCTGCTGTGCTCTCACATAAGGACTAACCAAAAAATAATCCGGCTGATAGCGGTTGCTGATATATTCTGCCGTTTGCTTTGCTTGCTCACAACCTAAATCAGTGAGCTTTCGTGCGCTATCCGGACGCGTCTCATCTTCCGCTTGACCATGGCGCATCAAAATGATTTTCATAATTTATTAGCCTTTTTTATTATTGATGCTATCAAGCTTAGTCAACCATTAGACGTTACTGATTATCTTGCTTACTCTTATCGTCTTTTGCCTGAGCACTTGCCGTTTGCATTTGCGCGGTTAGTGCCGCATTGCTGTGGTCATGCTCCATGACAAACTCAACATCGCTACGGAAACCCGCTTCCATCAAGTGTAAAGCGACGCCGAGCGCCGCTTTATCTTCATAAATGACGGCATGTAGCGCATGAGTAATAGGCATATAGATGCCTTCTTTGGTGGCTTTTTCGTGTACTTGCTGAATGGTATTTACCCCCTCAGCAGTTTGCCCCAGTTTTTTGACTGCCGCATCAATGCTCATACCGCGACCAAGCATATTACCGATACGGTAGTTACGGCTGAGCTCTGAGCTACAGGTAGCATATAAATCTCCGACACCCGATAGACCTAAAAAGGTCAATGGGTTGGCACCGGCATGCACCCCAAAACGACTCATTTCTGCCAGACCGCGGGTCAATATCATCGCTTTGGTGTTTTCACCGACCTCGTAAGCCGCTGCCATACCCATGGCAATAGCATAGATATTCTTTAGTGCGCCACCAAGCTCAACGCCCCGAATATCATCACTAGCGAATACTCTAAAGAACGCACTATGCAGTGCCGCTTGTACTGCATGACGGAGTGGCTCAGATTCACTAGCGATGACCGTCGCTGACGGCATATTTTTCATGATTTCTATGGCAAGATTTGGACCCGACATCACCCCAAAATTCACTTCAGGCAGCTCGTCTTTAATGATGTCACTCATGAGAGCAAAGGTATCTTTTTCCATACCTTTAGTCAAAGAAACAATAGATTGTCCACTGATAAAGGGGGCAATATTTTTAAGTGTTTCACGAAATGCTAATCCCGGTACGGCAATAAAGATGATATCTGTGTCTTTTACCGCTGCTTGCAAATCGTGACTGTATTTTAGACGGTCATCAAGCTTGTGCCCTGGCAGATATTTTTTATTCATTTGCGATTTTGCCATCGCTTTGACCGTACGCTTGTTGCGTACCCATAGCGTGGTATCACAACCATTGCGCGCCGCTAAGCTTGCCATCGCTGTACCAAAACTACCGCCGCCTAATACTGCCAGACGCAGCTTGGTTGGATTATTATGAATCTCTGCCATGTTCTTTGCCACAGCAGACTCCACCGCACTTGGGTTTAATTTTTTACGTCCAATGCCAGATTTGGTCGCACGCTCGATGATGCCAGACAACAGAGTGTTTTGTTTTTCAACCAATTTTTCCTCGGCTTGAGCATAATCTGTCTTCGTCTGTGTGTTTTTATCATGCGCACTTGTCATATGTTTTATCCGTATTGACTGACTTTATTATCTATGTTGTTAACTAATTTACGCTGAGTATACAGTGAGAGGCGCAATATGTATCAACAATTATTTGTATAAATTCGCCGTCTTCTCAATATCACTCTCTTTATTACAAAGTCGTTTTTGTTTAATTATAATTTCACCGTTATTTTTATCATTGAGTAGTATGCTATAGCATGCGACTTATTGCTCAAAGCGCATCAAAGGCTCGATGTCGATATGTTTGCGTGTTGGCATATCACATGGGCTGCTGCCAGTATAAACAAAAGCCGTGACATAATCATCTGCACCCACATCAAAATATGCTTTCACTGCAGGCTCATTACAAAGTAAACCTGTACGCCAAACCGTGCTGAATCCTTGTGCTTTTAGCGCCAAGATAAGGTTTTGAACCGCTGCACCCGCACTGAGTATTTGCTCAAAGGGTGGTACTTTTTTGTGTTCTTGCATCTGTGTGACGACAGTAATTATGACGGGCGCACGTAATGGCATATTATAAGTTTTCTGCCGTGCTTTTTCAGACAGTGTCTCGCCCTCAGCTGCCGCTTGGGCTTCAGCTGCCGCCAAAAATGCACGACCCAATTCATGACGAGCATTACCTTGGGTGACGATAAAACGCCACGGGCGCAGTTTTTTATGATCAGGAGCGGTCACTGCGCAATCAATAGCCGCTTTTATCTGCTCCTCTGTTGGTGCAGGTATACTAAGATTACCGATACTGCGTCTCGATTTAATCCAGTTAATCAATTGCTCATCGGTTACTTGTGAGTTAGTTACTATTGGGCTTTCGCTATTGATTGGTTCGTCATTTTTCTGCTTATGACTCTCTTCAGAGATACTCATGTTTTATCCTTATTCATTATTATAGGTATTTAATGGTTGGGTTTACTCGCCCCATTTTAACGGCTTAAATGGGCGCTATTATTATAATTGTATGAGATATTGTAAAAGCCAGCCTTTACTTGCTGGTATCAAGCGCTGACTGGTTTTAAGTAATGACAGAATTAATTATAGCTCGCTGTTGATAGTTAGCAGCGTCAATAAAAACAATGATAATTCAGTAAAAACAATGAAAATTAGGCCGCATCAGAATCTTCAGTACGATGCTCCATTTTCAGATAATCCTCTGACTGCATCTCAAGCAGGCGCGAACGGGTACGCTCAATCTCAAACGCCAGCTTTTGTCCTTGATATAGCTCAAGAATCGGCTGCTGCGCTCGAACCAATAATTTAACACGGCGATCATAAAACTCATCGACTAAATAAATAAAGCGTCGCGTTGGGTCACGCATTTCATCATTTAAGGCGGGTACGGCATTGATAAGTACCGTGCTGAACTGTTTGGCGATTTCAATAAAATCCGATGCCGAACGTGGCTCCATACATAAATGGCGGAAATCACAAAATAAGATATCTTCGGTACGCGCATTAATTTTGATTTCACGACCATTAATAGTGATAGGCTCGCTACTGAATTTTTGATTATTAGACAAGCTGGCAAAACGGTTGGCAAGCCAGTGATGATTGGCTTTGGTCATAGGCGACTCGTATAGCTCGGCTTGCTGCAAGACACGCAAGCGATAATCAATACCAGAATCGATATTCATAACAGTGGTATGACGCTCAACTTCAGCGATAGCCGGCATAAAGCGATCACGGTGTAAACCGTCTCTATAGAGCCCTGATGGTTCAATATTTGACGTTGCCACTAAGGTAATACCACGATTGAATAGCATGGTAAATAAATCACCCAAAATCATCGCATCGGAGACATTAGAGACAAAAAACTCATCAAAACAAATAATGACGGCTTCGGCATAAATAATGTCAGCAACTTTTTCTAACGGGTCACTCTCACCTTGTATTTTATTTAACTCTTGATGGACGCGCTGCATAAAATGATGGAAATGTTGGCGCATTTTGCGCTCAATGGTCAATGAGTCATAAAACATGTCCATCATCCATGTTTTACCACGTCCTACCCCGCCCCACATATACAAGCCTTTGGGTGCAACAGGCTTCGCCTTTAAAAAACTAAAAAAGCCCTTTTTTTGTACCGCGCTATTGTTGAGCTGATGGTACAGATCGTCTAAATAGCTCATCGCCAGATATTGCTGCTCATCTCGAGTAAACTCATCAGTACTGATAAATTGCTCATAACGTTGCAAGGGAGATAAACTCATAATTTGACTCATTAATAAACAAAATAACCATTAGAATAAAGTGTTGATACCAACAATCGCTACTAACTTATGATTTTTACACTGAGATAGTAACAACTGCTTTATCAGAATGGCCAATCACTACCATTCTTTAGGTTAACACGGCTTAAGGTGACACAAATAACCGTTTACATTTAACGCCAGATATATCTATATTTATTAGCACAAACTTCATGTAAACCATATAACACTTATTAAGTACTGTTGTTTTGCGTGTGCTGCTCTAACAGTTTTTTTAGCTCGGACAAGCGTCCGTGAAAGAAATGCCCTGCACCATCAACGATACTTACATCAATCCCTAAGCGCTCAGCAAATACTTGCATGTTGCTTGGGTCAATAACCTCATCCGCATTACCATAAATCTCAAAGGTTTTTTCAGTCGGTAAGGTGATATCACTGCTGTCATTTTTTTCGACTGACGGCGCGATAAGTGCAACATTTGTTATCTCAAAGTCATCTAAACCCCATATGTGCGGCGATAGCAATATTTGCTCAGCCATTCGTGCAGTCACATAACCACCAAATGAGAACCCACCAAGCCATAATTTGCGCGCATCGGTTTGCTCAGCAATCCATTGTAGCACGGTCAATGCATCGACTACTTCCCCATCAGCATAATCATGCTCACCTGTCGATTGACCAACACCGCGAAAGTTAAAACGTACTACGTGCATACCGCTATCACGCGCAAAACGGTACATAGTGGTCACCACTTTATTATTCATCGTACCTTCAAACAAAGGATTGGGATGACAAAGCAGCGCCACTGTATCGGTATTTATATCATGAGGGTTATCTTGTTGCCATAACGCATCAACTTGTAACAGGCCAGCAGGAGCGGGAATTAATTGCATAAAACACTTATCAGTTAAGAATGAATGACACAATTATCCTAGATATGGTTTATATTTCAAGTGATTTGCTGTGTATTGCTACGGCTCAGCGCTTTTTCTACCTAATAATAGTACTTTACTACAACATAATAGGGACTCGGAACAAAATTATACTGAGTAATTGTCTCAACCTATAATCAGTGAAAGTTAATATAGATACATCCGCTACGACTGCTATTTATTTTTTATGCAATATGAGCGCAATATCAAACACAATAACCGCCTAGACACTTAACATAGGATTGGGGTAAATTCACTCTGTCCGCTTATGCGTTGATTTAGCGTATGCGTTGATTAACTACTCTTTTTTTATTATAACCACGTCATATTAGGCGATATTTTCTCCTGTAGGATGTCCTCTCTTTTAGACTGTTGCTGTTATTGTTAACTTATGAGGCTTAGGAATTACTTATGAATATTTTTAATAAAACCGCGGCTTTAACCGCTACTTTGGCTGCTGCAATGGCTCTAAGCGCTTGTCAAACCACTCCATCTTCTCCGGTTATTCAGCGTGCTGATTCTCTTTATGAGACAACAGGTATCGCCAAAACAAAAGTACAAGCGCAAAAAAATGCACTTGATAGCGCGAAGACTACTTGCCGGAGTAAGCAGGTTATCATCGTTGAAGATACGGTTAAATATAACGGCATTTTAAATGAAAACACCGGTCGTATGATTGGGCAAGCTAGTGCGGTACTTGGTACCATCCTTGGTACTGGTTCGCCAAACTTGTCACGTGATGACGACTATGAATATCTGATTAGTTTCCGTTGCCAATGATTGAGTAAATAAAATAGTAACGCTGCCTTTTTATTATTGAATAAATAGTCAGCCCGTTAACAGTAAATTTACAGCCAACAAGTTTGCGAGAGATCTTATATTAATCGCTGCTTGTTGGCTTTGCTTTTTGTGTGTGTCAATTTGAGTTACACTACTCTATTCACTATTTTACCCTTTGTCGTTATTTTTTATCTTATCTAGCCAGTTTTTAAGCCCTCATTACCTTTGGTCACTATTATGCGTAAACCTAATCTATCATCTATCCAAAAAGCGAGCACTGGAAAATCTAAGGTGTTAGCGCCTGCCAAAGATTTAGCGACGTTAGAGGCGGAGCTAGCAGCGCAAGAAAACAGTCTAGAAGTCAATTTGGAAGATACGGTTCTGCGCCTCAGTGACTATTTATCAGCGGTTGACATGGTCATTAAGCAAACCTTTGATCATCGCGTATGGGTCAGAGCCGAGATTCGCAATTTATCTAGCAAAGGTGGGCATTATTACTTTGAATTGGCAGAAAAAGATGATGACGGTAAGGTCATCGCCAGCTGCCGCGGTAATCTTTGGCGCTTTAAAGCAGCACGAGTCTTAGCAAAATTTGAGCGCGCAACAGGTATGCCGCTTGACCGTAACTTGACTGTTTTACTCAAAGTATCAGCAGGTTTCCATGCACAATATGGCTTTTCGCTGACGATTGAAGATATTGACCCTAGCTATACCTTGGGCGATTTAGCACGTCAATATGCAGAAATGGTTGACCGCTTGACAGGTGAAGGGTTATTGAACCTTAATCAGCAATTGCCAGCCCCATTTGATATCGAGCATGTGCTGGTTATCGCCCCTGAAAAAGCCGCAGGATTGGGCGACTTTCAAGCGGATGCTGATCGCCTAGCTCGCACAGGTGCTTGTCATTTTCATTATTATAACGCTACTTTTCAAGGTAATCATGCGCCAGCGGAAATACGCCAAGCTATTATCAGTGCTCAGCAGCAATTTGCAGATACTTATCAGCGCCTGCCAGATTTGTTAGTGATTATTCGTGGTGGTGGCGCTGTTGGCGATTTAGCGTACCTAAATGATTACGAGCTTGCCGCCCTCGTCGCTGAGCAGCCTGTGCCGGTTTGGATAGGCATTGGGCATGAGCGTGATAAAGTTATCTTAGATGAAGTAGCGCATACTAGCTTTGATACCCCGTCAAAAGTCATTGCGGCTATCATGGCGCATTTAGCGCAATTGGTGACTCAGACACTGCAATATCAAGCACAAATTAAACAAGCGGCGCGGCGTCAATTAAACAGCGCTGAACAGCAAACCGCACGTCAATTAAACCAAATACAGTCGCAAACCATTGGTAAATTAACGGCACTACAAAAAGACAGTGATTATGCGTGGCGTAGTATTCAGCAAAGCGCCCAGCGCCAAGTAAAGCAAGCAGAAAGACAAACAATCGATATACGCACCCAAGTTCAAGCCACTGCTTATCAGCAATTAACCATCGCTGCTAACGCTAGTCAAAAGCACCAACGAACCATCATGCATTCGGCACAGCAGCAGCTTATACAAGCGCAGCGTGATAGTGAACATCTGCGTGATATCGTACTGTTACATCGACCATCTCGCGTGCTTAAGCAGGGCTATACGATGCTCACTGATGAAAAAGATAAATGCATACTGACCAGTAGCAGCAAGCTGCATCCTGAGCAAACCATTCATATTATCTTGAAAGACGGTAAGGCAAAAGCGCGTATTATCGATGTTAATATTGATAAAAAAACGACTGAATCTACAAACACATCTGCCTAATTACCTAAAAATATTGAATATCCACAACCCTAAACTATCTACTTACTTTAATACTGAACAATTTTTAACACTAGGAAACCTTATGAGCACCCCTACTCGCAAACGCAAAAAAGCTGCCCCAAAAACCTTTAAGGCGGCTTACGATATTCTAAAAACCAATGCTGCCGAATTACAGCAGCAAGACGAGCCTGATATTGATAATCTAATGACCACCGTTGAAGAGTCTATTGCCGCTTATCGCGTTTGTGAGACTCGCATCCATGCGGTACAACAAGCGTTAGATGCTGCATTTTCTGAAGAAGATAAAACGGCAGCAAGCGAAAGCTAAATCACCGTTTTCACTGCCTGAATAGTTTTTAATAATAGCTATTCAGGCGCATCAACTTCAAATACTTGGCGTAAATAGGCAAGATAGGTGTCATTATTGATCATGGTCTTGCCTGGGCTATCAGACAGTTTTGCGACTGGCTGACCATTACATTCAACCAATTTTAGAACGATATTTAACGGTGTTATACCCATATCGTTAGTCAAATTGGTGCCGATACCAAAGCTGGTTTTTATCTGAGTTTTAAAATATTGATGTAAATCCCACGCTTTATTTAGATCTAAGCCATCACTAAAGGTTAAAATTTTAGTTCTAGGGTCTATTTTTAGCTTTTTATAATGGGCAATCGCCTTATCGCCCCATGCGTATGGGTCGCCACTGTCATGACGCAGACCATCAAAGAGCTTGGCAAAATACAAATCAAAATCCCTTAAGAATGCATCCATCCCAACGACATCAGTTAAGGCAATACCCAAATCACCGCGGTACTCATGTACCCACGACTCTAAAGCGGCTTTTTGGGAGTCACGTAAACGCACATCTAATGCCTGAAACGCCTGCATAAACTCATGCGCCATCGTACCAATTGGGGTCATGCCAAGCTTTTTTGCTAAATAAACGTTAGAAGTACCGCTGACTATCTTTGGTTGAGCCTTATGTAATGTCTCAACCACATGCGCTTGCCAGTCTTTATTGAAGCGTCTACGTGTACCAAAATCAGCGACGATAAATGGTGGAATATCACGCCCATCTTTCGACTGTGCCGCGGCATACTGATGCAACAATTCAATCTTTTTATCTAAACGGCGCTGTCCTTCTTCAAGCACACTGGCATCTGATAAAGCATCAAAATATAGCTCGTTGACAATAGCGAGGACAAATACCTCAAAGAACATCGCTTGAATCATTGGACCTTCGATGTCGATAAACAAGCGACCTTGTTCATCGGTAGTAACCGCAATAAAACGACGCTTTAGCTTAAACAGCTCCAAATAATCAACGAAGTCAGAGCGCATAAAGCGCAAACCACGCAAGTACTCTAGCTCATCTTCTAAAAATCGTAATTCACATAAGCTGTCTAACTGCTGCTCTAATTGTTCTTTGATATCAGACAATGGATAAATAGTATCTTCATTGTTACGACAGCGAAAACGGTAGACACCATGGGTCTGTGGAAACTGATGCAACATGGCTTGCAACATGGTGAATTTATACAAATCATTATCCAGTAACGAGGTGATAATAGGTTCGAAATGGGTGGTATTCGGATTATGGGTAACGGTCATGTTACGGCCTTAAATGCAAAAATGAGAAGTCGCCAAAGCTCTTAAGCGACAAAATAAGTAAAGGTGGCTATACAGATTCCACTAATAGATAAATTATAAGTTTTTGAGTATAACGAAGTTTGGCGGGTTTTTCATAATTCAGTATCGATAACAGCAAAACTACAACGATAATAAGAGGATTCAACACGCTTTCAAAGCATAAATTAGACAGTATAAGCTATAAAAAAAGACGCTAAGCCTGTGCTTAGCGTCTTTTTACAAATTAAACCGCATCCTTATAGTAGCTATTAATCGCGACTAACAACCGATAATTAAGGTTTTGCCGGTTTAACCAATTTTACTAATGGTGCATAGCCTGACTGCGGCATCACATCAACTGGGATAAACTGTAAAGCACCACCATTGATACAATAACGGAGACCACCACGGTCTTTTGGACCATCAGGGAATACGTGACCTAGGTGCGAATCAGCGACTCGTGAGCGAATCTCAGTACGCACCATGTTAAATGCCGTATCATCACGCTGGGTAATTACTTGCTTATCAATCGGCTTAGTAAAGCTTGGCCAACCGCACCCTGAGGCGTATTTATCAGTCGATAAGAATAACGGCTCACCGCTCACAACGTCTACATAGACACCAGGTGCAAACAACTCATCATATTCGTGACTAAACGCGCGCTCAGTGCCAGCATCTTGAGTGATGTTGTACTGGGCTTTGGTCAGTGTATTTTTCAATGCACCTTTATCAAACCCAGCATAGCGCTTAGGATCTAAGGTTTCAGCAACCGTGCTCACAGGCGCAAGCTTGGTTCGTGCTGACCCTTCAGGCTTATCATCCGCAAGACTTAAATCAACATGACAATAGCCATTTGGATTTTTCGCTAGATAATCTTGATGATACATCTCAGCCAAGTAAAAATTGTCTAATGCTTTGTTTTCAACCACAACTTTTTGCTTGGTTTGGCTTTGAACGCGTTTAAGTGCCGCATCTATCACCGCTTTATCGGCTTTATCCGTATAGTAAACGCCTGAACGATACTGTACACCGCGATCATTGCCTTGCTTATTGAGACTGGTTGGATCAATGACGCGGAAATAATATTTTAAAATGGTATCAAGATCGGTTTTATCGGCATCGTATGTAACCTTAACGGCTTCGGCATGCCCTGAGCCACGAATAACTTGCTCATAACTAGGATTGGCAGTATCGCCATTGGCATAGCCTGATACTGCATCTACGACACCTTCGACGCGCTCCATGTAAGCTTCGACGCCCCAGAAACAACCACCCGCCAGATAGATTGAGCGCGTATTAATCGCTTTACCTTTGTCATTATAGTAAACGCCATCTTTTTGTTTGATAGTCTCAATCTTACTGTTGTTATCCAATGCTTGCGAGTTAGCAGGTTTAGCACTGCCGGCTTTTAACTCAGCAAAATCATTACCGGCATTTTCAGCAAGGGCATAGGCTTGCTCTGCTGACATATTACCCTTCACTAAGTGCACCAAATTGCCTTTCTTATCCAGTATCGCCCAGCTTGGATAAACTTGCACGCCAAGCTTATTAATTAACTCACCTGAAGCATCAACTAATACCGGCAATTTTGGATAATCGGCTTGCACGCCTGCATACCAAGTGCTGAAGTCTTTATCGGCTTTTTCGTTTAGATGACCAGGGCTTGCTACTGTGACGACATTTAAGTCAGCAAACTTGGGATCAGTACGCCATTTTTCTGTCTCTTCAAGGGTCCCTAAACAAAGCGGACACCAGCTTGCCCAAAACTTAACCAAGGTCGGTTTATTGGGGTCAATCACTGCTGCGCCAGTATTACCCAACCCTTTGGTCAGCTGCGGCAATGCTTGCATTTGCTTAAGCATATCTGATGGCAACATATCACGTGAGCTTTTCACCCCACTGTTTTGCGTGCTCTTGCTGGCGTTACTGCTGGCATTATTTTCTGCACTGCTCATCTGCCCACAAGCGACCAATATTCCTGCACTCAAGACTGTCGTGACACCAAAGGCGCTGACATTCTTTAACCAGCGCGATGAGGCAGATGGTATGGCTGTCGCTAAATCATCAGCCTGCTGACGGCTCTTGTCGTGATTATAATTATGAGGTTTTTTATGTGACATGATAGATCCTTTTTACGAAGTCTTACGGCCGTGAGCTAGTAATGGTAGAGCGGCTCATGGTTTTCTTACGCTGTTGATTAGAATGAGTGAGATAAGATTTTTAGAGAAGATAAAGGTGCTGTATAGCTACTGACTGCTTTTAAATAAAGAAAGGTAAAACCAGATGCTGGAATAGAATTTTATCTGCATTAGATTATCTTAATAGTATACATCGATATTGGAGTTTACTTTAAGAGTAAACTATGTATTGCTACACTTTTTTAACAACGTAGTAA
>NZ_CBCPJH010000010.1:0-116016 GCF_965118485.1 Psychrobacter glacincola | reverse complement strand
TTAGTTAACAAAAAAATTCATTCTGCTAAAATTAAGCCCCTATTAATAGGGGCTTATTTTTACTAAATTTCTAATTATTATATATTTTATGCTAAGGTAATTTATTATCGACAATTTTTATTAATCAAAGCACATAACTGCTTTTACTTAATCAAACATGAGTCATTTTTTAGGTCGTTTTGGGAGCGAATAACGTTGGCTAAATATCCTGAGCATGGCTGGTTTAGAAGTGCTCTGCTAACAATAATACATAGGCTAAAGCAATTCACCCAGTTATGGTCGCTACAAATGCTAACCAATTTACCTGATCGCCTGACAAATTTGTGGCAACAGCTGATTGGCTCCTATTGGTTTATACCGACTGCATGTGTGCTAGTAGGCATATTACTTGCTCCTATACTCGTAACTATCGATCAGCATTTTAATCGTGATATGGTTAGAGAAATTACCTTTGCTTTTACCGGTGATGATGATGCGGCGCGCGCCATTATGACCACCATTGCTGGCGCCGTACTTGGGGTGGCAGGTACGACTTTTTCGATTACCATTGCTGTATTGTCGATGGCATCTTCACAATTTGGGCCGCGATTACTACGCAACTTTTTGACCGATACACCCAATCAGTTCGTTTTGGGCGCGTTTATTGGTACATTTAGCTATAGTTTACTGGTGTTAAAAGCCATTCATAAATATGATGTTGGTTTTGGTGTGCCGCAATTATCGGTAACCTTTGCCATTATTATGGCGATTACTTGTGCCTTATTATTAGTCTACTTTGTACAGCACATGGTACATGCCATTCAGGCATCGCATGTGATTCAAGGGGCAAGCAATGAGGCGATTAAAAATATCCGTTATTGGTATAGCAACCGCTGCGATATCGAGCACCAACGTAATATCGAGCATCATGATGTTGAGCAGTTTAAGCACTGGTCTGCCACGCCTATTTACCCGCCACATTCAGGCTATTTACAGCAGATTTATCTTGAATCGCTCATTACTTTATCGCAAGATTATGGCGGTGTGGTTCAAATAAATAGCAGTCTTGGTCACTTTGTTACTGACAAAAATGTGATTGGCTATTTTTATCAGCGTCCAGTGGAAGACCCAAGCAACCTACAAAAAACTAAAATGCCACATTTAGCGATTATACCGCGCACGCCTGACGGGCTGTTTTGGCAACGCTTTGCCGGCTGTATACGTCTTGAGCAGCGCTTAACGCAATCCAATGATATTGCCTATAGCTTAGGACAAATGACTGAGATTGCCGTCCGCGCACTGTCTCCTGGTATCAATGACCCAAAAACAGCGGTCAATTGTGTCCAATCCCTGACCAATTGTCTGAGTATCATGATGCGCTGTCAGCCGCCAACGCCATATCATTTCTATAAACCAGTGCATGAGAAAGACATAGCGGACACTGTCAGCCATCCATCATCAGCCATCCTTGCCGTTGTGACTCATATGCCCAAAATATCAGATTTTATTGATAGCTCGCTGGGTGAGATACGGCGTTATGCGGCGGCAGATTTGATGGTATTAAAGGCGCTCTGTCAGGCAATGATTGATCTTAATTATGCTAGGGTGAATGATGCACAGCTGCAAACACTCATACACGAGATAAAACTAATTGAGCGTGCCGGCGCGGACAATTTAAACTATCATCAACTCGCTGATGATTTGACCGCGATGTGCGAGCAAGCAGAAACATTTATTATGAGTGAAGATGCTCAGCACCACTATTTTCATTATATCAGTGATTTTGATGCGCATATTCGTCAAGCACTGCAAACCCAATCAAAACAAGCTTGAGCACCATTGATACCTTTTACTACTCACATGAGACGTTTCTATGGATACTACGAGCAGCTTAACCATACTAGAAATCAGCGCGATATTCTTATCTATCACTGCCCTATTAACTTACGTCAATCATCGATTTATTGGACTACCGACAACCATTGGCGTGATGGTGATTTCTATATTACTGTCCATTGGGGCGATATTTTTAGGGTTTTTAGGGTTTGATCAGCTTATTGATTATGAGGTCAGTTTACTAAGGCAGCTTGATTTTACCGAAGTCTTACTAGATGGCATGCTCTCAATGCTTTTATTTGCCGGTGCATTACATGTCAATATCGGTGACTTAAAACGTTATAAACTACCCATTGCTATTCTCGCTTGTTTGGGTACAGTCATATCAGCCGTGCTCATTGCCACCGCCATTTATTTTATGCTACCGCTGTTAGGTTTCGGTCTGCCATTTATTTGGTGTTTATTATTTGGTGCTTTGATATCTCCAACCGACCCCATTGCAGTGATGGGCATTTTAGCGTCTGCTGGCGCACCAAAAAGTATAGAAACTGTCATCGCGGGTGAATCACTATTTAACGATGGTATCGGCGTCGTCATCTTTGTATTGCTGTTAGGTATTTTATCTAGTGGTGATATTCCTACGGCTAATTATGTGGCACATGCCTTGGCGGTTGAAGCCGGCGGCGGTATTGTCTTTGGTTTAGTACTTGGGGCGGTTTTGTATTACATGCTCAAAAGTATCGACAGCTATCAAGAAGAAGTACTATTAACCTTAGCAGGTGTTATAGGCGGCTATGCACTTGCCAGCCATTGGCATCTATCAGGACCTTTAGCAATGGTAATGATGGGGCTGATGGTGGGCAATCGCGGGCGAGCGCTAGCGATGAGCGATAAAACACGACATTATGTTGATTTATTTTGGGAATTGATCGATGAGATTTTAAACGCTATCTTATTTGTGTTAATCGGTCTTGAAGTGGTGATGATTGCTTATTCAGCCAATTTATTTATTGCTGGCGCTTTGACAATTATCATTGCCCTAATTGCCCGATTCATTGTAGTCGGCATGACGACCAAAACCTTTCATCGTCAACTTGACTTGCCAACAGGCGCTTGGAAAGTTCTGACATGGGGTGGACTAAGAGGCGGTATTTCGGTCGCTTTAGTACTGCAACTGCCAACAGGATCAGAGCGCGATATCTTATTAGCACTGACTTACGCGGTCGTCATATTCTCTATATTAGTACAAGGCTTAAGTGTGGGTAAAGTCGCTAAAAGCATTCGCACTGATGAGAAACCAGCTGATATATAAGTGTTCAACCATGTGAATAAGATAAAAGCCAGTATAAGAGAGTATTCTTATACTGGCTTTTTACATATATACCTAAGTTCAAGAAAATCTGATTATATTAAACCTTTGCGCTTCATATTGTGATAAACCACAAGCATAATAGTAATATTCGATAGTAAAATAGCAAGTTTAAACCAATCAAACGGGGTCGTTACTAGATAATAAACTTCGATAGGAATATAGATTCCATAACCAAGCACGCCAAACCAATACGCCCACGTTTTATCTTGCCACAAGCCATACGCTTCAATAAAACGTAAACTGGCATAAGCAAAAATTAATAATAAAAACAGTAGCCAATTTTTGCTCGCCTGCTGGGCAATATCTACCGCACTATCGACTTGCGGCGCCATGAAATGACCAAATATTTTCTGCCAAGAAGCGGTAGCGGTAGCAAGCCAGCGCTCGAGGTCAGTATGCCATGACCATAAAGCTGTTGCCACTAATAGCGCACCTACCCCTTTGACTACCTCATAGATTGCCACCGCTTTAATAGACTCGCTAGACGTACTGCGCGGCTTACCTTGTTTTGTAGTTAAGCCTTGATGGTTACCCTTCGAAGATGATTGCAGATTATCATCTTGTCTGGGCAGATTAGCCAAAGAAAGTCTCCACAACACGCCCTTTTAGTGTTTGATTAAAGAATGGCGTATTTTTACCGTTTGATAGCATGGATTCGCTAGTTACTTGCCACTCGAGATTTGGATCAACAACTACGGCACCGCCGATATTTTGATACTGTTCACTGATACCGGCAATTTTTGCAGGATTCAGACAAATTTTATCAACCAGTTGCTCAAGCGTTAATACCTCATCTTTTACCAGCTGACACGCTAGTGCCATAAAGGTATCAAAGTTCGAGATACCGGGTGTACTTTCAGCAAACGGTGCTTTTTTCGCAGTGCTATTTAATGGCTCGTGATGGCTACAAATCGCATCGATAGTGCCGTCTCTTAAGCCACGAAGTAGTGCTTTTTGATCGGTATTACTACGCAATGGTGGCAGTACATAGGCCATAGAATTAAAGCCCTCTAAATTATCATCGGTTAAATACAACTGATGCATCGCCACATCACAAGTTACTGGCAGTTTTTTACTTTTTGCCCAACGCATCAGCTCGATTGAAGATTTACAGGATAATTGGCTAAAATGAGCGGCAATACCCGTTTCTTCCACCATGAGTAACTGCGTTGATAAAGCAACGGTTTCTGCAATCCATGGAATACCCTGCAAACCATGATAAGAAGCAATATAACCTTCATGTGCAACGCCATCTCCAGATAGACTAGGCTCATCAGGATAAAAGAATACTTTCATGCCAAAAGTCGCCGCATACTCGAGTGTACGTAAAAGCACTAAGTCATTTTGAAAGGGTCTACGAGCATTAGAAACGGCAATACAGCCGCCTTTTTTAAGCCCTGCAATATTAGACGGGCGTTCGCCTTCTAAGCCAGCGGTCAATGCGCCCAAAATATGCAAATAGATGCCGCCATCTTCAAGCGCACGCTCACGTAATCCTTTTAACAATGAACCGTTCTCTAAAATAGGATTGGTATCAGGCGGAATCACCACATGTAAAAAACCATTGGCGCGAGCTGCTCGCCCTTCCGACTCCAACGTACCATGCTGTTGTTGCCCCGGCTCACGTAAGCGGGCGCATAAATCTACCAGCGGTGGCAGCAACCACATCTCGTTTCCTGCTTCAAGATTGGCTATTTTGTCAGCTACTACATTTGGCAGTGCATTTTGAAAATTTTGTGGCAGCTGGTTAAGTATCGTGGCGTCAGTGTTTATCGTATGAGACATGAGCGTTATTACCGTATTAATAAAATGGGATAAATCAGAATAAAATAGACTAGCAAAATATTAGGTCAGATACTAATTACCAGCCGCTTGATGCGCGCGTTGACCTTCCATAGCCAGTGACAATACCGCCATACGAATAGCAATACCGTTATTTACCTGTTTCAAAATTACAGATTGCGCACCATCCGCAACGCTTGAAGCAATCTCAACACCGCGGTTCATTGGTCCTGGGTGCATAACTAAAGCATCAGGCTTAGCCAGTGCAACACGCTCAGGAGTAATACCATAATGCTTATAATACTCATTTGATGATGCCAGTAGCGGCGAGCCGATACGCTCGTTTTGGATTCTTAAGCCCATAATGACATCACAGTCGGTCACACACTCATTCATGTTTTCATACACTTGCACGCCAAAACGCTCAATCCCTTTAGGCAATAACGTACGAGGTGCACAGACGCGAATGTCCTTTACACCTAATGTTTGTAATGCACTGATATCAGAGCGTGCTACTCGAGAGTGCTTAATATCACCAATGATTGCTATCGATAGCTCTTCAAAGGGACGTGGTGCCTCGCGATGAATGGTTAGCATATCAAGCATGCCTTGCGTCGGATGGGCGTGCCAGCCATCACCACCATTAATAATGGCAATATCTGGTGTCACTTCTGTCGCCATAAAATGCGCCGCGCCAGACGCTGAGTGACGTACCACAAATATATCTGCGGTCATCGCTTGCAGATTCCATAACGTATCGCGTAAACTCTCTCCCTTCTTGGTACTAGAGCGTTCGATATCGATATTGAGTACATTGGCACCCAAGCGTTTTTCTGCTACTTCAAAGGTGGTACGGGTACGCGTTGACGGCTCAAAAAACAGATTCATCACTGTATAACCTTCAAGCTCAGGACGGTTAATCAGCTGTCCCTTTTCATCAAAGAATGTCTCAGCTTTGGCGATAATCGCCTGCAACTGGGCTTTATTCAGACCTTCTACACCCAAAAAGTGACGAATACTACCATCAGTATTGAGCTGTGGACGACTTAACGACGCATCAAGTTTCTTATGAATAGTATTAGGATCAAATTTTGCATAATCTGTTGGTGAGATATTAGGTATTGATTGGCTATCGATCGAATTTGACATAAGGACACGTCTTTATTGAGGGTTTATATGATTTGATAATACGTTTTCATGCATTTTTTTAACGCTTTGAGCTTGATAATATGGCAGACACGCATAGAGACAAGGACATTTTGCTGCTTATTTGCTACAATTTACCGCAAAGATATAAGCCGCTAAAAATAGATGATGTCGTGATTATTAATAATAGCGCATCATTTGGTATCCGCATCAAACGCTAGCCCTTTAAACCATAATTGAATAATAATAGTGTTAGTGTAGCTGATTTTGAGGTCAGGACAAAGATGCCTTAGCCAGTATTTAAAAATTTACCCCATATTGATACCAGATAAATAAATATAAGCAAATCTTAAATAACCACATCTTAAGCACTCACTTTTTCTGCAGCCTCTTTAGCTTGTAGCATTCTTTATCAGAATTACTTATTAGGAAATATTATGACAACCTTAGCACAGTATCTGAACACTAGCGCTGGCAGTCCTGCCCTCAATGACGTTATTACGACAGTCACTGATGTCGGTAAAACCATCTCACAACTGCTTAGAAAAGGCGCATTAGCAGATATCTTAGGCGAAGCGGGTAATCAAAACGTTCAAGGTGAAGATCAGAAAAAGCTAGACGTGCTATCCAATGATTTATTGTTAGATGCTTTGGCAAAAAATACCCATTGTGCCGGTGTTGCTTCAGAAGAACTTGACGATGCGACCCCTGCCAATGCGGATGGCAGTTTATTAGTATTATTTGATCCACTTGATGGCTCGTCCAATATCGATATCAATATGGCGGTTGGGACTATTTTTTCTATTCTACCGTATCAACGCCAAGGTCAAGTTAGTGAAAATAGCGATTTCCTACAAGCGGGCAATCAGCAGCTAGCAGCCGGTTACTTACTCTATGGCACCTCTACCGTTCTTGCGCTAACGATCACAGATAAGGTAGTGATGTTTAGCTTAGACCCAGATACCAATGATTATGTACTGATAGAAGAAAATGTCACAATCAATGTCGATACCAGTGAATATGCCATCAATGCGTCAAACTATCGCTATTGGCGCGAACCGATGCAACAATACATCGATGAGCTTATCGCTGGCGAGAGTGGCGTACGTGGTCGCGACTTTAATACGCGCTGGGTTGCCGCCATGGTTGGTGATGTTCACCGTATTCTATGTCGCGGTGGTTTGTTCACCTACCCATTTGATACGAAATATGCCAATAAAGCCGGTAAATTACGTCTCATGTATGAAGCCAATCCTATGAGTTTGCTCATTGAGCGTGCTGGCGGCGGCGCAACTGATGCTGTCAATCGCATCTTAGATATAGAACCAACGGACATTCATCAGCGTGTACCTGTGGTACTTGGTAGCAAAAATGAAGTTGATTATGTAAAAAACCTACATTTAAATTATGTTGAAAAATAAATAATCTAATCCACATTAGATGAATCGTATAAAGCCAAATCAATAGCGACTTTATACGATTCATTCATATTTTCTATATTTTTCTCTAAGCGAGCTATTATGGTAGCAAATCCCACCGAGCTTATTTACTCAGATAAGAATACGACGGTTAAGCTAGTAAAGGCGTTGTTGACACAAGCTCGCCAACGTAAGAAACACGGTCAAACTGTGATTGAGGGCGTTCATCTTATTGATGCTGCGCTTCGTAGTGATTATCCGTTTGTTCAAATACTGGTTTCTGAAGCCGCACAGCAGCATCTTGAAGTGCAGCAAGTTCTCACCCGTCTGCCCACTTATACGCCTATTTTGATCTTGTCAGATGCGCTCTACGAGAGTATTCGTAGCCTAGGCACTGGGATTGATATTATGGCGGTTATCAATATTCCGATGCCAAGCTTATCGATCATTAATAATGATTGCTTGATTCTCAATGATGTGCAAGACAGCGGCAATGTCGGAACTTTACTCCGTACCGCAGCTGCCGTTGGTATTAAAAACATCCTCTGCAGCAGTGCTACAGCGCAAGCTTGGTCACCAAAGACACTACGCGCTGGCATGGGTGCGCAGTTTGCGCTGACGATTTATGAAGGTTTAAGCATACAAAATATTTTGGATAATGTAGAAACGCCGTTATTTGCCACGAGCTCACACACCGATACCGTTATTTATCAGCATGACTTAAAAAAACCAATTGCTTGGATTATGGGACATGAAGGTCAAGGAGTTTGCGACGAGCTGATGCAATGTGCGACCCCTATCGCCCTGCCACAGCCTAATGGGCAAGAAAGCCTTAATGTAGCAATTGCAGGCTCGCTATGCTTATATGAGACTCTACGACAAAGAAGTTATAGTTAAAAAGTTATTTATAACTTAAACATGAGGACTTTAAGCAATGCCATTTATAACTGCCATAAGGTTCATAGGTTCAAAATATTTTTAAATTTTCTCAAATAAAAAATGACTGAATAATGATGTATTATTATTCAGTCATTGATTAAGATCTTATTGAGTCCACTCTAATTTAATAAGTTCAGTTTTATTGAGCCATTTTTAGAGTTAACCTTGTGCTTTCATGAAACTCGCAGAATAATGATTGGGTGCATTAAAGTTTGTAAAGCTAATACTAATGGATTTATCTAGTCCATGCACGCAATGCCACCAAGCAATAGGAATAAATAGCGCATCGCCAGCTTCGATAGTTACTTCAACTGGGGTCACATGCTCCATCAGTGGGTGCTTTTTCAAGTCAAAGTTAGGGAAATCTACTTCACTATATACGTGTAAGTCGTTATATAAAAAAGGTACTTGCCATGCCGGGATCAATGTTACTTTCTTGGCGCCGTAAACTTGAACCAACATGTTATTAGTTAAATCATGATGTAATGGTGTAAAAACTCCTTTTGGACCCATCCAAAAAAAAGTACTAAAAGAAGGATCATCCATTAGCTTTCGATAACCTTCACCAAAATCTCCAATATCTTCAAGTACCGGCTTTATGGCCTCAATATTTTGTTGAGTATTATTGGCTGTCATATAATAGTCATTGCTATCGCCATTAGTTTCAATCATGTCGACAAACTCAGATATACGCATAGACTTACGATGTTGCTCAGAATTGCGCTCAAAAAGTGCATCACTTTCACGATTAAACTGAATCTGGACTTCTGCATCCCCTAAAGTATCTGAAAAATACTTTGGGCTCCACTTTTTCAATGCTGGCCAATGGTCAATTCCTTTTTTGAGCACAACAGGTTTATTTTTACTGTAGTAGTCTCTAATAAACACATCAAAAGGCGGTGTGTCAATTACATCAATCTTCTGATTATAACTAGGATCCAATTTAGCTAGGTCATCACAAGTTTGTAAGAGCCATTCCCGTTTACTTAGCATTTTAGTAGGTTTAAATCCTGCTTGTAAATAAGGACTTTTACATGCGGTTTCTAGTTCCAGTAAAACCTCTGCATGAGTGTAACCATTTTGCAGTAATACTTGCGCTATATCATCTTTACTTACCCCTTGCAATAAATTAATCCCTACCCATTCTTTCAAGTTATTTGGTAACTTTCTAATATCCTTTTTACTTTCATTAGTATATATATTTAAAATGGTATTTAAAGTCGCTGTAATTTGGGCATCTGAAAAATTATTCGCCTTTAATGTATGTATGATTGTCTCTTTTGAACTACCACGCATTATATTTGTCGTGGCCCAGTCACTCCACTCTTTAGGTAATTTTTCTGTAAAATCCATCGTTATATTCATTCTTTTCTCCTAATCCTTTAACAGAGTAAAAAGATACTATAGTGATTTCTTCATAAAATCTATACGTTAATAGCCACGTACTACTGTTATAAATTTTCTTTGCTTAGTGATAAATAGATACTGCAAAAAAACCATAGTAGCACTGTATAGCTTTTAAAGTGACTAGACTACATAGAGATGAGATTTTAGTTTCACATTTAAAAAAGCCATAAAGCCATTTCTATCATACGTATATATTTAGCATGATATATATACGTGATAGCCAAGCAATATTTTAGTCTACTATAGAATAGTATTCTATAGAATAGCAAACTTACATGAAGTAAGTTTCATTCAACTTCCAACAAGAAAGCGAAAAAGCCTCCAACCAATAGGAAGAAGGCTTTAGGATTCACTTTAAAAATAAAACATCAATAATAGCAGGTTTTTTATTTCACTTTTACTAACAATTACTTAGATTTTGCTAGTTAGCTCAGGCAATGCTTGGAACAAATCCGCTTCCAAGAAGTAATCAGCAACGCTTGCAATAGGTGATTCTGGATCATTATTGATAGCAACAATAACTTTAGAATCTTTCATGCCCGCTAAATGCTGAATCGCGCCTGAGATACCAGCGGCAATATACAAATCAGGAGCAACGATTTTACCCGTTTGACCAACTTGCATATCGTTCGGTACATAACCTGCGTCAACGGCAGCACGTGATGCGCCAACGGCAGCACCAAGTTTATCAGCCAATGGTTCGATATATTTGGTGAAGTTCTCGCCATTTGCTAAGGCACGACCACCAGAAACGACGATGCTTGCTGATGTCAATTCTGGACGGTCAGATTTAGCCATTTCTTCATTGACGAAGCTTGCTTTGCCAAGCTCTTGCACATTATCAAGAGTTTCAACAGTCGCTGAACCACCTTCACTTGCTACTGGATCAAAAGCAGTAGTACGTACGGTTAATACCACTTTATCTTCTGTGGTCTTAACCGTTGCTGTTGCGTTACCAGCATAGATAGGACGCTCAAACGTTTGTGCATCTATAACTGCTGAGATTTCTGACAGCATGCTCACATCAAGTAATGCGGCAACACGTGGCAAAAAGTTTTTACCAGTCGTCGTAGCAGGTGCGAGAATATGACTGTAATCGCCAGCAATATCAGCAACCAATAATGCTAAATTACCTGCTAATTGATGCTCATAAGCGGCGTTGTCTGCTAATAATACTTTACTGACGCCTGCTGCTTTAGCAGCTTCATCAGCTACTGCTTGTGCGCCACTACCAGCGACCAATACATGGATATCACCGCCGATTTGCTGAGCAGCAGCGATTGTGTTCAAAGTTGCCTTTTTTAGACTGGCATTGTCGTGTTCTGCATATACTAAAATTGCCATTACTCTTATCCTTTATTTATTCGTATCTTTTATTCATGCGATTGTTGGTTTACAAAGCCATTTTAAGTCTAACTTCATGTTCAATATTTAAGACCAATTATTTATGGCATCATGACTTTGTACTAGATAGGCGCTAACAAAGTATTAGATTACTTTTGCTTCGTTTCTTAGCTTATCGATCAACTCGTCAACTGAACCCACCTTGATGCCAGCTTTACGCTCAGCAGGTGGTACGACTTTAATAATCTCTTGCTTTGATGCCATATCAACACCAAAATCAGCAGGTGTTTTTTCATCAAGCTGCTTTTTCTTCGCTTTCATGATGTTAGGCAATTTTGCATAACGTGGCTCATTCAAACGCAAGTCAGTGGTAATAACTGCTGGCAAAGCAAGCGCTACCGTTTGCGAACCACCATCGATTTCACGCGTTACATTGACTTTATCGCCTTCAACTTTCACTTCTGATGCAAACGTACCCTGACCAATGCCCATCAATGCTGCTAGCATTTGACCAGTTTGGTTATTATCATCATCAATCGCTTGCTTACCTAAAAGAATAATATCCGTAGCTTCAGATTCTGCGATATTTTTCAAGATTTTAGCAATTTGTAAAGGATAAGGTTTTGCATCAGTCACTACTAAAATACCACGATCAGCACCCAATGCTAAGGCTGCACGAATCTGCTCTTGTGACTCTTTTGGACCAATTGAGGCAACGATGATTTCATCAATCACACCCGCTTCTTTAAGACGAACCGCTTCTTCTACTGCAATTTCATCAAAAGGGTTGATTGACATTTTAGTGTTAGATAAATCTACGCCAGAATTATCAGCTTTTACACGAACTTTTACGTTGTAATCAATGACACGCTTGACCGCTACTAATGCTTTCATACGTTCCTCGTTTATTAATGTTATGAATTAAAAATTGCCAGTTAAGAACCAAAGGTTCATTGTCTTTCAAAAAATCTTTTAAACTGTGCTTCAAATTGTCGTTCAAAATGGTACTAAAGGTTGTTACTACCTTAGCAAAAATTCTATCAGCATTACATCCCCTATTGATAAAATACGCCAAAGCTAAGCCAACCGTTATTATCAGACCTATGTATCTTGCGTGAGCACAGTCATAAGGTCAAGACAACGCCGTGAATAATGCGTCATAAATTTGTCACTATTTTATAATAAATCGTTTATAAGCGCGTGATAGTGCTATTTTCTTATCGTTATTCTATCTATTTTCTAAATTCTATAACATTGCCGATATATATACTCGCCACTCTAAGCCAGAACCTTATTATTGTTCTTAAAGCAACTCAAAAAAATATCATAAAAAAAGCAACCTGATCAGAGGTTGCTCTTTTTTAAAGTCTAAACAGTATTTTTATTGTTTTAACAAACAAAGGCATCAATGCGTATTGATAATCTTACTGTCATTAGGCTTGCTGAAGATTCAGCTCACTCAATGTCAAATGAGATTATTAGATAGCTTCGATTTGCTCAGCTTGTGGGCCTTTCTTGCCATCACCTAAGATGAAAGACACTTTTTGGCCTTCGGCTAGAGTTTTGAAACCACCGCCTTGGATAGCGCTGTAGTGAGCGAATACGTCTTGTCCGCCATTGTCTTGAGCGATAAAACCAAAACCTTTAGCTTCATTAAACCACTTTACAGTGCCTTCAACTTTATCTGACATAAATTTTCCTAACTCTTTAACTGTTGGCGAGACGTATGTCATCACCGATTAATTGATATATACCCAAGTATTTTTTGCAGAATGCGTAGGTAAAGTTGATTAAAACATCTAGAAGAGGTCTTAATATTTTCACCCAAAATCCTTTGAGTACAAGCTGATTATAACAGCTTTTTCTAAGCGCAACAGCTTAAATTGATGATTTTTGTAATCTATTCAAATTAATTATGAGTAATATTAACCAGCATCACCCTTATGCTTAATGCATTGATATAAAACATATTTTTATTATCGCTGTTTTATATTCTGAGCAAAGTAAAATAATATCTTCAAATAAACAAGATGAAACGTATTTATAGCTGGCAATATATTAAATAACGATTATTGAGCAATGGGCAACCATGGTGAGCTTAGTACCAATAAACACAGCGCAAAGAATATCAGCGAAAATGACTGGCTATAGGCGATATATTTAGCAGGTATTACTAGGTCTTTAGGAGAATCAGGAATACCTTTACGTCTTAACAGTCGGGTGCCATATATCCAGCCAAAGGTGGTGTATAGACCATAAGCCGCTGGTACAGCAACTGCTAATGGTGTTAAATCAATAGCATATAGCATTATTACTGATATGAAGAACCATGAGGTATCTAATAAAGAGCTGATATGAAAAAACTTAGACTCAGGTAGTTTGCCATCTGTCTTTTTAAGCATCTCCCCCTCTATCCAAATTAAAACGGCAACCACAGCGCTAAGAGTAATATATACGAATTGCGGCGTTAGCCAGTCAGGATAAGATATTTGCACAACAGACAACCTATAATCTATACAAAAGAAGCATGAAAGAATCCTTGCATTGATAGCTCAAGGATAAAAATAACAACACTCGTCTAACCGAGTAAGCCATTAATAGATATGATGACGCTTGCCTATATTAGGTAGCTCTGCCAGATTTTCAACCAGCAAACACAGGCTACTATAAAAATATTTATAAAATAGCGCTTATTAAAAAGCCCATGTTATCGAGTGATAACACGGGCTTGTTTGAAATCAATTAAATCTTATAGCATTGCATATCGAATTAGTTTTTGTCTTTATCGATGATTTTGTTGCCACCGATCCAAGGCATCATACCGCGTAGCTTGGCACCTGTAATTTCGATTTGATGCTCAGCATTGTTACGACGACGAGCGGTCATTGATGGATAGTTCGTTGCGCCTTCAGAGATAAACATCTTCGCATACTCACCAGATTGAATGCGTTTTAGCGCATTACGCATGGCTTCACGTGATTGCTCATTGATCACTTCAGGACCAGTAACATATTCGCCATATTCAGCGTTGTTACTGATTGAATAGTTCATGTCAGCAATACCGCCTTCATACATGAGGTCTACAATAAGTTTTAGCTCATGTAAGCACTCAAAATATGCCATTTCTGGTGCATAGCCGGCTTCAGTTAGGGTTTCAAAGCCCATTTTTACTAGCTCAACTGCGCCGCCACAAAGAACCGCTTGCTCACCAAATAGGTCAGTTTCAGTTTCATCTTTAAATGTGGTTTCGATGATACCTGAGCGACCACCACCAACACCAGCAGCATAAGATAGCGCTAACTGTTTGGCTTGACCAGAAGCATCTTGATAGATAGCGATAAGATCTGGGATACCACCACCTTTTACAAATTCATTACGTACGGTATGACCGGGTGCTTTAGGAGCAACCATAATGACATCAAGATCGCTACGCGGCTCTACTTGGTTGTAATGAATGGCAAAACCATGAGCAAAGGCAAGCGTTGCACCCTGCTTGATGTTTGGTTCAATCTCGTTTTGATATAGCTCTTTTTGGAACTCATCAGGCGTCAAAATCATGACAACGTCAGCCGCTTTTACCGCATCGGCAACTTCAGCAACTTTCAAGCCAGCATTTTCTGCTTTTTTCCATGAGCTTGAGTCTGCACGTAGACCAACGGTCACATCGACATCTGATTCTTGTAGGTTAAGCGCGTGCGCATGACCTTGTGAACCATAACCAATAATGGCAACTTTTTTACCTTGGATGATTGATAGATCACAATCTTTATCATAATAAACGTTCATAAACAGAGTCCTTTTCCTAAATCATGGCGTGCCATGGATAAATAAACACTTAAATTATAATCACCTAATCGAAGTGATGGGTGAGATAAGCGCTATGTTAATGTTTGAGTAAATAATTTGACTTATAATAGGTGTAATAAACGCTCATTACAAACTGAGTGTTTTTTCACCACGTGCAATACCAATCACGCCCGAGCGCACCACTTCCATGATGCGTTCACGACCAATCACGTCAATAAAACCATCAAGTTTGGCTTTATCGCCGACGATCTGAATCGTATAAAGATTGGAATTAATATCCACGATTTGTGCACGGAAAATATCAGCACTGCGTTTGATCTCTTCACGTACGGCACCATTGGCACGTACTTTAATCAGCATCAGCTCACGCTCAACGTGGACGTTATCTGACAGATTAAGCACTTTAACCACTTCAATCAATTTATGCAATTGTTTGGTGATTTGCTCGATTCTTTCAGGTGAAGTAAAGGTCGTAAGCGTCAAACGTGAAATGCTTGGGTCATCGGTTGGCGCAACGTTTAAGGTTTCGATGTTATAACCGCGTTGAGAAAACAGTCCGACCAACCGCGACAACGAACCGGCTTCGTTTTCCATTAATACCGAAATCAGATGTTGTTGTTGCATTAGGTACGCTCCCCTTTTGATAACCACATATCACGCATCGTTTGCCCAGCAATTTGCATCGGATATACATGCTCATCACGGTCGATATAAACGTCAATAAATACCAGTCTGTCTTTTATTGCCATCGCTTCTGCCAATTGTGCTTCCATGGTCTCAGGATCAGTAATCTTGATACCTACATGACCGTAACTTTCAGCAAGTTTGACAAAGTCTGGCAATGAATTCATATAAGAATGCGCATGACGACCTTCATACAACATATCTTGCCACTGCTTGACCATGCCCAACTGTGCATTGTTTAAGTTTAGAATTTTAACAGGCAGATTGTATTGTAAACAGGTTGACAGCTCTTGGATATTCATCTGAATAGAGCCTTCACCGGTAATACAAACAACGTCGCGATCAGGATTGGCAAGTTTAGCCGCCATCGCATAAGGTAGACCAACACCCATCGTGCCTAGACCACCTGAGTTCAGCCATTGACCCGGCTCATTATAAGTATAATAAAGTGCGGCAAACATCTGATGCTGACCGACGTCACTGGTGATGATAGCGTTACTATTGGTGACTTTATCTAAAGCTTGTACCACTGCTTGCGGCTTAATACCATTATCAGTACTGGTGTCATAACGTAAACCATGACGCTTACGCCACTCATTAATCTGTGACCACCAGTCAAGCAATGCATGTTGCTCAAGTTCTTTATCGGTACCGATAATATCTAGCATATCCGTCAATACTGACTTCACATCACCTACGATAGGTATATGGGCAAAAACAGTTTTTGAGATAGAAGTAGGATCAATATCAATATGGATAATAGTCGCATTCGGACAGAATTTTTTGACGTTATTAGTCACGCGGTCATCAAAACGTGCACCAATTGCCAAAATAACGTCTGCGTGATGCATGCTCATATTGGCTTCATAAGTACCATGCATACCAAGCATACCCAAGAACTGCTCATCCGAGCCTGGGAACGTTCCAAGACCCATCAAAGTATTAGTCACTGGTAAATTCAAACGATGAGCAAGAGTAGTCAGCTCAGTATGTGCTTTGCTCCAGATAACTCCACCGCCTGCATATATCACAGGACGTTTAGCTGCGAGTAAAGTCTCAACGGCTTTCTTGATCTGACCGCTATGACCTTTTAATGATGGCTGATATGAGCGTATAAATACTTCTTCTGGGTACTCATAAGCAAATTTTTCGCTCGGCGCTGTCATATCTTTTGGTATATCAATAACCACCGGACCGGGACGTCCAGACTGGGCGATGTAAAAAGCTTTTTTGACAATCATTGGAATTTCGCTGGCATGGCGAACTTGGAAACTGTGCTTCACGATAGGGCGCGATACGCCAATCATGTCCGTTTCTTGGAACGCGTCTTCACCGATCAGGCTACTAGGTACCTGACCTGCGATGATTACCATCGGCACAGAGTCCATAAAGGCAGTTGCGATAGCAGTCACGGTATTGGTTGCCCCAGGACCTGAAGTCGCTAGCACCACACCCGTATTGCCAGTCACACGCGAATAAGCATCTGCCATGTGACCCGCTGCTTGCTCATGACGGACCAAAATGTGCTCAACATTATCTTGTTGGAATAAGGCATCATAAATATGCAGTACGGCGCCGCCTGGATAGCCAAAGATATATTTGACGCCTTCATCTGTTAGTGATTGCACCAACATCTCAGCACCAGATAGCATTACAGGCTTATTGCTGCCTTCAGCAAGCTGTTGCTGCTTTTCTTTGAAATTTTTGGCAGCATGACCCGTTTGGGTATGTCCCGTCATATTCGGACTTTGCGTGGTTTGCGTCACTGTCGTCACCTTTTTTTGTGGCAAGAATATGTGCCCGCTATATCTAAGTGACGCGGTTTTATAAAACAGCATACGACTCAAACATAGCACTATATTTAAGGTCAGCTTTGTGGCAACAGTTTATCGATATACAAATGACAAGATGCGAGCGCATCTATAAAAGAAGCTTATTATTTACTATGAGTATGGAGCTTACGCTGATTATAAATAGAAAGAATTAACGTTATAAAACACATCTTAAAACCAGAAACAGGTTATCTGATTGCAAAGGTTTATAACTACATAACTCCTCATTTCATTCTTAAAAAATTCTAGTAAATAGATATAACAATCTAATTCACCTTTCATTTTTATATCAGCAAAACCTAACAAAATATATTAATAATAAGTTTATCTTAGTCATTGTAGACGGATAAGTCCGGAGACAATCAATACAAACGTAGCAGCGATGCTTGAAATCACTCTAAATCCATATCATTGTCACAAAGAAAATAATACGGGGCGAGCTACTGATAAGCAACCCGTCGTCCTTATTTTCAAGTGCCACGGCAATATCATAAAAGCCGCTCACTGACCAATCAACTGCTATTATATTCAACGGTTTGGGAAGTATTGTCAAGAAAAACTTATAAACCCTATCCCCAACTATTGGTTATTAAACAATGTACATTCATAAGCATTATTTGCTAGAATCAAACAATTATGTATTTATATTGTTATCGAGTCTATTAACCATTATCCTTAACTTATCGATACTCGCATTTTTTATCCATTAAGAGGGTTGTTACCATGGCACAAGCGTCTACGATAAGCACCGCTGCCAAACTACTTATCAGTGTCAGCACTGCCTGTATGTTTATGCTGCCAATGAGCGCCAGTCATGCCGTTCAGGTGTACAAATCCATTGGCAAGCATGGCGAAGTCAAGTACAGCCAATATGCACCGCAAAACGGTGGAAATGTCGAAGTTATTGAGTTTCGTAGCGATGGTAGACAGACCAGTACTGGACAGCTTGCCGGTAAAACGGAAGCCAATCAAAGCGCGCCGCAAAGTGCAGAAGAGCAGCGTGTTGCACAGTTAGAGGCGCGTATCAAAGAACAAGAAGCGCAGGCGAATGCGCAGCGTTGTCAGTCTTTACGCAATAACTTAACCAACCTCAATGTTGGCGGACGTATCTATGAGATGGATGCCAATGGCAAACGTCAATATCTAGATGGTCGTGAGATTGAGCTTAAGCGCGAACGTGTTCAACAAGCCATTACCCAGTATTGTAGCTAATCTCTATTTATTAAATAAAATTATTTGATTTAAAGTCAAGTCGAATAGTTAAAGGCTATCTGTTATAAGCTGCATCACATGACGGATAGCTGTTGGCATGTCTTGAGCTTGTAGACCTCGCTGCCCTATGATGAACGCATGATTGTTTGTTGTCTGATTGACTAAAACATCACCTGCTAACCCATGAATCATAACTGCTTGCTTTAAGCTGCGCTGCATCTGTTCTAAGTCTTCCTGTGCTAATAACCCAGCAATCACGCCTGCCAGTACATCGCCCATGCCCGCGCTCGCCATGCCAGCATTACCTACGCCACACACATAAATATGCGTCTGTACTAATTGTTGTTCCAGAATTAACGACCCTGCTCCTTTTAAAACCCAATCACCGCCATAAACTGCTGAACACTCTCTTATCGCAGCCAATCTGTCATTTTCTATCTCGTCTACCTTTTTATTTAATAATCTAGCGGCTTCCCCACTATGCGGTGTTAAACATACCTGATAATTCAAACTGTGTGATTTCAACGCGGTTATAAGCTTATGGTTTTCTCTATATAATGACGCTAAATGATACAGACCGTCGGCATCAATGACTATTGGCTTACCTTCTACTATAGCCGCTTGCAGATATTCAATAAATAACAACTTTGCTTTGGCATCACGACCTAGCCCCATGCCAATAGCAATCACACTGGCATCTTTAACGAGGCGCTTGACTCCTTCGGTATCATGCAGATCTATACTCATGGCATCTGGCAACGAGGTTAATAATGCCCCATGGAATGCCTTGTGGCAGGCGACCGTGATTTTACCAGTGCCCGCTGCCATTGCACTTGATGCTGATAATATGGCAGCGCCGCCCATACCTTGTGAGCCGTCAATGCGGTTACCACCAATAATTAATACATGTCCATAGCTGCCTTTATGGCTGTTTTGTCGGCGTGGCTTTAATTGATAAGGCGCGTTAATGAGAGTAGCGATAGGTAGTAGCGTTTTCTCACCTGCCAGATGGGGTATCAGCGGTATATCAATCACAGCAACGCTATAATCGAGCCCATCTTTGGTATGCAGGCCAAATTTACGCGCAATCAAACATAAGGTCACGTCGGCTTGTATCGCGATACGATCAAATACTTGACCTGTGGAAGCGACCAAGCCACTTGGAATATCAACGGCGATAACCAATGCTTGTGCCTCCTGTGCTGCTTCGTTAAAAGCGCAAATTGCTTGCTGATAAATATCGCTCGGCGCACGATTAAATCCAATACCAAATATCGCATCAATATAAATCTCTGCTTGCAAGGCTTTAATACTTGTCTCGCTCGCATTATTATCACTATTTTCAAAACAGTGATATTCACAATCAGCAGAGAGTGCCAACTGTAGCGCCTTTGTCGCATCAGTAATTGATTTTTTATTTTCATTATCATGGGAAGATTGTGAATTGTCTTTTATAAAAAAATCATGTTCCTCAAAACCAATAGCTGTAACTTGCACTTGCCAGCCCTTTCGCTGTAAATAGTAAGCGATAAGCCAACCATCGCCGCCATTATTACCTGTTCCGACCCAAATACTGGCACGGCGCAGACTAATATTAGAGCGAGATACTACCCCCTTATCGGACACATGCTTGCTAAGGTATTTATCTTCATACAGTAATTCAATATGCTGCACCATTTGCCAAGCAGCTTGTTGCATTAGAGCAAAGCTGCTATTACCTTGAGCGAACCATGCTTGCTCCATCGCATAGAGCTGCTCACTACTATATAGCGCGATAGGCATAGTAGGCATAGTATTCTTCGATAGAAATTCATTTGACACTGGCATGGCTGCTCCTCGATTGTCTTATAAGATTTGGCTGAGCTTTTAAATAGTCGGCTATCTATCAAAGTGAACATATCTATTAAATATAAACCTATATAAACATAGATTTATTCACTTTGATACTTGCGCTCTTCGCTCACTGGCTTATCATATCTATATTCACCTTAGCATTGATAATCAGATATGAGCAATAACTCTCAAGCAACCTCACCAACGCAGCTATCATCAGTACCTACTAGCGACTCTGCTAATAATATTGCTGTTCATAACACACATGATTTTGCTACGACAGCAGATATCAAACATTGGATTAAAAAAGAAGCACAAGCTCTAGGGTTTGCAGATTGTGGCTTTTTATCCGTGCATCATCCGTTATTTGTTAAGCAGACTGAACAGTTAAAGCAGTGGTTAGCGAAAGGCTATGAAGCGCAATTACAGTTTATGCACAGCAATCATCATCTGCGTGCGCATCCTGAGCAGCTAGTAGAAGGCGCAAAAACCATTATCAGTGTGCGCATGGACTATCTCACTCAAACACCAGCAGCGCGCACTGTGACTGATAATAACTATCCTAACCAAGGCATCATTGCCCGTTATGCTAGAGGGCGCGACTATCATAAAACCATGCGCAGTCGTCTGAAGCAATTGGCATTAAAAATTGAGACGATGCTTCCTGAGTGGCGACATCTAGATGTTGGCGCTGATACTGATTTTATTTTTAGACCTTTTAGTGACTCAGCGCCTATTTTTGAGAGACCGATTGCCGATGCTGCGGGTCTTGGCTGGACTGGCAAGCATACATTACTGATAAATAAGCAAGCCGGCTCGTTCTTTGTGCTCGGTGAGCTGTTTATGAGCCTTGAATTACCTGATGATGAGCCCGTTAAAGAGCATTGTGGCAGTTGCAGCGCCTGTATTGATATTTGCCCCACTCAAGCCATTGTCGCGCCTTATGAGCTTAATGCATCAGCCTGCATCTCTTATCTAACGATTGAACATGATGGCATTATTGATGAAAAATACCGCCGCGCTATTGGCAATCGTATCTTTGGTTGTGACGACTGCCAGCTGATTTGCCCATGGAACCGCTATGCCAATCTTACACCCGTAGAGGATTTCGCGCCCAGACATCGCCTTGACAGCAGCAGTTTGCTTGAGTTATGGCAATGGCAAGAAGCAGAGTTTATGGAAAAGACCGAAGGTAGCCCACTTAGACGTACCGGTTATGTGAATTTTCTGCGCAATATCGCTATCGGTCTTGGCAATGCTATTGGCAGTCAAAAAGTTATCGAAACATTACAATCAAAAATTGGACTGCATAACGAAATGCTTGACGAACATATCAATTGGGCAATCGCCGAACAGTGCAATAAATTAAACATCTAATTTTTCAGTAAAAATTAGGCCAATTATTAACCCCATATTTAATTCATTTTTTTAAATAAAAAAACACCTCTTGATAAGAGGTGTTTTTCACTGAGTCATACTTTAATGACATGATATTTTAATACTTAAAACGTCATTATAAACATTACTATTTTGGAATACGTAATACTTGACCTGGATAAATTTTATCAGGGCTAGTTAACATTGGTTTGTTAGCTTCAAATATTTTCATATAATCGCCTGCTGATCCATAAACACTCTGCGCAATCTTAGATAGATTGTCACCAGATTTTACCGTATACATAGTAGATTCAGGTGACTGCTCTTCAATATCGATATTATCAATGACTTTGGCTACGTTTTGTACGTTACCAATAGCAATAATTGCTTTCTCGCGATCCGCTTGTGTCTTAGCTTTACCACTAATCTCTGCAGTATCCGTTGTACCATTATACTTAACTTTCAAATCAGTAATATTGAGATTTTGCTGTTGAATACGACGAAGTAGAATATTGGCTACTGATTGAGCTGAAGGCTCAGTGCTCTGTACTGGCGTATTGGCATCTGCTTTTGTTTCTACTTTAGCATCATGCTTGGCGTCATCACGATTAAAAATCTTATCACCAATGTCTTTTGCAAAACTGAACATACCCATATAACTGCTCCTTGAGATATTATTACTTATTATGCTTGGTTATTATTTATTACGATTATAGCTCATGCTGGCTACCATCTTTTTTGCTTACCATTATTAGTATAGGCAAAGGCTTGCCACATAAATAGTAATAGTATGTTGAGTAATGTTGATTTGGCGTAGCTAATGTTAACGTAGTAATTAACTAAATAGATTTGTACGATTTCGAGAAAAATAATAGCCATAAAAAAACCGCCTATCTATTAAGACAAGCGGTCATATTAAACCAGTTGAGCAAGTCGCTAATTATAGCTGTGCTTGTACGTAATCGATTGCTTTTTGTACAGTCGTTAATTCTGCTGAATCTTCGTCAGGAATCGTGATGCCAAAATCGCTTTCAAATGACATAACCAACTCAACTAAATCCAGTGAATCAGCGCCTAAGTCTTCCATGAATGAAGCATCGTTGTTGATGTCTTCAACATTCATACCTAGTTGCTCAGCTACTGCTGCTTTAACTCTTTGCTCGGTATCATTACTCATGTAGATTTCTCCTTTTTGATCTATTATTTTGACAAATTACCATAGTAACCTGATTAGTGACTACAGCATTGTATATAAATGGGATTTTCAGATCCATATGGCCATCTGAGTGTACTATAACAAGTCATACTTTTTGACTAATATTTAGTAAAGCCTTGCTATCATACAGCGCTTTGACTCAAAAGTATTCGACATTATAGCACCCTTTATTATAGTTTACACTCGTTCACACAGTTTTTTATTATAAGTATGTAACGCTTGAAACGTACCGATGAACTATATGTCATTTAAGCAAAACCCAATATCGAACTATTACATATACATGCCGCCATTGACAGGCAGCACTGCACCTGTGATATAACTGGCTTCATCACTTGCTAAAAACAGTACAGCAGCAGCGATATCTTCTGGCTGACCAAGACGGCTGATAGGCACGGCATCTAACATTGAATTCAATAAGCGCTCATCAAGCTCATCCGTCATATCGGTTTCGATCAAACCGGGTGCCACACAGTTAATGGTTACTTGGCGTGAGCCAATTTCGCGAGCGAGCGTACGGCTAAAACCTTCTACACCAGCTTTAGTAGCTGCATAGTTAGATTGACCAGCATTGCCCATTTGCGCAACCACAGAGGTGATATTGATGATACGACCACGGCGTGCTTTCATCATGCCGCGGATAGCACGTTTACTCATACGATAAACAGACGTCAGGTTGGTATCAATGACATTGTCCCAATCTACATCTTTCATACGCATCAATAAGCCGTCTTGGGTAATACCAGCATTGTTGACCAATACTTGAACCGCGCCATAAACGCTTTCTATCTCTTCAAATAGCTTATCAATTTGCGCCGTATCGCGTACATCTAACACGCGACCAATACCGCCGCTATCGTTTAGATATTCATCAATTTGTGCTGCGCCTTTTTCGGTAGTAGCAGTACCAATGACGAAGTGTCCTTCTTTAGCAAAACGTTTGGCAACGGCTTTGCCGATACCGCGGCTTGCGCCTGTGACTAATGTGATCGTACGGCTCATAATAATACCTCCAGCAATTTATCTAGACGAGCAGGCTTGTCAGTCGGGTAGCTTGTAATGGGATGCGCTTGACGCTTCGCCAAATTACTCAAAACGTTACCACTACCACACTCGATTAAAATATTAATTTGTTTATCTGCCAGCTCTTGCATGGTTTTTGACCATAATACCGGCTGACTTAATTGTTCGGTTAATGCGTCTTTGATACCGACAGCACTGGTTTCAACCCGCGCATGGCGGTTTTGAATGACAGGAATCGTCGCTTGATCGAACTGAATAGCAGCAAGTTCTGCGACTAACGCCTTACTAGCGGGCTCCATCAAAGCGCAATGTGATGGCACACTTACCTTTAATGGAATGGCTTTTTTACCAGTATTTTGTACTTTATCGATGACCGCATTGACGCCTGCGGCATTACCAGAAACCACAACCTGCCCTGGGCTATTAAAATTTGCGGCGCCAACAATCGCATCATCTACATGCTCAGTTGCTTGCTCACACAAATTTTCAACTCGATGATCTTCCAAACCCAGTACTGCAGCCATTGCGGTATCAATACCCACGACAGCGTCTTGCATCAATTGACCACGCTTATGTACCAGTTTGACGGCATCAGCAAGTGACAGTACGTTAGCAGCGCAAAGGGCACTATATTCACCCAGAGAGTGACCAGCAAGGTAACAAGGTTTGTCTTTTATTTTTTGTTGTAAGATGCGCCAAATAGCGATACTAGCGGTCAATAATGCAGGCTGCGTATATTGTGTTTGATTAAGCTTATCTTCATCTTGACAGATTGCCCACAAATCTTCACCTAATGCGGCACTCGCTTCAGTAAAAGTCTCAAGGATTTCAGGATAAGCTTCAGCAAGCTCACTTGTCATACCCACGACTTGTGATCCTTGTCCAGGAAACAAGATAGCAATACGGGTTGGTTGTTTTTTAATCATATCGGGTACAGAGCCCATAACCAATATTCCTTATTTGATTGGAAACACCCCTAGCGTAAGTGGGGTTGATTGTAGAGTTAGAGACTATAGCGGATATTTATTTTATAAAGCGCTCATTATCACTAGTCCTTTAAGACAATATGCGCTTATGAAACTATACACTGACAACGACCATTAGCATAGCTGCGTGAGACTTAATTATGCGTCTTACAGCTATAAGTCTGATTACCTATTTTAGGATAAATGCAAAGTATATGCTTACTTTGACATATAAAACATTAAAAAGATTTATCAAAAATTATCATTCAATAAGCAGTATTGAAAATTATCACTGAAAATTGGCACTGAAAACCAACTATTAAAAAAATCATAGCAAAAAGCCAAGTTATCCAGCCACATAATATATGATAGCGAAATAACTTGGCTTTCTTTAGCTCAAACCAATTGCTTAATAATAGCATTATAAAGAGTATAGATAGTCAGAAGAACCATCATAATCTTTAGCCGCCATCAAATAACAATAAATTAAGCGTCTTGACTTACTTTAAACAACTGACGACCACGATAAAAACCATCTTTAGTCATGTGATGACGACGATGTTTTTCACCAGTAGTAGCATCGATGCTTATTTCAGCAATTTCCATACGATGATGTGAACGGCGCATGTCACGACGTGAACGACTTTTACGACTTTTTTGAACGGCCATGATATAGCTCCTATACTTAAAAGGGGATAAGCTTGAAATTCAGCTTTAATCGACACTGACAGAGGCTATATAATCACAACAACCTAAGTCTTACGCATCATTAGTTAAATAGATTGCCACGTATTAAAGTGCTGATAACGTCTAAAATCTATAGTTAGTTTGCAAGGTCAGTGCCTATCTGCCAGTAGCAGATTGCTAGAATGCAATAAACGGGACATTATACGCATGTTTAGCAGATTAATAAAGCCCTGCTTTTCACTCTTCTGTATAAAGCTGATAAAAAGATGGTCTAAAACTTCCATCATATTCATCATTAATACAGTTTATAAGGTTATAAGGTTATAACTTACCTTTTAAAGACGCTAAGGCAGCAAAAGGATTTTCTGTTTCTTCTTCCTCAGGTATTTCACCAAACTGCTCAACGCTCATTTCACAGTCATCATGCTTAGGTGCCATTGGCGTTTTAAGTAAGATTTCATCTTCAATCAATTTCTTAAACGGTAGTAAACGCTCTGGCGACTGTTCAGTGACAATCTCTTCAAGCAATAAGTAATCTTGCTCTTCACGAATCAAATGAATTTGGCTTTCGTTATCAAGCAGCGCGATATCATACTCATCACCCAAATCGACGGCAATCGGTTGCAAACAGCGCTGACAAGTCAACCAGACTTCGCCCTTTAAGGTAAAAGCCAGATGCAATACATTATTAAGGCGATATAATTTGGCATCTAGCAAAATATTCGCTTGCTCATGCTCGGTGTTCAACACACTAACAAGACGCTCAAAAGCTTTAGGGATTATCTCACCTGCCCACTCAAAACCTGTGTCTTCCCATTTATTCAAGGAGATAGTGTCAGGCATAATATTTGACGCAGGCACTGGTAGTTTACTAGCCTGAAGCGCTAATGACTTGTTATCTTGGGTACTCGACATACGCAGCCTCATTGATCAAAAACGATGTATAATATTGCCTGCCATACTAACGGAAAGCGCCTTATTGCGCTAGCGCTAGTATGTTAATATTTTTTTGCTACTTAAATATATAGAACACTTTGCTCGATTATTCTTTATTGGTTAAATTATTACTTATGATATCGTCTATCGCTCAGCCTGACTTCTCAAACTTACTATCTACTATTGAGCGCAAAAATTTATTATCGTATCTAGAGGAACGCCAAAGTAAAGAAGCCAACTTTACGGATGGGAGCATTAATGTTGAAACCGACGCCCAATTAAAAAAGTTGTCGTTACAGTGGCAATATTTGGTTAATCAGCAATCTACTCAAATCTCGAAAGAATTTGTTAAAAACGACAAAAAATATGGCGCAGCTCAACAGAGCTTAGCTGAAGTTGTTATAAACGATAAATCTTCAGCTGAAGATATCGAACAAGCAATGACGGACTGGCTAATCGCGTTATTTAATTATTTATTTATCAATAAGCAGGTAATATTGGTTCGCGGTATGAGCGAGCCAGAATACTTCCCAGCACAAAACAATCAACCTGCGAGAATTGAGTTTGCTCATGGCTTTTTTGCCAGCGCGCTGCATGAATTAAGCCATTTTTGCGTGGCAGGTCAACAGCGCAGACTGCTTCCTGATTTTGGCTACTGGTATGCAGCAGATGGTCGTTCAGCAGCTCAGCAACACGCATTTGAGCGTGTTGAAATTAAACCACAAGCGCTAGAATGTTTATTTACACTAGCGTGTAGACGCCCTTTTCAGGTATCACAAGACAATCTATTTGCAGATTTTGATACCAGCGCTAGCACTTTTGCTCAGGATGTTTATAAGCAAGCTCAAACCTATCTCGCTAAACCAGATACCCTACCACCTGACGCTAAAACCTTGCTACATGCTTTATTAAAAGTTTGCAAAACTTCTTAGGCTATCTGCCAATATTAACGATTCTCTACTCATAGTAACGCCTTGACCATAAACTTATATTTGCTTTGCGCTATACTATCCAATAAAGCATAATTTTAAACACCAGCAAAATAAGCACAATTCATATTAAGCAATTTTTATCATCATCCCTTTAATAACCAAAATCTAATAACTATAAAATAAGGAATAATTATGCAAGTATTCTACATTCACCCAGAAAATCCGCAGCCACGGCTGATTGAACAAGTCGCAGAATTATTACGTAAGGATCAATTAATCATTTACCCAACGGATACTAGCTATGCTTTTGGCTGTCGCTTGGGCGCAAAAGATGCGTTAGAGAAGCTTAAACGTATCCGTGAGCTTGATGATAAACATCAATTTACCTTACTTTGTCGTGATTTGAGTGAGATTGCCAATTATGCCGCAGTAGACAATGTACAGTTTAAACAGCTTAAAGCGCATACACCCGCGCCCATTACCTTCATTTTAAACGCAACTAAAGATGTACCTAAGAAGCTGGCGCATGCGAAGAAAAAAACCATTGGTATTCGGGTACCAAGCAACGCTATTGCTCAAGCGCTGTTAGAGGCAATGGATGAGCCTATTTTGACCAGCTCATTAATACTGCCGAATCGCGATGACATTCTAGATGACCCTTTCGAGATTGAAGAGCTATTAGGTAATCAGATAGATGGACTAATTAACGCTGGAATTAAAACCACTAAGCTCACTACTGTCGTTGATATGACCAGTAGCCAGCCAGAAGTCATTAGACAAGGTGCGGCTGATGTGAGTTCATTATTATAAATAGAGATTTACTGCAATCTTTTAAATATTTAACTTAATCGTGATTTTTACAAATACTTTAGACGAAAAAAAGCTCCAATTTAATTGGAGCTTTTTTATATACATATTTTGGTCATTATAAAATTAGTCACGATCAACTAGTTCTACATAAGCCATCGGCGCATTGTCACCATCACGGTAACCGCATTTTACGATACGCAAATAACCACCTGGACGAGTTTGGTAACGAGGACCAAGCGTGCCAAACAATTTGCCTACCATAGCTTTGCTACGCATACGGCTGAATGCCAAACGACGGTTAGCAACGCTGTCTTCTTTAGCCATAGTGATTAATGGCTCAGCAACACGGCGTAACTCTTTTGCTTTTGGTAAAGTTGTTTTGATCAGTTCATGCTCAAATAATGAGTTGGTCATGTTCTGAAACATTGCCTTACGATGACTGCCGGTACGACCCAGCTTGACTCCACTCTTACGATGGCGCATAGTCAAAAATCCTTAAAGTTTAACGGCTACGATAAGAAAAGCGATCATCAACACGTAAATCAGCTGGTGGCCAGTTATCTAGGCGCATACCAAGCTCCAAATCTTTAGACGCTAGTACGTCTTTGATTTCTGTTAATGATTTCTTACCAAGATTTGGGGTTTTTAGAAGTTCAGTCTCTGAACGCTGTACCAAATCACCGATATAGTAAATGTTTTCAGCTTTTAAGCAGTTGGCTGAGCGAACCGTTAGTTCAAGATCGTCCACAGGGCGTAATAGCACTGGATCAACCTCTTCTTTTTCTTTCACAGGCTCAGGCGCTTCTTCAGCTTCTAGGTCAACAAAGATAGAAATCTGTTGTTGTAAAATAGTGGCTGCTTTACGAATTGCTTCTTCTGGATCGATAGTGCCATTAGTTTCAAGCTCAATGATAAGACGATCAAGATCAGTACGTTGTTCTACACGTGCGTTCTCAACCTGATAAGCAACACGAAGCACAGGACTAAAACTTGCATCAAGCTTTAAGCGTCCAATTGCTTTAGTATCACCATCTTCACGGCGTTGGTTTGCTGGCTCATATCCACGACCCATCACTACGCGCAAACGCATCTTTAGATGACCACGGTCACTCAATGTACCCAATACCAATTCTGGATTGATGATGTCTACATTGTGCGGTAACGTGATGTCTGCAGCAGTAATAGTGCCTGGACCTTGTTTATCCAAGGTCAAAAATACTTCATTTTGGTCATGAAGAGTGATTGCTAAGCCTTTTAGGTTCAAAAGCAAATCAAGCACATCTTCTTGTAGTCCTTCAAGCGTTGAATATTCATGGTCAACACCATCAATCTCAGCTTCAATGACTGCAGCACCAGGTAATGAAGATAACAAGATGCGACGTAAGGCATTACCTAAAGTATGCCCAAAGCCGCGTTCTAACGGTTCGAGCGTGACTTTCGCAATCGTTTCGTTAACCGTATCCACGTTGATGGCGTTCGGCGTTAGAAACTCAGTTGCATTTAGCATCATGATGTCACCTCGATTTATTAAACTGGTTTGGTTAACGTTGATTGCTTAATGCCATGTATATAGCATTAAGCAGGACGTTACTTACTTAGAGTATAGCTCAACGATTAAACTTTCGTTGATTTCAGCAGGTAGATCAATACGATCAGGCGCTTTTTTGAACGTGCCTTGTAGTTTGCTGTGATCAACATCTAGCCATTCTGGAATACCACGTTGGGTAGCCAGCTCAATTGCGTTTTTAATACGTAATTGCTCGCGAGATTTCTCTTGGATAGCGATGACATCACCATCTTGCAACTGAATTGATGGAATATTCACACGAATAAACTCATCACGGCCAGCTTTTTTCACCATAACAGTACGATGGCTAACTAACTGACGTGCTTCAGCGCGCGTAGAGCCAAAGCCCATACGATATACTACGTTATCAAGACGACTCTCAAGCATTGCTAACAAGTTTTCACCAGTAGCGCCACGCTTACGAGCAGCTTCTTTGTAGTAGTTTGCAAACTGACGCTCTAATACACCGTAGATACGCTTAACTTTTTGTTTTTCACGTAACTGTAAAGAGTATTCTGAGCTTTTGTTACGGCTAACACCATGTTGACCAGGTGGACGAGCCGATTTTTTCGTTTTTACGTCGTATGGTTTAACACCAGACTTAAGACCTAAGTCAGTGCCTTCACGACGTGATAATTTGAGTTTCGGTCCAATATAACGGGCCATTGTTATGTCTCCTATAAGCTTCTATTATAAAAAGCTTCGTCTTTAATATTAGACGCGGCGCTTTTTCGGCGCACGGCAACCATTGTGTGGGATTGGGGTTACATCAGAGATGCTGTTAACTTTATAACCCAATGCACCTAGTGCTCTTACCGCAGACTCACGACCCGGTCCTGGTCCTTTGACCAAAACATCGATATTCTTAACACCATATTCTTGAGCCGCTTTACCAGCGACCTCAGCTGCAACCTGAGCTGCAAATGGTGTAGATTTACGTGAACCACGGAAGCCTTGTCCACCTGAAGTGGCCCAAGCCAATGCATTACCCTGACGATCGGTAATCGTAACAATGGTGTTATTAAAAGACGCATGGATATGGGCAATGCCCTCCGATACTGAACGACGAGCCACCTTTTTGCGACTGCGAGTGTCTTTTGCCATCTTTTAGCTTCCTAAGTTAATTATCTTTTGAGAGGGCGTGTCGGACCCTTACGAGTACGAGCGTTGTTCTTGGTGTTTTGACCTCTAACTGGTAAGTTACGACGATGGCGGATGCCACGGTAACAACCAAGATCGACCAAGCGCTTGATATTCATTGACACTTCACGACGAAGATCACCTTCAGTCATGTATTCTGCAACTTGTGCACGGATAGCATCTAACTGTGTATCATCTAACTGACTGACTTTAGTAGTAGGGGCAATGCCAACTGCTTCTAAGATTTTCTGAGCAGTGGTACGACCGACACCAAAGATGTAAGTTAGTGAAATAACAGCATGCTTATTATCCGGAATGTTTACGCCGGCAATACGAGCCATTGATTTCTCTCCATTAAAGAAAAACACACTCATTCGTTAAAACAAGGTGATATTTTTCAGATTTGTTGCTGTCAATACTAAAGCTTTTATAATTATTATCACTGCTTCGAGTTGGTAAACCAATCTATTCATTGAACATTTTATAAAAGGTTTTGCATAAACTACGGCAAGTGGCGGATGATATCCCATCCGCCGTCATTTTTCAAGTGTTAATTTAATTAGCAAGCCAAACTGTTAAGTTTGACTTGCTTAAATTATTAACCTTGACGTTGCTTGTGGCGAGGTTCTGCGGTACAAATTACATGTACACGGCCTTTACGGCGCACAACTTTACAGCTACCACAAATTTTCTTAACTGATGCTTGAACTTTCATAGCATACTCCTTGAGATATCGTACCGCTCATTTAAGATTGAGTGGGCGATTGAATTAACGTCTGATCATGATATTGATGGGTCATCAAATGCGCTTGAATCTGCGAGATGAAGTCCATCACCACAACCACCATAATCAGTAACGACGTACCACCAAGTTGAAACGGCACACCAAACGATGACTGAACGACCATTGGCATTAAACAAATAACCGTCATATACATCGCGCCAATAAAGGTCAATCGGTTTAATACATGATCGAGGTAACGCTGAGTTTGTTGTCCTGGGCGAATACCTGGGATATACGCACCACTACGTTTAAGGTTTTCAGCAACTTCACGCGGACTAAATACCAATGCCGTATAAAAGTAACAGAAAAAGATAATCATTGCGCCAAATAGAACCAGATACAGCGGCTGTCCTGGGGACAACACCAATGCCATATTTTGCAATATTTTTTGCATCAAGGTAGGATCCGTCGATTGACCAACCCACTGCCCTAAACTTGCAGGAAACAACAATAGCGAGCTTGCAAAAATAGCGGGGATAACCCCTGCCATATTTAGTTTCAACGGCAAATGTGATTGCTGCTGAGCATAAATTTTGCGACCCTGCTGTTGTTTTTGCGCGTAGTTGACAGGAACACGGCGCTGAGCACGTTCAATATAAACGATACCGGCAGTAACCGCGACACCTAACAGTGCAAAGATAAAGAGGACAATCAAGTTCATTTGACCTTGGTTGACCTGTTCAATAGACTGCGAAATCATACCTGGCGTACCAGCCACAATACTCGCAAAAATGAGCATTGAGATACCGTTACCTACGCCGCGCTCTGTAATCTGCTCACCAAGCCACATTAAGAACATAGCACCAGCTACCAATGAGGTAACCGCTGGAATATAAAAAGTTAAACCAGAAGATAAAGTAAGATTTTGGCTGATTAAACCAGCACACATCCCTAATGACTGTACTAGTGCCAAACCAAGCGTCCCCTGACGGGTATACTTGTTTAACTTGCGTCGTCCCGCTTCACCTTCTTTTTTGAGGGCTTCAAGCGATGGCAATACCGCAGACATCATTTGTACAATAATCGATGCTGAGATATATGGCATGATACCAAGTGCCATTATGGACATACGCTCTAGTGCACCACCTGAAAACATATTAAACATGCTCAGAATGGTATTTTCGTTGCGCGAAAACAGATCAGCCAAGTTAACCGGATTGATACCCGGTACTGGAATATGTGACCCAAAACGATAAACAATCAATGCGCCGATTAAGAATAATAAACGCGACCAAAGCTCATCATACTTACGTATAAAGGCAAATGGATTGAGCGGTACACCAGTCGATGACATTGATTGCTTTGACACGTTACTACTCCTCGATGCTACCACCAGCAGCTTCGATTGCTAGCTTAGCGCCTTTAGTCACTTTGATACCTTTAAAGGTATAAGCTTTAGTGACTTCACCTGATAACATAATACGCGCACGCTTCATGTCATGACGGATAAGGTTGGCAGCTTTCAAAGTTGCAATGCTAACCACATCGCCTTCAATTTTATTCAATTCAGACAGACGAACTTCAGCAGTTGTCATAGCCATTTTACTGGTAAAACCGAATTTTGGTAGACGGCGATATAAAGGCATTTGACCACCTTCAAATCCTGAGCGAATGCTAGAACCTGAACGAGACTTCTGACCTTTTACACCACGACCACCGGTTTTGCCAAGGCCTGAACCGATACCACGACCACGACGTTGGGCAGTCTTCTTTGCGCCAACACCTGGTGATAATTCATTTAATCTAAGACCCATTACGCTTCCTCCACTTTTACCATGTAGTTAACGCGATTAACCATACCACGGTTTGAAGGAGTATCTTCTACTTCAACAGTGTGATTAATACGGCGTAAACCCAATCCTTTCAAGCTCGCTTTGTGGCTCTTGAGGCGATGGGCACCCGATTTGAATTGAGTGACTTTCATTGTTTTCATTGTAACTCACCTAGTTCTAAGTTAACCCAAGATTTCGTCTACAGATTTACCACGTTTCGCTGCCATCTTTTCTGGAGTTGACATATCACGTAAACCGTTAAACGTAGCGCGAACCACGTTAGCAGTGTTGGTAGAACCATAACATTTAGTCAAAACATCTTTGACACCAGCAACTTCTAATACAGCACGCATTGCGCCACCAGCGATTACGCCAGTACCTTCAGATGCAGGTTGCATATAGACTTTACTAGCACCATGACGTGCTTTGATCGGATGATACAAAGTTGCATCATTTAGCTCAACAGTAATCATATTACGTTTAGCAGCTTCTAGTGCTTTTTGAATAGCAGCTGGCACTTCACGTGCTTTACCGCGACCAAAACCAACACGACCATTGCCATCGCCCACTACGGTCAACGCAGTGAAAGAGAAAATACGACCACCTTTAACTACTTTTGCAACGCGATCAACGGTAACTAAGCGTTCTACTAGACCGTCAGTCTGTTCATTTTTATCATTTTTATCATTTCTAGCCATGATTAAAACTCCAATCCGTTTTCGCGAGCAGCTTCAGCTAAAGCTTTAACTCGACCATGATATTTAAAACCACTACGGTCAAAGGCAACTTTAGTGATACCAGCTGCTTTTGCGCGTTCTGCGATCATTTGGCCTACAGACGTCGCTGCATCAGCGTTACCAGTCGCGCCTGAACGCAAGCTGCTGTCTAAGGTAGATGCCTGAGCAATCACTTCGCCACCGTTAGGAGAGATAATCTGGGCATAGATGTGTCTTGGTGTACGATTAACCGTTAGACGATGAACGCCCAAAAAACGGATATGTGCACGGGTTTTCTTAGCTCGACGTAGACGAGCTGCTTTTTTATCAAACATTTCAACTCACCTTATTTTTTCTTGGCTTCTTTGCGAATCACATGCTCGTCACTATAACGAATACCTTTACCTTTGTAAGGCTCAGGTGGGCGGAAACCGCGGATATCAGCTGCTGCTTGACCAAGCTGCTGCTTATCATTTGATTTTAAAACGATTTCAGTTTGCGTTGGGGTTTCAGCTGATACACCTTCAGGTAACGTATATTCTACTGGATGTGAGTAACCAACGTTTAGCGTTACTTTATTACCAGCAGCTTGAGCACGGTAACCAACACCAATTAACTGAAGACGTCTTTCAAAGCCTTCGTTAACGCCTATTACTAAGTTATTTAGTAAAGAGCGCATGGTGCCAGTATGCATCATGGCTTCTTTTGAATCGACTGTAGGTGAGAAAATGATTGCATCATCTTCCTGTTTCAGCTCGACCAATTCATGCAGGCGTAAAGACATATTGCCATTCTTGCCTTTAACTTCGACCTGCCGATCGTTCAAAGTAACGCTTACGCCGTTTGGCAGCGTCACTGGGGCTTTAGCCACACGAGACATAGGAATATTCCTTAAAAAATTAACTTGCTTTTATTAGCGAAAAAACTAACAGGCTAAAAAGCGTGTTAGTTTAGCATAGTTGACTGCGTTAGACACCTACCAATGTAAAATAATTTATAATTATTAAACTGATAGACATCTAACAGACGTCAAATAGACTTTGTCGTCGTATAGCTTACGCTACAAATGCGACGACTTCACCACCGATACCAGCAGCGCGTGCAGCACGATCGCTCATGATACCTTGGCTAGTAGATACGATTGCAACACCCATACCCTGCTTAACAGTAGGGATAGCGTCTTTACCGCGATGCTGGCGTAAACCAGGACGGCTAAAACGTTGAATCGTTTCGATGACAGCTTTGCCTTCGAAGTATTTTAATACGATAGTCAAAGTTGCTTTGTTGTTGTTTTCTTCAGTGACAACAGCGCTAGCAACATAACCTTCGTTAACCAACAAATCAGCAATAGATTTGCGTAGCTTAGAGCTCGGCATTGCTACCGATACTTTATTAGCCATTTGTGCGTTACGAATACGGGTTAGCATATCCCCAACGGTATCTTGCATACTCATATAGTTACCCCTTACCAGCTTGCTTTACGAACACCAGGCACATCGCCTTGCATGACACGTTCACGTAGCATATTACGTGATAAGCCAAACTTGCGGAAGTAACCGTGAGGACGACCCGTGATAGCACAACGATTGCGCAGACGTACTGGTGATGAGTTGCGTGGTAAAGCTTGTAGCTCTAGCATCGCTTCCATACGAGTTTCGTCACTTGCAGTCATATCACTGATAGTTTCTTTTAGCTTCACACGCTTATCAGCGTATTTAGCTACCATTTTCTCGCGCTTTAATTCGCGGTTAATCATGCTCTTCTTTGCCATAACGTCTTTACCTTATTTAAATGGGAAGCCGAATGCTTTAAGCAACGCACGACCTTCATCATCAGTAGCAGCTGACGTAGTGATAGTCACATCCATACCACGGATACGATCGATCTTGTCGAAGTCTACTTCTGGGAATACGATTTGCTCTTTGATACCCAGTGAGTAGTTACCACGACCGTCAAAGGCTTTAGGTGAAAAACCACGGAAGTCACGAACACGAGGAATTGCAACGGCAATGAGACGATCTAAAAATTCGTACATTTGCTCACCGCGTAGCGTTACTTTGCAACCAATCGGCCATTCTTCACGAATCTTAAAGCCAGCGATTGATTTACGCGCTTTGGTGACTACAGGTTTTTGACCAGCGATAGCGGTCATATCAGCTACTGCACCTTCAAGCAATTTCTTGTCTTGAGACGCGCCGCCAACACCCATATTTAGTGTGATTTTAGTGATTTTAGGCACTTGCATCACGTTATCTAAACCAAGCTCTTCTTTAATCTTCTGCTTTAGTTCGTTGTTATATAAAGCTTTTAATCTTGCCATTACCATTACACCCTTAGTGTCTTACGCAGTCGCCACTACTTCACCGTTCGAACGATAGACGCGTTGTTTCTTGCCGTCTTCGCCGAATTGATAAGTAATACGGTCTGCTTTTTGGGTTTGCGCATTTAAAATTGCGACATTTGAGATGTGCAGAAAAGCTTCTTGCTTAAGAATGCCGCCTTCAACGCCAGTTGCCTGATTTGGCTTCTGATGTTTGGTGACAATATTAATGCCTTCAACTTTGATGCGATCGTTTTTTACAGCTTGTACAGTACCTTGCTTGCCTTTGTCTTTCCCAGCAATCACGATAACTGTATCGCCTTTACGTAATTTTGACATGGATTACCTCACAATACTTCTGGTGCTAGTGATACAATTTTCATAAACTGATCACCACGTAGTTCACGAGTTACCGGTCCAAAAATACGAGTTGCAATCGGCGCTTTGTTTTGGTTCAACAATACCGCGGCATTGTCGTCAAAACGTAATACCGAACCATCAGGACGACGAACGCCTTTTTTGGTACGTACAACTACCGCATTCATCACGTCGCCTTTTTTAACACGACCACGAGGAATGGCTTCTTTAACCGTTACTTTAATAATGTCGCCAACTGATGCATAACGACGATGAGAACCACCCAGTACTTTAATGCACTGAACTCGTCTTGCACCGCTATTATCTGCAACTTCCAGCATCGATTCAACCTGAATCATAGCGTTACTCCACACGTATGAGCAATAAAAGCCAGTTGCTGCCGCTAGCACAGTATGAGTAGTCGGCATTTTAATATTAATAAGCGCTGCTACTCTTAATGTAAGTGATATACGCTCGGCGCAATCAGCATCCTTAAAAAGGCGGCTATTTTAACAGCTTCTGGCTTTTAATGCAATTTACTTAGATTTTTTCTACTTTTTCAACCACTTCAACCAAAGTCCAAGACTTGGTTTTTGAGATTGGACGCGTTTCTTTGATACGGACAAGGTCGCCTTGTTGGCAAACGTTGTCTTCATCATGTGCTTTGATTTTAGTAGAACGACGAAGCTGTTTGCCATATAAAGGATGACGAACCAGACGCTCAATCAAAACCGTGATGGACTTGTCCATCTTGTCACTGACAACTCGTCCTGTCAGAACACTAGCATTGGTCGTTGCTTGATTGTTATCGCTCATGAGTCGCCTCGTTGTTTCTCGTTAATCAAAGTCTGAAGCTGAGCAATCGCACGACGATTGACACGTACTTCATGGGTATTCCCCAACTGACCGGTTGCTTTAGCCATACGAATACGGAAAGCATCAAGTTGCTTTTCATCAAGTAACTGAGTCAGTTCTTCTAATGATTTATCACGTAATTCACTGATCTTCATTACATTATCGTCCGCTTAACAATGGTAGTTTTAAAGGGCAGTTTTGCTGCTGCAAGCGTTAAGGCTTCGCGAGCAAGCTCTTCTGATACCCCTTCAAGTTCATATAGCATTTTACCAGGTTTGACTTCGCATACCCAATATTCTACAGGACCTTTACCTTTACCCATACGTACTTCTAGTGGTTTATTGGTAATTGGTTTGTCTGGGAATACACGAATCCAGATTTTACCGCCACGCTTAATTTTACGAGTGATGGTACGACGTGCTGCTTCAATTTGACGGGCAGTCATACGACCACGAGTCAAAGATTTTAGACCAATTTGTCCGAATGCAACGGTGCTTCCACGATGAGCAAGACCTGTGTTACGACCTTTATGCATTTTACGAAACTTGGTACGTTTTGGCTGTAACATAGTTTAACCTCTGTCTGTGTTTCGACGGTTTCCGTTTCCACGACCACGGCGTTTTGGCGCACGAGTCTGCTCTTCTTTAACGGGGTTATAAACACTGTTCATACCGTCAAGGATTTCGCCACGGAAGATCCAAACTTTTACACCAATGGTGCCGTAAGTGGTTTCCGCACGTACTGACGAATAGTCAATATCGGCGCGTAGTGTATGTAACGGCACACGACCTTCACGGTACCATTCAGTACGAGCAATCTCAGCACCGCCAAGACGGCCAGACAACTCAACTTTAATACCTTTAGCACCAGAACGCATGCTGTTCTGTACCGCACGCTTCATTGCACGGCGGAACATGACACGACGCTCAAGCTGACTTGCGATACCTTTTGCTACCAAATGAGCATCAAGATCAGGCGAAGTGATTTCTTCAATGTTAACCTGAGCAGGTACGCCCATCATTTTGGTCAATTCTTTTTGAAGTCTTTCAATGTCTTCGCCTTTCTTACCGATCACGATACCAGGACGCGCAGTGGCGATGGTAATCTTAGCAGCACCGGTAGGACGCTCAATCATGATATTGCTAATCATAGCACTATCTAGCTTTTTGCGCAGATATTCACGAACTTGAATGTCTTTGATCAGGTATTCTGAATATTGTTTTGGGCTAGCATACCAGTTTGCGTTATGCTTTTTGACAACACCAAGACGAATTCCGATTGGATGTACTTTTTGTCCCATAACTTATTCCCCTACCTTGATAGTGATATGACAGGTACGCTTGCTGATACGATCAGCGCGACCTTTAGCACGTGGTAGGATACGTTTTAGCGTAATGCCTTCATCAACGTAGATGGTTGATACTTTAAGGGTATCGATATCTAAACCGTTGTTGTGTTCGGCATTGGCGATGGCTGAGTTAAGACATTTCTTAACAAAAACCGCGCCCTTTTTATTACTATACGTTAGGATATCCAAAGCACGCTCGATAGATTTGCCACGAACTTCATCGGCAACGAGTCTAACTTTTTGTGCCGATATGGCGGCACCGCGTAATTTTGCAGTTACTTCCATGGTAAGCACCTTATCTCTTAGCTTTCTTGTCAATGCCATGACCACGATATGTACGAGTCGGGGCAAATTCACCTAGTTTATGACCAACCATCTGCTCGCTCACGATAACCGGTACATGAGTACGGCCGTTGTGAACAGATAAAGTTAGGCCAACCATTTGTGGCAGAATCATTGAGCGGCGCGACCAAGTTTTAATTGGTTTGCGTGAGTTGGTTTCAAGAGCATTCTCAACTTTAGCAAATAAGTGCGCGTCTATGAATGGACCTTTTTTCAATGAACGAGGCATGAAATTCTTCCTTTATTTCTTCTTGGCGCGGCGGCGGATGATCATACTGTCAGTACGCTTATTACTACGCGTTTTAAGTCCTTTAGACTTCTGACCCCAAGGGCTAGTAGGATGGCGACCTTTGTTACGACCTTCACCACCACCATGTGGGTGATCAACCGGGTTCATCGCGACACCACGAACTGAAGGACGAATACCTCTCCAACGTGAAGCACCGGCTTTACCAAGTGATTTCAAGTTGTTTTCAGTGTTAGAAACTTCACCGATAACAGCACGGCAATTGACGTGTACGCGGCGAGTTTCACCTGAACGTAAACGAAGGATTGCATAAATACCGTCACGACCTAGTAACTGAACGCTAGCACCCGCAGCGCGAGCCATCTGTGCACCTTTACCGATTTTAAGTTCGATATTGTGAATCACAGTACCCAATGGGATGTTTTTCAGCGGTAAACAGTTACCTGGACGAATTGGCGATAATTCACCTGACATTACAGTATCGCCAACAGCTTGCTTTTTAGCAGCGATAATATAACGGCGTTCGCCATCAGCGTACTTAAGTAAAGCAATATGCGCGGTACGGTTAGGATCGTATTCAATACGCTCTACCGTTGCTGGGATATTGTCTTTAGTACGTTTGAAATCGATTATACGATAATGCTGCTTATGACCACCGCCGATATGACGAGTAGTAATACGACCATTATTGTTACGACCACCGGTCTTGCTTTTTGATTCTAGAAGCGCTGCAAACGGACGACCTTTGTAAAGGTGTGGATGCACTACTTTTTCAACAAAACGACGGCCTGGTGATGTTGGCTTTGCTCTTACGATAGGCATGAGTGTAATCCTTATTCGTTATTCGCTGTTTCACTAGTAGAAGCAGTCGTATTAGCGACCTCTTCACCAGCATCAGCCATTTGTACATCTTGACCAGCTTTTAAGGTAACATAGGCTTTTTTATAGTCGTTACGACGGCCGATACTTTTACCAAAACGCTTTGTCTTACCTTTAACGTTCAATGTGTTTACTTTTAAAACTTCAACACCTTCAAACATCATCTCAACTGCTTTTTTAACTTCAAGCTTAGTAGCCTTAGAGTCAATTTTAAATACCTGCACACCAAGTGAGTCGCCAAGCATTTGAGATTTCTCTGAGAATACAGGTCCTCTTAGGATCTGATAAAGTCTTGCGTTGTTCATGCTAGTGCTTCCTCAAATTGTTTCGCAGCTTCAACTGACATGATTACTTTATCAAAAGCAATCAAGCTCACTGGATCCACTTCACTTGCATCAAGTACATTGACATGTGGGATGTTGCGAGCAGCTAAGTATAAGTTCTCGTCAACTTCTTTGGTGACGATCAATGCACGAGGTGCACCAAGCTCATTTAACTTTGCGATCAGCTCTTTGGTCTTAGGACCAGAAACGCTTATCTCTTCAACCAAAATCAGACGCTCTTGGCGAATCAATTCGGCTAGGATGCACTGCATTGCACCGCGATACATCTTACGGTTAACTTTCTGTGACCAATCTTGTGGCTTAGCCGCGAATGCACGACCGCCCCCACGCCAGATTGGGCTACGAATAGAACCTGCACGAGCGCGACCAGTACCTTTTTGGCGCCATGGCTTAATGCCACCACCAGAAACTTCGGCACGGGTTTTTTGAGCGCGTGTACCTTGGCGAGCACCAGCAAGATATGCGGTGACGACTTGATGCACTAGTGCTTCGTTGAATTCACGACCGAAAGCCGTATCAGAAAGCTCAACTGCCGCTCCTGTAACTGTTTTTAAATCCACGTTAATCCCCTTGCTTAGGCTTTGACTGACGGACGTACGATGACATCGCCACCGGTGGCACCTGGGATAGCACCCTTGATGACAAGTAACCCTTTTTCAACATCAACCGATATCACTTCTAGGCCCTGAACGGTAACGCGTTTGTTACCCATCTGACCTGGCATTTTTTTGCCTTTGAAGACTTTACCTGGTGACTGGTTTTGACCAGTTGAACCAATGGCACGATGTGATACTGAGTTACCATGAGTGGCATCTTGCATGCTGAAGTTGTGACGCTTCACGCCGCCTTGAAAGCCTTTACCTTTACTGTTTCCTGTGACATCAACCATCTGACCTTGTTCAAACAAGTCAGCTAGGATCTCACCACCAATCTCACGACCTTCAAGATCGCTGTCATTGGCACGAAATTCCCAAACACCACGACCAGCGGCAACGCCGGCTTTAGCGAAGTGACCTTTTTGAGCTGCTGTTACGCGGCTGTCACGACGGGTACCTGTAGTAACTTGGATGGCTTGATAGCCATCTACATCAGTATTTTTTACTTGAGTAATGCGGTTAGCACTGATCTCAACCACTGTTACAGGGATAGATGCGCCTGCTTCAGTGAAGACACGGGTCATGCCGCATTTTTTACCGACTAAACCGATCGCCATTTTAGACCTCTTTATATCTTATATTAATGGGTTGGGTGTGTTGTTCATTAACCCAAAGCAATTTGAACGTCAACACCCGCCGCTAAGTCAAGCTTCATTAGCGCATCCACAGTTTTATCGGTAGGTTGAACGATGTCAACCATACGCTTATGAGTACGGATTTCGTACTGATCACGAGCGTCTTTGTTTACGTGTGGTGAAGTTAGAACGTTGAAGCGCTCAATGCGAGTCGGCAACGGTACAGGACCACAAACTTGCGCACCGGTGCGCTTTGCAGTATCAACAATCTCTTGTGCAGATTGATCAATTAAACGATGATCAAAAGACTTAAGACGGATACGGATTCTCTGGTTAGCCATGCCAGCAAGCTCCTAATATGTGCTTTTGTCATTCTTGCTTTGCAAGGATATGAGCAAAAGCCGTTTGGTTAAATATTTACTTCAAGCTGCCTTCTGTTCTTAACCAGAATGAGTTCCTTATTGGAACTTATAGCGTGCTAAAAGCAAAATAGTTTTAAGCCCCGCCGACCCTTCCATTATAGGATGTCAGCAAAGGCATAATGAAGTAGTGCTAGAAACGATGCTCTAGCTGTCATAGCGCCAGCTGTTTGATTGGCTGCGCATATATAATTCAGTGGTGTGTATTATACATAACTATCAGATGATTGCAAGGGTCTTATTTACAATGATAAAAGAGTGAAGTTGCTCTAAATAGTGGTTTTTAAACCCAATTATTTCTATTTAGTACAAATGTGCTTACGAAATAGCAACGCTAAACCCTTCTATCAAACTTCCCTAATTTCCAACATTTGACTGTAAAACCCATTTTAAAAATCTAGCTTTAGTTTTAATCTAAGACAATATCATACTGTTCTTGAGTATATAAATTCTCGACATCAAAGGTAATTACCCTACCGAGCAGATACTCTAAATCTGCCACGGTATCAGACTCTGAAGTCAGCAATAAATCAATGACTGCCGCATGGGCGACGACGGTAAATTTCTTGGGTGAATTATAAGTACGAGCACAGCGCATGATTTCGCGGAATATCTCGAAGCAGACCGTTTCAGCTGTTTTGACAAAGCCACGTCCTTGACAGGTCGAACACGGCTCACATAGCTGTTGCCCAAGCGACTCACGGGTGCGCTTACGAGTCATCTCAACCAAACCAAGCTCACTGACTTGAGTGATTTTGGTTTTGGCATAATCTTGTACGAGCTGTGACTGTAAGCTCTCTAAGATATCATCCTTATGCTGCTGCTCAAGCATGTCAATAAAATCTAGGATGATAATACCGCCGAGATTACGCAAACGCAGTTGACGGGCTATTGCGTGCGTTGCCTCTAAGTTAGTTTTATAAACCGTATCTTCTAATGAGCGTCCACCAACAAATGAGCCAGTATTGACGTCAATGGTGGTCATCGCTTCGGTTTGGTCAATAATCAGATAGCCACCCGACTTTAAATCAACGCGGCGTTTGAGCGCATCACGTAAATCATCTTCGACACGATGCACATCAAACAGTGATTGCTCAGCGGTGTAATGTACAATACGATCATAGACAAACGGCACGAATTCTTTGGCAAAGTATCTCACCTGCTCGTAAATCTGTGCATTATCAATAACGACTTTTTCGGTACCAGCGTGTACCAAATCACGAATAGAGCGTAGCGGTAACGATAGTTCTTGATAAATAAGCTCGGAGCTTTGATTAGACTTCATTTCTTGGCGACGGGCGCATATCGTCCGCCATAGCTGCAATAAGTAGTAGATATCTTCTTCAAGTTTATCAACGGGGACACGCTCAGCGGCTGTACGCGCAATCAATCCACCTTTAAGATTAACCGTCTGCATCAGACTAGTAAGCTCAGTTTTGAGACGCGTACGTTCCTCTTCGCCATCAATACGCTGCGAGATACCGATATGCTCACTCGATGGCAAGTAGACCAAGTAACGTGATGGCAGTGATATATTGGTCGTTAGACGCGCGCCTTTACTACCTAGCTGATCCTTAGTGACCTGTACCAAAATACGCTGGCTCTCGTGTAGACGATGCTGGATAAGGGTTTTAGTAACCGCGATTGCTTCTGTAGTCTGTATGCTCACTAGAGGTGCCGTGACGACTAAATTTTCAGCAGCTACCTCTATAATCGTAAGTTCATCATCTATTTTTTCGACTTTACTGCTTTTGGGAGCTGGGCGTGGTTCGCGCTGCATATCATTGACATGTAAAAATGCAGTACGTGATTGACCAATATCAACAAAGGCTGCTTGCATACCCGGTAGAACGCGCACCACTGTACCTAGATAGATGTTACCAACCAAACCCAGTTTATGATGACGCTCAATATAAATCTCGCCTAAGATACCGTTATCTAATACGGCGACGCGCGATTCCATGGGACTAATATTAATCAGCAGCTCTTCGGACATAGTATTTTCTCTTATCACTCAGCTTTCTGGTGAAGCATTCATAGTTTGGTAGCCTGATAGTGTAACAAATGCAGCTTGCTTTTGCCCATGACACAAGCGTGTCATTATGTGCAGATAGTTCAACATAACACTTCACTTTCAAGTATTGCTGAATCATGCGCCCTACTCTTATAGTGATAGCCATTTAAGCGTTCTTATGCATCAATCGTTTAGGTAGCGGAAACTTAAAGCGTAGCAGTATTATTCATATCTTTTATCAATGCCAGCGTTTGTGCCAGTGGTAAACCGACCACGTTGGTATAGCTGCCATTGATACGGCTAACCCAAGCTGCACCTAATCCTTGAATACCATAACCACCTGCCTTGTCTGCAGGCTCGCCGCTATCCCAATACTCACTCATCATCTCTTTAGTAAGCGCGACAAAGGTGACTTCTGTACGCTCAAGGATCTGCTGCTGATTAATGACTTTTAATATTCGTTCACTATCAGCTTGATTAGGGTGTTTGGGCTGTAATAATAGCTTAGTTGCCTGTACCGCCGTCCATACTTCATGGGTATTATCAGACATCTGCTGCCACATATGATAAGCATCTTCACGATTGCTTGGTTTGACTAGGACTGTTTTGCCATCTGGTAATACGCCGATGGTGTCAGAGGTCAATAAAATAATGGGCTGAGATGGTAATGACTTGGGTGCTTGAGCTTCATTATTCTTTGATTGTGTATTTAGTTTGGCAGTTGCTGCCTCTGCTTTAGCGACGACCATACGGACGATGTAGTCTTTAGGCGATTCATCCCTATAAGGTGTTTCATCGATATCGACGCTGATGATAGTAAATTCTAGTTGCGCTCGGCTTAGTAATTCACGACGACGCGGCGAGCCAGATGCTAAGATAATATCCATGACTATCCTATTATGATATAGAAATACGATTTTTATAGTTGTGGTTAGAAAATTTCTAGTCTTGCAGTAGGTATATAGTACTCATTAATGATGTCACTCGGTGTTGCAATAACTACCCTAATTAACGTGTAAATTTTCGTAACGCTAATAGTACCAATGGCCAGCTAATGATACTCATCAATAGAGAGTAAGCCGATTGAGCAACAAAGATGTTTTGAATAAACATCTGCAGTACCCATAAACTTATCTGGAAAACAAGCAATGCAAAACTCGCGACTAACCAAGCACTAAGGGTGTTTAGTTGTCTGATATAGATACTGGTAACTTTTATCATTAATGCCACTAGGACAGCAGAAAAAGCTTGTTGTCCTAAATGGGTATCCATCAGCAAATCAGCAATAAGACCAACGGCAAAGGCACTAAAAATACCCACATAACGCGGCTGAAAAAGTAGCCAAAAAATAAGCACCATGATCATGACCATAGGACGCAGTGTTGCCATAGTAGGACTTAATGGATAGACGCTGAGTGATGAGGCAATAATGAAGCTCAATACAATCACGGCATGCAATAGCCCGTTTGCATGATCAGAATCAGGATATGCCATGAATACTTACCTTTAGCGAATGGTTAGCAGCTACTTAATAATGAATTCAGCATTGCAGGAAATAAAGAAAGAGGAATAAAAAGCATGCTTAGATTGGATAGCGGCTAAATATAAGATGCTTGTCATTTTGAGCAATGACTATCAAGGGTCAGTGATGCCAGCATTATTTTTACTAGTCAATTTATCTTGTAGTACGAGTACATAAGCATTGTCGACAAAGTTCGCCGCTGGTGTCACTTCAATACTTCTAAAATTATCCGCTTGCGTATCTTCAATATGGGCAATACGACCAACTCGATAACCTGCTGGTATACGCCCGCCCAATCCTGATGATACCAACTCATCGCCGACGCGGACGTCTGAGGTTTTAAAGACATAATCGAGGCTCAATGAGGTAGGTATGCCCTGACCGGTGACAATAGCGCGTTGACCTGTACGCTTGACGGTCACAGCAACTGATTGCTGCTCATCAGTAATCAGCAATAAACGACTGGTATTGGGATAGACATTAATAATCTGCCCTAAAATACCGTCTTCATCGATAACCGTTTGCCCGACGTGTACCCCATCTTGCGCCCCCTTATTCAACACCACAATTTGACGCAAAAGATTGGTATCGGTACCAATTACCTGCGCTAGATTTAAATCAAACTGCTCAGGGCGCGTGGTCGATAGAATACCTTGCAGGCGCGCATTTTGCGCCAAGATATAATCTTGCTGTTGTAATTTAGCTTGGGCGTGGATCAGTTGCGATTTGAGCTGCATATTTTCACGGCGCAGCGCTTCTTTTGATTGCAAGCTACCGCTTGACCAGTGTTTGGCATAACTGGGTAATAATGACAGCTCATAGATAGGCTGCATGGCGGCATGGCTGGTCGAGCGTACAGGATTAAACCATTCTGGATTTTTGCTATCAAACCACATCAGTATTAATGCCACTATCAATAAAACAGCAGTCATACGCAGTGCAAGTGGTTGGCGAGCAAAAATACTTGGAATCATAGTTGGTCTAATGTAGAGGTTTTAATGTGAGCAGTAGCCGGCACTGAATAGCGCTATATAAATGTGACAATATTGCAAATATCTAAGTATATTAAATGTTCTGATGCAGCATTTTATTAATAGTTTTTATAACTGAAAAATTAATAATGGTATCGTCAAGCATTGTAGCCGTTGTTGATAACATTAAAGGTAACCTTATTGGCTACCTTTAATATTGTTCATCTATGACTTCTCATTCAACTTTATCTTTAACTTAAGCCTTATCTGAACATTGCTAATATGACAATGCTTTATAAACCATGAATTATACAAAAATCATGTTTAAGCTTTTGTTATTGATAAAATCAAGGGCAATACCACCGCCACGACTGACACAAGTTAATGGATCTTCAGCGACTGTTACTGGTAGACCCGTCTCTCTTGAGATGAGTTTATCTAGGTCACGTAATAGTGCGCCGCCACCGGTTAAGACAATACCACGCTCAGCGATGTCTGATGACAACTCAGGCGGTGTCTGTTCAAGTGCTGCTTTTACCGCACTCACGATACCACTTAATGGATCGCTCAAGGCTTTTTGGACTTCTTCTGAATTGACAGTAAAAGCTTTTGGCACGCCTTCTGCCATGCTACGTCCGCGTACTTCTACTTCTAACTGACTATCTTCATTTAAAGCAGAACCCACTTCTTGTTTGATACGCTCAGCCGTGGTTTCACCAATCACGCAGCCATGCGTACGGCGTACATGGGTGATAATAGCATCATCAAACATATCACCACCGATACGAATCGACTCGGCATAAACGCAACCTGACAAAGCAATAACCGCAATCTCAGTGGTGCCACCACCGATATCAACGACCATCGAACCACTGGCTTCATGAACCGGCATGCCAGCACCAATCGCTGCTGCCATCGGTTCTTCTAACAACAATACTTTGCTCGCGCCCGCTGAAGAAACCGCTTCACGAATCGCTTTACGCTCAACAAGGGTAGATTTACAAGGCACGCAAACTACCACGTTAGGCTGCGCCATAAAACGCTTGGCTTTTACCTTAGTGATAAAATGCTTAAGCATTTTTTGCGTCACTTCAAAGTCAGCAATCACGCCGTCTTTTAAGGGACGAATAGCAGTAATATTGGCAGGCGTACGACCTAGCATTTGCTTGGCATCAACACCAACAGCAGCAACGGTAGGGTTCTGTGTACGATTACTTCGAAGCGCAACCACTGTAGGCTCATCGAGCACCACGCCTTTACCAGGAATAAAAATAAGGGTGTTCGCAGTACCGAGGTCGATTGCGATATTATTTGATAAAAATCCAAACAGGTTCATGACTAATATTTCCAGCGTATTACAAATGAGGCGAATGAGGCGAATGAGGCTGACCGAGTATTGACTCGTCAGGGTTGAGCAGGTCGTATCACTCATCGCGAGATTTTATCATCGCAACAAGTCAAACCGAGGCAATAATGATGAAACGAAAAAACTGAGCTAAATTATACCGACTTGGCTCAAAAAAAACACAGAAATTTGCATCAGTACGCTAGGATTTTGCGCTTAAGCCATAAAAGTTGTTACAAAGTTTGAAATGGCAGACGATATCAGCCCTTTAATGAAACAGCCTTTAATTCAACAACTAACAAGACGCAAGCGTTATATGATGATTTTAATGAATAGCTAACTTACTCGTTTGCTCAGCAGCTGCCCACTGTAACGTATTTCATAAGCGAATGGTAAGCAATTACTTATCAAGCCCTAACTAGCCAGTCAAATTTGCAAAACGTCTTATCTTAGTAAAGATTGTCCAGCAATCCCGCGTCGTGCTCTGTAAACTTGGCTCTGTAAACTTAGGTTAGATGCTTTATAATAACCGCACTATATCACTATATATTTACATTTTGAGCTAAGGCACTTATTTGAGTGCCGATCTTTTTAGCCTTACCTTACTCTAACAAAAACTGTCCGTCACTGGAGACACTATGTCACAGCAACCGTTAACGTCTGACAACCAAGTCAGCCGTGAAGAAATCTTAGAAGTTGCCAACCTTGCTCGTTTGGGCGTTGATGAAAATACTGCCGATAGCTACGCCGCTGATATCTCTAAAATATTAAAGATGATGGATATCCTCGGTAATGTCGATACCACCGATATTAAACCTTTATCAAATATCCATGAAGCCTGCCAAGACTTGCGTGCTGATGTTGCCAAACATGATATCGATCGTGAGCGCAATCAGTCGGTCGCGCCTGCTATCGAAGATGGCTTGTATTTGGTACCCCAAGTGATTGAATAAGTCGCTGTCGCTATTTTATTTTGACCTCCTCTCATTTTATGCTATTCACATTTTGACGGACGACACCTTATGTCTGAACTTCATCTATTAAGTACCCAGCAGCTTATTACTGGCTTGCAAGACAAACAATTTAGCAGCCTTGAGCTGACCGATCACTATATCAAGCGTATCAATGCGCTAGATGGCAAGATAAACAGTTTTATTACTCATACTTCTGAGACAGCACGAGCACAAGCACAAGCTGCAGATGAGATGCGCATTCAAGGTGACACACGCCCATTACTTGGCGTACCGATGGCTCATAAAGATATTTTTTGTACTCAAGGCGTCTTGACTACTTGCGGCTCTAAGATGCTGCACAATTTTGTTTCTCCTTATGATGCGACCATTGTCTCTAACATCGATAAAGCAGGCATGATCAGCCTCGGTAAACTCAATATGGATGAGTTTGCCATGGGCTCGGATAACGAGAGTTCATACTATGGTGCGGTACATAACCCTTGGAATCTAGACCACGTGCCTGGTGGCTCATCAGGTGGTAGTGCTGCTGCAGTTGCAGCAGGCTTTGTACCAGTCGCAACTGGTAGTGATACTGGTGGCTCTATTCGTCAGCCGGCATCATTTTGCGGCTTAACGGGTATCAAACCGACTTATGGTCGCGTCTCTCGCTTTGGCATGATTGCTTATGCTTCTAGTCTTGATCAGGCAGGTAGTATGGGTCGCAGCGCTATGGATTGCGCATACTTGCTGCAACCAATGATTGGTCATGACCCGCGTGACGCTACTTCTATCAAATACGATATGCCTAACTATGTACAAGACCTAAATGACGCAGCAGCTAGCACTGGTGAAAAACCATTTGCTGGCTTACGTATTGGCGTTGCTAAAGAATATTTTGGTAAAGGACTTGATGCAGAAGTCGAACAAGCGGCTCGTGCAGCGTTAAAGAAATATGAAGACCTGGGCGCGACGATTGTAGAGGTGACAATAACTGATCCAGAGATTACCCTTGCCACTTACTATATGCTGGCACCAGCTGAAGCATCATCGAATCTATCACGCTTCGATGGTGTACGCTTTGGCTATCGCTGTGAAGATTCAAAAGACTTGATTGACTTATATACGCGCTCACGCTCGGAAGGTTTTGGTCCTGAAGTACAGCGCCGTATTTTGGCGGGTACTTACGCACTATCGGCGGGTTACTTTGATGCGTATTACACCAAAGCACAAAAAGTACGCCGTCTAATCGTCAAAGACTTTGCAGACGCTTTTGCCAATTGCGATGTGATTGCTAGTCCTACCGTACCAACAGCGGCTTATAAGCTTGGTGAAGACCTTGACTCTGCGACGCTGTATTTGGGTGACGTTTATACCATTGGTGTTAACTTAGCCGGTCTACCTGCGCTTAGTCAACCGGTTGGCTTGAGCTCTGCAGGCTTACCTATTGGTTTACAGCTGATTGGTCAGCATTGGTGTGAGAGCCAATTGCTTACTACCGCGCATTTATTCCAACAGCATACAGATCATCATTTGCAACACTCTACCATCGCGAAGGAGACGGTATAATGAACACAGCAACTACTACTGATAACAATGCCGTTCGCAAACATGAGGTTCGTCCAGAGCTGTTCGTTGATGGCTATGAAGTAGTCATCGGTATTGAGATTCACTGCCAGCTGAATACCGAAAGTAAAATATTTTCAAGTGCGCCGACTGACTTCGGTCATGAGCCAAACACACAAGCCAGCATCGTTGACTTAGGTCTACCGGGTGTCTTGCCAGTGCTAAATGCTGGTGTAGTCGAGCGTGCGCTAAAATTCGGTATCGGCGTCAATGCCGAGCTAGGTTTATTTAACACCTTTGACCGCAAAAACTACTTCTATCCAGATTTGCCAAAAGGCTATCAAATCACCCAAATGGCCAACCCTATCGTTGGTGAAGGTTATATCGACGTTGTGGTTAATGAAGGCGAGAAAAACGAATACCCTAAACGCATGGGTATCACTCGTGCGCATTTAGAAGAAGATGCGGGCAAATCCGTACATGATGCTGTCGATGGTATGACGGGCGTCGATCTTAACCGTGCTGGTACACCATTAATCGAAATCGTCTCCGAGCCTGATATGCGCTCCGCTCATGAAGCGCTCGCTTATATTAAAGCCATTCACCAGCTGGTCACTTGGCTTGGTATCTCAGATGCGATTATGGCAGAAGGCTCATTCCGCTGTGATTGTAACGTTTCTATACGTAAGCCTGGCGCCGAACTTGGTACTCGTACTGAGCTAAAAAACCTAAACTCATTCCGCTTTATCGAGCGCGCCATCAATCGTGAAATCGAACGTCAAATCGATATTTTGGAAGATGGCGGTAAAGTTCTGCAGGCAACCATGCTTTATGATCCGGAGCGCGACGAAACTCGTGTTATGCGTACTAAAGAAGACGCCAACGATTATCGTTACTTCCCTGATCCTGACTTACTACCTGTACGTATCGAGCAGCATACGGTTGATAGCATTCGTGCAGCAATGCCTGAGTTGCCGGTTGCTCGTCGCGCGCGTTTTGAAGAAGCACTTGGTCTTTCAGAATACGACGCTCGTATCTTGACTGGTAGCCGTCAAATTGCCGATTATTTCGAAGCTGTCGTGGCTGAAATTGACCAGCAAGATGCTAAAATGGCTGCTAACTGGGTTATGGGCGATTTACTTGGCGCACTGAATAAAGATGACAAAGAAATTACTGACTCCCCTATCAGCGCTAAGCAATTGGCTGGCATGTTGAAACGTATCAAAGACGATACGCTATCTGGTAAATTAGCTAAGAAAGTATTTGGTGCTTTGTATGAGCGCGAAGGCGGCGATACTGATGACGCAGCTGATAAAATCATCGAAGAAAAAGGGCTTAAACAAGAGACCGATACAGGTGCTATCAAAGCAATCGTTGAAGAGGTCATCGCTAAGAATGCAGTGATGGTTGAAGAGTATCGTGGCGGTAAAGAAAAAGCCTTTAACGGTCTAGTCGGGCAAGTCATGAAAGCCAGTCGCGGTAGTGCCAACCCGCAACAAGTGAACCAAATCTTAAAAGAATTATTGGGTTAAGGTTCACCGCTCTTTGCTTAAGCTGACTGTTATAGGTAAATGAGAGCTACAGAGTTTGGCTAAAATAAATAGCCCTTGCAATATACATAATTTTGCGTAAAATAGTCAGTCATTCGGGGCGTAGCGCAGTCTGGTAGCGCACTACACTGGGGGTGTAGGGGTCGCAGGTTCAAATCCTGCCGTTCCGACCAAAGATATAGCAACAAGAAAAAGCCAATCATTGATTTCAATGGTTGGCTTTTTCTTGTTGCTATCAAAAATGAGCGATGAAAACTATAGACTTTTATCAAACAAGCCATTAGGGTAAATACTTTATCTTTACTATGGTTTGAACTATGTCCGAGCTTAACGCTCTATGCCATGCCACTCCTGCAACTTATGCACCTTGGGAGACTTACAAGCGCCCTTATGTGCGTGATTTAGCGTATATACTTGCTTGCCCTAATGTATTGACCAAGTAGCTAGACGTTGCACCGCACCAAAACACTCATGCTATCTCAGTACATAGCGCAAGCTTTTGGCAAAAGCAGTTTGAGGCGTATCAGCAGCGTTTAGAAGAACTGGATAACACTAAGGTTTATCAAAATCTCACCCGTTATTTATTAAAGCGCCCTAGCCCGAATCGTCTAGGCTTTCATTTTGAAGGCTTACTGTCATTTTGGCTAAAGGATGGCTTTGCGCGCAAGTTGCATCCGTACGAGATACTGGCTAGTAATGTGCAGTTATACAATGGTAAACAAACTACTGGCGAGCTTGATTTGATTTTGTATAATCATAAAGAATGCTTAACGGAACATTGGGAACTTGCGATTAAGTTTTTTATGGGCTTAGCGCCTTTTGCTCCCGAAAATTGGGTTGGGATTAACTCTAATGACAATCTAAAGCGCAAAATGACCCATATGCAAACCAAGCAATTTCGAACAGTTTGGGTAGACACTGAAAAGCATGGAAAAGTCAAAATTGATAAGCGCTATGGCGTGATAAAAGGGCGTTTCTTTTTACCGATAAATACTAAATACTTTGATTATCCATCTTGGCTAACGCCAAGTTTCCCGCTACATGAATGGTGTGATAAGGCTGATAGTGCCAGTCTTGCGACGATTGATATAAGCGCATTGCGCGCCGCCCATTATATTGAATGGTTTAGCAAACGCGACTTTTATGATAAGCGTCAGCCGTCACTTATTTGTACGGCAAACGATCTAATACCAACGGGATTATACTTTGAAGGTGATAGACCTATCGTCATTTATCCTAAGCTGCGTGACGGAGTAGAAGATAAGCTTGAAATTTTATCATAATCTTAATAACTCTCGATTACCTGCATCAACTCATATCTCAGCATATCAGCACTTGGCATGCGCTCTGCATGAAAACGCACGATAGCTATGCCCGCACTAGCAAGCGCTTTATCTTTTTTATCATCGGCTTTTTGCCGTGCTTTGCTGCTATGCGTCCAATCATCAAGCTCAATGGCAACCAAAGTAGTTTGAGCATCGACATCGACAATCACATAATCAACACTCTGACGGCAGATTCGATTGAACCAAAAGCTGCGCTCAGAGTTCTCATTACTATTCGCCTCGATAATACGTGATAGCTGCACTTGCACAAATATATGATATTCCGGCAGCGCATTTTTTAATTTATTAAAAAATATTACTTCGGTAGCGGTCATGATTGGCATCGGCGCAAACGGCCAAATAGCCAGCTCATCACCACGTACAGGCAGCGGATCTGGTTCAACGATTTGTTTATTAGAAAATAGTTTTGGTAACGTTATCAGCCCCAAAAAGCCAACTGCCAATATTAAAAATATAACGCCAAATGACATGGTTTTACCTTATACAGTATCAAAGCAGTTAGATAGCCTGCCTATTATGCTAACCTAGCAAATATAGTGAGCTGTCTTTAACTGCAACATATCGACCCTTATGGGCTGATAGCTTATACAGAGAAACAAAAAATCGGCGCTCATGGTAACTAAATATGAGCGAATGGACAAACACTAAAACAAAAAACACGACAATGCATGTCGTGTTTTAATCATAAAGGTATTAAGTGATAATAAGTGAAGTAACTCTTGTTAAGATTTTAGGCGTTATTTCGTTATCATGTGTTTAGAAGTTTAACAATATCTAGCGCCAGTATAATACCCAAGCACTGGTGGTATTCACTTTAGGGTCACTATTAATTTTATCTTTTAGGGCGAGTGCAGCAACTTTGCCACGCTCAGGACCGACAATGACTCGTACACCGCGACTGGTTGGGCTGGTTCTGACCTGATAACCTGCCGCTTGGAATTTTTTTGCCATCTCATCTGCTTTGGCTTGGTCGTTTGCTAGCGCTACTTGTACTCCAAAGCTACCTTTGGCATCGGTTTCTTTGACTTCTTTACGCGCCTCTTGAAGTTTTTGCTGAGCGTCACGCTTCGCGTCTGCTGATTTTTTCGCCAGCGCATCTTCTTTTTGGCGATTTGCTTCTCGCGCTTGTTCAGCATTAGCGGCTTCACGCGCTAAACGCTGCACCTGTTTACGTGATGGGATAGTAATACTTTGACCAAGCTGTAGCGCTGTCGACGGTGAGATATTATTCGCTTGAGCTAAGACTTCTACCGGCATATTGTACTGACGTGCCAGTTTAATCAAGCCATCGCCTTTTTTGACTTGGTAGTCAGAGGGTGACTTAGGTGTGGCTTTTTTTGCGGCTTCATCCGCCTCACGCTTTTTTTGTGCAGCCACTAAAGCATCAGCCTGTTTTTTAGCGTCTGCTTGTTGTTTTGCTTCTGCTGATTTTTTAGCAGCGGCTTGCTCTTTAATAGCCGTTTGTTTTTTAGCTTCCTGCTGCTCTGCTATTACTTTTTTCTTTGCTTCAGCGCTGTCAGTAGAATTAGTAGACGTCTCTACTTTAGCAGGCTTTGATGTGGGTGTAGCAAGGGTGTTTTTTGTCGCGTCTTTATTCGTGCTGTTATTCACACTGTCAGTCGTAGCGCCTTTAGCACTGTTTTTAACATTGTCTTTGACATTGTCTTCAGCACTAGCTGTACTACTCGCCAGATATTGCTCACTTTCAGCGCGTGCTTTTGCTAACGCTTGCGCTTCTGCCGCTTCTTGTTCGGTTAAGAACTGCTTAGCACGTCGCTCTTGCTCAGCAACACGAGCCGCCCTCTCTTTTTGTTTTTGCGCCAAGATACGTTTTTCTGTTTCGATATCTGTCGTTAATGGCTGTGCAGATGTCGGCTCATTACTTGGCTTATCAACCATGGCTGACGCTGGCTGTGATTTATTGCTATCACCAATCTGTTGTACCATGGCGTATAGCATCACACTACCACCGATAATCATCCCAATGCCCAATAAGGCTTGTCTCGAAAAATTCATCCGTTTACGTCTCTTAGTTGGTAATAAGGTTGATTGGGCGGCGCAGTTATCATTTCAAACTATATGATAGATAACTTAAATCAGCAAACCATTAACGCCGGCGACATTCATCTTTTTTAACAGTGATACCGTCTATTGCAAGCACTTTGAGTATAAAGCATATTTTTCGTGCTGTCTGCCATCACAGGCTTGCTAAGATTAACATTAAAACAGTTCTGCTTTCACCTCAATGATTATTCACTCAGTGCAGCCAATGCTTCACCTATGGTATGAAAAGAACCGCAGACGACAATCAAGTCTTGTGGCTGACTACCGTCTATCACAGCATTCGTTGCTTCAGTCAGGCGCGCAAATGTATGGACTTGGTCACTATTAATATATTTTACCAAAATATCTTGCAACTGCTCGGTACTGGCTGCACGTGGATAATCAATTTCAGCGATAAACCAGTCGCTAATAGGCAAACCTGCTGTCGTTAAACGCTGTACGACTTTATTGATATCTTTATCACCTAACATTGAAAACAGCATTTTGATAGTTGGCGTTTTACTGCTATTTTTGCTACCTACATTTTGCTTTGCCAAATGCTGCTGCCATAGTGGTAATAACTGCGCCAATAAAAACTCAACACCTTGTTCATTATGTGCCACATCAAACAGCCAATGACGCTCATGCATCTCACGATAGTCAAAGCGACCGGCAAGCTTGACCGTCTGTAGCGCTTGCTCGATAGCATTACTATCCACTTTTAAAGGACTGGTAAGTACCGCTGACAGAGCATTGGCAGTATTGGTCAATGACAGTGCTGGGCGTGGTAATTGCAAAGTCACAGCGGCATTACTATATTGCCAAGTGCTGGCGTCATTTTCACGGTAACTGAAATCTTTGCTCACTTGATAACAAGCCGCTTGATACTTATTTATCGTCTGCTGTACGCTATTTGGCATCTCTGTAGCACCATAAATGACGCTAATGCCATCACGTAAAATACCTGCTTTCTCGCGACCAATGGCTTCAATATTATCACCCAACCAATCAACATGATCGATAGCGATATTGGTAATCACTGCTATATCAGGATCGATAATATTAACTACATCAAGACGACCGCCCAGCCCTACTTCCAATACCCACACATCGCAGTCCGCTTCAGCGAATATCAACAATGCCGCAAGTGTTGTCATCTCAAAAAATGATAAGGTTAAATCGCACTTTAATCGTGCGGCTTCTACTTTATTAAAGGCATTAATTAATGTCTCATCGCTGACCATCTCGCCATCGATGCGCACGCGCTCGTTAAATACACTCAGATGCGGTGATTGATATAAGGCAGTTTTATATCCTGCGGCTTGGCACATTTGGGCGATAACCGCAGTCGTTGAGCCTTTACCATTGGTGCCTGCAACCGTAAATACATAAGCGTCATCTTTAGCTGATTGTACCACTCCCAATGCTTCAGCGACTGGCAGCACGCGTGATAGACCCATATCTATCGCCGAGACATGAATCTGCTGAATATAATTCAGCCATTCTGTCAAGGTGGCTTGGTTATCAGAGCTACTGCTAGGGCTACGAGACACTAAAGAATCAGACATGGACAAAACCTATATCGAAGTTTGAAATAAAAGATAACGCTGCAAATAAATATCAATGCTTAAATGATGAATGCTTAAATGATGAATGCTTAAATGATGAATGCTTAAATAAAGACATTATAACTGGCTTACTATAAAGCAAAAATAGCATTTACCGTTATTCACGATAAATGCTATTCGCTAGTTTTACATATTTGGCAGATATTAGCACGTGGCTCGATCGTTAAACGGCTAAATTACTAAAGAGCTGCTAATATTTAAATATATCAAATATTGTTTATTGAGCATTAATGTTAGACACATTACACATTTTTGCCAATAAACGATAAATGGTATCAATCATTTGATGACGATGTACCACTTCATCGACCACACCATGCTCAAGCAAAAACTCTGCACGCTGGAACGGCTCTTCTAATGTCTCACGTACGGTCTGCTCAATGACGCGCTTGCCAGCAAAGCCAATCATGGCTTTCGGTTCTGCTAAATGCACATCACCGAGCATGGCAAGAGATGCGGTCACACCGCCATAAACAGGATTGGTCAGTACCACAATATATGGTACGCCAGCAATTCTTAAACGCTCGATTGCTGCGGCTGTTCTTGCCATTTGCATGAGTGACAGTAAGCCTTCTTGCATACGCGCACCGCCTGAGGCAGCAAAGCAAACTAATGGTACTTTATCAGCAAGTGCTTTTTCAGCCGCTTGTACGAAACGGTCGCCAACCACTGAGCCCATAGAGCCGCCCATAAAACGGAAGTCAAAGGCACAAGTTACTATATCGAGATTGCGCAGTTTGCCATATAGCACAATCAGCGCTTCAGTCTCTTTGGTTTTATCTTGTGCTTCTGCCATACGCGCAGGATAAGGCTTACTATCTACAAATTTTAGCGGATCTTTGGCAGTAAATTCTTGCCCAAGCTCGCCTTCTACTTGATCCAGTAACCAGTTTAAGCGTTCACGAGCACTCATTGGTAAATGATGATCACAATGCGGGCAGACATAGCAGTTAAAAATTAGCGCTGTATTGGTAATCACAGAATGGCAGTTGCTGCACTTTGTTGAAGGTTCTGTTTCTACCGCGGTTAATTGCACCGTAAGGTGCTGTTTGATACCCGGTATTGGGCGCTCAAACCATGATTGACCAGCCATAGTAGCAGTAGTCGTATCAGATTTTGTTATCGTATCAGTCATATTATTCGCCATTATCTAAGGCTTATTGGCAAGCTCACTTGTGCACTTGTCCCTAAGAGTCCATTTATAAGAATCAGTTTAATTGTCACATAACCTCATAACTTGAGCAGTTATAGGGTACGCTCATGCGTTACTGTAACCATTTATATGTGATGTTAGTTTACACACGTAAACTAACATTAGCAAAGCCATTTACCTGTGTCTTTATAAACATTGTTATAAATACTGTCATAAATATTGTGACGATAACTTGCCCAGCTGTTTAAACAAGCACTTATAAACTATCGAGTGCGCCACGTAGTTCATCCATTTTTGCCATGATTTCTTGCTGTGCATGAGCAACAGCCGTGGCATCATTGGCATCGATATCAGCAAAATTCTGCACCAAGGCACTACCGACGATAATACCGTCAGCATGCGCACCGATTGCTTTGGCTGACGTCGCATCACGAATACCAAAACCTACGCATACTGGCAAATCCGTCTCTGCTTTAATAGCTTGTACTTGCTTGGCGACATCATCAGTATTTAGTGTTGCTGAACCCGTCACGCCTTTAAGCGACACGTAATAGATATAACCACCACAATGAGTCAATACTTGCTGACGACGTTCAGCCAGAGTCGTTGGCGATAATAAGAAAATCTCATTCATCGCATGCTCAGTCAAATGCTGTGTAAAGCTACCCGCTTCTGCTGGTGGCAAATCAACCATCAAGATGCCATCAACCCCTGACTGCTCACATAGCGCAACGAAGTTATCATAGCCGATAATCTCTACCGGATTGAGATAACCCATAAGAATAATTGGTGTTTCTTTATCTTGCTCACGGAATTCTTTGACCATCTTTAGCGCATCACGAGTACTGGTGCCTGCTGCTAATGCACGCTCGCCTGCCAAAGCAACGGTTGGACCATCTGCCATTGGGTCAGAAAATGGTAAGCCCACTTCAATCATATCGGCGCCGTGCTTAACCAAATCATGTAGCAAGCCAACAAAGTTACTAGGATTGGGATCGCCTGCCATTACATAAGGAATCAAGGCTTTTTTATTTTGTGCTTTTAAAGTCTCAAAAGTGCTTTCAATACGGGTCATAGTATTCTCTTAATTATTATAAACTGGCTCAGTTAACCCTCTATTTAATAATAAAGTGTCAACTGAGTGATTTTCTTTATAAAGGATAATTCAATAATTTACTAAAAGGCAGCTATTACTAACTACTACAACTCAATACCTTCTGCCTTCATCACCGAGTGCAAGTCTTTATCACCGCGACCTGACATATTTACAATGATGGTTTGATCAGGGGTCATAGTTTTAGCTAGTTTTAGTGCATAAGCAACGGCATGAGCAGATTCAAGCGCAGGAATAATGCCTTCTTTGCGCGTGACTTCATGGAAACCTTCTAGCGATTCTTTATCAGTACAGCCAACATATTCAACGCGCTGCATATCTTTTAAGAAACTATGTTCAGGACCAACACCAGGATAATCAAGACCTGCCGAGATAGAATGCGTTTCTTGGATTTGACCTTCATCGTCTGCCATCAAATAGGTACGGTTACCGTGTAAGACACCGATACGACCAGCAGCAAGTGGTGCTGAATGACGACCCGTTTCAATACCATCACCTGTTGCTTCAACACCATACATTTTAACTTCCGTATCGTTTAGGAAATCAAAGAATAGTCCAATAGCGTTCGAGCCACCACCAACACAAGCAACTAGCGCATCTGGTAATTTACCCGTCATTTGCAGATGTTGCACACGCGCTTCTTTGCCGATAATCGCTTGGAAATCGCGTACCAATAATGGATAAGGATGCGGACCAGCAACCGTACCGATAATATAATAAGTCGTATCTACATTCGTAACCCAATCACGCATGGCTTCGTTCATGGCATCTTTAAGCGTACGTGAGCCAGACGTCACTGGCACAACTGTCGTGCCAAGTAAGCGCATACGATAAACGTTCATCTTTTGGCGCTCGACATCGTCAGCACCCATATAGACGATACACTCTAGTCCCAAACGCGCAGCAATCGTCGCCGTTGCAACGCCATGTTGCCCTGCTCCGGTCTCTGCAATAATACGTTTTTTACCACTCATTTTGGCAAGTAGTGCTTGCCCAATGGTGTTATTGACCTTATGCGCGCCAGTATGGTTTAAATCTTCACGTTTAAAGTAAATTTGCGCACCGCCAATCTCATCACTCAAGCGCTTGGCATGATACAAAGGCGTTGGACGACCAACATAGTTGACCAAATCATTGTGATACTCTTCCCAAAATGCAGGATCGGCTTTAACTTTGGTATACAGCGCCTCTAAATCTTCAAGGGCTGCCATCAAAGTTTCAGAGACAAATCGTCCACCGTGGACGCCAAAATGTCCGCGGGCATCTGGGTACTGATTAAAATCTTGCACGCTTTCTGGATTAGTAAAAGTATTGATAGCTTGTGCAGTGGTAGATAACTCTTTATTCGCGACATGACTCATGGTAATTCCTACTGTAATAAGTGGTATTTTTTAGGATTGGTGTTTTTTTAAAACAACTATAGAGAAGACAATTTATATAGTTAGCTTTAGAAGTTATGAATTTTGAAACTATGAAGTTTGAAAATTTAAAGCTAGCTACTGATATTCGAAGGTTCGCTAAGCGTCTCGTTTTGCCATCGGTCACGTTTGACCGCTTTCATAAAAGCACGCATTTTAGCAGGGTCTTTTTTACCTTTATCAATCTCAATACCACCGCTGACATCGACCGCATAAATAGGCAAGTCACTAGTTGCAGCGCCATTATCGGCATCAAGTCCACCCGCTAAGATAATCGGTAACGAGCTATTATGGGGAATAAGGCTCCAGTCAAAGCGTGCGCCTGTACCGCCATATTTATGTTGATGATAGGCATCAAGCAAGATACTACTCGCGCCTGCTGCTGCAAAGCTATCTATCTGCCCACTCACGCTATCGCGCGTATCTTGCTCGGCATTGATACGCAGCGCTTTCATCCAGCGCTTATTAACAGTACTTGCCAGCTGACGGCATTGTTCAGGACTTTCGTCACCGTGAAATTGAATAACATCAAAAGCGACATTGTTTGCCAATGTAATCAATTGATCCTCGGTCATATTAACGACTAAAGCAACCACATTAATAAAAGCGGGTACAGCAGCGCTTAAAGTCTGTGCTTGTTCAATCGTCACCGCACGAGGACTTGGCGGATAAAATACCAAGCCAACAGCATCGACATTTAATTGGACAGCCGCTTTAATATCATCAAGTTGCGTAAATCCACAAAACTTAACGTGCATTTTATGACCTTAAATATGAACTTAACAATAGACAAGTATTGATTATAAATTATAATTAACCGTTAATCATAATTTATGGTGATAATTTGTTAATTGCAGAGCAAACCAATTGCAACCAAAAACTTATCCTAGCATACTTTTATTCATAGTTTTGTTTATGATTGCGATTGATTAAAATAAGGATTCTTGAATGTCTAAAACGATGGCGGAAAGCACAAAGAACAACGATAGTAACAATACTAAGGAAAATATTAGCCAGCCACACTACCTAATGTGGTTTCGCCGTGACCTACGAATCCATGATAATACCGCCCTAGCGGCACTCTGTGAGCGCGCAAACGACGATAATGCTCAAGTCAGTGCGGTATTTTTTCTCACTCCTGAACAATGGCAAGCACATGATATGTCACTAACACAGCTTGACCATATCGCCCGCACCTTGCCTATCTTAGCAAAAGACCTACACACTCAATTAAATATAAAATTGACCGTGCAAGTTTGTCCGAGCTTTATTGACTGTGTTGAGACGCTAAGCACTTTATGTCAAAGCAATAAGATCAGTTGTATCATGGCCAATCATGAGTATGAAGGCAATGAGATTGAACGTGATGAGCAATTAACCAAACAGCTCGCGGAGACTGATATCGAGTTTATCCGCTGGCATGACCAATGTATCTTGCCACCACAAAGTATCACCACCAATGACGATAGCATGTATCAAGTATTTACCCCATTTTATAAAAAATGGCGACAGACGTTAGAAGTGGGCGATATACAAATCCATAAAGCAGCAGCTATAAACAATAATAAAGTAGATTTAAAATCGTTAAAAACTAATGCCGACAGTAGCGAAGCTATAGAAGTATTATGCAAAAATGTCGTCAGTGACTATCAACAACAATTACAGAGTAATGAAGCATATAAATATATCGATACGGATGGCCAGCTCAGTCAAGCTTGCAGCGCCTATCCTGCTGGCGAAATTGCTGCTTGTCATCGATTAGACCAATTTATCGCTGAAGATATTAACAATTACGATGTGAGCCGCGATGTGCCAAGCTTACAGGCGACCAGTCAGTTATCAGCCTACCTAACTATTGGCGCAATTAGCCCTAGACTTTGCTACTTACAAGCTATTAAGGCACTGGGAGAATTAAATGGAAATGACGTTGACAACTTTGATAGCTTTAACAACACTGATAATAGCGATATTAACCGCTGGATAAGTGAGCTTGCTTGGCGCGATTTTTATCGTCATGTGCTGGTCGAAAAACCTGCGTTAATACGCTATCAAGCTTATAAACACCAGACTGACATTAAGATTAATTGGTCATACAATCATGATGATTTTGCAGCATGGTGTGAGGGGAAAACTGGCGTACCATTAGTCGATGCAGCAATGCGCTGTCTTAATGCAACAGGCTTTATGCACAATCGCTTACGCATGATTACAGCGATGTTTTTGACCAAAGACTTATTGATTGATTGGCGCTTAGGCGAGCGCTATTTTATGCAACAGCTGATAGATGGTGACTTTGCGTCTAATAATGGTGGCTGGCAATGGAGCGCCTCAACAGGTACCGATGCCGCACCTTACTTCCGTATTATGAATCCGTTTAGCCAAGCCAAAACGCATGATTCTGATGCTATATTTATTAAAACATGGCTGCCTGAGTTAAAAGAAATCCCTGCCATTATCTTGCATAGCGAAGATAAGATGCGCAAGCTACTTAGCACCAGTGGTCAGCTAGTCAAAATTAACTATCCAAAACCTATGGTCGAACATAAAGTAGCTCGGCAACTAGCGATTGCTGAATTTAAACAATAGCGATGTATCTCACTTAATTTATTTTAGCCACACTCATCACCTTAGCCATATTAATTGCCTGCTTATTAGCTCAGCTAGAGTTCACAATATACGGGTTTGGATAATGTATAAAGCATAGGCTAATAAAGTAAAGCTTATAATTAATAGCACCCATGTCGCAAAAGAAAGCGATTCTTTTGCTTTAGGGCGTTTATTAAGCTGAACTTTAGGCTTAGAAGACGGTTGATTATTAGGAGTTGTCATATACGCCACCTTTTATATAGGGTTATATTACCAACCAAATTCATAAGTTCATTATGAATAATAGATAAGTTCTACTATACAATATAAATGGCGTCAATTTAAGGAGTTTTAGCGGCAAGCTAAACTAGGTTTAACTACTTCATGCTTCTAATAAAATTATCTATGCCTCATTTACTGGCAACTGGCATGAACCAGCGCCTTGTGTGGTCACCGTCACTACAGCACCCGTTAATGCAAATAGCTGCTGTAATTGCGTTTGCGCGTTTTCTAATGCCATAGTCATCACATCACCGCGGCAAGCACGTTCAAGCACTTCGTCTTTTGCCATGCTTTGGGCTTGTTTTAGAATTTTTGGATCGACTTGCATCATCCCAAAAGCGCCCGTTTGCCAATCATAAATCTCAATATCATCTAAATAGACTGAAAACACCTCTGATGGCGGTAGAGTAATATTAATCTGTGGCATAACAGAAATGGGATTATTGCTATCAGCGTTCGTGGCGTTTTCTACAGTCAACTCGGTAGGCTGAACCACTTGTACCATCTCAGGCGTTAACGCACTTAAATCAATGCCCGCCTCTACACGACCACGCGCGATAAACAGCGCCTTTTGCTCGTCTTGCCACAGTTTCATCCAATTTCCCGGACGTTGACTGGTAATCACCGTATCGACACTAAACGCTACGGTCTCCAATCGATTCAATTTCTGAATTTGCATTACCACGCCTTCACGAGTGATGGTTTCTATCGGCTCTTTTTTATTGATATGTTGCACGGTATAAATAGCAAAAGCGATGGCGGCAAGCCCAATAAGCAATACTATCCACGACAGCATAGCGATAGGTTTTTTCGCTTGCTGTTTATTGGCACCACTATTCTTAACATCAACCGGAAGACGATTATCAGGGTTGGTCATGTAAACTCCCTTATTGTTATATTATTGGCATAAAATGAGTAAATTCTAAGCTCTTAATGATATTTCTCTTCAAGCATTTCAAGTAGTTACTACCAACGCCCTACATAATAAATATCAAATTATTGCATTTTAGAATTTTGTTGTTATTTAACTTCGAAAGCTATAAAACTTAGCACTTTAAGTGTAATGCAGACTGAAAAAACAAAAAGTCATTGCGTCTTAGACGAACTTTACCTAACATAGTCAGATTGTATAAGTAAAATGTCGGCATACTTTTATTTTTCAGGCTTTCACGCCTTAAATACTGCATTTTCAATGCTGATATCTTCATACAAAAGTAAAGAATTAACGCTTTTTTAGAGTGCGTTTTATGAATGCACTTTCTACTAGAGTACTGTTTATTGCAGTATTTTCTAGCTATGGCAAGTCTACACTCTTACCAAGTAATAACAGGTCATCTTGCGTTGGCCGTCAAACCACACGCTTAATATCCTACTATTTCTTATTCATTTTATCGTTGATAAGGTTCCGCTTTATTTATGAAAGCCAGTCAATTTTTATTTGCCACGTTAAAAGAAACGCCAAATGATGCGGATATCGCTTCAAGCCAATTAATGGTTAGAGCTGGTCTGATTCGCAAAATCGCCTCTGGATTATATATCTGGTTGCCAATGGGTTTGCGCGTGTTGCAAAAAGTCGAGCGCATCGTTCGCGAAGAGATGCAAAATATCGGTGCCCAAGAAGTGCTCATGCCGATGACTCAGCCTGCTGAGCTTTGGCAAATGACCGGACGTTTTAACGATTATGGTCCTGAGCTACTACGTTTTAAAGACCGTCATGACCGCGATTTTGTACTCGGTCCAACGCACGAAGAAGTCATTACCAATCTTGCCCAAGGTGAACTGCGTAGTTATAAGCAGCTACCGATTACCTTCTTTCAAATTCAAAATAAATTCCGTGATGAGATTCGTCCACGCTTCGGTGTGATGCGCGCGCGTGAATTTACTATGAAAGACGCTTATTCGTTCCACGTTGACCAAGCATCATTGGCGAAAACGTATGACGAGATGTATGACGCTTATACGCGCATCTTCACGCGCTTAGGTCTTGATTTCCGTGCAGTACAAGCTGATACTGGCTCAATCGGTGGCTTTGCCTCACACGAGTTTCATGTGCTAGCTGACAGTGGCGAAGACGATATCGCCTTTTCTGATTCATCTGAATATGCTGCCAACGTCGAGCTTGCTGAATCGGTATGCACTGCTGAACGTCAGCCCGCAACAAAGCTACGTGAAAATGTCGAAACTATTGATATGCCAACGTGTGAAGCGGTCGCTAAGCATTTAAATGTTCCACTTGCCACCACAGTCAAAACATTGATTGTGCAAGGTCATACGCCAGAAGGTGAGCCGCAGCTTATCGCTGTAGTATTACGCGGCGACCATACGCTAAACACCATCAAAGCTGAAAAAATCGAAGAAGCCAATGTACCTTTAACAATGGCAACTGAAGAAGAATTGAAAGCGGCTGGTCTGCATAAAGGCTATATCGGCGTTGAGCTTGATATGCCCGTATTTGTTGACCGTGCAGCAGCGGCATTGTCAGACTTTGTCTCTGGTGCTAATGAAATCAACAAACACACAACAGGTATGAACTGGGAACGTGATGCGCATATCACACGTATCGTTGATATTCGCAATGTTCATGAAGGCGATCCTTCTCCTGATGGTAAAGGTACGCTACAGATCAAACGCGGTATCGAAGTCGGTCACATCTTCCAGTTGGGTGATAAGTACTCGCAAGCGATGAACTGTAACGTTTCAGGTGAAGACGGTAAACCAGTTACCTTAATGATGGGTTGCTACGGTATTGGCGTCAGTCGTATCATTGCTGCTGCTATTGAGCAAAACAACGATGAAAACGGCATCATGTGGCCACCAACGCCAGATGTTAGTGATTCGCTTGCACCGTTTGAAGTGGCTATCGTACCAATGAAGTCTAAAGAAGAAACGGTGATGGAAACGGCAACGGCATTGTATCAGGAGCTAAGAGCCCTTGGTATCAATGTATTGCTTGATGATCGTAATGAGCGTCCAGGCGTTAAGTTTGCTGACCTTGAGCTGATTGGTATTCCGCATCGTATCGTGGTATCTGATCGCAACTTGGCAGAAGACAAGTATGAATACGTCAATCGCCGTGATAGCGAAAAGCAATTGCTTAGCCGTGAGGAAGTCATTGCTAAAGTAAGCAGTAAATAGTTAAGAAACTTTGCACACTAAAAAACCGCCTATCTCATTGAATGAGATAGGCGGTTTTTATTAACCGAAATAAGTTATTTAATATTATATTTCTTGGCAAGTACTTTACTACGCTTTTGATTCTCAGTAGCGGTGCAAACATCAGCACTAATCATACCCCATACTGCCATGTTATTCATTGATCCTTCTTGCTTAAACTCGCACTGTTTATTGCGATTTTTTAACCATGCGGCTTGCTCTTTATCTAACTGTGATTTTTGCTTAGCAGATAGCGTACGATGTGCGCTCATATATATTTTATTAAGGCGTTTTTTCTCTACTTTAACCGCACTTTCACCACAGTCAACAGCTTCTTCCATTGACATTTCACAGTTATATTTATTTTCCACAAAAGCAGCTTGTGCTGCCGTCATTGACAATGCTGCTATACTTATCACAGTAAAAAAACCAGTTACTACCTTCATAGTTACACCCTAATGTAAGCAAAATAATGTTTGCTAAGTATATGAGCTAATGGCAATTTATGATAGCTAATAACCAACATTAATTTACTGACGAATCAAACGGCTTGGTGCGGGTAATAATGCGATATCGCTCACACGACAAGGATTAATATCGATACCGCCTCGGCGCGTATACCAAGCGCGTACCATCAGCGCACTTGGCTGATAATATTTGCTCAAATCAGCAAATATTTGCTCAACGCACTGTTCATGAAAGCCATTATGCTGACGAAAGCTCAATATATAACGCAGCATATTAGCGTTATTTACTGGCTTGTCACTAGTAATTAACACTGCCAATGTTCCCCAATCTGGCTGATTGGTCACCGGACAATTACTACGTAATAAATTAGAATAGAAGACATAAGGCTGAGCATCGTCTTGTAATGCTGCGTCGGTATTATCATCAATTAATAACGAAGCATCAGGATGCTCGCATAACGCAACTTTGGCATTACTATTCGCGAGTGCGTCATCAATGCACATGCCATCAGGCTGAACGATCAATAGCCCTGAGCGTTCATCTTCTAAGGCAAATAACTCAACTTGCACCTCTGCTACTACGCATGTCGACAAATCTTTCGCTATCAAGGTTTGTACTTCTGCCCAACTGCCAAACTCAGTAAAATTAATACTGTTTAGATAAAGCTTCAATGACTTTGATTCGACAATAAATGGTGAGCTTGCCGGAATACCAAAGCGTGCTATCGCAACCTGCGAGATGCCCTGTTGATTTAACCATGACAGCTCAAATGCCTGCCACCAGTCAATGCCAACTGCTAGCTTATCATCTTGCCAGCCAATGACGTCTCGCCCCATACTACGGGCAATTGGATATAAGGCTTCTGGACTATACTCAGTTGGATAATCAGTAGTTTGTTCACCCAAGATACCGTGGATACTCATTGGTACTTCCTAATATTAAACATTAAAAAATTTGAAATAATAGCTCTATCACTATAATGATCGCAGCTATCAGCACTACAAACGAATTCGCGAGCCGTCACTTAATAAGCGATAAGAGATGACATAAAAAATCACGCAAAATACAAAAATCGCTGCCATTGAATACCAAACATTGACATCAGAATAACCGAGAATACCGAAACGGAAGGCATTAACCATATAAACGATAGGATTTAATAGTGAGATGTTATACCAAAATGGCGATAAGTTCTCCATTGAGTAAAATACCCCACCAAGAAAGGTCAACGGTGTCAACACAAAGCTTGGAATAATAGTAATGTCATCAAATGAGCGTGCATAAGCCGCATTAATAAAGCCACCAAGCGAGAACAGAATAGACGTGCCCAATACCGTAAATATAGTGACAAATAAATGCTCGATACCAAGCTTGGTAAAGAATAACGCCACGATAGAAACAATAATAGCAATAATCAGACCGCGAAAAATACCGCCGCCTATGTAACCCATTAATATGGCATGCTTAGAAACCGGAGATACTAGCAATTCTTCAATACTGGCGGTAAATTTGGCACTAAAGAAGCTTGAGACCACGTTAGAATAACTATTGGTAATGACCGCCATCATGATAAGGCCTGGGACGATAAACTGCATGTACGGTACGCCGCCCATATCCCCTACCCGCGAGCCAATCATCTTACCAAAGATGACAAAATATAATGCCATGGTAATGACTGGTGGCAAAAGGGTTTGTGGCCAAATACGCAGGATGCGACGAATCTCTTTGACTAAAATCGTTTGAAAAGCAATCCACTTTTTAGCGGTAGACATCGCTTTAGTAGGATCTACAGTGACTTTATGAGTGACTTCCTGTTTCATAACCCTGCCTCCTTCATACTGTCTTCATTCTGAATATTTTGATCGACTAACCGCATAAACAGCTCCTCTAAGCGGTTAGATTTGTTGCGCATGCTAGCCACTTCGATGTCAAGCTTGGTAAGCTGCTCAAAAACACAGTTGAGCGTCTCACCTTTACTCAAGGTTACCTCCACCGTCAGCTCATCAGGCTGGACAATCTCTGTTACCTTATCAATGACTAAAGGCTGGGTAAGCGGCTGGGTCAAATCTAACACAAAAGTCTCAACCGACAACTGCGCCAGCAAGTCTTTCATTTCAGTATTAATACGAATCTCGCCATGATCAAGAATAGCAATGCGCTTACACAACTGCTCAGCTTCTTCTAAATAGTGAGTGGTGAGAATAATAGTGGTATTTTCTTCAATATTAATTTGCTGCATGAATTCCCACATTGAACGGCGCAGCTCAATATCTACCCCAGCGGTAGGCTCATCCAAAATCAATAGTTTCGGCTTATGAATCAACGCGCGCGCAATCATTAAACGGCGCTTCATGCCACCCGATAGCTCCCGCGACTTACTATCACGCTTATCCCAAAGACCTAATGCTTTGAGCAAGCGCTCGGCACGTGGCTTTGATTCTTTAGCCGATATGCCAAAATAACCCGCTTGCGTTATCAGAATATCTTCTACTTTTTCAAACTGATTAAAATTGAACTCTTGCGGCACCACGCCTAAGTATTGCTTGGCAACTGACGGATTGGCTAATAGGTCGACACCAAAAATATTGACGCTGCCGCCAGTTGGTTTAAACAGTGAGCTAATAATACCAATCATCGTTGATTTGCCAGCACCGTTCGGTCCAAGTAACGCAAAAAACCCTCCTTGCGGGACGGTAAGACTGACGTCTTTTAGGGCGGAAAACCCATTAGCATAAGTTTTGGATAAATTCTGAATCGATAGCGCTGGTACTTCAGACATGAATACCTCTTTATAAATGATTGGGCTAAAAAATGATTTATCAGCATACTAATTATCATAATAGTTGCTGTCGTGTCTTAATGTGAGGCTGAATGGGTAAGATTTCAACGGTGCTATATTATAAAGACGATATTAGTCCTATCAATCACGCATAAAAAAAGCACCTGTCTTATTAAATAAGACAGATGCTTTTTTATGCATTAAATAATTTTTTGCTAAAGCTCTCTACTCAAGCTCCTTAGCCATAAAAATTAGCTGGCTTCACCAACCATATAATCAACGGCATTTTGCACTTCTTCATCAGGAATATCGGCACCGCCTTTTGCTGGCATGGCATTGAAGCCGTTGATAGCGTGGGTATATAAAGTATCTTTACCCTTTGCAATACGAGGTCCCCAAGCGCCGGCATCACCTAACATAGGTGAGCCAAGTAGCCCTGTCGCATGGCAAGTCTGACATACAGCACTATATACCGCTTTACCCTCACGAGGACCATCGCCTGCAGCTGGACCAGAAGAGCGAGCCGTCACGTCACAGACCTCATCGTCTTCAAAACATACTTTGCCGACAGGCTGAATACGAGCAATCAGGTTCGGATATAACGCAATCAGCTTTTGTACTTGCGGCGTATCTTGTGGAATCGACTCTTCAGCCGCAGGTGCTGCTACCGCTACGGCAGCTGGAGCAGTGGCGTCAGCAGTTGCATCCATAGGAGCAGTACCATCAGTGGTATCTGCAGCAGCTTGGGTCTCATCGCCTAGTTTCTCAGGCGCATTTGCGACAACCTCTTTACCTTCTGCGACTGCAGATACAGTGACAGGCGTGTCTACAGCACTTTCAGCTTGGCTCACAGCGATACTAGCGATTCCTAGAATGGCAGCTGCCGATAACATAACTACTTTTCTCATTCGTCACGTTCTCTTATTACGTATACAAGGGTCAGCATAGCTTGGACATTCTGTCTGTCCTCCTTCAACAACAAAACAGTTGTCAATAGCAAACAGCCATCCCGCATGCGAGCGCACTTGTAATCGGTGAATATAAATAGGGATTCTCCCTGACATTATAAGGGAAAAGACGGGTAGATTGCCATGCCTGTTTGCTGACTATAGTGTTTTTTCTTAAAAAACCTCAATCGCTGTCTTCATTCATTGGCTTTATGGCTTTTATTTGTTAGACTAAGCGGTCTTTATTTTTAGACGCTTTTGCGCTCGTAGCTCAGTTGGATAGAGTATCGGTCTCCGAAGCCGAGGGTCGTGGGTTCGATTCCCGCCGAGCGCACCAATCATCGTATTACCCCGTTCCCCAGCATTACCTCTTTTATAGCCGTCAATAATGGTTAATAGATTGCTTCTACTATTATCCAATCCTATATAGTCAATATTTAAGAAATCTATTTTGAAAAATACTGTCTTAAAAATCAAAATATAGGACAAATGAGATCATAAAGCCACTAGCTATCATATCGACTGCTTTGTTATTGACCGCATACGCTACTTGGTTCCCGCTCTCTGATATATGGCCACGCCAATCGAAAAGATGGCTCCCAGACATCACCACTGCTCCGCAATTTATTGAATGTGTGCGTATGCCGCCCTGCGCTTATGTCGCTTATACATAGAATAACGCCCACCCTACTGAATCTATATTGAATTTCATCCTTGATGATTTACAGACTGCCACTAACGGTTATCGCACGCTAGACAATATTACGCTCAATATCGATGGTGATACCGTGGCGTTAAAGCCTTTATTCTGCTTCTTGTAAATTCGCATCCAATTGCGCGCGGCTAGGTACACGGTGATAGTTAAACACAGGTATATCTCCTAAGCGGCGTTGACTGGCAGCCAGCTTGCGGTCAATCGTAATCATGGCAATTTTTGTATTTTGTCGACTGATTAGCAAATGACTGCCCTTTCTTGTGACTCGATAATCAGGAAAATACTGCTTAATCATCTCCGCTGTCTTATATAACGCGTCATCGATCGGTTTTTTCTTACCTTTTGACTTTGTGTCATCCAGTTTGTTAGGCGCACGTGATTTTGCAAAAAACCACAGACCAACGACAACTGCTATCAATATGACAAGCCACCAAATTCCGTCTATCATAAGAAAGGATATCCATTATTAGCAAGGGTTAGCTTATGTTAGCAGAATTACCATCAGGGTTAATAGCAGAAGTAGAGCGTGCCGCGGAACTATTAAAAACCAAACAGCGTATTTGCCTGTTAACGGGCGCAGGGATTTCAGCAGAAAGCGGTATACCAACCTTTCGCGATAAGCAAACGGGCTTATGGGAAAATTATAGCGCGGAGGATTTGGCGACGCCCGATGCTTTTGCTCGTAATCCAAAATTGGTTTGGTCGTGGTATCAGTGGCGCAGACAACTGGTGGCAAGTAAAAAACCAAATCCTGCTCATATAGCATTAGCTCAGTGGCAATATCACAGTCAATACACCAATCAGCAACTGACCCTCGTTACTCAAAACGTCGACGATTTGCATGAGCAAGCAGGCAGCGCTGTCACCCACTTACATGGCAACCTATGGCGTAATCGATGTAGCCGATGTGAGATACCTTATCAAGGCCAATTAAATCGAGCTTATGACAGTGAAGATAGTATCAATTTTGATGAAGCTCTGATTACTTGCCAGCATTGTGATGGTTATATCAGACCTGATATTGTGTGGTTTGGAGAGTCGTTACCGATAGATGAGTGGCAAACAGCCGAAGAGGCAGCAGCCAATTGTGACATATTTATTAGTATCGGTACTTCCAGCCTCGTCTATCCCGCTGCCGGACTGGCACAATTGGCAAAACAGAATGGTGCCAAAATCATCGAGATAAACCCCTATCCGACACCGAATACGCTAGTTGATATTACTCTGGCAGCAAAAGCTGGAGTTATACTGCCAGAGTTGGTAAAAAGAATGGGTATACTATAATGGGCGAAGTATTAGCCTATTGCTTGATCGACTCTGTCTAAATACTGCTGCTTTAGCTCATCACTAATAAATGACGATCTAAAAGAGTTCTTTACCAAGGTGATAATATCGTCTTCTGTTAATGGCAGATTTTCGCTGATGTTGATAAAGTTTTGGTTGATATAACCTTTAAAGTAAGCAGGGTCATCTGAGTTGACCGTGATATTGAGCCCATAATCTATCAGCTCTTTGATGTTATGCTCTTTATAGGTGTCAAATACTCTTAACTCGATATTAGAATTTGGACAAACCGTTAGTGGCATCTGCTCATCTTTTAGACGCTGCATTAGCTCGGCACTTTTGATAGATTGTACGCCGTGGTCGATTCTACTAATACCCAATAAATCTAATGCTTCATAGATATAAGAGAAATCCGCTTCTTCGCCAGCATGGGCAACCAACTTAAAGCCTTCTTCTTTCGCTTTTTTGAAGACGTCTATAAACTTTGACGGTGGGTTGCCTAATTCTGAAGAGTCCAAACCCACACCGATAATATCGTCTTTAAATGGTAATGCTTGTTCTAAGGCCTCAAACGCTTCTTCTTGTGATAAATGGCGTAAAAAACACATGATAATGCAAGAGGTAATGCTATATTGTGCTTTGGCATCAGCCAGTGCTCGCTTGATGCCTGTTATTACTGTTTCAAACGCCACGCCTCTTGCTGTATGAGTCTGTGGATCAAAAAATATCTCTGTATGAATGACGTTATCCTCAACACATTTAAGAATATACTCCCACGTCAGATCGTAGAAATCATCTTCTGTGATAAGGACATTGGCACCCGCATAGTAGATGTCTAAAAAAGTCTGTAGATTGGTAAAATTATAAGCATTACGTACATCTTCTATATCTTTATACGGAATCTCTATCTGGTTCTTTTTTGCCAACCTAAACATAAGCTCAGGCTCAAGTGAGCCTTCAATATGTAGATGCAGCTCCGCCTTTGGCAGTTTTTTTATTAGTTCAATCATAATATTCCAGTATCGTTTATGGCATAGGCTGTCTATGCAAAAAGGCGTTTCAATAGTTCAGTACTTATATGTTCCATATGCTTATTTTAAGCATTATTTATTTTAAAAATATCACGGTATCAGATAACTCATTGCCTGCAGGATCATGCTCTAAATGATAATATTGGCGCAGCACTTGTCCCACTTCATCTAGTAATTCAGTCAAGCTTTCTTCTGTCTTTTGCTTGGCAATCCCTACTACTGCTTTATCACACATCGCTCGCCAAACCGTTGGGCTAACATGGGCACTAATACCGCGATCAGCGACAATCTCAAGCTTATGCTCGCAAATATTGACATAGATCAGCACGCCGGTGTTTTCTTCCGTATCCCAAACGCGGTATTGACTGAATAAATCGACCGCGCGATCACGGCAATTGCTACGATAGGCTTCTTGAATCGGTAAATGATTCTCTACGATTAAAAACACCTCACCACGGTGCCCTTGTTCAGCTAGTGTTACCTGCTCTGTCAATCGAGCCTTTGCTGCTGGCGTCAGCCATTTACTATGTAAGATCGGCACAAATAACACTTGGCGCCACCAGCGGGCAAAGCTGGATTTTGAAGCACTGTTTTCTGCCATGATACTATTTCCTCAAGTACGTCATTACTAACAGTTTTTTAGTAAACGGTCATTTAGTGAGTTTTCATTTAATAGACAATAATTAGTAGATATTGTGCTTGAAAAATGGTTAATAAGTTACTGGATTACTCTAGTGATAAGCCAGCAAATAGCAAGCGCTTACCAAGAGCCACCAGCACCGCCGCCACCAAACCCACCACCGCCACCGCCGAAGCCGCCGCCGCTGAAACCGCCACCGCCGCCCATACCTGGCAAGAATACCATGCCACCGCCGCCTCGACCGCCGCCAGAGCCACCTTTACCGCCACCACCGCCACGCGAAATTAAGAATAGCCAAATAAATATCGCCATAATGATGGTCATAAATAGACCGCCGCCCAATGCTAGTGAGCCTGCAACAAAACCACCCGCTGTCAGTACAGAGCCAAATACTCGACCAAAAATACTGGTAATAAAACTACCAAATATCATTGCCATGATAAATAGAAAAATAGGTGATGGCAGCTCATCTGAGCCTTGTTGGGCAGTATGTTCAGCAGCTTGCGCATCGGCACGCGCCAATACTTCAGGATCAGCAGATAAGCGGCTTTGTAAGGCTGTTACGCCTGCTAATATACCAGCGCCATAGTTATTTTGTTTAAATAAAGGCGTGATATCTTCTCGAATGATACGATTGACTGCGGCGTCAGGCAGGACGCCTTCGAGTCCATAACCTGTCAAGATATACATATCACGGTCATTGACTGCAACTACCATCAGCAAGCCATCATCGATGTCTTTATTACCAAGCTGCCATTTTTCAGCAACCTGTAAGGCATAATCAAAGATGGGCATACCATTGGTAGTCGAGACAATCACCACTGCCGCCTGCGCCAAACCATTCTGATAAATAGTACGTAGCTGTGCTTCTAAGCGCTGCTTCTCTTGCGGATTTAAAATATTGGCTTGATCGATAACAGGATTATTTAAAATTAGCTTATCGGCAGTAACACCCTCAGCCGCTGATTTAACAGGCGGACGTTTAGACGCATTTGCCTCTGCTACGCCTTCATTATTGGACGCACTTTGATTGATGGCATCATTACCAAGTATAGCTTCATTAATTGCCTCATTGCCCAAGACAGCATCATTAATGGCTTCATTAGACTCAGCGGCTTTTGCAATAGCGACTAAGTCTTCCACACTTCGATTTTGTATGTTGCCATCAGCATTAGGCGCCGCATGCAACATAGATGCGCTACCGATACTCAGGGCAAATAACAATGCGGCTAGGGGTGTTTTCAAATGAGTCATTAAATCAATACCACCTCAAGTCAAATATTTACTAGATACAGCAGCAATCAATAAGCGTTTAATAAATCACTACTTAATGCTCGCTGCTCTAGCTTTTTTTAGTTACTTAACGATATGAATAAGCTTTAAGAGACCATTATTCTTAATATTGGACTCAATATATTCATATCAGCAAAAATTTTAAGACAATCAATCAATAAAAATTTTCATGATTAAAAAAATTTCGCAATTATTGAATGAATACTATTGAGCAGTTTTTGACTCACCATTATCAAAATCAACGCTTGGAGCAGTAGAAATCTCTTTTTCATTAGCAACGCTAAAATTAGGTTTGGCGCTCATACCAAATACTTTAGCAGTAATATTGGTTGGGAATTGACGCACGGTTGTATTGTAACCTTGTACTTCTTGAATATAGCGATTACGAGCCACGGCGATACGGTTTTCAGTACCTTCTAATTGCGCTTGTAAATCTTGGAATAAGGCATCTGATTTTAGCTCAGGATAACGCTCAGACACAGCCATCAAACGTGATAATGCACCTGTCATCTGCTCTTGCGCCGCTGCAAAACGCTCCATTGCTTCAGGGTCATTTAAAACCTCAGGCGTTACGGTGATACTGCCGGTACGTGAGCGTGCTTCAGCTACTTGCGTAAAGACATCTTGCTCTTGCTTGGCATATTGCTGTACTACTTTGACCAAGTTTGGCACCAGATCCGAGCGACGTTGATATTGGTTGACCACCTCTGACCACGACGCTGTCACTTGCTCATCTTGGGCTTGCAGATTGTTATAACCACAACCGCTCAAACCAACAGTAGAAGTCGCTAATACAGCTGATAACAACATGGGTTTTACAATAGATTTACGCGTCATTGTGGCGTCTCCTAAGAATGATAAAAATCAAATATGAGTAACAATTTTTAGTGGGCTTTTTTACTACTTCTTTAAACACTATCTTAAATAGCACTAAACCATATAAGCTGATATTTGTTAGCCTAAGATATATTTTGCTAATAATGGCGCTATAACGCTTTTTTTACAATTCATCGTTACCAAAACACAACCGCAAGCAACGACTTGTAGCATAAGCTTGCGCTTTGTTTTGACTAAGTAACTTAATAACCGTGCTCATCAGCCACTATTAATAAAACATCGAATACAGCTACAAAAAACGTCTACGCTATATCCCACGGCTTTTTCTCTCTAAATAACGATTATTGAAATGCCTATATAAATACCGGTAAGAAGAAAATTGTAGTAATTAGCAAAAAAATATGGCAAATTGCAGTTACGTAGCTGTACGGTTTGCACACATTTGGTAGTGGACTTATTTATTCCTTAGTACTAGTGAGTGATTTATTTGTCATTTAAAAGGATTGATAGACAGACAAATCATCGCTTTATGATTCTATTACACAATTGTGCGCAGCCGATACCGCTCATAGTAAATCGGATACCGTCATGATGATGGATATTTAATATTATAACCGCCTGTTTTATCCATTGGCCTCTTGATAGCAGTGTTTAGGCTTATAGCAGAATAACAAAACACCAAGTTATATAGAAAGTAAACGATCGAGCATAGCCAAGCTTAATAATGAACCAAGCGGATAAATACAGACAACTACAGTCCATTCTTGGTGACTATACGGATATGAAGCTTAAAAGATAATTTTAAGTCTATGCAAACAATTTGAGTGGTTAGCATTAATAAGGATATTAAATCGTTAGCTCACTCTGTGCATCTTTATATATAGTCATTTTGAGACAGTTGAAGGAATAGATATATGGAAGGTTTAGTCAATTTAGTAAACGGAATTATTTGGAGTCCCGCATTAATTTACTTATGCTTGGGCGCCGGTCTATTTTATTCCATCATGACGCGCTTTGTACAAGTACGTTTATTCGGGGAAATGATAAAATTACTATTTACTGGTAAGTCCAGTGCCAATGGTATTTCATCATTTCAGGCACTTGCCGTCTCGCTTGCTGGTCGTGTGGGTATGGGTAACATCGCTGGTGTAGCTGCTGCTATCGGCTTCGGTGGTCCTGGTGCGGTATTTTGGATGTGGGTCGTTGCCTTTTTAGGTGCTTCTACTGCCTACGTTGAATCGACACTGGCACAGATTTATAAAGAAAAAGATGTGATTACTGGCGAATATCGTGGTGGCCCTGCCTATTACTTTGAACGTGCGCTTGGTCAAAAATGGTACGGTATACTTTTCGCAATCGCTTCTATTTTATCATGTGGTATGTTCTTACCTGGTGTACAGGCGAATGGCGTTATTAGTGCTTTTGCCCAAGTCATGGGTGAAGGCACTATCATGAATGTGGCAGGATTAGAAGTCGGCTCTATGCGTCTGGTCGGTCTTGCTATCATTTTGGTAATCTTAGGTATCATCATTTTCGGTGGTATTAAACGCATTGCAACCTTTACTGAGTACGCCGTTCCATTTATGGCAATCGGTTATATTTTGTTAGCCTTAATTATCATGTTCAGTAACTTCAGTTTGATCCCAGATGTATTTGGTTTGATCATCGGTGATGCATTTACGGCACAAGCTGGTTTTGGTGCGGCCATTGGTTGGGGTGTAAAACGTGGTATTTACTCTAACGAAGCTGGTCAAGGTACAGGTCCTCACGCTGCTGCTGCTGCTGAAGTTCAGCATCCATCACAGCAAGGTTTAGTACAAGCATTCTCAGTTTACGTTGATACGTTACTGGTTTGTTCTGCTACTGCATTTATGATTTTATCTACTGGTATGTATAACATTCAAGGTACGTTACCAGATGGTCAGTTCATTCTGCAAAATGTAGCTGCTACGACTGAAATTAATTCACCAGCCTTTACACAAATGGCAATGCAATCGGTATACGGTACTTTTGGTAATGTCTTTATCGCAATCGCTGTATTCTTCTTTGCCTTTACGACCATCTTGGCTTACTACTATATTGCTGAAGTTAACGTTACTTATTTAACACGCTTTATCGGTCGCGGTGCTCATAAAACAGGTCTTTTCTTAGCGAAAGTCTTAATTATGGTTATGGTTGCTTACGGTGGTCTTAACTCAGCAGGCTATGTTTGGGCTATTGGTGATATCGGTGTTGGTCTTATGGCTTGGCTCAATATCGTTGGTATCTTGATTATCTTCTTTGTGGCTCGTCCAACACTTACCATGCTTAGAGACTACGAAGCACAACTTAAAGCTGGCGTGACAGAATATACTTTTGATCCAGCAAAATTTGGTATCAAAAACGCGCCATATTGGGAAGAGCGTCATCGTAAACAGATGCAAGCGATGAACAATGATCCTTTGCGTAAAGATCTTAAATAAAAATCTCTACAGTAAATGATATTTATTAAGTTAGTAAAATAATTAAAAAAGCCCGAGACCATCGTCTCGGGCTTTTTTGTTTGCTTATCCTTGCCTCTTTTATAATCACCAAGCGATAGCTACAGTCAGTTTATAATAAAGGGCTCAGTTTACAATAAAAGAGCTACGTTAAAAATACTGTTCTGCTGTTATCAACTTTTCTTACTTGCTGTACGCTTAGCATTCAATAGAACTAGAAAACTCATCCTAGCAGCACTGTGCTCTTTTTAAATTGAACGTACTCTATTAGCTGCCCTAACATGGCTAAATCTTTTAAAATGCAACAACCGTAGTGGCGCACTATAATGAACAAGCAACAAAAAGCCCAGCTCAATGGCTAGGCTTTTTGTGCTTTTAACTATTAACAGTTTTTTTTGTTAAGCCTTATTTAGGCAATAACACAGTATCAATTACATGTACTACACCGTTGGTTGCCATCATATCAGTTCCAGTGATATTTGCTGTATTACCGCTTGCGTCGGTAATGACATTGGCATCACTGATCATAATGGTTTGACCATTAACCGTTTCAATAGCGGTGTTATAAGGAATATCAGCAGCTTTTACGACCATAGGTACGACATGGTACGGTAGTACACTTTTCAGCAAATCAGTATTAGCCAATAACTCTTCTTTCGTCACATTCAACTTGGTCAATACTGCAGCAAACGCTTCATCGGTAGGCGCAAAGACAGTATATGTGCCTGCGTCCATCATCATACCGTCAAGACCAGCAGCTTTCAATGCAGCAGTTAGTATTGATAAATCCGGGTTTGCAGCAGCCATTTCAGCAATACTTTGGGTCGCTGCTGCTTCAGGCATAGGTGCTGCATCAGCTTCTGCGACTGCTTCAGGAGCAACTTCTGGCTCTACGACCACATCAGTCGTTGCTTCTGGCTCAACCGGCTCTGTGACTGCTTTTTTATCATTACAAGCTGCTAGAGATAATGCGGCAGCCACAACAGCGATAGATAGTAGATTCTTCTTTAACATAGGACATTCCTTTGAGGTAGATAACTATTAAATGCGGCATAGTTTGAAAGATAGCTTATAGAAAGGTAGATTATGAATGGCGTTCTTAAGATAACTGAACACTATTTTAAATCAGCTACGCTTGTAGTTGCTTACTATCTTAACTGATTGATTTTTAATTCATATATTCTTAGGTAGTAACACTGTAGCAATAGCGTATATAACACGCGTGTTTCGTATTTTAGTTTATCGCTAGATATGAAACTGCTCATGACAGCTTCATATCTACTTAGTTGACTAATAAGTAATGGCTAACCAAAAAATATAAAAATATAAATTTTTTCTATTGCATTACTTATATATTACTTAGGCATCAATACTCTATCAATCACATGTACCACACCATTACTAGCAGCGATATCCGTTTTTAAGATGTTGGTCGTACGTCCACTTTCATCCATCAATTTACCTTGCGCCGTCACCATAAGCGTATCTTTGCTCAGCATCATTATATTGCCTGGCTTCACATCTTTTGCATACACTGGCGCAGCACCATTAATCACGTGATAGCTCAAAATTTTGGTCAATAAGGGCTTGTTGGCAAAAAGCTGTGCTTTAGTCATACCGGTTTCTTGTAGGGCTTGTACAAATGCAGCATTAGTCGGGGCAAAAATTGTATAGTGAGCATTAGGGTTAGACAGCGCGCCTGCTAAATCAGCAGCGACGACGGCTTCTACCAGTAAAGAGAAATCAGGATTGCTCTGAGCAATCTGTACCACGTTCATTGTTGCCATTGACTGACTATGCATTGGGGCTTTCATAGCAGTATTTTTGGCAGGCATCATATTATTACAGGCGCTTAAACCTGCAAGTGAGATAGCTAAAGCACCGAGAGTAGCAATTTTCATGATTTTCATAACATTATCCTTAATAAGAGAGTCTCTATAATCTGTTGGTTTTTTAGTACAACTTGGCAGATGAGATTGGCTTTCCTTAGCACTTATTCTTAACATCTTGGTCGCTGATTTTATGGTGCAATTTTATCTGTAATAAATGACCATTATAGACAAATAGCAAATAAGAACCATTAACCTCTACTAATAAGCACTGCTTATGAAACATCAATCCTTCTGAAATTAAATTAACATATAGTTGAGTGCTGTAAACGGCTATTTACGCTACTTTTTGTCGTAGCCGTGTAATCTGTATCGGTGTTATAAAGGGATAATTTTTCTTTTATAAGCATAAGTAAAGCTTTATGTAATCCTAAAGATAAATGATATTCATTTGTGCTCACAAGCTTTATTCAATAGACTTTGTTAACATCACAATAACGATATATTTTCTGCTAAAATTATCTGGATTTATTTCTAAATTTTGAACCCCGTTCAATTACATTGATTATTTTTAGCGCTTATTTATTAAAATTATAACTATTACCCCCTTCTCCTTTTTATAACATTGACTCTATAAGCAGCGCTCCTATGATTGCAACAAACCCTTCTCAAACCGATAGCTCTCAAGCTAATACGGCTCAAGCAAAGATGACCGACACTAGCAACCCAAATGCTAATCCTAATAATTTTATATTGACACCACCTGAGGTATTCCCTTATAAAGCGCAGCAGCTGACGGCACGCGCACGTATCACTGAGCAGATGACAAAACGGATTTTGATGCTCGATGGCGCGATGGGCACCCACATTCAGAATTATAAGCTGGAAGAAGCAGACTATCGCGGCGAGCGTTTTGCTGATATTAGCCAAGATGTGCGCGGCAATAATGATTTATTGGTGCTGTCGCAGCCGCATATGATTGAAGAGATTCATTTGGCGCACCTAGAATCTGGCGCTGATATCATCGAAACCAATAGTTTTAACGGTACGCGTCTATCAATGGCTGACTATGATATGCAGTACCTCGTGCCAGAGCTGAATAAAACCGCTGCCAAGATTGCTCGCGAAGCCGCTGACGAGTACACAGACAAAACACCAGAGAAGCCACGTTTCGTCGCTGGCGTCATTGGACCAACGTCGCGTACTTGCTCGCTATCCCCTGATGTCAATGATCCTGCCTTTCGTAATATCACCTTTGATGAATTGGTACTTAATTATCGTGAAGCGACATTGGCATTGATGGAAGGTGGCGTCGATCTCATTTTGATTGAGACTATTTTCGATACGCTAAATGCCAAAGCAGCGATATTTGCGGTAACCGGTGTGTTTGATGATATCGGTTTCGAGTTACCGATTATGATATCGGGGACAATTACCGATGCCTCGGGTCGTACTTTATCGGGTCAAACGGCTGAAGCCTTTTATAATTCAATTCGTCATGCTAAGCCGCTATCGGTTGGCTTTAACTGCGCGCTTGGTGCGGATGCGCTGCGTCCGCACATCCAAACGCTATCAAATATCGCCAATACATATGTCTCCGCACATCCGAACGCTGGTCTACCTAACGAATTTGGTGAGTATGATGAAACGGCTGAAGAAACCACGGCGCTGCTCGAGGGTTTTGCCAAAGCTGGTATCTTAAACATCGTCGGTGGCTGTTGTGGCACTACACCTGAGCATATTCGTCAAATCGCTAAGATGGTGGCAAATTATCCACCGCGCGTCATTCCTGAGATTGCACCTGCTTGCCGCTTATCAGGACTGGAGCCTTTTACCATTACCCCTGATAGCTTATTCGTCAACGTCGGTGAGCGTACCAACGTCACCGGATCGAAGAAATTCTTACGTTTGATTAAAACTGAAGCTTATACCGAAGCGCTCGATGTTGCCCGTGATCAGGTCGAAGGCGGCGCACAAATCGTCGATATCAATATGGACGAAGGGATGCTTGACTCCAAACAGGCGATGATTCACTTCGTTAACTTGGTATCGGGCGAGCCGGATATCAGCCGTGTACCCTTGATGCTCGATTCATCAAAATGGGATATTATCGAAGAGGGGCTAAAACGTATCCAAGGTAAATGTGTTGTCAACTCTATCTCCTTAAAAGAAGGTCATGCCGAGTTCGTTGAGCGTGCCAAGCTCTGTATGCGCTACGGTGCCGCAGTGATTGTCATGGCATTTGACGAAGACGGACAGGCGGATACCTTTGAGCGTAAAACTCAGATTTGTAAGCGTAGTTATGATGTGTTGGTCGATGAAGTCGGCTTCCCATCAGAAGACATTATTTTTGACCCGAATATCTTTGCGGTCGCAACCGGTATTACTGAACATAATAATTACGGTGCTGACTTTATCAACGCGACCAAATGGATTACGGATAACCTGCCAAATGCCATGGTATCGGGCGGTGTCTCTAACGTCTCGTTTAGTTTCCGTGGTAACCCAATTCGTGAAGCCATCAACTCGGTATTCCTCTATCATGCTATTCAAAATGGCTTAACCATGGGTATCGTCAACCCAGCCATGCTTGAGCTATATGATGATATTCCAAAGGAAGCGCGCGACGCCATCGAAGACGTGATGCTCAACCGCAACCAAGGCGAGTCTGGACAAGATGCCACCGAACGTCTAATGACCATCGCTGAGAGTTATCAGGACGGCGGTAAGAAAAAAGACAGTACCGTCGATATGAGCTGGCGCGAAGGCACAGTGGAAGAACGAATTGCCCATGCGCTGGTAAAAGGTATCACCACCTTTATTGACGCTGATACCAAAGAAGCATGGGAGAAATACCCGAAACCACTAGAGGTCATCGAAGGTCCACTCATGGATGGGATGAACATCGTTGGCGATTTATTTGGTGCCGGTAAAATGTTCCTACCACAAGTGGTAAAATCTGCGCGCGTCATGAAGCAATCGGTCGCTTGGCTAAACCCGTATATCGAAGCGGAAAAAGTCGAAGGCGAAAAGAAAGGCAAAATCCTCATGGCAACCGTCAAAGGCGATGTCCATGATATCGGTAAAAATATCGTCGGCGTGGTGCTTGGCTGCAACGGTTATGACATTGTTGATTTGGGCGTGATGGTGCCTTGTGAAAAAATCCTCGATACCGCAATCGCTGAGGAAGTTGATATCATTGGTCTATCAGGGCTGATTACCCCAAGTCTAGATGAGATGGTCTATGTCGCCAAGCAAATGCAAGAGCGCGGCATAACCTTACCCTTGATGATTGGTGGCGCAACGACATCGAAAGCACATACTGCTGTCAAAGTTGAGCCGCAATACCAAAATAATGGCGTCATCTATGTGGCGGACGCTTCACGCTCAGTCGGTGTGGTGACTAAGCTACTATCAAAAGAACATCGCCAAGGCTTGATTGATGAAACCCGTGAAGAATACATCAAAGTACGTGAACGCCTTGCCAAGCGTCAACCAAAAGCGGCAAAAATATCCTATGCAGAATCAATTAAGATTGGCTTTCAATATGACTGGGACAACTATGTACCGCCTGTACCTAATAAATTAGGTCAAGTAATACTTGATGATTACCCAATTACCAATCTACTGCCTTATATCGACTGGACTCCGTTCTTTATATCGTGGGGTCTGGCAGGTAAATATCCAAAAATCTTGCAAGATGACGTAGTTGGCGAAGCGGCGCGTGATTTATTCGATAATGCTAATGAATTGATGCAAAAGATGATTGATGAAAAATTAATCGTCGCGAAAGGTGTGTTTAAACTTATGCCAGCCCGTCGCACTGATAACGATACTGTGACAGTTTATGATAACGACCCACAACAAGGTGGCAACCCAACCTATCAATTCGAGCATTTACGCCAACAAAGTGACAAAGCCAGTGGCAAGCCGAACTTTAGCTTGGCAGACTTTATCTCGCCATCGGAAGCGCATACTGATTATTTGGGTGGCTTTACGGTTTCGATAGTGGGTACAGAAGCATTGGCTGAGAAGTATAAATCCGCTGGTGACGACTATAACGCTATCATGACACAAGCATTATCTGATCGCTTAGCCGAAGCATTCGCCGAGCATTTACATGAGCTGATTCGTAAAGAATATTGGGGCTATCAACCAACTGAGTCGCTCACTAATGATGAGATGATTAAAGAAAAATATGTCGGTATCCGCCCAGCGCCTGGCTACCCTGCCTGCCCTGAGCATACCGAAAAAGGTAAGCTATTCGAATGGATTGGTACGGGCGATGCTATCGGTACGATATTGACTGAAAGCTACGCGATGTGGCCGGCATCATCGGTCAGCGGCTTCTATTACTCGCATCCTGATAGTGAATACTTTAACGTCGGTAAAATCAGCACCGATCAGTTAGAGAGCTATGCTGAGCGTAAAGGCTGGGATATGAAAACGGCTGAGAAGTGGTTGAATCCGAATTTATAGGCTTTAAAAAATCAGTTAACTCATAGATAGTTTATGGATATTTTTTGGCGTACTCACTTAATATGAGTACGCCATTTTTTTATAAAGTAATAACTTGCTATAGTCGATTTAGTTTAAAAACAATACAGTGCTAATGATATGAATTTTTCGCAGCCTCTGTCACGCTTGCGAACAGCAAGCTAGAAAAATTGATAGCAGTAGCACGTTACTTTCAATGTATCTTTTTTATTCAGACCTGACTATATAAATAAGCAAACTTTGCGCTACGTTGGGCGAAAGATACTTTTATCATTTCCTGCCTATATACGTGATAGATTATTATCTACTTTATTATTTTGAGAAAGGTTATGAAACAGATTGCACTAATTTCCAGTTGGATTGGCAAAACTTTTGCAATTTGGGCATTGGTCAGTGCCATCTTAGGATTTATTTTTCCTACATTCTTCGCATCGTTGGCGTTCTTGATTGTGCCTATCTTAGGTATCATCATGTTTGGCATGGGCATGACTTTGAAGGCGGAAGATTTCGTAGAAATCATTAAGCGACCAAAGCCTGTATTAGTAGGACTGCTAGCACAATTTACCTTGATGCCATTGATTGCCTATTGTTTAACGGTGGTTTTTAACCTTGATCCTTTAATCGCTGTTGGGGTTATTTTGGTTGGTTGTTGCCCCGGTGGCACTTCTAGTAATGTGATTACTTTCTTAGCCAAAGGCGATGTAGCGTTAAGTGTCGCCATTACCTCTATATCAACCCTACTAGCGCCTTTTTTGACCCCTATTCTCTTAAATGTGTTTGCCGGTCAGCTGATTGATATTGATTTAGCCAGTATGATGCTCACCATTACTAAAATCGTTATTTTACCGATATTATTAGGAGTTATTTTCCATAAATTTTTGGGTGAAAAAATCGAATTTGCTGTCGAGATATTGCCGATGATTTCAGTATTGGGTATCTCAATTATCATAGCTGCCGTTGTTGCAGTTTCTAAAGCAACCATTTTAGACAGCGGTGCTATCGTATTTGTCGTGGTGGCATTACATAATATGTTGGGTTATACCTTAGGATATTTAATCGCTCGCTTATCTGGCTTCACTGAGAAGCAACGCCGTGCCATTATGATTGAAGTGGGTATGCAAAACTCTGGTCTTGGTGCTGCCCTTGCGGCGACTTATTTCAATCCTGTTGCTGCTCTGCCAAGTGCAATATTCAGTGTGTGGCATAACTTTAGCGGCGCATTGGTTGCCAATATCTTTGCTAAGAGAGATGCTCGTTAAACGATAGGTTTTAATGTAAACCTTCTTACTATATCTAAGCCAAATATCACCAATGAGTATTTGGCTTATTTTTTTACCTACTATTATCACCTAATTAAGTATGAACACTCTTCCCCCGCCGACACCGCTCAGAACAATAAACCACCTGCTCCCAATCCTTCTCCCATTTCTTGCGCCACGTAAATGGACGCTGGCACACGGGGCAGATTTTTTGCGGTAGGTTTGCTTTTTTATGTGCCATCGTATGATCCCTTGCTCCCGTATATCTCTAACTGCTTATTAACGCCTATTTATCTTCTTTTTGATGATCTAACCCTTCATATTTTTTTACGCGGCGACATTGGTCGGAGCAATAGACCATACTTTCCCAGTTTTTATCTAGCTTTTTAGTCCAACTAAACTCGCGCTCGCAGACTGGACATTCTTTTTTACGGACGTTCTTTTTCTTATGCGCCATATGACTTAGCCTATTTTTCGATGATTAAAGGTTTACTACTAACTGCTTAACGTCCCCACACAGGCGAGCGCACCAAGCCGCCAGACTGAATACTGATGGTGTAGCTGGTATTACCGGATAATGAGTGAATGACTAGACTACCTTGACCACCCTGTTCACCTAAGTTTGAGTTGCGTGTCGGATAGACAGCATATTGCCCTGAGGGTGACAGACGTGCTGGCTCATCAAGACCCGTTTCTGCTAGATTGATGACTTGTCGAGTGGCAAGCATCATGACTGCCGCCTTACGACGATTGAGAAATGCTAGACGCTTATCATCTACGCTCAGTTGCGGACTGGCGGCATAGCCTCCCGTCGATATTAGCGCGGCGTTAGCGGTCGCAAAGTTATAACGATAGATACTTGGGCGTCCAGCGCGGATTTTATCACTGGTATAGACAAAGCTTTGCCCATCGCTGGCGTAGCTTGGCTGTACTTCGGTACTAGATAAAGTAGTAAGCTGTTTAGTACTGCCATTATTTAGCTGCATCTCATAAATATCAGCATTGCCGCCCACAGTTGAACTATACAGCAGCTTTTTACCATCTGGTGAAAATGACGGCGATAAATTGCTACCCTCTGCATTGACGACCAAATTATGGCTACCGCTCTTAACATCGTAAATATAAATCTTCGGATGCTGGCGCGCCGCTTGTTTACTATAAGCGAGCATTTGACCATCCGCTGACCACGCTGGCGCATAGATATAGCCGTTTAGCTGATCAATCAGCTGACGCCCGCTGCCATCAGGATGGATACGATACAGTGTCGACACTTTCGCCGCGCCCATGCCCTGTTCTTCCACATAAGCGATATAGCCTTGGCGGTCTATTACTGGCATGCCTATAGTAAGCGGATTATTCATAGCCGTCGTACTGCTGGCCTTAGACGAGCCATTTGGCATGGTTTGACAACCGCTTAGCGCAATTAATATTGCAAACACGCCAATAAACCCAATGCCGTTAAGCCTACTAATATCAACAGTTGGTTTTGATAAAGCTGTTTTTGACATTATAAAAGTCCTATACAACTTTGAGCCATTTAAGGCAGTTAACATAATCCATTCAAGCATACGATTAAGTACGAGCAATGGCTACAAAGGATGGCTAAATAGCATAAAATTAATGAGAAAAGATAATGCCGCTAGTGTAACGTACATTGCGCTGTTACTTTAAACAAAACTTTTGGACAAAAAAATGCCCCACTGCTAAGTGAGGCATTTTTGATATAAAAGTTGCTATAACATAGATTTTAAATAGTTAGATTATTTAGAGATAACTTTAAAATTAGCAACTTGACTACTATTGGTGATAGTCAAGATAGGCGTGTTGTTTGCATTTGTGCTGATGCTGTATTTACCTTGTACGGTAGCAAGAGTCGCTGTATCAAAGCTGGCTTGTGGCTCAGGGCATGCCATCATAGTAGATAGAACGTTGCCTAATACTAAGTTGCCATTAACAACCTGGTAATCAGAACCCATGTTGTTGCAAGTATTCACAAAGCTAACGCGATCATTGCCGTTATCTTTAAAGAATTTTAGCGTCAAAGGCTTAGATGGATCAAAGAATAACTGAGTAACCTTTTGACCATTAGTGCGCGTCGCATCAACCAGCTGCCAATCGTAGGCTTGTAGCGCATTTGCAGTAATTGGTTGAGTCACTGGAGCAGTTACCGTAGGGGCAGTTTGGCAACCAGCAGCCAATGTACCTACAGTAAGGGTGGCAGCAAGCATCAATTTAGTCATGTTTTTCATATAAACTCCTAGAGGTTTCAAATATTCGTATGCAAAGTAAAAAGCCATTGTTTATCATTTTAAGCAGTAGCATTCGCTCTGATTAATTTGTTTTTTTCTTTAGTCTAAACAATGCGGCTATTATGCCGATTTATCATAAGCCTGTCATGATAGATTGAGTACCAATTACCGCTATATTTGTTCCACTTTAGGGTGTTTTTGCTAATCTGCCTTGCTAAATACGCTATTAACTGCTAACGCATAGACTTTTATTTTATTCTTAAGAGTGGCTTTTATATTCGAAAGCTTATCACGCGCTGATAAAAGCTTTTTATTGACCTCTATATTTATACCTACAACCAGTGTTTTCGTTACTTTATATTAGCAGCGTTCTGCTGCTGCAAAGCAGCGTAACCTGTTAGACGCTTGCGTTCAGCCTCATTAAATAATTGCTGCTCGATTTGATTAATTTGAGCTTGGGCGTTATCCGTATTTCGATTTAGTAGCTGCTGTTTTTGTGCCTGGTACTGTTTAAAGCGCTGATCAAAGTTGGCATCTGCTTGATCTACTTGAGCAAGCCGAGCAGCAGCAGGCGCACCAAATAGCTCACGGCGCATATTATATAATTGTTCAGCCGTCGCGCCTTTTGCTTGCATTTGTTCTGTACGAGTCATTAATTCGTTTAAATTGGCTTGCTGAGCAAGATTGGCTTTGGTGCTATTGTCTGGCATACGGCTAATATAATTTTGCTTTGCGGCTTCTTTTTGACTGTCAGACAGCTGCTCGTTTTGATTGATTCTGACCATTTCGATACTATAATCATCATACTCATCTGCCTCTCCAAAGAAAGCAGCAATCGTTTCTTTATCAAAATGCTTTTGGCGTAGCTTGGCAACGTCTTGTTTTTGCTGAGCGACAACATTTAAATCTAGCTTTCCGCTTTGAGTCGCTTGCAATTGTAGATTGCCGTACTTTTTCTCAATCTCAGAGATTGCCTTTAAATAAGCAACATACTGCTCAAATATGGTAACCGCTTGGCTCGCTGCAGGCTCTGGCGTATGACTGCGGATATAACTCTCTACCCGAGCATTGATAGTAGTCTCATCTTCCTCACCAAGCGCTGATAAAAAATAATCAAACAAGCGTTTTAAGCCTTCGGTAACGACAAGATGCTTATTTTCATCAATGATAATCTCGCCATCGACATCCGTATCTTGCAAAGAACGCGGTAAATTCTCCAGCCCCGTAGTAAATTGAGTATTACTTTTATTAAATGACATGCCAGCACCATTACTGGGATTAGCCATATTTATCGAGCTATTTTCAGCATCATTATTGGCCGTCGTAGATAAGGGTTGAGAAGCATTGACGCTACTATTACTAGGTTTAAACCACAGGATAACCGCTCCTACTATAGCGATAATCACAGCAACAATAATAACTGACAAAAAAGGCGAACGGCGATTATTTGACATAGCAAAAACATCTTATTTAATAAATCAATTGATATACGAATCTAATATAAAAAAGCAGGGTCAACTCAGTTGACCCTGCTTTTTTATACAACGCTTGCAGACTCAAAGCTATAGTCCACTCATTAACCAATTATAGATTGGCTTTTTTCAAACGACTTACCTGAGTACGATAAACAGATTTCGGCTCAGACTCTCCCCATGCAGTCAAGCCCAACAATTGATTGGCTGAATCCAGATGATTCATTCGATAATTATCACGAATCACATAACCAAGCCGACTTGAGCAGGCAGAGACCAAACCATCATTAGAGTCTCCTGCAAACGGTATGCCCGTTGCTGCTAATAGATAGTCAGTAGGATCGAGGGCGCTAGTTATTTGTCCAACACCACTAAATGAGTAATATTTGATGCCATTGACAGCATTACTGGTCGGCTGGCCACAATAACTGGTCGGCATTGCCGCAGGAAATTTGGCATTGAAAAGAGCGGCACCATCGGTCGATAGAGCCACAACTGCTTGCCAGCCATCTTGCTGTTGTATCTCTTCAAAACTAATACCCGAACCGATATCTGTAAAACCACCGATTAAATTAAACAGTCCTGATACTAACTGTGTTGTGATATTTGACGGATTGCCCGTGTCGTTGTTTGGATCAAGGGTATTTCTGACAAAATCTGCCGTTTTTGACCCTTGCTCTGGGCTTGAAACTGCCGTTACTGAGGCGACATATTTTGGCGCAACGCCAGCGACATAACGAATGTCTATACCGCCTTGACTATGCCCAAATAAATTGACTTTAGATTTACCTGAAATGGCACTAATAGTTTTGACTTGTTGTAATAGCTGCTCCCCACGAATCTCACTGTTATTGACGGCTGATGTTTTGGTGGTATATACCTCTGAGCCGCCTTTCATCAAATCTTCAGGAATGCCATTGAAATAATCAATAACGCCGAATAGCGTGGTGAACCCGCCAAGCCCATGAGCCATGACGACCGGATACTGAGTTTTAGTATAGCTAGAAGTGAAGTACTGGCTATCAACCAATTTGCAACCAGTAGGATTGGCACAATTATAATACTGACCTGCCGCTTGCGCAGAGGTCGTTTGTAGCGTCATCAGGAGAAGACCAGCGCCAATAGCAGCAAGTGAGGGAAAAAAAGCACTGGGCGTTAGTACCCTGCGAATAGGGAATTTTATAGTCATAACAACATCCTTGTTATTGTAAGCTTGAGGCTATCTTTATAGGCTCATCTGTTGCATCCTGCACAAAGCCATAAAGAGCATTGCTAAATCATTTAGCAGACAAAATTACGATACTTATAAATTTTGTAATATTCAACTGATTTCTGCTTTTAGCGCTCCTATCATCATGACTGTATAGTCAGCCTTATTTATATAAAGACATTTAATATCAATATGATTAAAATATTCAATAATGTGCATTCAAACAGCACGTTGTCGGTTTATGATATAATTGATCACCTAAATTCTATAACTATAAGATCGATCATGATGACTAAAAAATCCCTTATCCAATCTCCTGAAGCCATAGAAAAAATGCGTATCGCTGGTAGACTTGCTAGCGACTTACTAGTTATGCTTGATGAGCACGTTAGAGTGGGCATTAGCACTGAAGCATTAAACCAAATTGCGCATGACTATATCGTTAATGTGCAAGACGCGATTCCAGCGCCACTGAATTATAATGGCTTTCCAAAATCAATCTGTACTTCAGTGAATCACGTGGTTTGTCACGGTATCCCGAGCGAAAACAAAATCCTTAAAGATGGTGATATTATCAATATCGATGTGACCGTCATTAAAGATGGCTATTATGGCGATACCTCAAAAATGTGGGTGGTTGGTAATGGCTCTATTATGGCGCAGCGTATCTGCAAAGTGGCACAAGAAGCACTATATGCGGGTATGAGTGTAGTCAAGAATGGTGCGCGTCTCGGTGATGTCGGTGCTGCTATTCAAGCAGTCGTCGAACCTGAGCGTTTTAGTATCGTACGTGAGTTCTGTGGTCACGGTATCAGTGATGAATTCCACCATGAGCCGCAAGTGATGCACTATGGTAAAAAAGGTACGGGTTTCGAGCTAAAAACGGGTATGACCTTTACCATTGAGCCAATGATTAATGAAGGAAAATGGCAAACTAAGATTTTACCGGATGAATGGACGGCGATTACTAAAGATCGCAAACTGTCAGCCCAGTGGGAACATACGATGGTCGTGACAGATAACGGCTGTGAAGTTTTCACCACACGCCCCGAAGAAGATTTGAGTTTTTTGACTCAATAACCTGATAAAAGATCGCTTAGGCGGTCTTTTTTTTCGCCTACTAATCCTATAGGTGTTTTACTTTTATACTTTCTATATTTCCGATATATTATAGATAGTTTTTAGTAGTAATACCCCCTGTTCCATCAATTAGATTGCAAACTCTTAACTGGATAACTCTCATGTTTAATTGTGATGTCACCACTATTGATTTGACACCGATGCCTTTGCTATCAATAGACAATATGACACCGGCATCTCACTCTTTATCAGCAGATACCAGCGTCATAGAAAAGCCACTATTCGGTATTTCTGAATGGCTGCTGCAAATCAATGATGACATCAGCCGTGCACTCGAACGCGGCGTCAATATCCGGCAATTGGTAGGCGCTCGTGCTGGTGTGATTGATGATTTATTGATTGAATTATTTAACTGGTTTGAGCTTGATAAGACAGATTTGGCACTATTTGCAACGGGTGGCTATGGGCGCGGTGAATTATCACTGCATTCTGATATCGATATTTTACTATTGATGCCAAGCGCTATTGACAGCGATACCAGTCGTAAAATTGATAATTTGGTCGCCTTTCTTTGGGATATTGGACTTGAGCCAGCATTATCAGTGCGCAGCGTTAGTGAATGTTTAGAAGCAGCACTTGATCATACCATTGCCAGCGCATTGTTAGAGGCTCGGCTATTAATAGGTAATGAAAAGTTACAAGGTGTACCACTTCAAATAGTGAACAATCAATGGTCACCGCGCGAATTTTTTGACGTTAAAATCAAAGAAGCAAAAGCGCGTTATCTACAACACAATGCCACCGAATACAATCTTGAACCCAATATCAAAACCGCCCCCGGTGGTCTGCGTGATATCCATATCGTCGGCTGGGTAACCAAACGCTATTTCCGCGTTAGTAAGCTCTATGACCTCGTACAGCAAAACTTTTTAACTGAAAAAGAGTTCGATGAACTAAATTTTGCAGAAGGCTATTTATGGCAAATACGTCACTATTTGCATGAATTAACAGGACGTAATGAGAATAAGCTGTTATTTGATTATCAGCGTGAGATTGCTCAGCTGATGGGCTATGAGACTCAGCCAGATGATCAACCAAATGCGGCAGTAGAGCGCTTTATGCGTGACTACTATCGCTGTGCTATGCAGATATCGACATTGTCTGAGATGCTGACCAATCACTATTATGAAACTATCATAGAGCCGCAATTACCTGATGAAGAACGCCCAAAAAAGCAGCCCATCAATGCGCGCTTTAACCAAGTCGGCGACCAAATTGCAATGGCGCATCATAGAGTATTTGCTCAGCATCCTGAGGCGATATTAGAGATGTTTTTACTCATGGGTCAATATGGCATCAAAAATGTCCGTACTCATACCCTGCGCGCGCTAAAAATTGCAGCACGTGGCATTGATCAAGCTTACCGAGATAATCCCACGCATCAGGCATTATTTTTAGCCAACCTAAAAGAACAAAACTATCTTTTTCATCGCCTGCGTACCATGAATCGCTATGGTATTTTGGGCAACTATATCCCCGCCTTTGCGCAAGTAACGGGGCTGATGCAATACGATTTATTTCATCGTTATACCGTCGATGCCCATACTTTATTCTTGATTCGCATTTTACACCGCTTTACGGATCCACGTTTTTTTGAAGATTTTCCGCTGGTCAGCTCTATCTTTCAGCGTATTGAACGTAAAGAGATTTTGGTGTTGGCTGCGATGTTTCATGATATCGCCAAAGGTCGTGGCGGCAATCATAGTCAGCTTGGTGAAATCGAGTCGATTGAATTTTGTCTAGCGCACGGCATGAGTATGGCAGATGCCAACTTGGTTGGCTGGCTGACTCGTTATCATCTACTGATGTCGATGACAGCACAGAAAAAGGACATCTCAGACCCAGAGGTTGTGACGCTATTTGCAGATTTGGTTGGTAACGTAACACACCTAAACCATCTATATGTACTGACCGTTGCCGATATGAATGCTACCAATCCACAGCTTTGGAACAGCTGGCGGGCAACCCTTATGAAACAGCTATATTCGCAAACGCGGCGCATCTTACGCGCCGATATCGACGCCCCCACCAATCGCCAAGATATGATTAGTGCTACGCGCAAACAGGCATTGGCCATGCTAGATAACGTCGATAATCAGCATATGAATCGCGATGAGGTAACCAGATTGTGGGATGATTTGGGCGATGAGTACTTTTTGCGTGAAATTGCAGAAGATATCTTATGGCATACGGAAGCGATTTTGAATCATCCGCCCATCGGTCGAGCATCAGACGCTGATAGCGCGCCATTAGTCGTGTTACGAGAGCATCGCGAGCTGGCACTTGATGCGGTACAGGTCTTTGTTTATACCCAAGATCAGGTCAACTTGTTTGCTGTTACTATGGCCGTATTTGATCAGATGAATCTTGATGTATTGGATGCCCGTATTATCACAGCAACCCGTGATTTTGCTTTAGATTCTTATGTACTACTTGATCGTAGCGGCACGCTATTGGTCGATATTGATAGCCAGCAAGAGCTTAAGCAGCGCTTGATTGATGCCTTTAAAAATCCGACTGCGCCCAAGCTGACGCACAGACGGATTCCACGCCAGCTCAAACATTTTGATGTGGCAACGACGATTAATTTTGAATTTAACGAGGCCTCAAACCAGCATATTATGAGCCTAGAGACCCTTGATCAGCCAGGTTTGCTGGCGCGCGTTGGGCAAGTATTTTTGCAGCAGGAAATCGAAGTGCACGCCGCGCGTATTACCACACTTGGCGAGCGTGCAGAAGACATGTTCTATATCAGTGACCAAAACGATGACGCATTAAGTGCTGAGAAACTAGCGACTTTAAAAGCGACTTTAATAGAAAGTCTTAGCATCCGTAATGATATGGTTTAGATTGATTGTTGTTATATCAAGCTTTTATATATGATGCCGCGAGCATATTCTTTTAAAGCATCGTCGGCAAGTTGTAGCGGCAGTATGCCTGCGTCTACCTTTTGCTCGCCATACATCAAGCGTCCCGCATCGATTTCATTTTGCAGTAAGCGATGCAGGCTTGCTAGACGAAACTGAGCATCATAAAACCGGTAGATTTGTTTTAAAGAGATAGGTGCTCTTGCATGAACATCACGATATAGGCTATCCGTAGCCAAAATCGTCATTTCATTCAGCATTTCCTCGCGAGACAAATCTTCTCGATTGATTTTATCTGCCAAATGCCGAGCAAATCCGCCTTTAAGACTGAACATTATAACGAAAATCAGGGTTTGTATGACGAATAAAGCGACGTATTGCCATAAAGGTAGCGAGACATCCAATAGCTTACTGAGTAACATCAATACCATGGCCACGACGATATAGCTGACAAATTGCCATAGCAGCCACATCATAAAGCTATTATCACCAAACCAAAACATTTGCCGTTCTTTTAACAGTATCAACTGCTTATGTGTTTTCCACCATGCCTGTTCGAGTTGCTGTAGCTTTTCATAGACGCCAAGGTCTTGCTGATTATCAAAATATCTCTCCTTGATATCCATAGCGCCGAGACTATCGGTTTCTAACATACTAGACATATCAAATTATTCCTAAAATAGGCGCTTATAAACGCCCATATTTATTTTTTCTAAGTAATGGTCATACTTCTAATTTCTACAATAAGACGTTATGACACGGTCATATAGCTCAATATTTAACGGTTATAATGTCAAAATGGCAGCAGCTAAAGGCGCCATATTTAAGGAGTAATGATTTATTATGTATAAACATCAGAAGAAAAAGACAAAAAATAAGAGAAGTGCTACACTGCTTGAATGTAATTTTTCTTTATAAATTTATTATTAATTGTCTATTATAGTTAGCTTACCTATGAATCACAACTTATCGACTCTGCACCCTTACCCATTCGCTAAGATGGCAACCTTGCTTGCCGATAGCGTTCCAGCCCATAGCTATAATGAAATTAAGCTCGGTATTGGCGAGCCAAAACATGAGCCTCCAGCGTTTGTACTGGACGTCCTACGCGAAAACTTGGACAAAATAAGCCATTATCCAACGACTAATGGTATATTCGAGCTGCGTCAAACCATTGCTCACTGGCTTGAAAAGCGCTTTTTTCTAAATCATGTTGATCCGCATGGCCAAGTATTGCCAGTTATGGGTACACGTGAAGCGATATTTAGTATCGTACAGGCAGTTGTTGACCATCAATCAGGAACAGCTAGCCAGCCGGTAGCGCTTAATCAAGCGCTGACATCTATTCAATCGTCTACACCTATAATAGTTATGCCCAATCCGTTTTATCAGATATATGAAGGGGCGGCGATATTAGCGCAAGCAACGCCTTACTTTATCCCTTGCACTGCTGATAATAATTTTAAAGGCGATTATCACGCCGTACCAAAAGATATCTGGACGCGTACGCAGTTATTATTTGTCTGTAGCCCAAATAACCCAACTGGCTCGGTCATGACGATGGACGATTGGGAGCAACTCTTGCGCCTATCAGACCAATACGGCTTTATCATTGCCAGCGACGAGTGTTATAGCGAGCTTTATTTTGATAAAGCGCCAATAGGCTTACTACAAGCCTGCGCGGCTCTTGGCCGCCATGATTTCAAAAACTGTTTGGTATTTCACTCTTTATCGAAGCGTTCAAACTTGCCCGGCTTGCGTTCAGGCTTTGTGGCAGGTGATGCCACTATTTTAGATTCTTATCTGCAATACCGCACTTATCAAGGCTGCGCGATGCCGATACCTCATCAGCTAGCATCTATCGCCGCTTGGGAAGATGAAAAACATGTGGTGCACAATCGAGCGCTATATCGAGAAAAATTTGCGCTGTGGATGTCGGAGCTTGGTGAGTTATTAGATTTGCGTATGCCTGAGGCAGGGTTTTACTTTTGGATAAAAGCGCCTGAGCAGTTCGGTGGTGATGATGAGCGATTTGTCAAAGCGCTCTATGAAGATGCTAATATTCACGCGCTTGCTGGACGTTACCTGTCACGCGAGGTCAATGGTAAAAATCCCGGACAAGGCTATGTGCGTATTGCATTGGTAGCAAGCGTCGAGGAAAGCCGTGAGGCAATCAAACGTATTCAAAAATTACTCGCTGCCTAACAGGCTAGCTTAAAGCATATTAATTTTAACAAACCGCCAATAACCACAATAAAATTATGGTTATTGGCGGTTTTCTATTGGATGATGCTATAGTAAGTCTTATACTCAAATGACCCAGCGCTGTTATTTGATTGTTTTTCATATTTACCTACCTTTTAACGCTTATGCCATCAAGGATGATGCCATGCCCCATCTTAATTTTACCCAGCCACCATTTGACGTGTTAAGTGCCGCTGAACGTCAAAGTATCAAAAAAAACACTCAAGTTCGTTATCTTGCCAAAGATGAGATGTTATCGGCGGATGATTTGCAGTACTTTTATGTGGTGCTTAAAGGTCATATTGAGCAGCTCTTAGATGGTAATTTTACCGCCTCTTATCTAGGTAGCAATCACACCGAACATCTTAATAGTAATGATTGGTTTGATAGCAGGCGCTCACCAAAATCGCTGATAGAAAACAGCCTAAAAGAAGGCAAAATACAAGAAGGTAGACTACAAGGAGATAAAAATCTTGATTCGCAGGTAACTTCTTATCAGTTTTGCGCTGTTGAAGATACGTTACTGCTGCAAGTAACTGGAACAACCGTTGATAAAATCAGTGCACAAAATTATTTAGTACGGCAGCTATTATCAGAAAGCTTACCCGAACGACTAAAAGCTTTACAGCTAAGGCGTAGCGGACAGCATTTAGATGCAACCAGTTCTGATGACCCACAAGAAGTACAGCAAATCATGCTACAGTCGGTGATTGACATCACCTTATTGCCTGTCCATATCGTTGATGCTGACAATAGCCTATATCAAGCAGCTCGTACTATGACTGATGCTGGGCTGAAACACGTTTTAGTACGTCCAACAGGGCATGTAACAGACATAAACCGCTCAGATCGCACCTTAGGTATCCTTACCGATAACGATATCTGCCGCGCCGTCAGCGATCAACAAAACCCAGCCATAACGCCTTGTCAAAACTACGCAAGTTTTAATCTTAAAACTATTGATGCCGATGATGAAATTGGTGACGCATTACTAACCATGACCCGCTATCGCATTCATAGGCTACCGGTGATAGATACCCATGGTAAAGTCATCGGCGTGCTTGGGCAAAGCGATATGCTTGCTCATATTGGTCATCATTCACAGCTGATTAGTATTGAAATCGAACAAGCCACAGACTTGCCAAGTTTGGCGACCGCCGTTGAGCTCATTGGACGCTATATACGCGCTCAGCACCAAAACGGTATCAAGATGGGCAACATCAGCCGCATGGTTCAAACCCTTAATGCGCAAGTATTTACCAAGCTTTGGCAACTTATCGTTCCTAATGACGTCATGGAAAATACTTGTGTTATCGTCATGGGTTCCGAGGGTCGCGGCGAGCAAATCATGCGTACTGACCAAGATAATGCGCTTATTATCCGTGATGGTTATGACCATCCTGAGCTGGCACAATTTGCCGATACTTTTAACCAGCATTTAGCCGATCTTGGCTACCCACTGTGTGACGGCAATATTATGATGACCAATCCCATGTGGCGGCAGCCACTAAAGCAGTTTAAAGCGCAAATCAGTTTATGGTTTAAAAATACTGACCCGATGCACGGCATTTATTTATCCGCTATATTCGATGGTGAATACGTCTGCGGTGATGAATCGCTCCTGATACAAGTTCGTGAACACCTAAAAACAGCACATAGGCAGTCAGACTTGATGTTCGTGCGGCAGTTTGCACGAGCAGCGCTACAATTTGGCGATGTCAGTCAATGGTGGCAAAAGTTTGTACCACTATTGGGCGGTAAGCCAAGCGCCTATACTATCGACCTCAAAAAAGCAGGTATTTTTCCATTGGTCCATGGCATCCGCACCTTAGCGTTAGAAAACGATCTTTTTACTGAGCCTAGCAGTAAAGATCGCCTTAAAGCGCTGGTTCAAGCTCGTGCGTTAACCCAAGAGCGAGCTGACACCTTACTTGAGGCCTTAGAGTTCTTTATGGCGCAGCGCTTATCGGTTGCCTTATTAACAGACAATAAACACGCCAAAGAAGTCGATCCAACGACATTGTCTGCCCTTGAGCGTGATTTATTAAAAGAGTGCTTAGCCGTCGTAAAAAGCTTTAAGGGACAATTAAACCGACAGTATCAGCTTGAATTTGGTTAAGCCAAACGGCTTAGCGTTGGAGATAAAAAATATGGGCTGGCTAAAAAAATTATCGTCTTCTTGGCAAAAAAATCAGTTACAGCGCCCTGAGCTGGCATCGATGTTTACCACACCCATGCCTGAGCAGTGGGTCGCGATTGATTGTGAGATGACCGGACTCAATCCAAAAAAAAATCACCTGCTGTCAGTCGCTGCCATTCATATAAATGGCGACAAGATTGATACAGGAAATGGGCTGCATTTGCTTTGTAGACCACCTGTCATGCCTGAGCGCGATACCATTATCATTCATGGTCTGCGCACCGCCGATGTTGAGCATGCGATGAGTTATGATGAGATGCTATCATTACTACTACCTTTTATTGGTAATCGCCCACTTGTGGGGTTTTGCCCGCAGATAGATGTCGGGTTTTTAAACCCTCTGGTCAAACACTATATGGGTACTTATTTGCCCAACGAAGTGATTGATATACGCCCCCTTTATAGTCGGCGTATGATAGGTCGCAGTCATGGGCTTTCAAACCAAGCACAGCATTTAAACAGTATTTTAAAATATTATAATATTCCAGAACTTGGCACCCATGATGCTTATAATGATGCCATCATGACGGCAATGGTATTTTTGCATGTACGCTAAGCGTGATTACTAACATGTATTATCTAGACAAGGTTTTAAGCTAAAGCATTAAGATAAAAGCATATTTACAGCTACATGTAGCGTCTACGCGAAAACAGCAACTCATGTTACCATAGCCTGTTTTTGCCACCTGATGATAGACTGCTCATGCGCCCGTTACTAAAATCCATTCTGCTTAAAACTGATAACCGTTCTACAAGCATGACTGCCACTCTAGCAGCCATTAGCCAATATTTGCAAACACAGAAAAATACTGGTCAACGCTTGTCCTTACTGACGTTACTTATCGCATCTATTTTAACGCCATTACAAGCACAAGCAGCCTTACCACAAGAGATTGAAACGGCATTAGCGCGAGCTCATTTAAGCACAGCAGACATCAGCATTATCATTACACCAGTGGGAGACAAAAACGCCAGTCGCTTGCCCGCTGCCATTCAAGTGATTGACAGTACAAGGACCGTAAATCAGGCACAGCCTTCAAGCTCAGATAATATCAATACTGAGGATGATAACAGCAAGCAAAAACCGCAACAAAACAGTCAAAGTTCTAAACCGCTAGCAAATTACCAAAGCCCATTGGTAACCATCGAAAAGCAGACCATTAAACAGCATGACAGAAAACTACATGCGTATACCGATGACCCTTATACCTATCAAAGCTTAGAAAGCATTCCGTCATTACTGTCAGAAAATGCGTTAAACGCCGCTAACCATTCTGTTGATCGTGGCGACAATGAAGATAATGAAGATAATGAAGATAATGAAGATAATGAAGATAATGATGTTAAAGGCAATGATAATAAAAAATCGACCAGTAAAGCGACAATAAAAATCTCATTTTCACCATTACTGAGCCATCAGCCTGACATCGCACGCACCCCTGCTAGCACCATAAAGTTGGTACCAAGTTTTATTGCCTTAGATACCTTGGGCGCTGATTTCGTCTGGCATACACGCGTTTATCATACGGGCATTATCATCGGCGATAAGCTACTTGGCGACTTGGTGATTCAAGGTAGTGGCGATCCAAAAATGACTCACGAGCGTTTGCAGCAATTACTCTACAAAGTAAAAGCAAGCGGTATCCGTCATATAGACGGCGATATCATTGTAGATAGCGCCGTTTTTAAGCAGGTCACTAAAGACCCTGCAGCATTTGATAACTCACCTTTGCGTCCATATAACGCCAGCCCTGATGGTTTTTTGGTGAATTTCAGTACAATTGGCATCCAAAGCTTTCCATTAAATAACGCCCAAGCGCAGCTGACTTATACGCCGCTATTAGCAGACTATCAGTTGCCAAGTACGATAAATATACGCTCATCTGCCTGTGGTCAAGCACGCTACAGCTTAGCACCGCAGTGGCAAGCAACGCAGTTAACGCTAAATTCTGGTTTACCGGACAGCTGCGGTGACCATGCATTCTATGTGGCTTACCCTGATGCCAAAGATTTTGCTGCTCGCGTTATCAAAGCCAAGTGGCAAGCTCTCGGCAACACCCTCACGGGTCAAGTCATCGCACAAGAAACGCCCTATGATGCCAATAAAAAATCCACATCAGCGCGCGGTTTAGCCGCTCTATCCATGTCGCCATTACCGCTTGTCAGCTACCCTTCTTTAAATTTAACGCAGCAGATTTATGATATCAACCACTTCTCTAATAATGTGATGACTGAGCAAGTGGCATTATCGATAGGTGCTTATAATAAAATTATGGACAAAACTGTTAATAACATTACTGATAAAACCATTAATAAAGCCATAAATAGTCAGCATAGCTTATATCAATTTGGTCAGCCCACAACGACGAGCTATCCTGATGCTTTGCAAAGTATAAATAACTGGTGGCAAACCCATCTAACCACAGCGCCGCCACACCTAACCAATGGTTCAGGACTTTGCCGCGATTGCACTATTAGCGCCGCTAATTTGAGCGAGCTATTGACCTATGCTTATGCCCATCCAAGCTTTGACGCTTATGTAAACTCATTAGGTATTGCTGGCGTCAGTGGAACTATTTCGGCTCATAGCGAACGCTTACCTGAATCAAAAGCCATAGGTCGAGCTTGGATAAAAACCGGTACTTTAAATAATGTGACCTCAATGGCAGGCTATGTTAAAGGCTTATCAGGACAGGATTATGTGGTGGTGGGACTTATCAACAGTGAGCAGTCGCTGAACGCTTATACTGCCAGACCGGTACTAGACGTCATGCTAGATTGGACAGCACAACATTAATTTTCACGCTAGGTTTATTTCATTTATCAAGGACATTTTATGTCACGTAAGCCCGTGCCACTTAGCAAATCTGCTCTATCAAAACGCAAAGGCCTATTAACAGATACTGCTACCAATCAACCAAAAATAATGCTCTATGTTGGGTTTTTCGCTGTTGGCTATATGCTTGCCAGCGCGATATTTATGATGATTCAAACCAAGTTTGCGCTTAATCCACAGCTAGTTACCGTGCTATCTATCGTTTTGGGCGCTTATATTGCCGTGCACAAGTTTATCAAGCACCAACAGCGCGCACTATATAGAGATGAGATCAATCGTTTGATGTTTGGTGGCGTTATCGTCGTTTGGCTACTGACGATGGTTTATTTTTTAGGAATTTGGGTGTTTTTATTCGACGCCATCAGCCGTGAAGTACTGCTTGAGATGAGTATACAGCAGCCTTTACCACTGATTTCTGCCTTGGTCATGATACTGGTACTGAGCTTAGTCAGTGCACGCATTAGTATTTGGGCTATCAATCGCTTGCTCGATCCTCATCGTAAATCTGCTTAAGTGACTCTAGCGATGAATGATTACGTTTTATAAACGATTTGTTGTCATAAAAAGGTGAGTACAAAGTTTTTTTCTATTAATGACTGAATTCAGTTACGCTGTCCTTATACTGATGAATGTTGATAAATAGGAGATTAGAACATGGACATGCTCTTTTTTGATAATATCGATAAGCTTGGACGTATTATATTAACCACAGTCGTGGTTTACGTTTTGATTATTTTATTTACCAAAATTTCAGGCAAGCGCTCGACATCCCAGCTCAATAATTTTGACTGGATTGTTACGGTGATGATTGGCTCATTAAGCGCTAGTACGATTTTACTCAAAGACATTCCAGTTATTGAGGGTATGTCTGCTATTTTGGTGCTTTATCTATTACAGTTTTTGGTCACCAAATACGCCTCTATTTCACCGCAATTTAGCAGCTTTATATTGTCTGAGCCGCGCATTGTGTTTTACCAAGGGCAGTTTTTGCCTGATGCTATGCGCGATGAGCGCTTAACGCGTCAAGAGATTGAGTGTGCCATGCGCTCTGAGGGCATTCACAATTTTGATGACGTTGAAGCGGTGGTGTTTGAGTCGGATGCCAAACTAACTATTATTCCAAAGCTTAGTTCTTCTGATGATAAAGAATTAGATGACACAGTTTCAGAGACTATTGCTCCGTTAATGTAATATCATGAATAAAAAGGACAGCCAATATTATTGACTGTCCTTTTATTTGAGAGTAATTTTATACAATTATTTAATACGTTGCCACGTTTGTGAGCGACCAAAAACAGGTGAGCCAACATAGCCACGTAGTTTTAAGGTTTGCCCATTATCACTGAGCGTCAGCTTACCAGAGTAGGTTTTCCCCGACTCTGGGTCGACGAGCTTACCATCACTCCACTGGTTACTGCCATCCGCTTTTAAGCCTGTTAATATCTGCAAACCTTCAACAGGCTTGTTCTTGAGGCTACCAGGGCATTTGGTACAGACGGCATCAGCCTTTTCTTTATTGAGTACCTTGATGATTTTCCCTGAGACCTTGCCACCGTTTTCAGTCAGTTGAATAACAGCCTTTTTTTCACCGGTTTTATCATCAATGGTCTGCCACTGCGTGCCATTTAACGACACAGCAAAGACAGAAGTTGAAAATAGTGCACCGGCACCTAGAGTGAGTAAAGTTGAGATAGTACGATTCATGGACGCATCCTTTCGCTTAAAAAATATTTAAAACCCATATTTTGCTTTATCATAAAGACATAATAGTCAGACTCTTTTTATTCTTTACATTAATAATTAAAGATAGCAGTAACGCTTAAAGTAATAATAAGAGAACAACTGTTTGTCGGATATTATTAAAGCACAAAAGTTTAGTATTAAAAAGGGCTATTTGTTACATCAACTTAAGCTTAAAAAACTTTTGTTATCTTTATTTAACCGCTTATAAAAATGGCAGCTATTATGAAAGTAAGAATTCTAACGGTAGGCAACAAAATGCCCAAATGGGTGCAAACTGGCTTTGATGAATATCACAAGCGCATTCAACCGATGCTTAGTACTGAAATTGTCGAAATCGCCGCAGCAAAACGCGCCAAAAATCCATCAGATGCCAACTTAGCTCAATACCGCGAGCAAGAAGGTCAGGCAATACTAGCGGCTCATGCGGCAGCCGGTCGTGAGCAATTGTGGGTACTCGATGTCAAGGGAAAGATGTTATCGACTGAAGGTTTGGCAGATAAATTGGTAGAGGGTATGCAGCAAGGCGATGATATTGCCTTGGTCATCGGCGGTGCTGATGGGGTATCGCCCGAAGTATTGGCGAAAGCGGATGTAAAATGGTCACTATCAGCGCTAACGCTGCCACATCCGTTAGTGCGCGTTGTATTGATGGAGCAGCTCTATCGTGCAATGAGTATTAATAACAACCACCCTTATCATCGTGGTAATTAAAAAGGCTATTGCTTCTCATGTTCTTTTATAAGTAATTACTTATAAAAGAACATGAGAAGCAATCGTCATGACAGAATAGCTAAAAAGATAGATTGAAAAATAGCGCTGCGCCCTAATAAATGGGCTATGAGCTATCCTAAACCTGCACCACCTCAAGCGCCATATATGAAACAGCCAAGCGAGAATAGTCGTAAGCATCTAACCAATCCACTGTCGACGCCTATTAGCGCAGCGGCAGCGTGGGCAGATGCGCCTATCATATCGAGCGCGGCAAAGCGCCCTAAGTTACCGGCGCTATTTATCTCTCACGGTGCGCCAACGCTGGCAATTGAGCAATCTGCTACGACCAGTGCGCTGGCACGTATTGGACAAAACCTGCCCAAACCTCGTGCTATCATTATTATGTCAGCACATTGGCAATCAGCGAAACTAGAAATCAGCAGCAACCCTGAGCCAAAAACCTGGCATGACTTTTCAGGTTTTTCTCCTGAGCTATATGAGCTGCAATATCCAGCGGCAGGTTATACAGCGCTTGCTGAGACACTGGCGCAGCAGCTAAGCGCACGTGGTATCGTTTGTAGAGTCAATCCCTTACGCGTCAGCGACCATGGGGTTTGGGCACCACTTTTACACCTATATCCGCAAGCGGATATCCCTATCGTCCAGATATCCTTGCCCCACTATTATGACAGTGTGGCTTGTTATCAGTTGGGCGCGCAATTAGCAAAGCTGCGTGATGAGGAGATTTTAATTATCGGTTCAGGAAATATCACCCATAATTTGCAAGCGCTACGCTGGCAAGCTGACAGCATCGACCAAACGGCAAAAGAGTTTAAAGTTTGGCTGTTACAACAGCTTAAAACCGACATCCCAAGCGCCTTAGACTGGCAGCAATATCCTGACTATAAGGATATTCACCCTAGCGATGAGCATTTACTACCGCTATTTTTTGCTTTAGGCACTGGTCAGCGTGTCTCAGTAGTGCATCAAAGTATGGTACATCACAGTTTGGGCATGGATATCTATCGCTTTGATTAACATTTGGCGCTTTGATTAAATCGCTTCACTCAAAGCGCAAGACATATAAAGTTTCAATTATATATGCAGGCATTTAATCCTACTTTTCAAAAGTAGGTTTGGTAAATAAACCGGCGCGCTCCATTTCTCCAGCAACACTCAATAACGTCTCTTCATCATTCATCCGCCCAATCAGCTGCATACCAATCGGTAGACCTTTTTTACTCATGCCGACTGGTAATGACATAGCTGGCAATCCAGTAATATTGCCCAATAACGTAAAGCCCATTTTACCAAGTACCGGCGAGCTTAACTTTTCAATCATGCCCGAGCTGAAGGCGTATTTGCCCATATCAACGCCTTTATTAAGCAAACTAGCGCTACGCATGAGCATCTCATCCATTCGACTTGGTGGTAATACACCATGTTTAACGGCAGGCGTTGGGACGGTTGGGCACAAAATCATATCGTAGGTCTCTAATAGCAGACCCGTTTGATACTGACTATCATGCCAGCCTTGCTTAGCGTGAGCCAAATCAACGGCGGATAATGAACGTCCCAGCATCGCCATGTTATACGTTTGCGGTTCAAGGTTTTTTATGTGCTCAGCACCGAAGCAGCGCTCAATATTATCAATAGTAAAGGCAGTGTGTGCACAGACTACCACCAAAAAATCATGCCAAAACTGTTCAATGTTAATATTAGGTTCAGCAGGCACTACACGATGCCCCATCGCTTCTAGTTGCTTAGCCGTCTGCTCTAATACTGCAAGCACTTCCTTATCAACCACAGTATTGGCAACCAACGGCTGTTGATGCAAGGCGATAGTTAATTGCCTTGGCGCGCGCATAGCGGCTTCTAGAAATGTGCCTTCAGGTGGTGCGATAATATAAGGCGCACCGATTTCTGCCCCGCTTGTCGCATCGAGCATGGCAGCACTGTCGCGGACGCTACGGGTAATCACATGATCCGCAACTGCGCCTTCCCAGCCCTCTCCAAATAAGGGACCCATCGGGTTACGACCACGACTAGGTTTAAGTCCAAACGTACCACACCATGCCGCAGGAAAACGAATAGAGCCGCCACCATCACCCGCGCCTGCCATTGGTACGATACCGCTCGCCACTGCCGCTGCACTACCACCCGATGAGCCACCAGAGCTATAGCCTTTTTTAAAAGGATTGTGAGTGACGCCATGTGCTTTTGGTTCGGTAGTAATAATCAAACCAAACTCAGGGGTATTGGTTTTACCAAAGGTATTGACACCGGTAGCTTTCATGCGCTTAACAATTTCGCTATCACTTTTTGACATAATATTGACGCTACGACTGCCCATCGTAATCGGCTCATCAGCGAAATGAAATGATAAATCCTTTAATAAATAAGGGACGCCGTTAAACACACCTTTTGGCAATCCTGCCTGCGCTGCAGCATAAGCACGCTCATCAAAGCGGTGGATGATGGCGTTTAATTTTGGATTAAGCGTATTGGCTTGTTCAACTGCCGCATCTAGCAACTCTTTGGCGCTGACTTCCCCTGCATTGACCAATGCTGCCAATGCTATCGCGTCGTACTGAGTATATTCTTTAAACATAACCGACCTTCCTTGGAGAGTAGTTGGATTAATATTTTAAAAATTAATACGTATCTATTTTATAATCAATAACCAGTTTAGTATAAAAACCCACTATTTATGATGGATAAACTAACTCATTGGTCATTTGAAAATATGAGTGTCTATTATTAATGATGAAGGTAATCGTGAATAACTACCTATATTCTAATGACAAAAAAGCGAGCTACTTTATTGAGTAACTCGCTTTTTTAGTATTCAAGTACGCGTTATCTGTTTACATCAATAGCTCACGTTTACCACTTTTCCCCATTGAGCTGACCAGTCCAGCCTCTTCCATAGAGTCAACAATACGTGCGGCACGGTTATAACCAATGCTGAACTTACGCTGAATACTAGAAGCAGAAACTTTGCGAGTCTCCATAATAAAACCAACGGCCTCATTATAAAGGTCATCATCTTCGCCAGAGGCGCTGGCACTACTACCGCCACTGGGGCTCGATAACTCGAAGTTACCAGCCATATTATCAATATAATCAGGCGCACCGCGCTCACGCCAGGCATCACAGACGCTATTAACCTCTTCATCGCTGACATAGGCACCATGCACACGATCCGGTTCAATCTGCCCAGGTCCTAAGAACAACATATCACCATTACCAAGCATATCCTCGGCACCGCCACTATCCAAAATAGTGCGCGAATCCACTTTTGAGTTCACGCGTAGCGCCGCTCGTACTGGAATATTAGCCTTAATCAAACCGGTAATGACATCAACCGATGGACGCTGAGTTGCAAGGATTAAGTGAATCCCTGCTGCCCGCGATTTTTGTGCCAAACGTGTGATTAATTCCTCTGCCTGCTTACCAACCTGCATAATCATATCGGCAAACTCATCGGCAACGATGACAATCATTGGCAAGGTTTTTAGCTTTGGCGCTTGACTGATACTCACACTATCATTAGGTCGCCATAATGGATCAAGCATTGGATTACCTGATTTTTCAGCAGCGATAACTTTTTTATTAAACTCGTTCAGTTTACGAACCTTCAGTAAGCTCATGAGCTGATAACGGCGTTCCATCTCTGCGACGCACCAAGATAAGGCACTTGCCGCCTCAGTCATATCGGTCACGACTGGCGTCAGCAAATGCGGAATGTCATTATAGTTAGCAAGCTCAAGCTGCTTAGGATCGATGAGAATCATCCGTAGTTCGTTCGGTGTATATTTAAGCAGCATCGATAGTAACATAGCGTTAACTAAGACTGATTTACCTGAACCAGTCGTACCAGCAACCAACATATGCGGCGCTCTTGCAAGGTCAGTAATAATTGGTTTGCCGCCAATATCTTTACCCATTGCCATGCTGATTTGCGCTTTAGGGTCTTTAAATTTCTCGGTATCTAATAGCTCAATTAGGCGCACCATTTCGCGCTGTTTGTTGGGCACTTCGATGCCAATATAGGGTTTACCAGGAATAACTTCCACCACACGTAAAGATGCCATTGATAATGAGCGTGCCAAATCGCGTGAAATCCCTGTAACCTTACTGGCTTTTATCCCAGGAGCAAGATCTACTTCAAAGCGGGTCACTACAGGACCTGGAATCGCATTGACGACATTTGCTTTAACATTGAACTCTTGTAGTTTAATTTCTAACAGCTCTGATAACTGTTCGAGTTCAGCAAGCGTATAGCTTGGCTGACGATTGGGATCTGGCTTATCTAAAATAGAAAGTTCTGGAATCGGTGACAGACTGCTACGATAGGCAGCCGTTTGCATCGAGCGTGATTTTTGACTGAATGCAATATCATCACTAATATGAGGCATAACAGGCGCAGCAATATCGTCAGCGACGTGGTAATCATTGTCGTCTTCCGGCATCATATCGGTAATATGATTGCTACTATCGCCTTCTGGCACCGCAAAACTCATGGTTGGTTTGGCTGCTGTAGCGACCGGAGTGCTCGCTGTAACAATCGAGCTTTCTGCTATTGGGAGCGCTCTTGGATTAGCAGGCGGCGTATTAGTCGGCGTCATATCTATTATTTCTGATGCATTCGCTACATCAGCGTTAAAAGAAGATTCCAAGTTTATTGGCAATTCAGCTGAACTATTATGAGAAAATTTGTCAGTAGAGTCGTTTGGTGAGATAGCAGTTTGCTGCTGAATAGGCGCAGTTTCTGTTCCTGTTAATGTCTCTACGACGGATAATTCTTTTTCATGATTGGCCTCAGTCGTTTCTGGTACTGCTGCATGTTCTGCCAACCACGCATCAACTAAACTATCGACGCTAGACGCTGATTCAAGAATATCTGTATCAGAAATTGGCATGGTCGGAGCAGTGTCAGTATCATTATCCAATTTACTGGTTACGGTTTGCTCAATCGGTTGCTGAATACTTTCTTCGATCGTATCAATAACTGGCTGAGACAAAGAGGTATGAATATTTGAGCTATCAACTGATGCTTCTAAATAGGGCGTATTTACCGCATTATAAGGTATCGTGTCTTGTTCTGTTGCTACATCAGTTGCTAATAAGTCGTCGACCGTATTTGCATCATTCCATGCAAAGCTTGGCTCAACCTTTCTAATAGGCGTTGGCGTAGCGTTTGTAGTAGATACTGAGGTTTTATTTAGGTTGTGTTCAGAGATGCTGGTGCTACTAGGTAGCGCAGCAGCAGTTTGTAACTGCCCTTCTCGTTTGGCGCGTTCACTCGCCACTTGTGCAGCAGCTGCCATAGAAGCTTTTACACTAGCAGCCAATCCTGAAGACGATAAAAAATCTGTCAATGCGTTACCGAAGCGACCACTTATACCATCTTGCGCTTTAGTATTGGCCTGTTCAGCCGCTTGCAACTCAAGCGGTAATTGCTCATATTCTGGAGTATTATTCTCATTTATCGCCGTATCACGACCTTTTTTACTGGCAGCGTTAGTAGCATTGGTAGCATTGGCAGTGTTGTCTTCTTGCGTTATTTGTCTATCATCAAGATTGCTATCAATATTTTTGACCCCTGAGCCAAACCAAGACAAGGTTTTAAATTTCTCATAGATGCTCAGCCAATGAATATTAAAGGCAAAGGTGGCAGTAATAGCGACAAACACTGCCAAAAACGTCACACTGCCCCACTGTGATAACAGCTGTGCCAAACGGGCTTGTAGCTCAAGACCGATAATACCGCCCGCAACACCCTTTAGACCTGACGTTATGGGATCTGCTACTTGCTGCACCAAAGCAATTACTTGCGCAAATAAAGCACTGCTGCTCAATATTAAAAATACATAAGCAACCAAGCGTAATAACCAAAACGTCGGCTTATTATCCCACCAAATCAGCACTGATTCATAAACCAAGAAAGCCAGCAACCACCACGCACCAAAACCAAAAAAGCTATACAGTAAATCTGATAGCCAAGCGCCCATCTCGCCGCCCATATTATTAATGGTCGTCATATCACTACTGATGTGCGACCAGCTAGGATCATTACCAGTATAAGTCATCAAAATGACGAATAAATAAACTGCGAGGAGTAATCCTAGAAGGGTAAATACGCCCTTTTTTAAATAATCAATAATTGGTGCTGATATCACGTAAGATCTGCCTTGTCGTTAATACTCGTCATTAATACTAAATGGTGGTCAATTCATGATTAAGCATAATCATGCTGACATAAATTCCTGATGGAAACTGCTGCAATAGGTTGCTACTGATGCAAGGTAATAACACAAAAATTTTATCTAAAATACTGCGGTAAAATATTTACCGCGTTACCGTCTTTATTTTGTGCTCAGCGTACAACTTCTTATAATAACAAATACATAGCTGCCGTGGCGACCGTGTTATCAATAAAGCGCATAAGAAAATCAATCCAGCATTGATTTCGCCAAAAATCTCGCTATTAGGAAAGATTGTCTGTATTTTTACAGCAAAATATTTGAACATTGACTCATTTTTGGCACCAAAAATTCAAGCGTCAGATGCTTTAGTTCTAATGATACCCATATTTGTTTTAGCAAACTTGCACTTTTTGCTCTTAGCCCTTATGTTATTATCACATAGCAACGATAAAAACCAGATACGTCGTCATTTTTACGCTTATCTTTTATAATACTTATAATATCTACTTATTATTTTAACGTTGAACCTTTTCACTTTTATTGCTCTAGCAAGGAAATCTTATGGCAACTGATAATACGGCTCCACGCCACGAAAAATTGATTATTTTAGGTTCAGGTCCTGCTGGATATTCAGCAGCGGTCTATGCGGCTCGCGCCAACCTCGAGCCTGTTATGGTTACCGGTATGGAAGTGGGCGGACAGCTCACGACGACTACCGAAGTGGATAACTGGCCGGGTGATGCACATGATTTGACCGGTCCTGCATTGATGGATCGCATGAAAGCCCACGCCGAACGCTTTGGTACTGAACTGGTTTATGATCATGTCAATGCAGTCAATTTAAACGTGCGCCCTTTTGAGTTAACTGGTAATAATGGCAACTATACTTGTGATGCGCTAATTATCTCAACGGGCGCATCAGCACAGTATTTGGGTCTAGAATCAGAAACCAAATTCCGTGGTCTTGGTGTTTCTGCTTGTGCAACGTGTGATGGTTTCTTCTATAAAGACCAAAAAGTAGCAGTCATTGGCGGTGGTAACACAGCCGTTGAAGAAGCGCTGTATTTATCAAATATCGCAGCTGAAGTTACTTTAGTGCATCGCCGTGATAGCTTACGCTCTGAGAAAATCCTGCAAGATAAGCTGTTCGAAAAAGCTAAAAACGGTAATGTCAAAATCGAGTGGAACAGCAGCGTTAAAGAAGTGGTTGGTGATGACATGGGCGTAAATGGCGTTGTCATTGAATCTATGATTGATGGCAGCACCAAGCAATTAGATGTGTTCGGTATGTTTGTCGCTATCGGTCATAAACCCAATACTGACTTATTTAAAGGTCAGTTAGAGATGAAAGACGGCTATCTTATCGTCAATAGTGGACTGAATGGTAATGCTACTCAAACCAGTATTGAAGGTGTCTTTGCAGCAGGCGATGTCGCAGATCATGTTTACCGTCAAGCCATTACCTCGGCGGGTACGGGCTGTATGGCTGCGCTTGATGCTGAGAAATATCTAGATGCTATTGGTGAAACCGTTGCTCAAGACCATACTTATGCCTCTACGTTGACCGCTGACAAAGAAGCCTAAATGAGCAACTTTGCTAACGATGGTCATATAACACCTGAGGCTTTTGTTCAACATATCAAAAGTCTTGGGCGTTATAACTTTCCAGAGCCGGCTACCGTAGATCCTGACGGCATGGGCATTGTGGCTATCGGGGGAGATTTAGCCTCTGAGACGCTGATTTCTGCTTATGCGCAGGGTCTATTTCCTTGGTTTAATGACGATGAGCCGATTGCTTGGTGGTGCCCTGAGCCCAGATGCGTGATGCAGCCAACCGATTATCAGCCCAGTAAATCATTACGTAAGCAGGCAAATAGTGCACGTTGGCAATTAACGCTCAATCAAGCTTTTAATGATGTCATCCATGCTTGTAGCTTGCCACGTAGTGATGGCTTGCCTGAGGGCGAGCATACTTGGATTCATGCTGAGATGATTGAAGCCTATAGCGAGCTGCATGCTCAAGGCTTTGCTCATAGTATTGAAGTTTGGAATGATAAAGAACAGCTTATTGGCGGTCTATACGGCTTAAAAATAGGCGGTATTTATTTTGGTGAATCGATGTTTCATATCGCTTCTAACGCTTCAAAACTGGCATTTTGGGGCTTGATGCGTTTATGCGAACAAAGCAATGTGGCACTGGTTGACTGCCAATTACCTAACGATCATCTCATGAGTTTGGGCGCTATTACCTTAAGGCGTTCTGAGTTTCTAGCACAACTTGATAGCTTGATACCCATTGCTTCAATAGGTTGGAACAAGGATTCCTATCAATTTCTAGCGGTATCCCTGCTCAGCAAAGCAGAGCCTTGGCAAGTAAAGATTTAAGCCATTACTTTAATCTTAGATAAAATCTCTCATTAACATAGCACTATCTAACCCCTTTCTCTTTGACTTAAACCGATTAATTATCATGAGTTTATTATGGCACCTGATACCTCTTTTTTATTAATAGGTAAGCTTGCGACTACCGCCAATACAACCAAAGATACGATTCGTCATTATGACCAATTGGGTCTACTAAAATCTCGTAAGCGTCAGGCAGGCTCACGTCTATATACGGAGTTTCATCCTGAGTGCGTTGAACGTATCGAGCTGATAAAAAGCGCTCAAGCCATTGGTTTTACTTTGACTGAAATAAAAGACAGTCTCAACGATTATTATGATGGACAGCTCGATATTAACTTACAACTGTCGCTTACCGAACAAAAACTTGCACAAGTCAAAAAACAGCAAGCGACCATCAGTTTAATGGTTGATATGTTGTCCGAACGTATTGATATACTCGGAAAAATGAAAGCAGACAGTAACTATGAGCTTGATGTTGAAGTCTGTAAAAAGACGCTATCTTCTCGTTAATAAAAGACCTTTTTTATCACACTTGATATGTATTATTTTTCTAGCTCTCAAACGATAAAAACTGCAAATATTTTCTGATATCAATTATAGGTGCGCTGCATGATTAGTGCGTCAATTGCTGATTGAAGCCCTAACTGATAATAGCCTTTGCGGCGATGAATCATCGTAAATCCTTGCTGCTCATATAGCGCTATTGCAGCTGTATTGTCTGCTCGTACTTCCAATAAAAGCGCCTCTACCTGCTGAGTCTCTAATACTTCATTCAATTTTGCAAAGATTTTTGAGGCAACTCCTTGTCGCTGATATTCTGGATGCGTGCCAATACGTAGTATTTCAGCTTGCTCAAAGATGACCTGATATAAGCAATAGCCCACGACTTCATTTTCAGCGATATTTATGACTGCCATCAAATCAATGCTATCTTGTTCAAGAAGATCGTCAATTGTTTGATAAGTCCAAGGCTCTTGTAGTTGAACCATGGCTTCAATAGTTGCCACCGCTTCAAGCATTTCTCCACGCCTATCCGGTTCATCTGTTAGCATTTTTATAGCAAACATCAGAGCTCCTTATTTATTTATTTATTTATTTTTTTACTTACTTCAATATCAATTATATTATCGTTGACTATCGATACTGTCATTTTATTATCTATTGTAAG
>NZ_CBCPJH010000009.1:0-118069 GCF_965118485.1 Psychrobacter glacincola | reverse complement strand
TAGTTAAATAAATAGCAATAAGCGGATAATAAAAAGAGCCCAATCAATCATCGGGCTCTTTAGGATTTAACAGTAAGGTTTTATTATCGATTAACGCGAATATACTGGATCAGCAGCGGCAGTAAATAAAACGTCTGTTGATGAGTTTAGCGCCGTTTCTGCTGAGTCTTGTATCACACCGATAATGAAACCAATAGCGACTACTTGCATGGCGATGTCATTTGGAATGCTGAATAAACTGGCAGCAAGTGGAATCAGTAGTAATGAGCCACCGGCAACACCAGATGCGCCGCATGCACTAATCGTTGCAACCAAACTCAGTAGCAGCGCCGAAGCAAAAGTAACTTCGATACCGAGAGTATGAGCAGCAGCAAGGGTTAAGACGTTAATCGTAATTGCTGCGCCTGCCATGTTAATAGTGGCACCTAGCGGAATGGTCACTGAATACGTATCTTCGTGTAGACCCAATTTGCGCGCAAGGTTCATATTGACTGGAATATTTGCCGCTGATGAACGCGTAAAAAATGCGGTGATACCAGACTCACGTAGGCAAGTAAATACGAGTGGATACGGATTTTTACCAGTTTTAACAAAGACAATTAGCGGATTAACGACTAGCGCTATAAAGAGCATACAGCCAACTAATACCATCAAGATACGCGCATAGCCTGCCAAAGCAGAAAAGCCTGTTTCCGCAACAGTATTAGCGACTAGGCCCAAGATACCAAAAGGTGCTAGGGCGATGACCCATTTCACTACTTGCGAGATAGCATCAGAAAAGTCACTGACTACCGTACGAGCAGTCTCACTGGCTTGACGTAGCGCAAAACCAATGATGATTGCCCATGCCAAAATACCAATATAGTTGGCTTCCGCAATGGCGTTGACTGGGTTTGCGACTAAATTCATCAGCAAGTTGGTTAATACTTCTTGAAGGTTTGCCGGTGGAACCTGCTCAATAACCGCATTGACTAACACCAACTGCGTTGGAAATAAGAAGCTTGCGCCTACAGCAGTCAGCGCGGCCAAAAAAGTGCCAAACATATACATGATGATGACAGGTTTGACGTAGACGTCGCTGCCACTACGATGTTGACTGATTGCAGCCATAACCAAGACAAATACCAGTATCGGAGCGACTGCTTTTAGGGCACCCACAAATAGCGTCCCTAATAATCCTAAGGCAATACCAATGCTTGGTGCCAGCCAACCTATCAATACCCCTAATATTAAACCGATAATAATAAGCGGTACTAGCCCTATACGCTGGTACATCGCAATCAATGAACGCATCTATACACCCTCAACTTTGTCAATAATAAAAGACTGATACTAAAAACGAAAAAATAATCGGAGGATGGTAGCATTTTTTTTAGATAGGCGCCTACCTTTAACCCACACATAGTTAGGCTCATAGCGCTAAGAGAAAAGCATTTTATAAGGAAAATAGAATGATTTTTTATTGTTAGAAATACAGAGATTTTCTTGATTAAACGTTGAAATGGGTCAGCTCATAGCCGAGTTTTTGGTAGCTTTTGTATTTATAACGACCTTCTTGCATGCTAGTGGCGTCAGGTTTTATCAGCTCAAGTACCCGAGTAGGTTGAGCATTATTGGTTGCTGCCATAAAGGTGTTCACCGGATGTATCGTGGTATTAAGTACGATGCCTTTAAAATCGGCTGGCATATAGCTGGCAAGCAACACTGGTGCTAATAATTTATTATTAATATCAGTATGAACAACGTTGATATCAGCGCCTTCAGTATTAGAATCTAAAAGGCATTGATGCGGTATAAAGCTGGTTGCCTCTTGTGCCCAGAGTGCCTTATCAAGCGTCGACAGCAATTCATCATCGTCGATAAGAATCAACAAAGACTGGTTGCTTTTATTAAGTGCCGTTTGGGTCAGCTGACAAATAAAGCCCAAGAAATCTTGGGCTTTACTCTCAGTTAATACATAAAAGCTAACTTTCATAGACTGGTTTTCATTGAGTGGTTGTTCATCAATATATTATGCCATATTTGCGCTATTTTTTAGATATTGCATAAATAAAGGCACAGGGCGACCAGTCGCGGCTTTGTCTTGACCTGAAATCCATGCTGTACCAGCAATGTCTAAGTGCGCCCATGCTTGACCTTCTTCTATAAAGCGCGATAAGAAACAGGCAGCAGTCACAGCGCCAGCACCTTTACCACCGATATTTTGTATATCAGCGATAGGTGAGTCAATCTGTGCTTGATACTCGTCATCCATTGGCATGTGCCAGATAAGATCACCAGATAAATGACTGGCGTTTTCTAAGTCAAACAACACGTCTTCGTCATTACTAAAGACTGCTGAGCGTACATGACCCAACGCAACCACACAAGCACCGGTCAAGGTTGCCACATCGATGATGGCTTTTGGTTGATAATACTTCTGTACGTAGCATAAGGTATCGCACAATACTAAGCGACCTTCAGCGTCGGTATTTAGAATTTCAACTGACTTACCGTTCATTGCTCTGATGATATCGCCAGGACGCGTCGCCTCTCCTGATGGCATGTTTTCAGCACAAGCTAGCGCGCCGACGACGTTGATAGGTAAACGCGCTTCACATAGTGCTTTTAAGGTACCGAGTACCGAAGCCGCGCCACCCATATCAAATTTCATCTCATCCATCGCTGCTCCCGGTTTGATTGAGATACCACCTGAATCGAAGGTGACGCCTTTACCGACAAGCACGATAGGCGCATCATCATTTGCAGCATGGGCACTGTCTTCGTTATTTTGGTCAACTTTTTTAGCGGCTTTTTTGCTAGCAGATTTGGTTGGTAATTTATCAGCCAACGCTTTTAGACCACCAGCCACTTTTGCGCTGTTGGTAGTAACTTTGCTAGTATTGCCATCAGCATTGACACTAAAATTAGACTGACCACGATATTCCATTAGTACAAGTTTGCCTTCTTTGGTAGAGCCTTGCGCGACCGATAAGAAGCAGTTCATACCCAGTGCAGACATCTCTTTCTCACCTAATACGGTGACTTTTAATAGGTCAGGATAAGTGGCTTCCAATTCCTGTGCTTGCTCAGCCATATACGCCGGGAAACAAATATTGCCCGGCTCATTGGCGACATCACGGGTTAGACTTTGACCAGTAAAGACCGCTTGTGCAAAGTCTAATGACTCTTCTAAAGACGGCTCTGCCAATAAGTAAATATCCGTTAAAACAGGGGTTTGCTGTTCAGATTTGTACTTGTCAAAACGATAGCTTGCTGCCAGTAGACTTAGGGCAAATTGACCAAACTGGTTTTCTTCTAAGATATCACCTAATACGACAGTGATAGAGTCGACGCGCTTTTGCGTGCTCTTATAAATAGTATTGGCAACTTTTTCTAGGACGCTATGACGCAATTTATCAAGATTACCTACACCGACCAATAATAGTTGTACTGGATTTTCTTTGGTGGTTTTTTTATCACCAGCCAGCGCATAGTCAGCAACCGTTTCACAAGCTTTACCATTAAAGTGCGATACTTCAATCAATTGCTCAATACGGGTTTGATAATCGCTCAATACCGACTCAGCTAAGATATTTTTTTGATCGTCAATTAAGACCACAAGACAGGCGGCGTCTTTGCTCTTGGCTTCTTTTTTAAGAATTTTTTGTGTATGGGTTTTTGGTAAACTTTGCGTTAATTTAATATTCATATGTTTTTATCCTTATTAGATGAATGCATTATTTTAAAAGCGTGAATACAGTAAGGTGTCAAATTTAAAAAGATATCAAATTCAAACTGCTAACACATTTGAATCGATATTATATTTGAGCAGCTACTTATCTTAAATAGGCACGCCTATCGGGCAAGCGTAATAGTGTAGCATATCGGCGCGCAGTACGCAGTTAGCTAGGGTTAGGTAATGTTTCTGAAGCTATTTCCTGCATGACTTTAAAATCCGCAGTTAGCCATTAATTAACTTATCAGTCGCTACCAAAGCTGCAAACCTATCTTGAAGTGCAGCCATTGCGCTATCATGCACGGTGCTAGCCGTTATGACTTGTCCTGTCACGCTAGGCAGGTCACGCGTGGCACAGGCATCGTGGCAGACAAAACTCTCAAAACCCAAATCAAAGGCAGCTCGAACACTTGAGCTGACGCACATATGGCTCATAAAGCCTGCAAAAATAATCTGTTGCTTGCCAGCCGACGTTATAAGCGCTTGAAGCTCGGTATCATAAAAGGCATTAGGATGCATTTTGACAATGGTCTTTTCATCATCAAGGGGCTGCAGGCTGTCAATAATCTCTACCTTCGATGATAACGGATCAAAAATTTTATCATTATCCTGACCGTGATGAACAATATGAAATATCGGAATAGCTTCTTTTCTAGCTTTATCGAGCAGCAGGCGCGCGTTCACTGTGGCTTTACTACCCGCATCACCCAACGGCATCGCGCCGTCCACATATTCATTCTGAAAATCAATCATAACAATAGCGCAGTTTGACCAATCAATCTCATTAAATTGACCACCAGCTAATCCAAGTAAGGTAGAGGGAATAGACATTTTAGGCTCCGTTCATTAGTAAGCGACATGAGTGTAGATGCTAAATCTTCAATAATTTTGAATGCTAACTGACGTTAAATACTAACAACTAACGCTGATAGTATTCAGTACCTGATACGTACAGTACACAAATTCAATGATAAACAATGCATTAGAGAATTAATCGTGATGTTTTAGTTAATGCACTTATGTCTTAGATGGTGCGCTTATATTTTAACTAGCGTAGTTACATCTCACTTTAACCCTGTTGATGAGCGAGTAATAAATGCATTATCAATAAGGGCTAGGTAATGTTTTCAAACACATTTCCACGCTATTTTTTATAGAAATATGCTAGCATTAGCGGTTATGCCTATCGTCTCTAGTCAAACTTAACTGACCTTGTTAATACATACGAACCGCACGAACGCCAACCGCTACAATCGCTAAGAGTACCTATTGTGATATTACGCCGCTATATGACCCAACAAGTTGCCTCAACGACCGCATTGGTCTTGGGGTTTTTAGTGGTGATGATGCTTGGCGGTCGTTTAATACGCTATTTTGGTATCGCAGCTGAAGGTAATTTAGATATTGGCTTATTGTTTACCATCATTGGTTATAACTTGCCGTATTTCTTAGAGCTTATCCTACCATTAGCATTTTTTATCGCTTTAATGCTGGTATTTGGACGGCTGTACGTTGACCAAGAAATGGCAGTGATTAATGCCAGTGGCGTCTCACGCGGTAGACTTGGGCGCTTGATGACGCCATTGATTCTGGCATTGTTCGTTGGCGAGGCAGCTTTATCCATCGTTGGAAAACCTTGGGGCGTGCGTTCATCTGAGAATGTTTGGCAGCAGCAAGCGTTGACCAGTGCTTTTGATTTAATTCGCCCCAATCAATTTATCAGCAGTGGTAACTATCATCTGTATGTGGGCAGTTTAAGTGATGATAAAAAACAATTGCAAGATGTGATACTGATTCAGTCTGAGCCCGAAAAAAAGGGCAGTGCGACTAAAAATAGTCTGAATAATGTCGATGCAAAAACTGCCGAGCAGCTCAATATTCCAGAACTACCTACAGCGCTTGCCAATAAGTCCAATATTAGTAAAGACACCATTACGCTTGCAAAACGTGCGCAGCAAGTAGACACTGGCAACAGTGGCGTGACGCAATTAGATTTATTTCAAGGTCGTCGTTATGAAGTCGGCGCCGGTAGTCTAAAATACAATCAAGTAAGCTTTGATCGTTATCGAATTACCTTGACGGAACCTTCCAAAGAAGTCATTACTGAAAGCAATATCGAGACGCAAGCTATTGGTCCATTATGGCAAGCAGCTACTGGCAGCGCCCAAGTGGGCAGTAACAATGCCATGCGTGCGGCGCAAGGTGAGCTTGGCTATCGCTTATCGCTACCTTGGTTGATGATTATTGCACCGATGCTCGCTGTACCCCTGGCGCAAGTACGTCCGCGTCAAGGTCGCTGGTTGCGGCTGTTTCCTTCTATTTTATTATTTGTCAGCTGTGCGCTTGGTATCATTTCGCTCAAAAATGCTGTTGGTAAGGGAAGCGTTAGCGTTTGGGCATACGCTTGGCTGATTTTAGGATTTATGGCATTGGCACTTTATATGAATTGGGGTAGCCGCGTGCAGCATCGCTTGCGCTTTCGCAAGCCAGAGCCTGAGCCTTTAATGGTTGCTGACAATCAAAACAGCGGCTCACAAGGAGGGCAATCCTAATGAGCGTTCTATTCTCTAAACCTTCGAAGTCTAATTCGCCAAATCCTACATCGCTACTTAGCCCAAAACCGACTAACCTCAAAGTGCTCAGTCGCTACGTTAAGATAAATGCTTTGTTAGCGATTATCGCGGCGGTCATAGGGCTGTGGGCACTACAGCTAGTATTTTCCTATTTATCTGAGCTTGATTCGCTAGATGATAGCTATACGATGGCAGAGGCGATTAAATATATTTTTTATCGCTCACCTTATTTTTTAGAGCAATTTATGCCAACAGGGGCATTATTAGGTGCGGTCGTTGGTTTGGGCTTGCTGGCTAATAATAGTGAGCTGGTCGTCATGCGCGCTGCTGGTGTCAGTGTCTATCGAATCGTCGGTTGGGTATTGCAACCTGCCTTAATTTTTGTGATATTGGCATTGATTATCAATCAGTTCGTATTGCCGTATTCCAATCAATTAGCGAAAGCTATTAATAGTGAAGATAACAGCTCATTAGTTACCTCTGTACGTGGTTATTGGACGGTGCAGCCGCGCTTTGAAGAGACAACAGATGGCAAAACAAAAGCGGATGGCAGCGATATTCTGTATATCGATTATGCTGATGTGAAAGGTAATATTGGGGAGGTTAAACGTTGGCACTTGGATAATAATGGCAATCTGCAAACTGCCGTTCACGCTGAGGGCGGACAATATATCGGCCGTGAGCCGCTTGCTACCGCTAGTAGCAAACCAAGTGAGCAATATCGGTATGAGTGGCAATTAAATAACATGACTAAGCTTTCCATCAACCAAGGCTTCGAGAGTAGCAAAGCGGTTTCACCGTCAGATACCTTGAGCTTGCCATTTGCCCCTGAGTCTGTATATTTGCTCACGCGTCAAGCAGAGGATTTATCATTAACCCAGCTATATGAGCATCGGCAGTTTATGCGCCAACAAGGCACGCGCTCTCTAAGTCATGAGCTGGCGTTTTGGCAAAAGCTGCTATCGCCTTTATCAATTCTGTCACTAGTGATTGTCGCTTGTTCGTTTGTCTTTGGCTCATTACGTACGCATAGTTTAGGATTGCGTATCGTCGTCGCACTATTATTTGGTTTACTATTTAGTTATGTGCAGGATTTGGTCGGTTTTGTCTCACTAGCGACTGGCTTTTCGCCGTTACTGATGGTTATACTACCGATTATTGTCAGTGCGGTTTTGGGTGGATATTTACTGAAACGGCAGATGTAAATACAAGCAATCATCCACAAAAAAGCACGCTAAATCACAATGATTTAGCGTGCTTTTTGTTGTCTACTTCTAGCATTTAATCTTTGGTTGCCATGGTAATCGTATAAGTCTTGCCCTGTTTGATTTTTTCGCTATTACCAAATACTTCGGTAAATGAGCGCTTCATAAACTGACGTAAGCCGTTAATTGTCACTACGTAAAAGCGTCCCCCTTTACGCATACGCGCATGGGCATCGAGGAAATATAGATAATGCTGCTCTTTGCCGACCTTGGCTGGCAGGTTCGACATTACAAGACTAAAATCTTTCGCTTTATCCACATGATTAAAACCGTTTGATAAATGTACATCGACGTTATTTAGACCGTTCTTTTCACAATTTTGGCGCGCATACTCTACTGCCATAAAATCTTTATCAATCAAAGTATGCTGACCGTTTGGACATTCGCGCGCTGCCGTCATGCCTAGTACACCATAGCCACAGCCCAAATCTATAGAATCGTCATCCGCTTGAAAATCTATATAATCAAGTAGCATGAGGCTGCCATCATCGAGCTTTTGCGGTGAGAAAATGCCCCACGTCGTCGCAAAATCGAATGGCTTGCCGAGCACATCTTCGCGAAAATTAATGTCTTCGCGCCAGTATTTGGTTTTTTCTAATAGATCGCTAGGTGGTCTATGGCTCATAGGGGTCTCAGATAATGGATAAGTAAAAAGGTGGTGCGCTGCCTAATCATACAGCGTACATATCATGACGAGTATTGTAACGAGAAAAGTGAGAATTTGCAGCTATGAATTGGTAGAAGTTGTGATTGGTATTAAATTTAAATAATATTAAGTGAATGTTGAGGACAACATTAACGAGGCTAGTGAGTATATAAAACGATTTAAAAGCAAAGATTTGTACGTATCTTTTGTGCTGCAATGAACCATATAAGCTAAAAAAGATTATACGAATATAGCTGAATTTCTAAATAAAGATAGAATTACCTTTTAAAGCTGTATTTTAGTTAGCTAAAACCATTCATTTACGCATTTATTCATTAAATGCTATAGCATACTTATTAAAGCTATGGAATACTTATAAAGCTAACGCTTTGGTCAACTATTTCTTATAGTGACATCTTATGAGCAATGCTTCCTGTCATACTAGGAGGTATGCCAGCTAGCTTATCAAGCTTACATTCACTAAACTTTACTTAAAAAGAAAGGATGCTTAAATATGAAGTCTAAGAAAATAAATCCAGCACAAGAAACGTTTATTCATATCGTACATAGTAAACGTATCAAGCCACTCAAGAAACAACCGGGCGTGAAATGTGTTGAAGCGGTAAAAACCATTGATAAAGCTTACCTCGCTGAGCTGTCTGGTTCTGATGAATATGTGTCTATCGCTTTTTGTTATAAAAACTATAATGAAGAGAGCAGACCACGTCTTAGTGAAAATGAAAGCTGCGCAGTGATTAGTGTGGCAAAAGCTAAAGAATTATTACACACTGAAGAGTTGGCTGAAGAGGCATTGTCTGCTGTCAGCATTATTCTATTTAGCGCTGTATCGCAAACGTTTGGTGGCTTTTTGACCGATGGTGAAACCAATAAGCGTTATGTGTTGTCAAAAGGCACCGAGTACGCAAACTTATCTTCTTTATCACTATAGAAATTTAGGTCATAAGCTATAGAAATTATATTAAGTATAAATAAGATTACGTTTCTAATAGTTATTTAATCAATGCGAAAAAACGGCATTATCATTGATAATGCCGCTTTTTGTGTTTCTGTGTAAGTAATTCTTTGAGAAGACGTTTATTTTTCTAAGCGTCTTTCATACAAGAGCCGTTTAACCGCGTGGATGATGCTCAGCATGTAGTTTTTGTAATCTTGCCGTCGCCACATGGGTATAGATTTGGGTGGTTGATAAATCGCTATGTCCTAATAATAATTGTACGCTACGCAAATCTGCACCATGATTGAGTAGATGGGTAGCAAAGGCATGACGTAAGGTATGCGGCGATAATTCTTTATCTATACTAGCAACCTTGACGTATTTCTTGAGCAGGTACCAAAAATTTTGCCGTGTCATGTAGCCGCCTTGTGCGGTTAAAAATACTGCTTGGCAATTTCCTGCTTTTAGATGCGCAATTAATTCTCCACGTGCATGGGTCAGATAATCTTCAAGTGCATCTGCTGCATATTCTCCTAGTGGCACTAATCGAGTTTTATTACCTTTGCCAGTGATTTGTAGCCAGCCAGAATTAAGATTAACTTGCTCTAATGATAAATTAATTAGCTCACTGACACGCAGACCGCAGGCATAGAGCACCTCTAACATAGCTTTATCACGTAAGCCAAGCACTGTACTCGTATCGGGAGCAGCCAGTAGATTATCGACATCTGCTTCACTCAAATCTTTTGGCAATGGGCGTCCAAGCTTTGGACTTTTGATACGTTCGCAAGGATTGTCTTCACGTAGATTACTAGCAATCATCCATAGATAAAACTGTCGCAAGCTTGAGAGCATACGTGCTTGGGTGCGCGGTGTCTTGCCCTCGACAGTGAGCGTTGATAAACAATGCAATACATCATCAGGCTGCCAACGGGTCAGTGCAAGAGGATTGGTCAGCTCGCAAGAGCGCAAATCGCGTATATAAGCATTGCGTGTCCGCGTAGCCAGTCCTCGGGCGAGCATAGCTTGCCGAAACTCTGTCATATAAGTCGGTTCGTCATCAACGGCTAGCGCTTTTGGTTGACGTTGTTGTACAGCACGGTCGCGGCTCATAAGACCCTGCTCGATGTTTGATTTCTAAACACTTTGTAAACACCATAACGAGGTGACTTCGGTACTGCGAGCTGCAAATAACGGGTCAGTATCATCTTGACTGCGACTATGCTTAGCTTTGGTATCGAGACGATATTTTACCACTAATCCAGAATCAGCAAGCCAACCTAACAACTCATCACGAGTACGTAGCTGCAAATGTTCCGCTAAATCTGACAGTATTAACCAGAGCTCTCCATGCGCAGCTAAATGCTGTTTTGCACCTTGTAATAATCCACGCAACATTTTGCTATTAGGATCATAGACAGCATACTCAAGTGGTGAGCTAGGCTTAGCAGGTAGCCAAGGTGGATTACAGACAATCAAGTCAGCCAGTGGGGCGTCAGTGGGATATAAATCTGCTTGCTGCAACTGTATAGATGACAGCTCTAAACGCGTAAAGTTGTCGCTAGCGCAAGCCAATGCCTGCGGATTTAAGTCCGTAGCAATCACTTGTTTCACACCGCGCTGCGCTAATATAATCGCCAGTAATCCGGTTCCGGTGCCAATATCATAAGCGACCCCGCAAACATCTGGCAGCGGTGCATCAAGCAATAGCTGCACATACTCATGACGAGTTGGTGCAAAAACGCCATAATGTGGAAAAACTGATACGTTTAAAGGCTTAATCGGTACGCCTTTTTCACGCCACTGCGCCGCGCCTAATGCCCCTTGCAGGTCACGAAACGACAACACACACGACTCGTCAAGCTCACCAAAAGCTGCCGTACAAGCAACGCTCATATCAGGTGCGCGGCGTAGTTTGCTGATGTAACCAGTATCAAGCTCTAATAGTAAGCGGCTTAATATGCGCGAACGCTGGGCTTGTAGTTGGCGTTGCTGATGGAATAAGTTGGGTATTTCTTTAGGAGTAACCGATTTATTTGCTGCTTTTTTAATTTTACGCAGCTCAGAACGCTCATTAGTACGATCAATACGCCGACCAAGCGCTTGTAGCAATTGCCGCGCATTATGAAAGTCACCGCGCCACAGCAATGATGTGCCTTCGCAAGCCAAGCGATAAGCGTCATCTGCGGTCGTTTTGTCATCAACTAAAGCGATACGCGCAGGCGGCATATGGTTGCTTTGAGACAACCAAAGTGCTTGATATGAAGTTTCGTTTTCGGACCACTGTACATACTGCTTTTCTGTCGATAACACGCGATTTACCTTGTTTGAATGGGAATATGTTTAAAATTTAAAGTGTTTTTATTTTATGACTTTCGCTGTTATCAGTGTTTAGCACCAATTAGAACGTATTGCAGTTGGCAACTATTATTAAGCCGTTTTCTTCTGCACTAAATAACGATAGGTTGGCGCATCATTGAGCGTTTCTTGATGAACAAGGGTGTGACCTAAATGCCGGCAAAAATTAGGGATGTCGCGCGTAGTAGCAGGATCGGTCGCTAAGATTTCGATAATATCGCCACCTTTTGCTTTACGAACAGTCTTGTGCAGCATCATGACTGGCTCGGGACAAATCAGCCCTTGAGTGTCCAAATGATGGTGAATAGTGGTGTTTAATAATGAAATTGTCATATTGTATTTTATAAACCCAATAGATATGCTGGATAGCTGAACAGTTTTTAATTGCTTATTTTATAAAGATATCTTTATAAAGAGATGTTTTCTGCGTCAGCTGCAAGAATCGTTTTATCATTTTCAGAGTCTTTTTTAGTCTCAGGTAAGTCTGCTATCGCTAAAAAATCAAAGAAACGTTTAAAGCTGACTTTAAATAAAAATGCCACACCAAGCCATGATGCCAATCCTAGCCACGCGGTATCGGCAAATAATAGCCCGCCAATCAGAATAATACTCGAGACACCTATGGTCATAATGACCATCGACGTCTGATTGAGTCGATAGCGATAGATAATAAAAGCATCATATAGCGTCAGCGGAATGGTCAGCGCCATCAAAGCATACGGCAGGTTATAGAACAATTGATACAGCAGCTGGTTATCATGGAAGGCTTTGATACTGGCAATAGTACCAAAAACCATAAAAGCGATAATCGCGGCATAAATGAGATAAATCGCGATTTGGTTTGCGCGTTGTGCGCCTTTAATACGGGCAATGGCAAGCGGCGCAAAACCATGTTGCGTTTTATTTTGCAAAGCTTGGTTTGAAACAGTGGTCATAATAAGCAGTCATATATTGATTTAGAATGATGATATAGGAAAGATCAGTGGCACTTTTTAATCTGCTTTGATAGCATCGATGGCAACACTGCTATTAGGATCAGCAAAATAGGTCGACATCAAAATACAGGCAGAAATATCATCAATTGGGTCGCGCTCGTGTTTAATCCAGCCATTATCCCACGCAATCTCGCGCGCTGCTACTGATGTTAAGCGCTCATCAAAAAGTATCACTGTCACAGGCAAATGCTGCTCCATTAATCGATGCGCTAGGCGCCGCGCAAATTTGTGCGCACGTTTAGACAACATAGAGCTACTGCCATCCATATTAAGAGGCAGACCGACGACCACTTTAGTCACGCCCCAGACCTTGATAATACCGAGCAAATTATCCCAATCAGGTTGACCATTATTCATCGCTAAAATATCAAAAGCGCGTGCCGTCTCGGTGATGCTATTACCTAGCGCCATACCCATTTTTTTGACCCCATAATCAAGCGCCAAAATAAGATGCGGCTTAATGGTTGGTTCAGTAGCACTGCTATCACTATCTACATCATTATTTATAGCATTGGCGCTATCTGTGCTATCTATTATAAGGGTGCTATGTACCATAGTAATGGCTATTTCCTATATCGTTTTTTTTGGCTGTATTCATTAAATGTATGAGGCTAAACATATAGTGCTAAATATATGAAGCCAATTATATTAGTTAAGCATGACCAATATCGCTGCTTAAATAATCAAAATTAACGCCAATTTTGTCAGCGGCAATTTGCCAACGTTCTTCAAATGGTGTATCAAATAACAGATTTAAATCCGCAGGGCAGACCAGCCAGTCACCGTTAGCAAGCTCACGATCAAGCTGTTTTTTACCCCAGCTGGCATGACCTAAACAGAGCTGATAATGAACAACGCCCTGACCTGCTGCAATACGTCTAAGGATATCTTGGCTAGTGGTAATACAGACGTTTTCTGAAATAGCAAAAGAGGATGCCCATTCAGGCTGACCGGTATGCAGTACAAAGCCAACTTCCGGATACATAGGACCGCCTTCTAACGGTAAATCTTCCATCACTTGCGGATCGCTGACCTCAATATCTAAATCTTCTAACAGCTTACCCACGCGTGATTGCTCCAGCGGACGATTGACCACTAGACCAAGCGCGCCATGTTTATCATGACGGCAGATGTAAATCAGCGCCTGCTCAAACCTTGGGTCTGACAGCTCAGGCGCGGCGATTAAGAAATGATGGGTCAAATTGGCTTTAGACATAGAGACAAATGTAACCTACTAATAAGGGTGAGAGACCACTATATGGCGATAATGAATAAAAAATCAACTAAAGCAAGTATTTAGCGGTTAAAATTCGCTTATTATCAATAATAAATGACTATTTAACATCGGTTAATAAACTGCGGGCATGTTCACGGGTGACGTCGGTGATAATCACACCACCAGACATACGTGCCAGCTCATCCACTTGCGCGCGCTCGGTCAAGATGACAAGCTCACTTTCAGTCTGCTGGTCATGATGTTTTTGTACCAAGATATGCTGATGCGCTTGCGCAGCGACTTGTGCTTGGTGGGTAATAGCAAGTAATTGCTGCGTTTTTCCAAGCGCGCGTAAGAGCTCACCAACCACTTGCGCGGTACCACCACTAATACCGACATCAACTTCATCAAATACCAGCATAGGTTTGGCAGCATTATTATCTGCATTGGTCGCTTGTAGAACTTGCATCACCAGTGCCATACGCGATAGCTCACCACCTGAGGCGATTTTATGTAGCGGCTGCATGGGCATACCGACGTTGGCGCTAAACAATAAGTCGATATTATAACAGCCTTGACCGTTGTACTGACTGATATCGGACTTTTTAGTAAAGACAAACTCGCAGCGCGCATTAGGCAGGGCAAGCGGCTGTAATTGTTTAATCAGCTGTTTGCTCACAATAGGCGCTGCTTTACTACGGGCTTTATTAAGCTCAGTCGCTAACGCAAGATATTCTTGCCACGCTTGCTCAATTTGTGCTGCCATTGCATCACTGCTTGGCTCGTTTTCTAATTGCTCTAATTGAATCTTCCAACCTTTTGCTTCTTCAATCAAATCGTTAGCTGGCAAACTATGTTTACGTGATAAGCGATGACCTAAGCTGATTAAGTTGTCTAAAGCCTGCAAACGTTCAGGGTCAGGCAATTGCTGCTCAGCATAATCTGATAACAGGCCGATCACTTCGGTAATTTGTTGTTGGGCTAAATGTAGCTGCTCTGATGCTTGCTCAAAGGTTTGACTGACGCTCATTTGATTGTCGCAGAGCTTAATCGCTTGCCCAAGCAAGGTCATCACATCTGGCTCATCGGTATCATTATCGAGTAAATGCAGACCATGGCTTGCCTCCGTCATTAATGCTTCAATATTCGATAACTCTTCATGTTCCGCTTCGACCTCTGCATAATTAACAACCAATAACGGCGCGATATCTGCCAATTGGCTTTGTAATAGTTGGATACGGTCTTGACGCTGGGCTTCACGGCTAGCGATTTCGTCAGCGCGGCGTTTGAGCTGCTGATAGTGTTGATAGCTGGTTATCGTTTGCGACGCAAGCGATGTTATTTTTGCCATGGCATCTAACCATTGCACCACAAATTGCGGTTTTAACAAAGCCTGCTGGGCATGTTGGCTATGAATATTAACCAGTAACGCGCCCAAACTTTTAAGCTCAGCCAAACTAACAGGCGTGCCATTTAGCCACGCTTTTGAGCGTCCTGTATTACTTAATTGGCGGCGAATCAGTATTTCTGGCTCTTCCAGCGCGCGCTCATTTTTGGCAAACCATTCAGCAATGACGCTATTGCTTTTTACATCAAACTGCGCGTAAATATCAGCATGAGCGGCGCCATGCCTAACCATCGCACTGTCTGCGCGCTCGCCGACACATAAAGATAGGGCGTCAAGCAATAGCGATTTGCCTGCACCCGTCTCACCGGTAATGACATTGAAGCCTTCAGCGACACTCAGCTCGTGCTGAGCAATCAACGCAAACTGATGTAAAGTTAATGATACTAGCATCAACGCCTCTCATGACCGACAATAAATCTTGCATATAACGCAAAAGTATCATCTCTAAGCCAATTAAAGTAAAAATTTAAGGGACAAAATTAAAGATAGTATGGTGGCAAATAACCTTAAATACAAATTATAAAGGTAATCAATAACATCCGTTGCAACTATGATAATAAGCGAAACTTTCATGCCGCTGTAACAAACTTTATAGATATAATGTGGTAGCATAATCTCACATAATGATAAACTCTTACTACCAGATTTTGATAGAGAGTAGGATAACAGTCATCTATAAAGTTGCTTAGTTTTTAATTTGGTGTTTTAGTTTGGCAATAATTATTTGATAAGGAAGCCACTATGACAGCGGCGCAATTTACCAATGTAACAGTCAATGCTCAAGCCACGATATCGTACGATGGTCGTTGCTCAAGCCATACCATTATGTTCGAAGACGGTCGTCATAAAACCTTGGGTATCATCTTACCTTGCGACAATTTGGTCGAGCATTATCACTTTATTACCAATACCTCTGAGCGTATCGAAATTACAAGCGGTGAGTGTGAAGTCAAAATAAACGGTGAAGAAGATTTCAGCTATTACCGCGCAGGACAATCTTTCGTGGTCGAAGGTAATAGTGGCTTTAACTTACGTACCGAAGAAATCGTCCAGTATATCTGCCATTTAGAAGGCTAATACGCCTCAAAGTACGATTAGCGGGTTGATGACGCCAACAAGAAAATTATTCAAAAGAGATAAATCTTATCAGGTTTATTTCTTTTTTTTGCTCATATTATTTATATGAAGATAGTCATTAGTTGCTACAATTACACACCTCTATTTTTATCGCGTGTTTTTATTACACAGTGCGATACCCACTTTTTTATAATCAATAGGCCTATTATGGCAAAACCTACCTATTTTTATGGCATTCATGCGATTGATGCCTTGCTCGAATACCGTCCTTTAGATGGGCTCAGCTTATTTGTACAACAAGGTCGTGAGACTGACAGTAATGTGCAAGCAATTATGGCGCAAGCACGTGATAATGGCATTAGTATTCAACCCACGCAAAAAGACAAACTTACCCAGCTCTGTGGTAGCCCGCAACATCAAGGCGTGGTATTGAACGCTCGCCCATTAGGCTTTGCTGATGAAGGCTTGTTAGATACTCTTGCTGAACGCGAGGATTGTTTGCTACTAGTGCTAGACCAAATCACTGACGCCCATAACTTTGGCGCTTGTTTACGTACTGCGGTGGCAATGGGTGTCGATGCAGTCATTTGTCCAAAGCATCATGCGGCAAGTTTGACACCAACGGTCGCCAAAGTTTCTGTGGGTGCGGCTGAGATGATGCCGATAGTGAGCGTGACCAATCTAGCTCGTACGCTGACAAAAATCAAAAATGCTGGCGTCTTTGTCTTTGGTACGGCGCTAAATGCTGACGCCAAACCAATCCATGCCGCAGACTTGACTGGCAAGACCGCTCTTATCATGGGCTCAGAAGGTGAGGGCATGCGTCGCCTGACAACAGAAAGCTGTGATGAGCTGGTTTATATTCCGATGTCAGGTAACGAACATGGCAATTTACAAAGCCTAAACGTCAGTGTAGCGACTGGTATGGCTTTATATGAGATTAATCGGCAGCGAACTTTAGCTGCTGGGCAAGCGTAAGGTAGTCTTGATGCAGTGGCTCTAATTGTAAATATAGAGCCGCTAAATCGCTTTCATTTAATACCACATCATCTGCATGACGGTTACGCTCTTCACGGCTAAGCTGATTGACCATAATGGCTTTGATTTTTTGCACGCTTTGAGCATCACGCTGACTGGCACGCGCAAGCTGGGTATCTTCGGTGGCATCCATTACCAAAATACGCTGGCATAAATTGGCAAGCCCAGCCTCCGCCGCTTCAATAAGCAGTGGCGCTGCTAACACCACATAGGGTGAAGTACTTGCTGCTAACTGTGTTTTTGCTGCTTCACGTATGGCAGGATGTGTAATTGCTTCTAGCTCAATCAGCGCATCAGGATGGGTAAAGACATGCGTTCGTACGGCAGGTCGGTCCATTTCACCATCAGCATTTAACACCCAATCACCAAATTTCCTTTTGATTTTACGCAAGGTAGCGCTACCTTTAGCTACCACTTCATGGGCTATGACATCTGCATCGATAATATCGATTCCTTGCTGCGCAAACCAGTTGCTAGCAGCTGATTTGCCACTGCCAATACCACCCGTTAAACCCACCACTAAGGTTTTGCTTTTAGGCTCAGGTACTTGTGGTTGATGCAAATAAGGGGAAGGTGCTGCTGTATATTTTGACATAATAAGTACTTATCTGACTGATAGAGGAGTAATGACAGTAATAAACGAGAATTTAAAATAATTGTCGAGGAATGCCTCTTAATTAGGCATACATCCCTAAATACCAACTGACAATATCTGAACCATATAACAAAGCCACGATACCAGCAATCGCGATATAAGGACCAAAGGCAAACGGTCTACTTTCACCTTGTTTTTTTATCAGGATAATACCAACGATTGAGCCAAGCAAGGATGATAATAAAATAATCAAGGGTAGCATCATTGGTCCAAGCCAAGCGCCGAGTACTGCTAATAACTTAAAATCACCTTGTCCCATACCATGTTTTTTGGTAATCAAATAAAAGACCTTGACCACAATCCACAACGATAAAAATCCAAGCAACAAGCCCCAAATCGACTGAGTAGGGGAGACGAACCAACCTTGTGAGTTTACCGCGAGTCCCAATCCAGCCAATGGAAAAGTTAAACGATCAGGTAGCAGCTGTGTATCAAAATCAATACCGGTTAAGGCAATCAGTGTCCAGACCAAAACCAATGCAGACAGCCCTGCTGTAGTTACGCCAAACTTATAAATAACCAAGACAGATAACAGTGCGGTGGCCAGCTCAACGATAGGATAGCGCACCCCTATAGTAGCTTTACACTCTGAGCAACGTCCGCGTAGTACTAGCCAGCTGATTAAAGGTATATTTTCGTACCATTTGATTTTATGTGCGCAATGCGGGCAGCGTGAAGTAGGACAGCTTAAGGTAATCGGCTTATCAGTATTAACAATATCGATCAGCGGGGCCGTATGCTCACGTGGCATATCTGCTTGTTCATGCATAAACTGGCTACATTCTTGTCGCCAAGCGGATAACATCATCAATGGAATGCGATGAATCACCACATTCAAAAAACTACCGACACAAAGTCCGAGCAGTCCAAAAATAATTAAAGCCAACGCCATATTTTCTTGTAGTAACTGTATAAATTGCATCAATGAGCTATCCCTTAACTGGTTTTTAACCTACTACTGCACCCATTTGGAAGATAGGTAAATACATAGCAATGACCAAGCCACCGACTAACACCCCTAGTACCGCCATAATCATTGGTTCCATTAAGCTAGTTAGTCCATCAACGGCATTATCGACTTCGTTTTCGTAATAGACAGCAACTTTATCTAGCATTTCTTCTAAACTACCAGACTCTTCACCAATGCCAACCATTTGGATAGCCATACTGGGGAATACATTGGTTGAGCGCATTGAAAACTGCAGTTGTTGACCAGTAGATACGTCATTTTTTACTTGTTGGATAGCATTATAGAAAACTACATTATTGGCTGCACCAGCAGTAGAATCTAGAGCGTCAAGTAATGGTACACCAGCGGCAAAGGTGGTAGAAAGAGTACGCGCAAAACGCGCAATGACTGCTTGATAAGCGATATTGCCAAATATGGGGGCTTTTAATACCGCACGGTCTAATAAATCACGAAATTTCTTTGAGCGTTTTTTGGCTTCTGAAAATCCAATAATAGCGCCACCAATCATTACTATTAAAATAAACCACCAAGCTTGCATCCACTCAGACATATTTACAACCATTTGAGTAAAAGCCGGCAGTTCTGCACCAAAAGATTCAAATAAATCTGAAAATACAGGAACTACTTTTATCAGTAGAATCATAGTGACAATGATGGCGACTACAATGACCGCAATAGGGTACTTCATAGCCTTTTTAATTTTAGCTTTTAACAGCTCGCTCTTTTCTTTATAGGTAGCAACTCGCTCCAACATTGTCTCTAGCGCACCTGACTGTTCACCAGAGTCAACAAGCGAGCAAAAAAGATCATCAAAATAGCGTGGATGTCGGCGTAATGCCGATGCAAAGGTACCACCGGCTTCAATATCGGCTTTAATTTGTAATACCAAGTCTTTCATACTTGGGTTATCAAGGGAGTCAGCAACAATCTCAAAGGATTGGGTTAATGGTACTCCAGCTTTCATCATGGTTGCCAACTGACGTGCAAAAATAGCAATGTCGATAGGCTTGATAGACTTTTTGAAGGTATATAAAGGTTTCGGCTTTTTCTTGATACCCTTAACGGTTATACCTTGTTTGCGCAACGTGGCTTTGGCAAGCTCTAAGCTACGACTGGTCGTCTCGCCTTTTACCTTCTGCCCGCGCCGATTGGTGCCATCATAGACAAAGTCTAACAGCATGTCGGTCTTAGCTTTTGCCATGTCCCTTTCCTTGAAAAATGGACTGATAGAGTCCAATAGAAATAATGCGGTGCTAAAACGAGATCAATATTTTAGCTGGATATACTTTATTTTAGCGCAAAAAACCAGTGTATATCTGTTTTATTTTTCCTACCGTTCATTATTATTAAGTATGAATCAAATAACAAGTATCAAAAAGGCTTTACTCATAGCGAACCTAAAGTAGTTCTTATAGCTAACTATATTACTCAGAAGTAACACGCATCATTTCTTGAATACTGGTCACGCCTTGTAGAACCTTTAGAACGCCAGAACGACGCAAGTCTCTAAAACCATTTTTGAGCGCCGCATCTTTGATATCTATTGCATTACCGTCTTCCATAATAATACGGGAAATATCTGGCGTAACTTTCATAACCTCATAGATACCGACACGTCCTTTATAGCCTTCGCGGCATTCATTACAACCCACTGGCTCATAGATAACATTGTCTGGATTGTCCAAGTCAACTTCCGTAAAACCAAGTTCAAGCAAGCTTTGGCGGGGAACATTTAACGGTTTTTTGCAATTTTTACACAAGCGTCGAGCAAGACGCTGGGCAATAACTAAGTTAACGGAGGTGGCAATATTAAAGGAGGCTACACCCATATTGCGTAGACGCGTCAAGGTTTCAGGTGCAGAGTTGGTATGTAAGGTTGAGAGTACCATATGCCCTGTTTGTGCGGCTTTAATCGCAATTTCAGCGGTTTCTAGGTCACGAATTTCACCAACCATCACGATATCAGGATCTTGACGTAAAAATGACTTAAGCGCAGTGGAGAAAGTCAATCCCACTTTCGGGTTTACGTTAACCTGATTAATGCCTTCAAGGTTAATCTCGACCGGATCTTCAGCGGTTGAGATATTAGTATCACCAGTATTCAAGATGTTGATACCAGTATATAGTGAAACGGTTTTACCAGAACCAGTAGGACCGGTAATCAGAAGCATCCCTTGTGGTTTTTGTAGTGCTTCCAAAAACATATCTTTTTGGTCAGATTCATAGCCTAATGCTTCAATACCAAGCATGGCTGATGAGGGATCTAGAATACGCAAAACGAGCTTTTCACCAAACAAAGTAGGTAGGCAACTTACCCGAAAGTCGATGGCTTTATCTTTAGATATCTTCAGTTTAATACGACCATCTTGGGGTACACGGCGTTCTGAGATGTCCATCTGTGACATCACCTTTAAGCGCGCCGCAATTTTCCCCGCAAGTTGTACGGGCGGATTGGCCATTTTTTGCATGACGCCATCCACTCGAAAACGTACTCTATAGCTTTTTTCATAGGGCTCAAAATGTAAGTCTGAAGCGCCCATGCGAATAGCATCAACCAGCATTTTATTAACAAACTTGACGACCGGTGCTTCTTCGACGCTATCAGAAAGTTTAGTCTCGCCGTCCTCTTCTTCACTTTCATCAAAGCCAATATTTAAATCGTTATCAGAAAAGCTATCGAAACTTTGCATGGTATCAGCGTAAAGGTTTTCGATACGCCTTTTGAGTTTGTCTTCTTCAACCACCACTGTTTCAATTGATAGCCGCGAGTTAAAAGCAATTGCATCGATAGCATCTATACGGGTTGGATCACTCAGCGCCACAAACAAGCGTTGTCCACGCTTAAATAGTGGCAAAGCATTAAACTTACGTACAATTTTTTCATCAACCAAGTCTTTTGGGATAACGTCCGAGCTTAGCGCGTCGAGATCAAATAAAGGATCGCCGAATGCTTGCGATAGCATTTGTGCCAATTGATAGGCATTGGCAAGTTTGTGCTCTACGAGATAAGAGACTAGTCCTATTTGCTGTTGCTGCGAATCTGTCTGCGCCGCTTTCATGTGTGCTTCGCTTACGATACCTTCGCTAATTAGCTGCTGTGCCAAGCCGCCATATTTACTGGTTGTGATAGACATTCAGACTTCTCCTTGCTTAGTATCTAGTAAGCGATATTTTGATATAAGCTACTGGCTTATATTATGCTTGATGAATCGCCATTTTATTGTTGATAACTATCGATAACTAACTTGCGCTTTCATATATTTTTAAAATAATCATTTTTAATATTGTTTTGAGATATAAGACGAATTTATTGCCTGTACTTTATCCCATATTTTTATTGTCTGCACTTTATCTTATATGAAGGGAATCATATAGAGTTTTACGTGAGCTGAAAGGTTCTATAGGCAATAGCGTGATTGTCCAATCAAAATGTGTAATAAAAAATAGTCTTATAATAAAATTTATTAAAAAATTCGTTAAAAGGTCAGTTCTGATTTGAAGCGCACTATACTATAGCACTTGTGAAATTTTTGTTATACTTGCGCGTATATTAGCCACATTGGCAGCCATACATCAGACAAGGTAGAGAAGAATGCAAGCTTGGGTCATTGGAAATTGGAAGCAGAATCCAGCAACGAGTCATGACGTTGACGCGCTACTGGAAGATTTATGTGCTGCTATTAGTACAACCAAGCAACTTAGCCACGACAATTCCGCGCGCTGTCAAATAATGGTCGCACCAAGCTTTGTGCATTTAGCAGCAGTCAATCGTCGCCTTCAAGACACATCAGTACTATGCGCTGCTCAAGACGTCAGTGCCCATAGCGCTAGCGTAGGTGCTTATACCGGCGAGTGTTCAGCACAGCAAATTGCGGATGCAGGAGCTACATGGACTATCCTTGGTCATTCTGAGCGCCGTCAGTATCATCAAGAATCTAACGATACCTTATTGCAAAAAATGATTCATGCGTTATCACAAAATCTAGGCGTGGTATTTTGTATTGGTGAAACCCAAGCACAATATGATGCTAAGCAAACGCTGACAGTCATCGATAATCAGTTAGCGGTAGTCAAAGAGCTTGTTGCACAGCATGCAGAACTTCTTGATATATTGTCGACTTGTCTCATTATTGCTTATGAGCCGGTATGGGCAATCGGTACTGGTAAAGTACCAACGGTAGCAGAGGTAAGTTCCAATCATCAACATATTAAACAAACGCTGGCAGGATTTGCCGATTCTTTATCTAATATGACTGTTTTGTATGGCGGTAGTGTTAATGCTGATAATGCCGATAGCTTTGCTGCTGATCCTATGATTGATGGCGCTTTGGTTGGTGGCGCTTCCCTAAAAGCAGAGAGCTTTTTAGCGATTGCTACTGCCTTTACTAAAGGCAGTATTTAATAGATCATTGCTAGATTGAATAAAGGTGTGAGTCTTTATTTTATTTCTGATTCAAAAAATGTCTTTAACAGTTAGAAAAAGTGGCTTTAACAGTGCCCTTGCAATCGTGTACAATACGCCCTATTTATATCATCGATATGGCGTCATTTACCGCCAATCTTTATCACTATTAAACCACACGATTTATTTTTCGTTATCAGTCGTCATTACGCGGCAAAAGAGGCCACCATGTTTACGTTTATATTAGCCCTGCATATTATTGTGGCGATTGCCATGATTGGCTTGATTTTGATACAGCATGGTAAAGGGGCAGACGCAGGGGCTTCTTTTGGTGCCGGCTCTTCAGGTACGGTATTTGGTGCAGCAGGAACGGCTAATTTCTTAACAAGGGCGACAGCCGTATTGACTGCCATCTTTTTTATCACCAGTATGACCCTTGCGGTTCATGCTCGTAAGCAGGCAGAAGATCAGTTTCGTTTAGATGCGCCAGTTTCAGCACCACAAACGCCGCGCCCTTTGACTCAAAATCCTCAGTAGCTGCTGTTACTCTACGTTTTTTAAGTAGGCAGCCCTTGCTATTTGAAAGCGTTACATTTACAATGCTTTTTCTGTTTTTACAAGTTTTAAGCCTTTGATGCCTACCTTACGCGTCAACTATTAATGGGTATTAAGTATACAGATAGAGCAGTTAGAGTAATGCGATTGTGGTGGAATTGGTAGACACGCCATCTTGAGGGGGTGGTGGCGCAAGCTGTGGGGGTTCAAGTCCCCCCAATCGCACCAAGTTTTAAAGTTGTATCGTATTAAGTGAGTTGTTTATAAGTAGGTAAGATTTTTAATTTAAATTTATTTTAAATAAAGATTGACACTACTATAAAATCCCCATATAATATGCACCATAGATTGATGCGGGGTGGAGCAGTCTGGTAGCTCGTCGGGCTCATAACCCGAAGGTCGTTGGTTCAAATCCAGCCCCCGCTACCACTTTTTATACTGATGTATTGCACACTAAATTAGTCAGTAACAATCAGCCCACCATTATGCTTGTGGGTTTTTTTGTATCTGACGGTCTGTGTCATCGCGATATCTATCCTAGTTATGCTAAGCTCTATGTCTATAGAGTGCGATACCATCTATAGCAGCTTGTCGTCACATGCCATTCATGGCGCGTTGATACTTAAGCACACTATCTTTTATCCCTCACTCTTTTATCGATAGTACTGCTTTATAAGTAATAAAAGCATGGCGCGGCTGAGCTTGATATTTGTCAGGCTTACCCTGATATACACACCCAGTAGATATAATTTGTGTTTATACTTTAAGCATAAAACAATCATTTCGCTTTCAATAACGATAGGTTCTTAATAAATAATGATGAAGAAAAACTTCAGTAGTATTTATTAAGTAAGATGGATCAGTGAATAGGAAAAGATAAACAGATTATGAAGCTTTCGACCAAAGTTACAGAATTGACCAATATCATTGCCCCTGCCGTCGCGGCTTGCGATGTGGCACTATGGGGTATAGAGTTTGCACCACAGGGTAATCGCTCTTTGTTACGCATTTATATTGAGGCATTGCCAGAAGATAAAGCCCAAGATAAGCAAGTAACGATTGAAAACTGTGCCGCAGTAAATCATCAAGTGAGCGGTATCCTAGAGGTTCATGATCCAATTGCTGGCGAGTTTATTTTAGAAGTATCTTCACCTGGTTTTGATCGTGCTTTCTTCTCAGATGAGCAGATGCATAGCTATGTTGGTCAAACAGTGAGCGTACGTTTGATACAAGCAATTGGTGAAGGTGATAAGAAGCGCCGTAAAGCGACTGGTACTTTAGATAGTATTGATGCCAGCTCTTTAAAGCTAACCGCCACTGATGGCGAGCAGTTTGAGATTGCATTAAGTAATATCGATAAAGCCAATTTAATTTATGAAGATGCTTAATCTATTCGCTATTAGAGTAAAGCGTTTTATGTGTAAATACAGTTAGTCTAATAGCTTAGATGGCTGATGGTGAAAATATAGAGTAAGTTAAAAATTATAAAATTTAAGTCAATTAAAAATGATAGGACAGGTATAGCATGAGTCGTGAAATCTTAACGGTAGTAGAAACTGTCAGTAACGAGAAGGGCTTGAATCCTGAAGATATCTTTGAAGCAATCGAAGATGCTTTGGTCGTCTCGACTAAGAAAAAAGTATACACCGATCAGCCGGAAGTAGAAGTGCGGGTGTCAATTGACCGTGCAACCGGCGATTATGATACTTATCGTTATTGGACAGTGGTTGCAGATGAAGACCATGAAATGCCTGCTTGTCAGCTTGCAATTACTGACCTTGATCAAGAAGAATGGTCAATCGGTGATATCAAAGAAGAGCAAATTGAGTCGATCGAATTTGGTCGTATTGCTGCCACTCAAGCCAAGCAAGTTATCATCCAAAAGATTCGTGAAGCTGAACGTAATCTAGTAGCCGATGCTTTTGAGCCACGTGTTGGTGAGATGATGTATGGCGAAGTCAAAAAACAGACTCGTGATGGTTTTATTATCGATTTAGGTGATAACGCTGAAGGTTATTTGTCACGTGATCAGATGTTGCCACGTGAGCAGCTACGTGCAAAATCGCGTATCAACGCTATTTTGTATCATGTGAACCGTGAAAACCGCGGCGCACAATTGCTATTATCACGTACCCACCCTGAAATGCTCTCGGCATTGATGCAAAAAGAAGTGCCTGAGATTGCAGAACAAATTATCGAAATTCGTAATGTCGCTCGCTTGCCGGGTACTCGTGCTAAAATAGCGGTTAAGACCAATGATCATCGTATTGATCCAGTTGGTGCTTGTATCGGTATGCGTGGTACACGTATCCAAGCAGTACAGCAAGAGCTTGATGGCGAGCGTATTGATGTGGTGGTTTGGTCAGACGATCCTGCCCAGTTTATCATCAGCGCATTAGAGCCTGCAGACGTTAGTAGTATCATTTTAGATGAAGATACAAAAACGGCTGATATTATTTTTAGCACCAATGATCAGTTGGCGCGCGCAATTGGCTCACAAGGTCAAAACGTACGCTTAGCCTCTGAGCTGACCGGCTATAAGCTCAATATGATGCTAGAAGAAGAGTATCAGCAGCGTCAAGCAAACGAATCTAAAGCCTTTATTGAACTATTCTATGAACGTTTAGAAGTTGATAAAGACTTAGCACAAGCGCTTGTTGATATTGGTTTTACCAGTATTGAAGAAGTGGCTTATGTACCAGCTGAAACTTTCTATGATATTGAAGGTTTGGATGATGAAGCGATTGAGATGATTCAAGAGCGTGCAAAAGAAGTGGTCATCGCCGACGAATTGGTCAAACAACAGAACATGAAAGAGCCAAGTCAAGAACTACAAGATCTTGAAGGTATGACGGTCAGCTGGGCTTATAAAATGGCTCAAAAAGATATCATTACCGTAGATGACTTGGCAGAACAAGCCGTCTTCGACTTAGAAGATATCGAAGACTTAGATAGCGAAACTGCAGGAAAACTCATCATGAAAGCTCGGGAATCTTGGTTCAATGAATAAGCGGTAACTGCATATCGCTGTCTTTTGGTGATATGCTATCGATAATAAAGTGCTGATATGAGCAACATCTATATCAGCCTTACCCCAATCATTTGTAGCCAACAACTGAATTGAACATATAGCAAATAATAGACAGTAGGTGATAATAAATGGCAGATAAGACCGTCAAAGAACTGGCAGATATGGTAAGCAAAACCGCAAGTGCTGTACAACAGCAACTGGTAGATGCTGGACTGCCTGCGCGCGCAGAGGGTGACCTAGTCACTGAGCTTGAGCAGGAAAAGTTGGTGACGTATTTAAAGCAAAGTCATGGTCAGGAAGAAAAGCGTCGCATTAGTCTGAAGTCTAAGACAACTAGTACCGCACGCGTGACCGGCTCTTCAGGTAAATCTAAGAGTGTCAATGTTGAAGTACGTAAAAAGAAAGTGTTCGAAAAGCCTGATCCAGAAAAAATGGCTGAAGAATTGGCTGCGCGTGAGCAAGCGATGATTGAGTCGCAAGCGCGTGCTGCTAAAGATGCTGAAGATCGTGCTGCTACCAAGAAAAAATCTGAGGATCGTCAAGCAGCGACCCTAGCTGCAATGCGTGCAAGTTTGGGTTCTAGCAAGAAGTCTAGTGACAAGAACGATGATATCTCAACCTCAGTGGTTGTGAAAAAAGGTGGTAAGACCACAGTTGAGGTCAAGCCAAAAGAACAGCCTAAGAAGAAAGTTGCGGCGACGAAACCAAAAGTTGAAACGGCTGTTGAGCGTAAGGCTCGCGAATTACGTGAGAAAGAAGAAACACGTCTACGTGAAATCGAAACTGAAACACGCCGTACCCAAGCTGAAGAAGCGCAAAAGCGTACACTTGAGCAAATGCGTAAAATGGCTGGTCAATATACTGATCAACCAACGACTGAAGTTCGTAAAGATGAACCATTGGCAGAAGGTTTGGTCGGTGATGCATTAGAAGAGTCGTTTGAAAAAGAGCGTCGCGAAATCAAGCGTGGTACCAGTACTACTAGTGCTCGTGGTGGCCGTGGTCGTCGTAAAAATCAAGACGAGCGTGAAATTAAAAACCGTAAAAATGGTTTACGTTCAACGCAAGCCTCACAGCATAAATTTGAAAAACCTGTCGAAAAAATCGTTTATGACGTAGAAATCAGTGAGCAAATCACGGTTTCTGATCTTGCTCAGCGTATGGCGGTCAAAGCCCGTGAAGTAACCAAGTTACTTATGAAAATGGGTGAAATTGCTCGCGAAAACGATACGATTGATCAAGCAACAGCCAGTCTAATCGTAGAAGAGATGGGTCATAATCCAGTACCGGTTAGTGATACTAAAGTTGAAGACGATCTACAAGACGCCGTTGATGAGCGCAGCAGTAACGTGCAAACGCGTCCACCTGTGGTCACTATCATGGGTCACGTTGACCATGGTAAAACATCACTATTAGATAAAATTCGCGCAACAAAAGTCGCGACTGGTGAAGCGGGCGGTATTACCCAGCATATCGGTGCTTACCATGTGAAGACGGATCGCGGTGTTATCACTTTCCTTGATACCCCAGGTCACGCGGCATTTAGTGCCATGCGTTCACGCGGTGCACAAGCAACGGATATCGTTGTAATCGTTGTCGCTGCTGATGATGGTATGATGCCACAAACTGCAGAAGCGATTGATCATGCTCGCGCCGCTGGTACACCTATCATTGTTGCTATCAATAAAATGGATAAGCCTAGTGCCGATCCTGATCGTGTACTGAATGAATTAACGGCTAAAGAAGTGGTTTCAGAAGAGTGGGGCGGTGATACCCCGATGGCCCGCATTTCAGCCAAAACTGGTGACGGTATTGACGAGCTGTTAGAACTCATCAGCCTACAAGCTGAACTGATGGAGCTAGAAGCGCCATTAGATGGTGCTGCTCAAGGTGTGGTTATCGAGTCAAGACTTGAAAAAGGTCGTGGTCCGGTTGTGAGTGTACTGGTCAAAAAAGGTACATTGAAACAAGGCGACTTAGTCTTGGCAGGTGAGCATTACGGTAAAGTTCGTGCGATGACTGATGAGCATGGTCAGCGTATTAAATCCGCTGGTCCTTCAATTCCTGTAGAGATTTTAGGGTTACCTGAAACGCCAGCAGCTGGTAGCGAATTCTTAGTCTTAACAGATGAGAAAAAAGCGCGCGAAGTGGCAGATTTCAGAACCAATCGTGAGCGTGAGCGTCAGCTTGAGCGTCAAAATGCGATGCGTTTAGAAAGCATGTTCGATCAGATGGAACAAGGTAATGTATCATTCTTAAACATTGTTCTAAAAACAGATGTTCGTGGTTCACTTGAAGCATTACTTGCTGCATTGAACGAGTTATCAACGGACGAAGTTAAAGTTCGTGTGATCAGCTCAGGCGTTGGTCCTATCTCTGAATCTGATGTTACTTTAGCTGAATCTAGCGAAGCAGTATTACTAGGCTTCAACGTCCGCGCAGATGCAACTGCACGCCGTAAAGCAGATGCAGCAAATATGGATATTCGCTACTACAGTGTTATCTATGGCTTGATTGATGATGTTAAAGCTGCGATGAGTGGTATGCTTGCGCCTGAACATCGTGAAAAAATCTTGGGTGTTGCAGACGTTCGTGAAGTATTCCGCTCTAGTAAATTTGGTGCTGCTGCCGGTTGTATGGTAGTTGAAGGTACAATTTATCGCAACAAGCCTATCCGTGTATTGCGTGATGACCAAGTTATCTTTACCGGTCAATTGCAGTCATTGCGTCGCTATAAAGAAGACGTCAATGAAGTACGTACCGGTATGGAATGTGGTCTAGCCGTTCGCGGTTATGATGTAGAAGCCGGCGATAAAATTGAAGTCTTTGAAATTCAAGAGTTCGCACGTACTATCTAAAGTCACTGCTTAAAACTAAGGTAGCTAATATACAAACTGCTTATTAAGCAGGGCATATTAGCTATTTTATCAGTATTCAGCTGTACTTAGGCCTAACAGGTACATCCTGCTAGGCCTTTTTCAACAATTTTAATCTCCAAAAATTTTAGTCTTCAAACTTATTGATAAATAAACTATTTAATGAAGACAAGTCATATCGAAAATAAGGTAATAACATGAATCAACGTTTACAACGTCTAGCTGATCAGATTCAGCGTGAGCTTGCTGTTCTTATTCGTGACGCCGTCAATGACCCGCGTTTGACCGGTTTTGTCACGATCTCTAGCGTCAAGGTCAGTCCGGATTTGGGCTACGCTGACGTTTATGTCACCATCATGGAGCCTGAGCTTAATGATGCTATGACCATGTCAAATCACGAAGAAAGCGTTAAAGTGCTTAATAAAGCGGCAGGATTTTTGCGTACTGAGCTTAGCCACAGCTTAAAGACACGTACCACACCGCGTCTGCGTTTTCACTACGATGAAGTTACCGCACGTGGTAACTATATGATGGATTTAATCAGTCAAGCCGTCAGCAAAACTGAGCTAAATGAGTCTGACGAGTCTGAAAACGAAGAGTAAAAAGGTACAAAAACAATCATGACGATAGCCTCTACAAAAGCTTCTACGCAAGCTGATAATAGCGCTAATAAAGTGCCTACCAAAGTCAAGGTCTCGGGTGTTATATTAGTAGATAAACCTCAAGGTATGACTTCACAGCAGGTGGTATCAAAGGTAAAGTATCTTTTTAAATCACCAAATCATGATAGTAAAAAAGCTGGTCACACGGGTACGCTTGATCCGATGGCAACTGGCTTATTGCCTATCTGTTTGGGTGAAGCGACTAAGTTTAGTCATTATCAACTTGATGCTGATAAATCTTATCAAGCGACGATTTTACTTGGTAGTCAGACAGATACGGGTGATGCTGACGGAAAAATCATTGCGCAGACCGCTATTCCATCGTTCGATATAGTGATGCTAGATACTGTCGCTCAGCAATTCTTAGGGGCGCAGCAGCAAATTCCTCCGATGTATTCTGCTTTAAAGAAGGATGGCAAAAAACTCTACGAGTATGCCCGCGCTGGTATTGAGATAGATAGACCATCAAGAGATATAGTGATCAAAGCAATTACTCTAAAAGCTATCGATGATGAGAAAGTACAGCTAACGGTGACTTGCTCTAAAGGTACCTATGTGCGCGTATTGGCAGAAGATATCGCTAAAGTCCTAGGCACGTTAGGCCATTTAACCGCATTGCGCCGTCTTCAAGTAGGTGACTTTAGCATAGATGATGCCATTACTTTGTCAGACCTAGAAACATTAGCATTAGAAAGTCGTCAGACGCATTTATTGCCTGTGGATGCGTGTGTTAATCTCGAAGCCGAGCTTATGCTGACGACAGAGCAGTGTGCACGTGTACAGATGGGTCAACGCCTGAATGTCATTGACCAGCTCACTGCTGAATTGCAGCGCTATATTACTACCAAGATCGAATACCAATTAGCTACGGATGAAAACGCTATTAATCATCAGGAAACTAACGATGATAACCATATTAAAGAGCAGCAATTGGCGCATGAAATAGCGATAGATATTCGTCTTATAAATGAGCAAAAAGAATTTATCGGCTTAGGGTCAGTTAGCTTAAATGGTCGATTACAACCTAAAAAGTTGATTCAGTTGTAATTTAAGTAGGTGAATTCGAGTATTTTTATCACTCAAGAACTGTAAAACTTACTAAGAATTCACACAAGTCACATATCATCACATTTTATTGCAGGTTTCACCTATAGTGAAACCTGTTTTTTTTGTACCTTAGTTAAGTCGGCTAGGGAAAAACGGACAAGGAGAAAGTCATAATAAGAAAAGTTATAATAATAAAAACAGGCACATAATAAAAATTAAAATAAATAACAATAATTCCTAAACATAAAAATAATAAGACATTAACTAATATAAAGGCATACAGTTAAATTTAGAGGTAATTAAAAAAATATCGAAGAACTAATCAAGAAATATAAGGAATATTATGAAAACCATTGCTTTTTTATTGCACAATAACTTTGAACAGGCAGAGTATAAGGAGGTTAATAACCAATTAAAAGCCAAAGGTTATAAAACGCTTCTTATTACTACTAATGAGGATAAAGAAGTTCAAGCAATGCAGCAAGATGTCAATAAAGGTGATACTTTCACAGCTGATATTTTTGCTAAAGACGCAAAAGTAGCGGATTACGATGCTTTAGTCTTGCCTGGCGGCACAGTTAATGCGGATACGATACGTGGTAATAAAGAAGCCCATAATATTATTAACGCTATTAACGATGCAAATAAACCATTAGCTGTTATTTGCCATGCTCCTTGGGCTCTCATCAATACTGGCATTGCCAAAGGCAAAACGTTAACTGCCTATAAGACGTTACAAACTGATTTAGAAAATGCTGGGGCAAAATTTGTAGATAAAAGCGTACAGGTAGATGGTAATCTTATTACCTCACGTAACCCAGACGATATTAAGAATTTTGTAGAAGCGATTGATAAAGCACTCTCGTAATTAGATAGCTGTTACTAAATTTCAGTTCTTAGAACTTTTTATAAGTAAATCTAAAAAAGGAAAACACTATGTCAAACCCTAATCCAAACGATACCAAGCTTGAGCAACAACGTTCAGATACGGCAATCAAAGCTCTTGAAGAACAAACTGAAGGTAATAATACGAAAGATACCGACACTGCCGCTGAGCATGTAGCCGATAATTTAGAAAACACTAAAAAAGACCAATAATAGATTATTTAAATTTATTATCACTATAGATAGTGCGAACTATAAGAATTAGCTTAAATGTGCTCACTATTAATTAATAAATTATTAGTAAAGAAAGGCCCAAAAATAACCATAATTAGGAGCCACTATGAGTGATTCAGTAAAGAATATGGACGAACAAGAGCAGGAAATTCACAATCTTGCAGAGGATATAAATCCTAGCGAAGATGTTGCTCCAGATAGCTTAGCAGAAGCGACGACTGTGCCTCTAGAAGATGATGATCTTGGTGGTACCGTGAACGAAGATGGTATTAAAAATAAAAATAGCCGATAGTACAGAATTTTAGTCTGTCATTTTTAAAGATATTGTTTGATATACTCTCTAGATATAGCCTATAAACCATAACAAAAAACTGCTGTTAGCTCAGCAGTTTTTTGTTATAATTGCCCTCACATTTAGAATGTGCTTAAGTAATAAGCTTTATTTCAAACCTTTATATAAATAGGGATTGGGTAATAGTGTATTACTTGGAGTCTTATTCAAATGAAAGTACAACTTATTGAGCTTGTCGTACACTAGGTCAACTCTAGTAATGCAGGGTTGTCCCGAATGTCAGTCAGACTATTTCATTTATTCTATCATTTTACACTCATTAAAATTTATTGATGAACTGTAGATTTTTAGCATTGCCGGAGAGATTTATGCTAACTAATGCCGATCGCGAACAAATCATTGCTCAGTACCAACGTGGCGAAAACGATACAGGTTCACCAGAAGTTCAAGTAGCTTTGTTAAGTGCTCGTATCAACGATTTACAAAACCATTTCAAAGCTCATAAAGCGGATCATCATAGCCGCCGTGGTCTTATCCGTATGGTTAACACCCGTCGTAAATTGCTTGATTACCTAAAAGGTAAAGATCTTGGTCGCTATACCACCCTTATTAGCCAGTTAGGTCTACGTCGTTAATTTGACGACAGTAGTACAAGTGGTCGTTGAAACAAAAGATGCCTTAATCAGGCAGTATTTTAGAGTTTTTGCGCAGCCAGTTGGAACTTGCTTGTTAATATCGATACAATAGATTTTTCTAAAAACGGTGTGGAATAGTTTCACGCCGTTTTTTTATGCTTATCAGTATGGTATAAGCTTAAGTCGCTAAAAAAGCTTATATTTTACTAAGTAGTAAGTATTTTGAATAAATAGACAGTGGGGTATTTGATTGGTCAATGACCATAAATCACTGTAAAATAATGCTTTCTAGGTTTCATTGTATTGCTTATTATAGACAGAAATGCATAAGTAACGAAGTTGAAAGGCTCCATAGATGGGGCGATTTTGATGCTATAAAGATTTAAATAATCGCTATAGTAAACCGAATTTTAGTATTAATTCATATGTATGGCTGCGCGTTCTATACCAGCCAATTACATAAGATAAGTATTTGATAATAATAGTTTTTATAGACAGGATTTACAAGTATAAAGACGGTCTATTAAAAGCTATATACAAAGAATTTTAATGACAGATATCAGTGTTTTTTTGCTGATATTATTTCGTCAGTCAATATTAGGAAAATTATATGACAATGTTTAATACCATTAAGCGTGAGTTTCAATATGGCAACCAACAGGTTGTCATCGAGACTGGACGTATTGCGCGCCAAGCCAACTCTATTTTAGTCCATATGGGCGGCGTTACTGTATTGGTAGCTGCGGTTGTAAAGTCTGATGCTAAAGAAGGTCAAAACTTCTTTCCATTAACGGTTAACTATCAAGAAAAAATGTATGCTGCAGGTAAGATACCAGGCGCTTACGGTAAACGTGAAGGTCGTGCGAGCGAGTCCGAAACCTTGACCTCGCGTCTGATTGACCGCCCAATCCGTCCGCTATTTCCTGAAGGTTATGTGAACGAGATTCAAATCACAGCGACAGTGGTGTCATCTGATAAAACCCAATCAGCGGATATCGCAGCACTTATCGGTGCTTCAGCGGCATTAGCTATCTCTGATGCCCCATTCAATGGTCCTGTTGCGGCAGCCCGTGTTGGTTTTATTAACGGTGAATACGTACTAAACCCGACCCTTGAAGAGCTTAAAGCAAGTGATCTTGACTTGGTAGTCGCTGGTACTAAATCTGCGGTATTGATGGTGGAATCTGAAGCGGCAGAGCTGTCAGAAGATCAAATGCTAGGTGCGGTTTTATACGGTCATCAGCAGCAGCAAATCGTTATCGATAACATTGCTTCAATGGCAGCAGAAATCGGTACTGCTAAGCAGCAATATACTGCTCCTGTACGCGATCAAGCGTTAGAGACTGGTATGAAAGAGCAGTTTGGTACGCAAGTATCTGACGCTTATACCATCACTGATAAGCAAGCTCGTTACAGCAAGCTTGATGAAATTAAAGACGCTGCTATTGCAGCCCTTGCTGGAGACGCTGAGTCAGAAGGCTATGCTGATACAGTATCTGAGCTAAAAGAAATCTATAACGATCTAAAATATCGCACCGTTCGTGACAATATCTTGTCAGGTAAGCCACGTATTGACGGTCGTGATTTAGAAACCGTTCGTGCGCTTGATGTACAAGTCGGTGTCTTGCCATTTACTCATGGTTCAGCACTATTTACTCGCGGTGAAACTCAAGCATTAGTAACGACCACGCTTGGTAATACTCGTGACGTAAACATGATTGACTCGCTAGCGGGCACAATCCGTGATCATTTCATGCTGCATTATAACTTCCCACATTTCTCAGTAGGCGAAACGGGTCGTGAAGGTATTCCTAAACGTCGCGAAATCGGTCATGGTCGTCTAGCGCGCCGCGGTGTACAAGCGATGCTGCCTGATAGCGATCGCTTCCCATACGTTATCCGTGTGGTATCTGAGATCACTGAATCAAACGGTTCATCGTCAATGGCTTCTGTTTGCGGCGCAAGCTTGGCATTAATGGACGCGGGCGTACCAATTAAAGCACCGGTTGCCGGTATTGCGATGGGCTTGGTCAAAGAAGGCGAGCGCTTTGCTGTATTGTCTGACATCCTAGGCGATGAAGATCATCTTGGCGATATGGACTTTAAAGTGGCTGGTTCTAAAGACGGTATTACCGCCCTGCAAATGGATATCAAAATCGAAGGTATTACCCCAGATATCATGGAACAAGCGTTAAAACAAGCGCATGCTGGTCGTATCCATATCTTAGACGCGATGAACAAAGTATTGCCTGAGAGCCGTACTGAAATCAATGCTCATGCACCTAACTACGCGGTTATCGAAATCAATCCGGACAAAATCCGTGATGTTATCGGTAAAGGCGGTGCGACGATTCGTCAGCTAACCGAAGAAACTGGTGCCGTTATTGATATCGATGATGCCGGTACTATTCGTATCTTTGGTGAAAACAAAGCAGCAACCAAATTGGCGATTGCTAAAATCGAAGCAATCACAGCAGAAGTTGAAGTAGGTAAAACTTACGAGGGTACGGTTGCTCGTATCGTTGACTTCGGTGCCTTTATTAACGTATTGCCAAATACTGATGGTCTGGTACATATCTCACAAATCGCTGATGAGCGCGTAGAAAACGTTTCTGACTATCTAAAAGAAGGTCAAATCGTTAAAGTATTGGTACAAGACGTGGATAACCGTGGTCGTATTAAACTGACCATGAAAGGTATTGAGCAAAACTAATGCTTGATATTTGATAGCGTTAATATTTAAAAAACCGCTTTGAATCACTTATTATGAGTGTTCAAGGCGGTTTTTTTATGGGCGTAAATAACAACGGATATCAAAATAAGCTGTTATAAGGTAATGTCTTTTGGCAGATGAATATCGATGCGAATGTTAGGTAAATTTTTTAGCGCTTGCGTCAGTAACGGTAAAATATGCGTATGCCAATCCAGAGGAATCAGATTTTCTATGTTGGATTCATCGGTACTATTTTGTTGTGGCTTATTAAAAATAAGAGGACGTGCTAGTAGGGCAACTCTGCGAATACCTTGATAACGTATTAGTGGTATGAGCTGTTGCTGCAAATCGCCTAAAGCAGCCATTAACCAGCGTAATCTTGTTGGATGATAAGGGTGGTCTGAGATGACGAGGTTGGCGATATAACTTGGTTGGTTACCATTACTACTGATACCTAGACCAGCATGCTCAAGTGAGCGTTTATGTAGCAAACAGCTACCTACTGCTAGGCTACTATCACGGCAAGCACGGAAGTAACGTTGATAGTTATCAGGGTATAAGGTTTTGGCTCTACTAAGAATAGTGTCTAAAAGGATACCAGCAGTGTTGACTGGCAGTATAAGCAGCTGCGCGCTACTATTTAGAATAGGGGCGTGAGTGAGTTGCAAAGTTGCCATCATTCATCTTCTATATAAAATTATACGTTGTTTAGCATTAGGTTTTATTTAGTATTGTTATTATTTAGCTTCCATTTTAGCAGCAGTATCGATCTCTAATTGAGCGATTTGTTGCTCGAGTAAAGCAATCTCCTCCGCCTTCAATTCTGTCAATTTCTTGGTCATCGTAATCTGCTCAGCAGCGAGCTTTTCTTGTTCGACTAGGCGCTTGCGCTCATCTTCTAAACGATCTATTTCTTCTTTTGCCAAACTGTCTGTTTCTGGTAATGGGGCTTCTAAGATGGCTTTAGGGTTAGAGATATTAGAATCAGTTATGTTAGCGCTGTCTTGATTTTCATCATTAATAACATCCCTAACGTCATCTTCTAATGGCACGGAAGCAATTCGTGTAGGCTCATCTTGTTCGGAAGTAACTGGTAAGTTTTCAGCAGTGGTATAATTAGGCTGAGATGCCATGCTTTTCCAAACTAAATAACCAACCAATAATACAATTAATAGAATACCAAACCACCATTTTGGGCGCGGCTTATTAAAGTTGGCAGTCTTAGTGGTTTTTTTGCTTGAAGCTTTATTGGGTAAAGGACGCATTTTTTGGCTTTTCATTCTACAGTCAATTTAGGTTGAGATATTAGTTGCCATACTATAGCAAACTCGAAATAAAAAAGCCCATCTATTGCTAGATAGGCCAGTAGTTATAACCTCATTTACAACGGTAATGAGATATGACTATTTGATACTCAGGGTTTAATCAGTCTTTATTTAAATTTGACTGTACCACTGGTTCCGGTATGCATTGCATCACGGATAAGTTGATCCTCAAGATGGTTCTTGGCACTGATAGCATCAGGATCGGGACGATGTTCGCTATGTCCGCACAATGTGCATTCGATATACTCATCAGGTTCTGGAGTGACGATATTTATTTGTACCACAGCATCCATCGTTTGACACTTAGGGCAGCGAACACCCGATAGAAATTGCCGCTTTGGGCGCGTCGATTGATAACGCATCTAAATCACCTCACGTGTGGTTGCAGCATTAGCAGCAGCACTATTTTTAGTCTGGTTTTTGGTATCTATAAAACCACTATGACGTAGCAAAGCATCGATACTGGCACTGCGACCACGGAAGTTCTCAAAGTTTACTTTGGCAGGGAAGCTACCACCAACGGATAAAATGGTCTCACGGAAGGCTTTACCAGTCACAGGATTAAAAATACCGTCTTCTTCAAACTTACTAAAGGCGTCGGCAGATAGTAGCTCGGCCCATTTATAAGAATAATAACCTGCCGCATAACCGCCAGCAAAGATGTGGCTAAAACCATTGGCAAAGCGGTTATAGTCTGGTGTCTGCATAATCGAAATATCATGACGTACAGTATTTAGAGTCATTAATATACCTTTGTAATCAAGCGCTGGCGTTTGTGCATGAATTAATAAATCAAACAATGCAAATTCAATTTGACGCAGAGCTTGAAGTCCGCTTTGGAAGTTTTTAACGGCCAATAGGGCATCAAGTTTGTCTTTTGGTAATGGCGCGCCTGTTTCGACATGACTACTAATCAGCTCAATACCTTCCGCATCCCATGCCCAGTTTTCCATAAACTGGCTTGGTAGCTCGACAGCATCCCACTCTACACCATTGACGCCAGCAACATCACTTACAGTGACTTGAGTCAAAAGATGATGTAAACCGTGACCGAACTCATGGAATAAGGTAACGACTTCATCATGGGTCAATAAGCTTGGCTTACCATCGAGCGCTGGGGTAAAGTTACCGACCATAAAGCATACTGGTAGCTGCTGATGGTTTTGTTCGTCATAACTATAACGTGACTGAAAGCCGCTCATCCAAGCGCCGCCGCGTTTACCACTACGGGCAAATAAATCAAAATAGAAACCGCCAAGCAGATTGTCATCAGCATTAAATAATTGATAAAAACGAACATCATCGTGCCAACGCGACACAGATTCATTTTGCTCTTGTACTTTGATGCCGTATAAACGCTCAACAATGGCGAATAAGCCGCTAATTACTTTTGGTAACGGGAAGTATGGGCGGATTTCTTCTTGTGATAGGCTAAATTCGCTTTGTTTTACTTTCTCAGCGATATAAGCGCTGTCCCATGGCTGCAAATCTTTAATACCATAATCCTGCGCATATTTTTGCAATTGTGCCAAATCCTGCTCAGCAGTTGGCGTTGCTTGCACCGCTAAATCATGCAAAAAGCTTTCTACTTCTGCCACACTATCTGCCATTTTGGTCGATAGCGATACCTCTGCATAGTTATTAAAACCTAGCAATTTGGCTTTTTGCTCACGTAGTTGCAAAATCTCACTCATAATATCGGCGTTATTTAATGATTCGCCCTTGGCATTGGTGTGCTCATCAAACTCAGAGGCACGAGTAACATAAGCACGATATAAAGTCTCACGCAGATTGCGATCGTCGGCATGGGTCATGATGGCAAGATAGACAGGAATGTTCAAACTTGCCACATAATAAGGCATTGGTAAGGCATCAATCTCTGCTTGCGTGAGCGAACCATTTGCAAGCTGGCTTGTTTTATATTGCTCACCAGCATCGGCTATTAATGCCAAACCACTTTCAGTCAAACCTGCTAACTGTTCTGTTTTAAGCGGCAACGCATAAGCTTGAGTGGCGTCTAACACATGGTCGGAAAAAGTTGCTGACAAGGTAGATAACTTGCTTTGAATCGCGGCAAATTTTTCTTGTTCAGTTTTTGGTAATGCGACCCCTGATAGCTCGAAGCTGCGTAGCGCAAGCTCAATAGCACGTGCTCGAGCTGGCTCAAGGGCTGCAAAGAATACCTTGTCATCGACGATAGTTTGATAGCGGCTAAATAGCGGTTGATGCTGACCGACTCGCGTGCCATAGGCAGACAGCTTTGGTAACAGCTCATGATGGACATGACGAATCTCATCGTTACTCATCACGCTATTAAGATGCGATAAAATTCCCCAACTGCGATCTAATGCCAAGTTGATATGATCAAAGTTTTTTATATCGGTCAGCGCTTGCTCAGTATTTAGAGCGTTCTCTGATTCCTTGTTATCTGTCATTACCGTTAATTCATCAAGAAATGCATTGGCAGCGTCAATAGCACTAATCACTTGCTGTTGTAAGGTAGCTGGCGCAGTATTGGCAAAATCGACAAGGTGTAGCTCTTGAGAAATAGAAGTCATAAAAGGGTCCGTTATAAATAATGAATATGATAAATAAGCTGCTTTGATATAGTGTAATTATTCAAATCGTTCAAATGATAGAAGGGCATTGTTGTTTATATTTAAATAAGATAAATTGATATCAAAATATCTCAAAAATAAATGTCTCAATGCGAGACTAATTTTGTAGTGTGTACGCCAATCATCATTAATGATTATTAGTGCACTATCTAAAAGATGGGTCTTCACCGGCAAAAATACAAGCTCAGAAATAAAGCTTTACCAAGCTGATGAATAAGCTAAATTTGTTATAGCGGTTACGTTTTGTGTTGCTAGCATTTACAAAGCGTCATCATTTGCTTGCAAATCAACCCTATAGCTTATGATGTCAAGTTGATAGGGTTATATGACTTAATTGTTATAGTATGAATAGCGTGTTAAGCATGCTATGTTACTAAGAGTATGGTGATTAAGAGCATGTTGCTATCTTATATAAAAATTTAAAAAGCAGCGACAGGCAAAGCATACCAAAAGTAGTACTGTAAATTCATGGTCATAAAACAAGGAGCAGTATTTATGAAAGCAACTCTAAAAAGCTTACGTGAAACAAAGGCAAATCCAGCAGTCAGTATTTTTGTCAAAACTCATCGCGAACACCCTGCTAACGACAAAGATCCCATTGCCCTAAAAAACCAATTAAAAGTCGTCGAAGAACGCCTAACCAATGAGTATGACAAACGTACCGCGACTACTATCTTAGACAATATTCATGCTAAGACCAAAGAGCTCAATCATAATCATAACCTAGATACCTTGGCTATTTTCGCTAGTACTGACGATGTACAAGTGATTCGTATGCCCATTGATACCACTGAGCGTGTAGTCATCTCACATCGCTTTGCGACCCGTGATTTGGTGCGTGATATGGCAAGTGCGGTACATTACTATACCGTGGTATTGACTCGTGATAAGGCGCGTTTGATTGAAGCCTCTAATGACCGTGTGGTACGTGAGTTTACGCCAGATGAAGCAGTTCAAAACAATATGGAAAATATTCCATTTCCTATCGAAAATAATGGGCTACATACCACAAGTGATGGCGGCTCAGACCGTTCAGCTAATAATGAAAGCAGCGCTTTAAAAGAGTTCTTTAACCAAGTAGATAAGAGTGTTCAAGAGCTGTGGGGCGAGCACAAAATGCCGCTCGTTATCGTTGGTGACACCAAAAATATCGGTTACTATAAAGATGTTTGTGACCGTCCTGATAATATTATTGCCACGGTATCGAATGCCACTAACTTAGAAGATGGTAGCGCTCAGCGTATTATCGATAGTGTGCAAGACGCAGTAGAAGAGTATCGTACTTCGCTACATCATGCAGCATTGGGTGAGATTGATAAAGCGCGCGGTGCAAGTATGCTGCAAACTGACTTGCAAGAAGTCTATCGTAGTGCTTTCCAAGGGGTAGGCGAGACCTTATATGTCCGCCGTGGTTACATCCAAGCCGCTAAAATCGATGAAAAAGCGCAAACGTTAAGTCTGGCTGATGATGCTAGCGCAGAGGGTATCACTGACGATGCCATTGGTGAAATCATTGAGCATGTTATTCATAATGGCGGTAAAGCGGTCTTTATGCCACAAGATATTATGAGTGCAGACCAACCGATTGCTCTTGTGACCCGCTATTAATAGACGGCTTAAATTCAGCAATGAATGAGCCAGTGGTTATTGATGGTACTGTTATTAACACTAGATAGGTATAGTATAAGAGCATTGGTTCGATATGAGCCAATGCTCTTTTTATTTATATTGTTTTATACTATCTTTAATATGCTGTAAACGATTTTTTATTTTAAGCCGACCCAATCAACACCCAATACTTACTCTTTAAATGCTGAGTTTATGACTGATAAAATTATGACTACTACCTCTTTTGTACTGACTAGCTATAACATTCATAAAGGCATGTCGCCGATGAATCGCCAAGTCAAAATTCAAGGTATCGCTCAAGCCCTTGATATTATCGGCTCAGACATACTATGCCTACAAGAAGTACAGGGGCAGAACCTAAAACGTAATATGCAATACAACGAGTACCCCGACCAATCACAGCACGAATGGTTTGGTGAATATCTGCAGCTAGAAAATAGCTATGGCAAAAACTCAGAGTATGAAAATGGTCATCACGGCAATGCGGTATTAAGCCGCTTTCCGCTTGATCCTAAACATAATGTTAACATTACGGTCAATAAGCTTGAACAACGCGGTGTCCTACACTGCGAAGTACAACCGATAGGTTGGGATGTGCCAGTAGTGGTTTTATGCGCGCATTTAAACCTATTTGAGCGTGATCGTATCAAACAATACGAAGCGATTGCCAATTATGTCCGCGATGAGATTGCACCTGATCAGCCACTGATTTTGGCAGGCGATTTTAATGATTGGAAAAAAATGTCCTGTGATAAATTAGCGTCAAGTTTAGGTATGACTGAAGCCTTTAAACATTGTCACGGCAAGTTGCTGCCAACCTTTCCGGCGAAGCTGCCTGTGCTAAGCTTAGACCGTATCTACGTCCGTAATCTGAGAGTAAAAGACGCTTGGGTACATACCGGTAAGCCGTGGTCGACGTTGTCTGACCATCTGCCATTGAGTGCAGAATTAGCATTACCTTAAAATATAAAATCAAGAATTGATAAAATATTAAAATAAAAAGGATGGTAAATTATGTCTGATAAACAAATACCAATAACTCAACATGCAGTACTCATACGTGAGTTTGGTGAACCTGAAGTGATGATATATCAAGGCAATGTAGCCATTCCTGAGTTGACTGACAATCAAGTGCTGGTAAAAATTGCTTACGCAGGTATCAATCCAGTCGATTATAAAACCCGCCAAGGTAAAGGTTGGGGCGCTACCAACATTCAAAAAGATAAATTTGACCATGATCAGCCCGCAATTTTAGGTTTTGATATGTCAGGCACCGTAGTCGAAAGCCGTAGTGCAGATTTTGCGGTTGGTGATAAAGTAGCGGCATTAACCTTTGATGGCGGCTGCTACGCTGAATACGTCGCGGTTGATGCCAAAATGCTGGCAGTTGTACCTGAAGGAGTTACCTTAGAGCAGGCAGGAGCATTACCTTGTATCGGACAAACAGCGTTGCAGTTTGCTGAATTTGCTAATATAAAAGAGGGCGAGCACGTAGTAATGAATGCTCCAGCAGGCGGTGTTGGTCATTTGTTACTTCAGCTGTTGATGAATAAAGTTGCGAAAAATAATATCAAAGTCACGCTTATTTGTTCAGCAGAAAAATATGAAAAACTGGATAGCTTGATAGCTACTAGTGAGCTTGCAGGTTGGATTGATTATACCAAAAATGATGCGTTCCCTGAGCTGCAAGCTGATGTATTACTCGATTTGGTTGGTGATGAAGCAGGTGTACGAGCGTTAAACGTTGTGAAAGCATCTGGACGGGTATATGTTCTGCCAACGATTTGGGTAGATAAATTGAAAGACGCAGGTAGTCAAAAAAACCTAAGCGTTGAAGGTTATGCTGCACAGCGTAATGGCGAAGATATGGCGCGTGTTTTACAGCTGGTGGCAGATGGTCAACTGACTTTACGGTTGCAACAGACCTATCCGTTGTCAGAGGTCGTTGCTGCACATCATGAGTTGCAAAAAGGTGATGCCTTTGGTAAATTAGTATTGAAAGTCAGCTGAGCCAAATTTAATTTTTTGCTAAATTTAGCTAATAGCTAGCTTCGATTATTCGGGTGTATCTGGCGAAAGGTTAAGCTGATACGTCCTGTATTTACCATTTTAGTCTTGGTGATGCTGTGTTTCCAAAAGCTTTGGGTATCGCCGTGCATCACAATTAGCTGACCTGACTCAAGATAAAGCTCGACTTTATCTTGAGTTTTTTTATGCTTGAAGACGAATTTCCGTGTAGCGCCAAGTGATAACGAAGCGATAATCGGCTCCACGCCAAGCTCTTTCTCATCATCGGCGTGATAACCCATACCATCATCACCAGAAGGGTAGTAGTTGAGCAAACAAGAATTAAAATTAATATCAATGCCAAGTGCCGATAATTGCTCTTCAATATGATGTTTCACGTGAAACACAGTGTCTGTCCATGCTATGGCTTGATGAGACTGTCCAGAATATTGATAACTGACATCACTGTCGCCCATCCAAACGATTTGCCGCGTGGTAGTATGCGTCTTGCCAAATAAGGTGACAACATCCGCTTGCCAAGGTAGCTCGGTCACTAGGTTGTAGAATAAAGGACTGGGATAATCAATCGCAATTCCTAAATCATTTACCTGTCCGTCATAAGGCAAGAGGTTGTCAGTCGGCTTGCGCGCAAAAAGGTCAGTCATAGATAAGCCTATTTACTACTCTGATAATGCTCATTGATGACTTGGGCGCATATTTCTGGTGCTTCCATGGGCAATAAATGTCCATACTCTGGCAAGGAGATTATGCTCTCGTCAGGGACAAAATTTTGCCATTGCTTGCGTACTTTTGGGTTGATAAATAAAGTGGGCTTTCCAGTAATCAAAGTATAAGGGCAGCTCAGTTTTTTGAGCGCGGCATCAATATGAGGCGCACCAAAATAATTGGCAAGCTCTTGTTCCGGTGCAAACATCAAGCTGTAGCTTCCGTCATTATTGGCAGCCAAACTTTGCTCAGCAAACACCTTTAAGTGCTCATCGCTGATACGTTTATAAGCACGTTGCGCGCGTAAACTCTCGTAGTAATCATCGACGCTTGCCCAAGTTGATTGCTTAGTTAGCGTACTTTTAAATGGCTGTCTGCTCATTAAAAATCGACGCGGCAGTAAGTTATAAATGGTCGCTTGTTTTTTGGTAAAGGTCACAGGCTCGATAAGATATAGCTGTGAGAATAGCTCTGGACGCTTCGCTGCCGCTATGGCAGTAGAAGTCGCACCCTGCGAATGTCCAATACCGACAACAGGTTTATCTTGGGTTTTTTCTAAAAACTCAATCAGCATATCAGCATCTTGCTCACGTGTCAGGCGACGACTATTCGGTTTATCGTACCAATAGCCGCGTAATGCTAAGGAACTCAGCTCAAAGTTAGCTGATAGTTTCTTTAATAATGGCGTGTAAGTACCGACAGTAAAGCTATTACCGCCATAAAAATGCGCAGGCGCGCGTTTATCATCAGTTCGAGCAGTAGAGCTAAGCTGCTTTAAGTCGTAATAGCGGGCTTGCTTGCCCGCTAGGTTGACACGATTGGTATAAGCTTCCATAAAATAAACACGTTCCTGTGAAAGGTTGTTGGTAATATTGCTAGTAACGCACTGTAATTAGCTGTCTTCACCTAAGAAGCCACCGCTTTGACGATGCCACAAGCGCGCATAGACGCCATGTAGATTCAATAGCTCATCATGGCTACCTTGCTCGATAATTTGACCTTTATCCATCACGACCAGTCTATCAAGTGCGGCAATGGTTGATAGGCGATGGGCGATAGCAATAACCGTCTTGCCAGTCATAATATCGTTCAAGCTTTCAGTAATCGCAAATTCAATTTCAGAATCAAGGGCGCTAGTCGCTTCATCCAATAATAAAATCGGTGCATTTTTTAGCATAACACGAGAGATGGCAATGCGTTGACGTTGCCCGCCAGAAAGTTTGACGCCGCGTTCACCGACTTGGGTATCAAGCCCAGTATTACCTTTATCATCATATAAATCTTTGATAAAGTCCCATGCTTGGGCTTGTTTTGCCGCAGTAATAATTTCTTCATCAGAGGCATCAGGACGACCGTAAGCGATATTTTCACGCACAGTACGATGTAATAAAGACGTATCTTGAGTGACCATACCAATTTGCTGCCGTAAGGACTCTTGAGTAACTTCATCAATCGCTTGTCCATCGATATAAATTTTACCGCTATCAACATCAAAAAAGCGCAGTAGCAGATTCACTAAGGTAGATTTACCAGCACCTGAACGCCCAACCAAACCAATTTTTTCACCCGGTTTGATATCTAAATAAAAATTATCAAGTAGCTTCATCCGCGTGGCAATCATAGGATTGACCTCATCAATATAATCGCCTTCGATATCTTCGTTAATCTCATCACTCTCATAACTAAAGTCAACATGATCAAAGACAATTCGACCTTCGGTAACTGTTAACTCTGGCGCATTTGGTTTATCAACAACAGTTTGTGGCGCAGATAAAGTGCGCATACCATCTTGTACCGTACCGATACTTTCAAATAGGCTAGCTGTTTGCCACATAATCATTTTGGTAAGACCGTTTAAACGCAGTGCCATGGCGGTTGCTGCGGCAATCGCACCAACACCAAGCGAGCCCTGTTGCCAGAGATACAAGCCAATGCCAGCGGTCGACCCCAATAAAATAACGCTGATGGTATGATTAACGATTTCGAGTTGCGAGACCCAGCGCATTTGCGAGTGTACTGTGCTTAAAAATTGCCCCATTGCATCCTTAGCATAGCTCAGCTCACGACGTGAATGGCTGAATAGCTTCACCGTCATAATATTGGCATAGGCATCGGTGATGCGACCAACCATTAGGGCACGGGCATCGGCCTGCACAATGGCGGTATGTTTGAGCTTAGGAATAAAAAACCACATGCTCAAACCAAACAGTACAAACCAAATCACAAACGGGATTAATAATAAAACGTCTAAATTAAATAAAATAACGCCCGTAGTAATAAAGTAGACCAAAACATAGAGCAGCATGTCAGTGACCGTCATCACCGTATCGCGTACTGCCAATGCCGTTTGCATAACCTTTGCAGAGACACGACCAGAGAACTCGTCTTGATAAAACTGCATGGATTGACCCAGCATGCGCTGATGGAAACGCCAACGCATCTGCATTGGGAACACACCCTGAATCGACTGAAAACGAATCAAGGATGACAAGGAAATCCAGAAGGGACTGACAATCAATACTGCTAGCATGAGCAGTAAAATATCGCCTTTTTCGGTCCATAGCGTCTGCGGGGTATAGGTGCCCAGCCAGTCAACGATATTACCAATCCATGCAAAGAGCATCGCCTCATAGATACCGATACCAGCGGACAAAATCATAAATAGCAGTAGCCAGCCGCGCAAGCCCTCGGTACACGCCCACAAGAACTTAATCAGTCCATCACGAGGTAAGGGCAAGGGGGTGTCGGGGAAAGCGGATAGGCGGGATTCAAAAAAGCGAAATAAAGCGTTCATAGGCAGTAGTAATACGTCAACAGCAATACGTCAAGATAAACGCTAGCAAACGTTATCCTGAGTGGTTACTTATGTTAATAAAATAGCGTTCTATTTTAGCAAAACTTCGCAATCAGTCTTGCATGGTAATTGTAATTTGAACGCAGCAGACACCCGTAAGCTCATCTTATCGGGCATAAGGATAAATAGCTTGCTGCATAAAAAATATATTGTTACATTCTATGGCTTTCTCTCCTTTTAAAATTAACCTTGATATATATACATCCTCGACATTTTGGATGGTTAAAGCAAGACTAGGACTAAGACTAAGGCAAAGAATTATGATGTATTTAACGATAGCGGTACTGTGTAGTGTCGCCGTTTCAGTGTTATTGAAAGTATTGCGCCAGCGTGATATTGATATCCGCCAAACCATCGTTGCTGGTTATCCCGTCGCTTTTTTACTGACTTGGTTTTTACTCAAGCCAGATGTCAGTGGCATGAGCGCACTTGGCGGTGCGTGGGTAATTATCATCGCTCTTGGCGTACTGTTGCCTGCGGTATTTATCGTTCTCGGGCGTGCGATTGCAGCGGTCGGTATGGTGGCAACTGACGCCGCTCAGCGATTATCGTTAATTATTCCTATTGTCGCCGCTTTTTTATTATTTGGTGAAGTACTCACTGGCACACGTATTTTTGGTTTATTGCTTGGGTTTTTGGCACTCGGGGCGCTGATTTATCGTCCGCAGCAGCGGCAGATTAACAAACAAGCCAAATATACACCGCTCTGGCTGTTTGGTGTCTGGGCAGGCTATGGCATTATTGATATTTTATTCAAGCAAGTTGCCAAGCAAGGTGCTGCCTTTCCGCTGACATTATTTATTAGTTTTGGCTTAGCAGGTTTGTTGTTATTCATTTACTTGTTAATTGTGCGCGTTCGCTGGCAAGGCAATGCCTTGGCTGCTGGATTGTTATTGGGCGCGCTGAATGTTGGTAATATTTATGCTTATATTCGCGCCCATCAAGTATTGTCGGAGTCGCCAAGCATTGTCTTTACTGGTATGAATGTCGGTGTGATTGCGGTGGCTACTTTAATCGGCGTCGGTGTGTTTAAAGAATCCCTCAACCGTATCAATATCTTGGGCTTATTATTAGCGATTTGCTGTGTGGCAGTGCTGTTTTTAGCATAAGAGTTGTCATCTAGCCTCATGAATGTGGTGGTGATTTTATAAAAGCTTTATTGCATCAGATATAGGCATGCAGGGCGTCCTATGATAAGGTTATCTACAAACAGCAAGGCTAATATAGCTGGGAAAAGCTATTTGCCTTGTAATATTTGTCTTTAATGAATAAGAATAGGATGCACTTGCAATGGAATATCAAAACCAATATAACAAACAGCTACAACGTATCAAAAATGGTTCAGGATTTATTGCCGCTCTCGATCAAAGTGGTGGCAGCACCCCAAAAGCGCTCGAAAATTATGGTATCAATGGTGATGCTTATGACAACGACGAAGCCATGTTTGATTTGGTACATGAAATGCGTGCCCGTATTATGACTTGCACCGCTTTTGATAATGAGCGCGTCCTTGGGGCAATTTTATTCGAAGATACGATGGAGCGTGAAGTCAATGGTAAGCCGACTGCCAATTATCTATGGGAAGATAAAAATATCGTGCCGTTTTTAAAGGTTGATAAGGGCCTAGCTGAGCACATGAGTGGTGTGCAAGTGATGCGCCCGATGCCAAGTTTAGATTTGTTATTAGATAAAGCAAAGAACTATCCCGTATTTGGTACCAAAATGCGTTCAGTGATTTATGAGCCAAATGTCGATGGTATTGAGCTAGTCGTCCAGCAGCAGTTTGATGTCGCTAAGCAAATTATCTCAAAAGGCTTAATGCCTATCGTCGAGCCGGAAGTTGATATTAATAGTACTAAAAAACATGACTGCGAAATAATACTCAAAACCAATATTTTGCGCAACCTTGAGCGTTTAAACGATGAGCAGCAAGTCATGCTAAAGCTGACCCTGCCTGAAGAAGCTGGTTTTTATCAAGAACTGATTGACCATCCGAAAGTATTAAAAGTCGTGGCGTTATCTGGTGGCTATAGCCGTAGCGATGCCTGCGCTAAGCTCAAACAAAACCCAGGTATGATTGCCAGCTTCTCACGTGCCTTTACCGAAGGCTTGAGCAAACAACAAAACGATCAAGAGTTTGCAAGTATCATTGATAACTCAATCGAAGAGATTTATCAGGCGTCTAGGATTTAAAACTTAAAACTCAACTATAAAAAAGCCCCTGTAATTATTACAGAGGCTTTTTTGTGGTCGAAATAAATCAGTTACTTTTATCTTACTACATCTCTTTATACAACTGACGTCCTTCCGCGTGATACTTTTGCGTCATCTCGTCCATACCTTTTTGGATATCCGCTACGCTCATAGCGTCTGTAGCTTGTATACCATTTTCTTTAGCGTCTAACCCTTTAGCATACTCACGCACGTTCTGGGTGATTTTCATAGAACAAAACTTAGGGCCACACATGGAGCAAAAGTGCGCGGACTTGTGCGCGTCTTTTGGTAAGGTTTCATCATGAAATTCGCGCGCGGTATCAGGGTCAAGTGCTAGATTAAACTGATCGTCCCAGCGGAATTCAAAACGGGCTTTGGATAAGGCGTTATCACGCGCCTGCGCACCCGGATGACCTTTTGCCAAATCAGCGGCGTGAGCAGCGATTTTATAAGTGATGATACCGTCTTTGACATCCTTTTTGTTCGGCAAGCCTAAATGCTCTTTTGGCGTGACATAACAGAGCATTGCGGTGCCAAACCAGCCAATCATCGCCGCGCCAATCGCACTGGTAATATGGTCATAACCGGGTGCAATGTCAGTGGTCAAGGGTCCTAGCGTGTAAAAAGGCGCATCAGCACAGACTTCTAATTGCAAGTCCATATTCTCTTTAATGCGGTTCATTGCCACGTGTCCGGGACCTTCAATCATCACCTGTACATCGTGCTTCCATGCGACTTGGGTCAGCTCACCTAAGGTACGCAGCTCACCAAATTGCGCTTCATCATTGGCATCTTGCAGGCAACCAGGGCGCAGACCATCGCCTAAACTAAACGCCACGTCATACTGCTTCATAATCTCGCAGATATCTTCAAAATGCGTATATAAAAAACTTTCTTTATTATGAAACATGCACCACTGCGCCATGATAGAACCACCACGCGATACGATACCGGTCAAACGATTTGCCGTCAGCGGTACATAACGCAGCAGTACACCAGCATGAATGGTGAAATAATCAACACCTTGTTCGGCTTGCTCAATCAAGGTATCGCGGAAGATTTCCCACGTTAGATCTTCTGCAACGCCATCGACTTTTTCTAACGCTTGATAAATGGGTACGGTACCAATTGGTACTGGCGAATTACGAATCAGCCACTCGCGGGTTTCATGGATATGATTGCCTGTTGATAAATCCATGATATTATCCGCACCCCAACGCGTCGCCCACGTCATTTTCGATACTTCTTCATCAATAGAAGAACCCAGCGCAGAGTTACCGATATTGGCATTAATTTTGACTAAAAAATTACGCCCGATAATCATTGGCTCAGATTCAGGGTGATTGATATTATTTGGAATAATGGCACGACCGGCAGCAACTTCATCACGGACAAATTCAGGGGTGATAATAGCAGGCGTGTGCGCACCAAACGTTTCGCCTTCGTGCTGGCGCATATCGGTCAAGGCGTGCTGTTTTTGGGTTTCGCGGATGGCGATATATTCCATCTCAGGGGTAATAGTACCGCGACGGGCGTAGTGTAGTTGAGTAACATTACCTACTTTTCCATCAACAGTTTTAGCACGGCGCGGCTTATCGATATGAGAAAAACGTAGATTGGCAGTACTGATATCACGGGCACGTGATAAGCCATACTCGCTAGATAAGCCGTCTAATTGTTCGGTATCGCCACGCTCTTTAATCCAGCCTTCGCGTAGTTTTGGTAAACCTTTAGTCAAGTCAATGTGGGCATCGGGGTCGGTATAAACGCCTGAGGTATCGTAAACATAAAACGGCGGATTTTGCTCCCATTTACTTTCAGGAACGCCTTGGATGGGAGTAGGGTCAAGGGTAATCTCACGCATCGGCACTTGAATGTCAGGACGTGAGCCTTCGATATAAACTTTGCGCGAGGCAGGCAAAATGCGATGCAAGTCGCGCGCGTCTTCTTCAAAACGAGCGTCAGTTTCGCTGCGATGGGCTGGGGTTTTTAGCGCGTCTACCTTGCTTGTTTTTACAGGGGTATGCGTGGTGGCTGGTGAGCCAATATCTGAAGTATTCATATGCTGTCCTAGCGTGTTGTCCAGTGGTAAAGGCAACACCGCCAGTAGCTGCGGGGCAAGACTATCTTATACCGACAAATTCAATCGCAAGATAATGGCTTATCAAAATAAATATTGATAAGTCATCTATAAAGGATTGGTGGGCATCATTTTTATTAAAACAGCATTTAGCAGTATAAATCGCTGCTCGATACTGGCAATAATAAAAAGGCATTTCTGCGCGCCCTTTGTACGATACAACATAGGCTTAAGACTTCCCTGCGTCGGTACTAACCGCATCAGGTTCGGCGGGTGGTTTCTCAGCGACCATACGTTAACTGCACATTAAGCAGTCAATATATATCGCACCCCGAGTCTGTCAGTGTTGTAAATCACCTTTATACTAGCAAACTTCACCAGCAAGTCCCAGCCATTTAGCGGCTTTATTTTTAGCGTGGTATTTCTATCACTGTTGCTAACTGGCTATACGTAAAGCTTAAAGAATGACTTATCCTTTACTCTCTGGTGTCCAACCTTGCGCGCGCTCATAATCTTCATTATCCAAAAATTTATCACGCTGCTCGGTTAAAAACTTCTTAGCTTCAGGGTCGAGCATGCTGAGATGATTTTCATTAATCAGCATCGTTTGTTGCTCAAGCCATTCTTTCCAAGCTTTTTCAGAGACTGTTTCTTGTAGTTCTTGACCTTTTTTATTCGGAAAAGGCGGATGCGGCATTTTTGGCAAGTCTTGATGATATTTACGGCAAAAAACGGTATTGGCTTGTGGGTTAAAAGTTTCGGTCATGAATGACTCCTGATTTATAATGATTTTTTTAATGATGTTAAGGATAGGTGAGATTGCCTAATACTGTACCTGATTCTGCTCAAAAAAACACCCGCAACAAAGGCGGGTATTTTTAATAATAAAGCGCTAATATTTTTAAATAGATATTAAGCAGCTGTTAAGCAAATACTTCTAAGCGTGTACGACCACGGCTAATGGCTTGTTTGACCTGATTCGGTGCCGTGCCACCTAAATGGTCACGCGCGGCAAGTGAGCCTTCTAAAGTCAAATACTCAAACACATCATCGCCAATGGCATCGCTAAACTGCTGCAATTGAGCCAAGGATAAATCACTTAAATCTACGCCCTCGCGAATACCTAACGCAACGGCATTACCCACCACTTCATGGGCATCACGGAACGCAACGCCATTACGTACTAGATAATCAGCTAAATCGGTCGCAGTCGCATAGCCTTTCATGGTGGCAGCGCGCATATTTTCTTTATTTGGCGTGATGTTGGGTAACATCTCAGCAAACGCCAACAATGAACCCGTTAAGGTATCAACGCAATCAAAGAGTGGCTCTTTGTCTTCTTGGTTGTCTTTATTATAAGCAAGCGGCTGGCTTTTCATTAGGCTTAATAAAGTCATTAGCTGACCAAATACGCGCGCTGCTTTACCGCGAACCAACTCTGGAACATCAGGGTTTTTCTTTTGCGGCATGATCGACGAACCAGTACAAAAACGGTCAGGAATCTGCACAAAGTTAAATTGCGCTGACATCCAAAGAATAATCTCTTCACTCATACGCGACATGTGCATCATCAAGATAGAAGCAGCCGAGGTGAATTCAATGGCAAAATCACGATCCGACACCGCATCGAGTGAATTTTGGCAAATGCCTTCAAAACCTAACAGCTTAGCGGTAATCGTACGATCGATTGGAAAGGTTGTACCGGCAAGGGCAGCACTACCCAATGGCATCTGATTGATACGGCGACGTGCATCGACTAAGCGTTCGGTATCACGGTATAACATCTCAAACCATGCCATGACGTGGTGACCGAAACTGACTGGTTGTGCCGTTTGCAAGTGCGTAAAGCCCGGCATGATGGTATCGGTATGCTGTTCGGCTAAATCTAATAAACCACTTTGCAAGCGCACCAATAATGCAACGATATTGTCGGTTTCTTCACGCAACCAAAGACGAATATCGGTAGCGACTTGATCATTACGGCTACGTCCAGTATGTAGCTTTTTGCCAACCGCACCGACGATGTTGGTTAGGCGTGATTCGACGTTCATGTGCACGTCTTCTAGCGCAATAGACCATTGGAATTCACCGGCTTCGATTTCGCGTAGGACTTGATGCAAACCATCAATAATGACAGCAACGTCATCTCTGCTTAAAATATCGCACTCTTTAAGCATGGTCGCATGAGCGATTGAGCCTTGAATATCATGGCGCGCAAAGCGTTGGTCAAAGCCAACAGAGGCGGTAAAGGCGGCAACGAAACTGTCTGTTGCTTCACTGAAGCGACCACCCCACATCTGCTGACCCTGAGAGTTGGTAGGGCTGTTTTGCGCAGCAGTATTTGTTAGAGAAGCATCTGTGCTAGAATCAGAAACAGATGGATTTTTATTTGAATCAGGATTACTAATATTTGAAGAGTTGGCGTTCATATCAGTCTAAGGCCAGTCAAGAGAATAAGAACTCAAGTATAGCAAATGATGAGGTTGCCTTACTAGCGGAGCGCTTAGAGTTTTTTATACCGAGGCTCATGGAAATCATGAAACCTGGGCAGTGGCTGCTTACAATTTTTTTCTGGTCGCTTTTTTTGGCGATTGTCGATCGCAATAGCGTGGCTAATGAGACGCAATTTATCATAAAAATGACGGCAAGATTTGTCCAAACTACCTTAACGCTGCTGCCATCCTTTTATATCATCGACTACCTGCGCCCTGTTTTTAAACGTATGAGCACCTTAAAGGCCAGCTTATATGTTTTGCTCATCATTACCATAAACGCCGTAACTACGCTGACATTGGTTCTGCTATTGATGATGAATACGAGTTTGTTTGACTTTACTCTGTCAGCTTTTATCTCAACCGTCATCTTTAATGTATTAATTATTGCAGGATTTACCATTACAGGATTGCTGGTCTTTTTACGTCGTTATCGTGATATGACGGCGCTTAAGCAATCATTTGAGCAAAAACTTAGCGCGCAAAACGATGTACTTAAAGCCCGTCTCGCCCCGCATTTCTTTTTTAATACTATTAATACATTGATGTCACTTATTGAGTCCAATCCAACACGTGCTGCCGACTTATTACAGCACGTGTCAGCACTATTTCGTGCCAGCTTTAATGGTGCGCGCGAGATTAGTTTTGAAGAAGAAGTTGCACTTTGTGAGCATTATTTAGCGATTGAATCGATTCGATTAGCAGATAAGCTGGTCGTCAGTTGGCAGTTGCCTGATGAAGATGTGATGTACGATATGACCATCACCGCTTTAAGTTTACAAAGCGTGATTGAAAAAATGTTGATTAATGTGGTTGAGATGAGCACTGAAACCGTTTACAGTGATATTAAGGTTACCTGGATACAGCATCGTGTGACGATTACCATCAGTATGCAATTACCTAAAAACAGCTTAATGATTCACCATGATTTGCGCCAAAATATGGATTTTTATATTCAAGCAGAGCGCCTACGTGCGTACTTTGGACAAAGTGCAGATATTCAAAGTACGGTGACAAACAAGCAGATTGTGACGGTTATTGACTATCCACTACAAGATGTGAGCTTATAACCATATTAGTGACTACTATTGGTATTTATTTGCCGTGGCATATTTATTGCATCTTTTATCATATCGTAATAATCATATGAATTGATACTATTAAATATATATTCAAAGTATGCCCTTGGAAGGAGCTTGCATGCGGATCGTAGTTTGTGATGATGAGCCATTAGCTCGTGAGCGTTTGGTTAGGATTGTTCGAGAGTCAGGTCATATCGTAGTTGCCCAAGCAAAGACGGGTATAGAAGCCATCGTCGCCGTAAAATCGCATCAGCCAGATATTATATTACTAGATATCCGTATGCCGGAGATGGATGGCGTAGAATGCGCACAAGAGCTTGCCAAGCTAAAGCATCCGCCTGCTGTCATCTTTGTGACCGCCTATGATCATTATGCCATTGCCGCTCTAAAAGCCAACGCCATTGGTTATTTGCTAAAGCCTGCTAATAAAGATGAGTTGCTAGAAGCCCTACAAAAGGCGACCAACCTCAATGCCGCACAGTTAAATGAGATTCTTAAGCTTGAGAATCCGACCTCGCGACCCGTGCGCGAGCATATCGCTGCGCGTACCCATCGCGGTGTTGAATTGATAAAACTGAAAGATATTTACTATTTTACAGCAGATCAAAAGTACGTCAAAGTACGGCACAAAGATGGTATTGTGCTGATTGATGACACTTTAAAAGAGCTTGAACAAGAGTTTGAAGACAAACTATTCCGTGTGCATCGTAATGCTATTATCAATGTCAAATATTTGGATTTTTTAGAGACGCTAGATGCCGGTCAATATCAGCTGCATTTTAAGGGGATTGATGAGACTTTAGCGGTCAGTCGTCGTCACCTGCCAGCACTGCGCGAAAAGATTCAGAATATTTAATCATAGTATGCCTTGCCTCCTAAAATAATCATGCCATATCATCAAACCCTTATTTATGCTTAAATAGGGGTATTTTTTTTACCTTATTATTGTTATAGACGATTTTTTGACCCATTTCGAGTGACATGCTTGCATGATTGTCGAGCACTGACACTCTAGTAATAAAATGATTGAGGCCTTTTATGAGCACCATGCAACAACCTGCTTTGACTACCTTAAATATCGCTACACGCCAAAGCCCTTTGGCATTATGGCAAGCTGAGCATATTCGTGACCGGCTACTTGCCTTGTATCCTGAGATGACCATCAATCTATTAAAAATCGTCACTAAAGGTGACAAGATTTTGGATACCCCACTGGCGAAAATTGGCGGTAAAGGCTTATTTGTTAAAGAGCTTGAGCAGGCATTGTATGACAAGCAGGCAGATATTGCCGTGCACTCACTCAAAGATGTGCCGATGGATTTGCCAGAAGGATTGATGTTAGGCGTTTACTGTAAACGTGCTTCACCAACTGATGCATTTGTATCCAATACTTATAGTAGTATCGATGAGCTGCCACAAGGTGCAGTAGTCGGTACTGCCAGTTTACGCCGTCAATGCCAAATCAAAGCCTATCGTCCAGATTTGCAAATCAAAACCTTACGCGGCAACGTTGGTACGCGCTTAAGTAAGCTTGATGCGGGCGAGTATGATGCGATTATTTTGGCAACTAGTGGTTTACAGCGTATTGAGCTTGATGAGCGCATTCGTAGTGAGCTAGATATTGATATTTGCTTGCCAGCAGTTGGGCAAGGTGCATTGGCGATTGAATGTCGCGCCGATGATGCTGAAGTGTTAAAGCTGTTAGCTCCACTTAATGATGACAAAGCTCGTATTCGCCTGATTGCTGAGCGTGCGCTTAATCGTCATCTGCAAGGCGGTTGCCAAGTACCAATTGCTGCTTATGCCGTACTACAAAAGACTGAAGCATCGACGACTGTTACTGACGACAATAATGGTAATGATGACGCAGGCGATATCTTGTGGTTACGTGGTCGCGTCGGTCAAGAAGATGGTAGTGAGGTGCTTAAAGCTGATAAACAGGTGACACTAACTGGCAGCCAATCTGAGCAAGAAGCACAAGCTAATCAGCTGGGCATAGAGGTAGCTGATATGTTATTGGAAGCTGGTGCTGGTGAAATTTTAGCAGCGATATACAACGCCAAATAACAGCTAGATTTAATACTATTTAACGCTTGTTATTACCTTAAATGTAAAGGCATCGTTATATAGATAATTTTACATTTAACTTTATTATATTCGCTTTTTTACGGTATGTTTATGTCTGGGTACTCATCTAAGTCGACTGATTGCAATCAGTCAAATGATAAGCCGTTATCACTAGCAAGAACTGTCATCAATACACGCCCAGTAGAGCGAGCAGCGCCGCTTACGCAACATTTGCAAGAGGCAGGTCTCACAGTCGTAGATATACCAATGCTAGCATTAGAAGCGCGTGCGACTAGCGATAATGATATGCGGCTGATACGCCAATGGCTAGCGGGCGAGTATCAAGCGCTCGTTATCGTTAGCCCAACGGCAGCAGCGTCAGGTTTGGCTATTTGGCAAGCGTTTGAAAATGAGCGCCAAGCGTTGGATGTCGCTATTAGCGATACGCATGACAGTGTTAGTATTTTAACAGCACCAAGTCATATTATCGCCGTCGGTGAAGCGACTGCTGCGGTGCTAAAAGATGTAAAGCTACCAGCTGCTAGCTATCAAGTGCGACAGCCTACCATAGCCAACAATGAAGGAATGCTAGCAATGCCTGAGATTGAAGGCTTGCAAGCAGGGGATAAGCTGTTGGTATGGCGCGGTCTTGGGGGACGACGATTGCTAGTCGATACCTTGCAAGCACGCGGTGTGTATATTGATAGTATTGCGTGGTATGAGCGCAAGATGCCTGTGGGTGCTATCGCCCAGTATCAGCATTGGTTGCAAGGTTTTAATAGTCAGAATGAGATAGATGGTATAACGGCATCACAGCCAGAAAAACCTATTGTTATTGTGAGTAGTGGTACCGCCTTTGAGCACTGGCAAGGTATCGTTGAGGCTACTCAAGTATCAAATTTAGGTGCAGAAAATCAAGCGCTGTCAGTTAATAAAGCACTTAAGCTATCAGACTTTGCTTATGTGGTATTGGGTGAGCGCCTAGCTAATATGGTCGCTGAGCAGCAGCTAAGCTATTGGCGGGTGGAGAATTTAGCACCGCAGACCATTCTTAGTGTTATTGATACCGCCTGCTTATAATATTTAAAAATGTAAGACGCTTAATCTTATCAATCATGAACGGTGTGGCCTTATGCCAATGAACTCTGACTCGTTACCGAAAGACCCGTCTGCTTTACAGCAGCGCCGGCAAGCAAATATGTTTTTGATACGCTTGCAATGGGTGGTTATTTTACTGCTGATAGCGGCTTTGCTATGGCTTTATATCAGTCAGCAGCGTTTTGAGCATACGGTTAATGAGCGTTTGCAAAGCAATGAGCAAGTGGTCAGCCGTCTCAATGAGATGGATGACCGCTTATTTGCTGTGAGTCAACAGGCAGTGCCTACGCCTAGAACTGCTGCTAGTAGCCAAGCGCAAAACCAGCTGGATCTATTACGCATTCAGGTACAAGCAGCAGACAGACTATTGGCAGACAGCAATAACAGCGCTGCCATTGATCTATTGCAAGGATTACATTGGCAGCTATCACAAAGCAGTAATGAGATTGCGCCTGCGCTCACGGTCGTCATTAAGCAAAGTTTGGTAAAAGATATCGAGCGTTTACAGGCAAGGAGCGCTCAGCCAAGTCCTTGGCAACTACAAAACCTTGCCATTCAAAATATTCAGGATTTTCTATACCGTCATGAGCGCGCTGTTTATGTTGATATAGGCGCTAATGCTGATACCTCACAAAAGAATACATCCACTAATAATAGTAATTTAACGCGCAAGCAACTCACGATTCATGAAGTCATTATGACCTTAAACTTAGCGAGTCAGGCAAGCAATATGCATGACCGTGAACAGCTGGTGACGTATTTAAACGAAGCAGGCAAGCAGCTACAAACGCTTGTCCCTAAAAAATTAGGACAGCCTATTGACGATAGCAAACCCGTTACTGAGGACAATTCCTTATCAGCCAAATCCTCTCCTAAGAGTATTGCAGAAGTAATAGAGGGTTTAGATCGCTTGATTGCCAACGCACCAACAGCGTCGCCGTTATTAACCTCGCAGATTTTGAATAAGCCGCGACGTTAATGATTTACTGGTTTACGCTGTTGTTTTAAAGGATTATCGTTTTAGAGAACAATCAAAAAATAAGAGATAGACAGTTATGGAAATTCTTCATCAAACATCTTTAGCCAATACTTTGGATAATCATCGTCCTGACGAGCTATCTCATTATCCTATTATTCATCATCAGCCTATTCATTGGGGTGAGATGGATGCCTTTAACCATTTAAATAATGTGGTGTATTATCGCTATGCGGAGTCGGCGCGTATTGGCTATTTGCAAGCACTTGGTATGTTCGATGGCAGTATGGTCACGGTATTGGCACAATCAAGCTGTCAGTATCTGTGCCCAGTAACGTACCCAGATACCTTGTTATTAGGTGTACGCTGTCAGCGTTTGGGTAATACCAGCATAGTAATCGAGTATAGCTATTATAGCTGCGCCCAAGAAGTAATTGTCGCCACGGCAGACGCAGTCATTGTCCGTTTAGACAGCGACGGAAAAGATAAATTACCGTGGACAACTGAAGAGCGCGAGCGACTTTTGGCATTAGAGGCGACATTTGGTCATATTCCACAAGTATAAGTAGGATATTTTACGACGGCATATTAAGCAAATACTAAAAAGGCGAACCAACCTCAGTTGATGCGCCCTTTTTATTGATCATAAGTTTCTATTAATTAAGTATATTAATCTTGCTTTGGTGCATGGATAAAATCAACCACATTCAAATCAAAACCTGACAATGCATAAAACTTCATCGGTGATGATAATAAACGCATATCACGTACGCCTAGATGACGCAGTATCTGTGCGCCCACACCAATGCTGCGATATGGTTGTTGAGTAATAGTAGACAGCGCTTCATTGGAAGCCGCTTTATCCAAGGCATCACCCAAGTCAGTTGGCTCATGATTGCCAATCCATACCAAGACACCGCGCTCCGATGCATTGATTTCTTTTAGGGCAGATTGCACGCTCCAGCCGCTACGACCAGTGGTGTCGTTTTTGGCAGCAAACAAATCGCGTAGTGGGTGGAAACCATGGACGCGAACGGTGCTAACACCTTGACTGACATCACCTTTTACCAAGGCTAAATGGGTTTCAGTAGCACCAAACTCACGGAAGCGATGTAAGGTAAAGGTACCGTATTCAGTTTCAAACGGATGCGATGCAACCTCTTCAACGGTTTGCTCATTGGCAATGCGGTAGTTGATCAAATCTGCAATCGTACCAATTTTTAGATTATGCTCTTTGGCAAATATTTCAAGGTCATCACGGCGTGCCATGGTGCCATCGGCATTGATAATCTCAACAATTACCGCAGCTGGCTCAAGTCCAGCCAATCTTGCCAAGTCACAACCCGCTTCGGTATGCCCTGCACGGTGCAATACGCCACCGTTTTGTGCCATGATTGGGAAAATATGCCCAGGCTGTACGATGTCTTCTGGTTTTGCAGCTGCTGCAACCGCTGCTTGAATGGTACGCGCGCGGTCAGCAGCTGAGATGCCTGTAGTCACGCCTTCAGCCGCTTCAATAGAAACCGTAAAGTTGGTGCTAAATTTCGCTTCATTGCGATCAGACATCAATGGTAGTGCCAATTGCTCACAACGTGCTTGCGACAAGGTTAGACACACCAAGCCACGAGCATGGGTAATCATAAAGTTGATGTCGTCAGGGCGTACATGCGTCGCTGCCATGATAATATCGCCTTCGTTTTCGCGATCTTCATCATCCATCAAAATGACCATTTTACCTGCACGAATGTCTTCGATAATCTCAGGAATCGTATTTAAACTCATAGCAAATCTCAATATTTTATTATGTATAAATAGGTTTGATTGGAGATATAAATTATTATCTGCCTATTGTAGCAGTAGATTGCCCAAAGCACAGTTACCATAAAGCAAAGTGTGCCTCGGTAAAATCTTGATAACAGTAATATGCTATAAAAATGACCTGCTCAATTGGCTTGTCTATATCATTATGAGGACATTTTAACGCTTTTCATCCCAACGTGCTGTTTCATCTTCTTAATATATCAACTAGCCGGTCAAAAATAGTGATAAGTATTATTAATGATGGCTATAGCATGCAATTTTGAAAGGTAAAAGATGGGTAATAGAAATGGTAGATAACTGGGCTTACTTTCGTCGCTTGTTATCGATAGTTTGAAAAGCAGTTCAAAATATATCAGTCATTACTAGCCGCTTGGCTTTTTAACCATGCCATAAATTGTTTGCTGTGCTGTTCACGCTGATTGTCCGCAAACTCGTAAAAGCGCGTACCTATTAAATTATCCGGTAAATAGCTTTGCGCATAATAATGGTTGGGATAATCGTGCGGATAAACATAATCTTGTCCGTAGCCTTGAGTACGCATCAATTTGGTTACGCCATTACGCAGATGTAGCGGCACTGATGAGGCATCTTTTTCTGCTAAGCTCATCGCGGCATTGATAGCGTTATAAGTGCTGTTACTCTTGGCGCTGGTTGCTAGATATACCACGACTTGCCCTAAAATAATACGCGATTCTGGCATGCCGATGGATTGCACACTACGCAATGCTGCATCCGCGAGCAGTAAGGCATTGGGGTTGGCATTACCGATATCTTCGCTAGCCAAAATCACCAAACGCCGCGCAATAAAATCGGCAGGCTCGCCACCAACGAGCATCCGCGCCATCCAGTATAGCGCCGCATCTGGATCTGAGCCGCGCACCGACTTTATCATAGCTGATACCATATCATAATGCTGCTCGCCATCTTTATCATAGCGTACCAGTGCCGTCTGGGCGACACGAGCGACCAAAGCATCATCGATGATGAGTGGTGATTGTTTGCTATCAGCCGTCTGAATGGCAAGCTCTAACAAGTTAAGGGCTTTTCTTGCATCACCATGTGACAATTGGCTAATGGTTTGCTGTGCTTGCAACTCGACTGTTAGATTTATTAGTACCTTATCTTCTAAAAGCGCACGTTTTAATACAGCACTAATTTGCTCAGGTGTTAGCGGTTCTAAACGATAGACTTGGCAACGTGAAAGGAGAGCGTTATTAACGCTAAAAGAGGGATTTTCGGTCGTTGCACCAATCAAGGTAATATCACCAGACTCTACGGCGCCGAGTAGCGCATCTTGCTGGGCTTTATTAAAGCGATGAATCTCATCAATAAAAACTACTGGCGATTCAAAACTCAATGAATCCTTACTATCTAACACTTCACGTAACTGCTTAACGCCAGTATTTAAGGCAGATAGCGCATGGAAGGGTCGTCCGACGGCATCGGCGAGCAACATAGCAATGGTTGTTTTGCCAATGCCTGCTTCCCCATGCAAAATAATAGACGGCAGATGTCCTTGCTCAACCAAGCGTCGTAACGGCGCACCTGCTGCTAACAAGTGCTCTTGACCAATAATAGCGTCAAGGGTAGCAGGGCGCATCCGTTGGGCGAGAGGGGTATCAGCATGAAAATTAGGTGGCATAAAATTCTCTATTCGTTCTATTGTTTAAGGGCTTTTATTATTTAAGGATTTTTATTATCGAATAGCTTTTATTATAAATTTAAGCAGTTATTCATGAATGACAGCATCGAATGGTGACTTTATACTTCAATCTTTACTATGCATAAAAGCTAAAAACACTATAAAAGTTAGGCTAACCCAAATTTACGTTAATAAAAGTCAGCTAAATGTACAGCTTCTGTCTTTAATACTTTATTTATCAGTGTTTTATCCCTATTAAGGCGTTAACTTAATCTACAAAGATAATATCTCACTTATAAGGGATGACAGTAAGAATGTTGCAGTCGATTTTTAAGCAGCTATTGAAGCGTAATTCGTTATCTGCTCACTCAGTAACTGCCAAAGCGACTAAAAGAAAAATGCGCTACCTTACTGACGGTGAAATTAAGCTGGCACGCTCGGTCTTCGGCGATAGCCTCAAACTTGATGACATTCAGCTTAAAACCGCTTGGTGGGTACTTAAGCATTATGCCGTCAGCCCTAATGGCTCTATTTATTTTCATCCGGCAGATTGGATAGAGGATTTTAGTCAAGCACCCTTGGGCAAGCAAAGTTGGCTGATGCACGAACTGACCCACGTTTGGCAGTTGCAACAAGGCTTAAAAGTAGTACGCGGCGCGCTGATTAATCGTCGCTATGAATATGTACTAAAGACTAATAAGCCTTTTCTTAACTACGGCATTGAGCAGCAAGCGCGCATGGTACAAGACTATTTTATACGTCGTCAACGTGGACAGGACTGTCAGGATTTGGCACGTTGTATTCCTTTTTTAGCAGTGCAATCAATTGATGAAAATGATGTTACCGCTGAGATCTAATAGCTACCGTGATTGATACTAACGTTTAGTTTCTCTAAAACCATGTGATATTTTGTTTTTAACACAGGACACAAATTTAGATGTTTAAATTTTTACCAACCAAGCTGGATAGTGGCGCTGATACTGACCTAATCAATAAAGGCAGCGGATACTCACAGCAATCAAAAACATTGCTTGCGACGGCATTGGCGAGCATTTTATTATTGAGCGGTTGTCAGCAGCAAGTCGCCGATGATGAAAATGTGGCAGATAAAACCAAAACTAGTGAGCAGACGCGTGCTGAAGACAGTGAACCTATGGCGCAGAGTGACTCGGCTGCGGCACTTATAGAACAGTTTCAGCCTTTATATGTCGCCCAGTACCAAGGCTTACAGGGACGCTTGCAAGCAGAATACGATTCACTACAAGCTGCTGATAGCTCAGACAGTGTCAACTCTTTACTGCTTGATGGGGCTGATTCTGATGTTAATAAATCTGATACTATTGAAGCTAATGTTAATCAGCCAAATAACAGCAACCAAGCTTCTACAGTGGCTACGGCAGCAGCTACAAAGAATGTAGCAAATGGCGAACCTGCTGAAATCAATGCTGATGTAGACGCTGAAATTAACACCAATACTGAAGTCGGTAAGCGCGACTTAACAGTATTAAAACGTATCAGCTTAGAGCCGCGTAAGCCTGTCATATTGACTAAAGAGCAAATCGTAGAGCGCTATGACCAGGCGATGGAAGCCCTTTATCAGCCAGTGACCATGCCGTTAAGTGCAGAAGATATTGATACTTTGATTAATATCGCAACTTTAGTACCACAGCTTTTTGAAGATGCCGAAATCGCAGGTAGACTCAGCGCCAAAAGTCCTGCATTGGCACGCTTAGTTATTCAACATCAAGTGTGGGAGCAGATAGAAGCCCAACAAGTATTAGATATGCAGCAAATGAAACAGAATCAACAGCAAGAATTTGAGATGTTGATGGAAAAATTTAACGAGACCATCAAAGGTTATGACGAGCAAATCGCTAAATATGAGCAAACGCTAAAAGAGTTTAAATAATTCGTTAATTCTAGCCATAAAAAAATCTCGCACATGGCGAGATTTTTTTATGCATTATTAAAAACTATTTACGATCTTCAACTTTAATGAATTCACGTTTTGTCTCACCAGTATATAACTGACGTGGACGACCGATTTTAAACGGTGCACTGTGCATCTCAAGCCAATGGCTGATCCATCCAGAAGTACGTGCCAATGAGAAGATAACAGTAAACATTGACGTTGGGATACCAATGGCTTTCAAGATAATGCCAGAGTAAAAGTCAACGTTTGGATACAGGTTGCGCTCAATGAAGAACGGATCTTCTAAAGCAATTTTCTCAAGCTCCATCGCAAGCTTAAGCTTAGGATCGTCAATACCTAGCGCTTGTAGTACTTCGTCACAAGTCTTTTTCAGTACTTGCGCGCGTGGGTCAAAGTTTTTGTAAACCCGATGACCAAAGCCCATTAGTTTTACTTCACGGCTCTTCACTTTTTCCATGAATTCGGGCACGTTTTCAACTGAACCGATTTCATCTAGCATCTCAAGCACAGCTTCGTTCGCGCCACCATGTGATGGACCCCATAGCGCAGCAATACCAGCAGCGATACAAGCGTAAGGGTTTGCACCAGTAGAACCTGCTAGGCGTACCGTAGACGTTGAGGCGTTTTGCTCATGGTCAGCATGCAAAGTAAAGATTTTGTCCATGGCACGAGTGATGACGTCATTAGTTTTATAATCAACATCAGCAGGCGTTGCAAACATCATATATAAGAAGTTTTCAGCATAATTGAAGTCATTACGCGGATACATGAACGGTTCGCCTTGTGAGTATTTATAACTCATGGCAGCAAGCGTTGGCATTTTAGCAATTAGGCGAATCGCCGTAATTTCACGATGCTCTTCATTGCTGACGTCTAGGTTTTCATGATAAAACGCTGATAAAGCACCAACGACACCAACCATGATTGCCATTGGGTGAGCGTCACGGCGAAAGCCTTCAAAGAATTTACGCAATTGGTCATGAACACCAGTATGCTTACGGATTTTTTCAAAGAAATCGGCTTTTTGCTCAGCATTAGGCAAGTCACCATGAATCAGCGCATAAGCGACTTCTAAATATTCTGCATTGTTTGCTAGCTGATCGATAGGGTAGCCGCGATGTAATAGCTCGCCTTTACCACCATCAATAAAAGTAATCTTTGATTCAACAGGCGCTGTTACCATAAAACCTGGATCGTAAGTCCAATAGCCAGCTTTTTGGAAAGCCGAAACATCGATAACTGATGGACCTAGCGTACCTTCAGTAATAGGAAGTTGGTAATCCTTACCATCTACGGTTAATGTGGCTTGATTATCAGCCATAATTTAATCTCCATTGTTTTAACTTGTTAGAATAAAATTGTAGAGACGCATACCTTCGCGCCATAAATGGTCAAAATCAATTTAACCCATTTAATATGCAGGCTATATTAGCAGCTATTACTTAGGTTTTGAAAAGACTTTTAGCAGTTGGTTCTCTAATAGACGTGCCTTATATAGTGGTTATCGTCTGTAAACTTTGTATCAAAATATGTCTAATAGGTAATTTGACTGTAAACCGTCTTAACCATCGTAATGTAATGATTATCATTAACATGATGATAAATGGGCATTGCTAACCTAGAATATAGGTGGAAATATATTCTACTATCGACCATGGAACAGACAGCGCATCATTAGCTGAAAGATTCATTTGCGTATATAGCCTATCAATCCTCATTAATATTAATGAATCCATGTTGCAAATAGCCAGTTTTTTGTTAATGACTTTCCAATAACCACTATTTAGGGGATAAATTTGTAATTAGAGGCCAGTCATTTTATAATTACAAGGATGTAACTAGGACTATCTTTGCGCAAATCGATGGTATGTCTTAACCAAGTAGCTAATAAGCTTTGTTCTAATCATACTTTGTTACGATTGAACAAGCCTTTATAGATCGAAACTGAGCATATTGCTTGAATATTTTTGTTAATTGTTCTATTTTTAAACAGCTGACAGTGAAGTTTACCTTAACAAAAAGGATAATAAGGAGATGACCCTATGGCGTTATCTTTTTTTGTTAATGGCAACAGTAAAAATAGAATAGTTAATCGATGTATCCTCTGTTTGGTTTTAGAGTCTATAATATATAGATAGCTTGTTGTTGAAAGGGTGTATTGGTTCAATGAGCGATGACTGAGTGCTATAAAGGTCATAAAGATAATCAAGACTGTGTCACTCATTGCTGCCTGTCAGATTTAGCGCAAATTAAACGACGTCAGCTAGCCCTTCCTTACTTTATTCGTCTTGTGTGGTACTCAGTGCATTTGGCAGACGATTGCTAAATCATAAGTAACTACCGGACATAACCGCAAAAAGGATGCCCGCTGTGAAAAGCAACCGACCTATCGATCTGCCCTTAAGCCAAGTGATTAGCGTGAACCGCTCACCGATTGCAATCGCTTCGATCTTGCATCGTATCTCTGGCATTATTTTATTTTTACTTATCCCTGTCATGCTGTGGTTATTGCAGAATTCTTTGGCGTCGCCTGAGAGTTTTGAAACCGTCTTTGACAATGTCCTAGTACGCTTTTTGGCATGGATTTTTGTCGCTTCCATCGCGTATCACTTTGTGATGGGTATCAAGCATTTATTTGCTGATATGGGCATGAATGAGGAGCTAAAATCCGGCCGTGCCGCTTCTATGATTAGCTTTGTCATTGCAGCGATCTTAATTGTCGCGTCATTTATATGGGTGATGTTCTAATGAAAAATGATTCATCAATCAAAAGTGCAACCAGTTTAACCGGTTCAGGCTCACGCGATTGGATTGTCCAACGTATCAGTGCTCTGGTGTTAGCAGTTTACAGTGTGGTGCTATTGGGCTTCTTTTTGACCCATGGTGATGTTAGCTACGTGGAATGGTCAAGCTTTATGACCAGCTTGCCGATGCGTTTATTCAGCTTAATAGCCGTACTGGCGCTGGCAGGTCACGCTTGGGTTGGGATGTGGACAGTATTTACTGACTATATTACCACTGGTAAATTGGGCTCAAGCGCAGCGGGTCTACGTTTGGTCTTACAGACATTAATGATTATTGCCGTTTTAGTATTTTTATTCTGGGGCATCATGATTTTTTGGGGTAACGGCTTCGGTATCGTTGCTGTTTAACGCTCAGATAGATTTGCACATTTTAGTAAGTGGCTGAAGGCAGCTTAAACATCCAGTTTGTAGCTTTTTATTATGTAATCCGTGCTTTGAATCTATGATTCAGCTCAGGTTGCATGACTGATTAAGCCGTCTTTGTATTTACTTCGCAAGTATTAACAGGCATTAGGAAAACCGTAATGGCAACTAGACAAGACAATACCATTAGCAATATCAAAACCCTAAACTATGACGCCGTCATCGTTGGTGGTGGTGGTTCAGGTATGCGTGCATCATTGCACTTAGCTGAAGCTGGCATGAAGGTGGCAGTATTGACCAAAGTATTCCCAACCCGCTCGCATACAGTTGCAGCGCAAGGCGGTATTGGTGCAAGTCTCGGTAACATGAGCAACGATAACTGGCATTTCCACTTTTATGACACCGTGAAAGGGTCAGACTGGTTGGGCGACCAAGACGCGATTGAATATATGTGCCGTGAAGCGCCAAAAGTCGTTTATGAGCTTGAGCATATGGGCATGCCGTTTGACCGTAATGAAGACGGTACGATTTATCAGCGTCCATTCGGTGGTCATACTTCAAACTATGGCGAAAAAGCCGTACAACGTGCGTGTGCTGCTGCTGACCGTACCGGTCATGCGCTACTACATACGCTATATCAAAAAAATCTACAGCAAGGCACTGAGTTCTTTATCGAGTGGATTGCGCTTGATTTGATCAAAGATGACGCCGGTAATATCAATGGTGTGATCGCGATTGAGCAAGAAACAGGCACGGTTGCTGTATTCCAGTCACCAATCACTGTATTGGCAACGGGCGGTGCAGGTCGTATCTTTGCGGCATCTACTAACGCTTATATCAATACTGGCGACGGTATTGGCATGGCGGTGCGTGCAGGTATTCCATTACAAGATATGGAGTTTTGGCAGTTCCACCCAACCGGCGTTCATGGTGCAGGCGTACTATTGACCGAAGGTTGTCGTGGTGAAGGCGCAATCTTACGTAATAAAGATGGCGAAGCTTTCATGGAGCGTTATGCGCCAACGGTTAAAGACTTGGCACCGCGTGACTTGGTTTCTCGTTCTATGGATCAAGAAATCAAAGAAGGTCGTGGTTGTGGTCCAAATGCTGACCATATCGTAATGGATATGACCCATTTGGGTGTTGAAACCATCATGAAACGTTTGCCTTCAGTATTCGAGATTGGTAAAAACTTTGCTAACGTTGATATCACGAAAGAGCCTATTCCTGTTATTCCAACCATTCACTATATGATGGGTGGTATTCCAACCACGATTCATGGTCAAGTGATTGTACCTGATTTAGAAGCTGGTGCTGATGAAGAGGGTCTATATCAAAAAGGTAATGTGGTTAAAGGCCTTTATGCTATTGGTGAATGTGCCTGTGTTAGTGTCCACGGTGCCAACCGTCTAGGTACTAACTCGTTACTTGATTTATTGGTATTTGGTCGCGCGGCAGGCAAGCATATCGTTGATGAGTTCCATCATGCTGACCACAACTATAAGCCACTGGATCCTCGCGTCCTTGACTATACGGTCGGTCGTTTAGATAAGCTGCAACAGTCAACCTCAGGCTACAATGCGCAAGATGTCGCCGATGAGATTCGTGCAACTATGCAAACGCATGCGAGTGTATTCCGTACGCAAGCGATGATGGACGAAGGCGTTGCAAAAATTTTAGCGCTAGGTGAGAAGATTGATCAAATCCATTTGGCTGATAAATCACAAGTCTTTAACACCGCTCGTATTGAAGCCTTTGAAGTGGGCAATCTTTATGAAGTAGCAAAAGCGACGATGATATCAGCAGCCCAGCGTCATGAAAGTCGCGGCGCTCACAGTGTTTCTGATTATGATCGTCCTGAAGATGATGAGTACGCACCAAACGGCCGTAACGATAACGATTGGATGAAGCATACCTTATGGTATTCTGAAGGCAACAAAGTTATTTATAAACCCGTTCGCAAAATTCCACTGACGGTCGATTATATCGAGCCAAAGGTTCGCGTCTATTAATTTTAGATTGCGCGCGACTGATTTATATCTGATATATGAAAACAGCACCAACGTTTTATCCCTTATTAATTTATTAAAAAGGTGACCGCCAGCTACAAGCTGATATCAGCGCTAAAATTTATAAGTATTAGCGCTGATATATTGCAATCTTTAGGTTGCAAGCCTTGTACGCCCGCCATCACCGACGTGTGGAGTTTAGCATTATGAGCCGAGGTACTCGCACCATCGAAATCTATCGCTACGATCCTGATATGGACGCAGCGCCACGTATGCAAACTTATACGATTGAGCTACTAGACTCAGATCGTATGTTGCTTGACGTGTTATTACGCCTAAAGAAGGAAGATGAAACACTAACCTTCCGCCGCTCATGCCGTGAAGGCATCTGTGGTTCTGATGGTATGAATATTAACGGTAAAAATGGTTTGGCATGTCTTATCAACATGAATACCTTGCCAGAAAAAGTAACGGTTCGCCCGTTACCAGGCTTGCCAGTAGTTCGTGATTTGGTTGTCGATATGAACCAATTCTATGAGCAGTATGAGAAAGTACATCCATTCTTAATTAATGAGCAGCCAGCGCCAGCAACTGAGCGTTTGCAGTCACCTGAACAACGTGACAAGCTCAATGGTTTATATGAATGTATTTTATGTGCTTGTTGTTCAACCAGCTGCCCGTCATTTTGGTGGAACCCTGATAAGTTCTTAGGTCCAGCAGCACTTCTAAATGCCAACCGTTTTGTTTCGGACAGTCGTGACACGGATACACGTGCGCGTTTGGCTCGTTTAGACGATCCATTCAGTTTGTTCCGTTGCCGCGGTATTATGAACTGCGTATCAGTATGTCCAAAAGGTTTGAATCCAACCAAAGCGATCGGTCATCTACGCAACTTGTTGATTGATCAAGCAGGTTAAGATACCTTTTAGCGTCAATTAGCTTTATAATAGTGCTATAAAAAAACACCACCTGAGATAAGGTGGTGTTTTTTATTCATTAAAATAAGCAAAACGTTAGCGTATAGTAGCAAGGCTTGGTCAATATTTTTAATTCAGTTGTTTTAAACCAGCTGTTTTAAGTCAATATTTGGATTTGCAGCAGAACAATGATGGCACGTAAGGCGATACTAACAATACGTTGCTCATGTGTAAGACAAGCTGTTATCTGCGCCATCTGCCTATATAATTATAAATAGTAATAGCTAAGCATAAAAAATGCTTGGTTAATACCAGATTATAGGGGTGAATGACGAGGATAGAAGGTATATAATAGCCAAAGCTATGATTAAAGCCTAGCCGCAAGGTACAATGTCAATCAAATATGAGTTGCTCAAATTGATAACTGATATTCATTACGTAAATACCAAGTATTGAACAAACAAACTATGGGTACTCAAATAGCCATGTTACGCTATACGGCAGTGTATCATTTGTCAAAAGCTCATCAAAATTGGCAATAGCCAAATTTTTCAGCACTAATGGCTCATAAAAAAGCCAGCTGAAAAATTTTTGATAAAAAGCCATAGGCAACAGTTTGGTTATAGCTCACAGCAGTATATATAAATTAATGTTTTGAGACGAGCGCCATCAGAAAACTGGACGTTCACAAATAATGTGAATAGTTTTCTGCAGAAAATGCTGGTTAATCGCTATTTTCTAACAGCGTATTGATTAAAAGGACAGGAAGTCATTAAAAATATAGTAAGGATAAGCAAGTTCTTCGCAAGATAGGCTATCAAGCCGACCATATCTAACAGATTTGACAATAATAAGCACGATTCCATTCATTTATCTATCAAATAGACGATTATTATGAATAGTATAACTAAAGAAGCAGCAAGCGTAGATCAAACAGAATTGGCCGCTGATAACGCCAGTTATATTGAAGCCCTCTACGAGCAATACCTAGATGACCCTGATAGTGTTGGCAGCGATTGGCAGACGTATTTTGAACAATACAAATCACCAAACGATGCGCAGCACAATGCTATTAAAGACCAGTTTTTATTATTAGCCCGTAATCAGACGGCCAATAAGGTCAGCACTGATAATAGTAGTTCGGCTAGTAGTCATAGCAACAATGTTGGTGATAACAAGCAAATGGGTGTACAGCAACTCATTTCAGCCTATCGCCGCCGTGGTCATCGCCGTGCGCAGTTAGATCCGTTAAGCCTACATCCGCGCGCGGAAGTAGAGGATTTGACCCTTGCCTATCACAATCTTTCTGAAGCAGATTTAGATACGGTATTTCCTACCAATGATTTAAATATTGGTAAAAGCGAAGCGCCGCTACGTGAAATCATTGAAATCATGGAGCGTGTCTATTGCCGTTATATCGGCATAGAATACATGCACGTGACTACCAGTACCGAAAAACGCTGGATGGAAAAATATCTAGAAACTAACTTAGGTCATATTAAATTTGATCAAGAAAAACGCTTATCTATTCTTGAGCGTTTGACGGCAGCGGAAGGTTTAGAGAAGTACCTTGCACGTAAATATACAGGCGTGAAGCGTTTTGGTTTGGAAGGAGGCGAGAGCTTTATTCCAGCTATCAATGAAATCATCCAACGTGCTGGCGGTTATGGTACCAAAGAGATGGTCATCGGTATGGCTCACCGTGGACGCTTGAACTTATTGGTGAATATCTTGGGTAAAAACCCTGCCGATTTGTTTGATGAGTTCGATGGTAAAGTACAGCCAGAAAAAGGCTCAGGTGACGTAAAATATCATAATGGTTTTTCATCAAACGTGATGACACCAGGTGGCGAGGCGCATTTAGCATTGGCGTTTAACCCATCGCATCTTGAAATCGTTGCTCCAGTACTACAAGGCTCGGTACGCGCGCGTCAAGTACGCCGTAACGATCAGCCATTACAAGATAACAAAACAGGCAACTCAGTATTGCCAATCGTTATTCATGGTGATGCCGCTTTTGCCGGTCAAGGCGTGGTACAAGAGACGTTCCAGATGTCACAAACCCGTGCTTATACCACGGGTGGTACGGTTCATATTGTCATCAATAACCAAGTTGGTTTTACTACTAGCCGTCAAGAAGACGCGCGTTCAACTGAATATTGTACCGATGTGGCAAAAATGGTCCATGCACCGATTTTGCACGTCAACGGTGATGATCCTGAGTCTGTCGTATTTGCGGCGCAATTGGCATTAGATTATCGTCATGAGTTTGACAAAGACATCATTATGGATTTGTTCTGCTATCGCCGTAACGGTCATAACGAAGCCGATGAGCCATCTGCCACGCAGCCACTCATGTACGCTGTCATTAAAAAGCTGCCGACTACGCGTACTATTTATGCGCAAAAGTTGATTGAAGAAGGTCTGCTAACTAAAGAAGACGAAACGCGCTTAGAAGATCATTATCGTGAATCGTTAGACCGCGGTGAGTACGTTGCCAATTCATTGGTAAATGATCCGAATGAAGATATGTTTGTCGATTGGACCCCTTATCTTGGTCATGAATTGGTCGATGAATGGGATACCAGTGTCGATATCGAAGTGCTAAAAGGCTATGGTCGCCGTATGGCAGAAATGCCTGAAGGCTACAAGCTACAACGCCAAGTACAAAAAGTGGTTGAGCAGCGTTTAGCCATGCAAACTGGCGAAGAGCCTCTAAACTGGGGTGCCGCTGAGACATTGGCATATGCGTCACTGGTTGATCATGACAAAGTTTTGGTACGTATTACTGGTGAAGATGTCGGGCGTGGTACGTTCTCACATCGTCACAGTGAACTATACAATATTGAAGACGGCAGCATGTATGTGCCACTTGCTCACCTGAGCGAAGAGCAAGCACGCTTTGCCACTTATAACTCATTGCTATCAGAAGAAGCGGTATTGGCTTTTGAATATGGCTATGCGACTACCGTGCCAAATGCATTGGTCGTTTGGGAAGCGCAGTTCGGTGATTTTGTTAACGGTGCCCAAGTCGTTATCGACCAATTTATCGCGAGTGGCGAAACCAAATGGCAGCGTGTTTGTGGTCTAACGATGTTATTACCGCATGGCTTTGAAGGTCAAGGTCCTGAGCATTCATCAGCCCGTCTTGAGCGCTTCTTGCAGCTATGTGCTGAAGACAATATGCAAGTCATCACACCGACAACGCCTGCCCAGATTTATCATGCGCTACGTCGTCAAGCGGTTCGCCCAATTCGTAAGCCATTGATTGTCATGTCACCAAAGAGCTTGCTACGTCATAAGCTTGCTACCTCTCAACTAGAAGAGTTAGCAAACGGTAAGTTCGAAACCGTATTGCCAGAGATCGATCAGCAAAATGCGGACAACGTGACTCGTATGGTGCTATGTGGCGGCAAAGTTTATTATGATTTGCTTGAGCAGCGCCGTGCACTCGGTCTTGACCATGTGGCTATCGTCCGTATCGAACAGCTTTATCCGATGCCAGAGAAGCGTTTGGTTGCTGAGATTGAAAAATACAGCAATTTAGAAGAGATTGTATGGACGCAAGAAGAGCCATTAAATCAAGGCGCTTGGTATTATTTAGCCCCTAATATGTACCGTATTGTCGTACCGCACCCAACCAAAGCAAAATTATTGGATCCGGTAGCACGTCCTGCGAGTGCAGCGCCTGCGACAGGTTCAGCAAAATTACACGTGCAGCAACAATTAGATTTAATCGCTGGTGGTCTTGGTATCAGTGTAGATGAGCTGTCTAAATAGCAGTTTTTCTAAATAAATAACAGATTATATGCAATACATGAATCAGGCGATGGCAGTCAATACCAAGTGAGCCAATTTAAGTTTTATCACTTAAGTATCACAATTGAAAGCGGTATTGACTGTCTATCACGACTTAATTATAAATAGTAATATCTAAATCTAAGGAGTATATCGATGGCTGAAATTAAAGCCCCCGTTTTTCCAGAATCGGTTGCCGATGGTACAATCGTTGAATGGCATGTCACTGAAGGTCAACAAGTTAATCGTGATGACCTATTAGCTGAAATCGAAACTGATAAAGTGGTATTAGAAGTGGTTGCCCCTGACAATGGTGTGGTAACTCGCATCGTTAAGCATGTAGACGATACCGTATTGTCTGATGAGTTAATTGCTGAGTTTGAAGCCGGTGCTAGTGCTGAAGCGGCACCAGCCGTTGATCCAGATCAACCAGCTGCCCCTGTTCAACCTAAGCAAGCGGCAGATGGTGGCGAGCCAGTACAAGTAACTGATAAAAAAGGCGAATCTGATCATAAAGATCAAAGCCCAGCAGTTCGTAAAGCAGCAAAAGAGTCTGGTGTAGATCCTAAGGATGTTGAAGGCAGTGGTCGCGGCGGTCGAGTCACTAAAAGTGATATGGCAAGCCCAACCCTAAAAGCAAATAGCAGCATCAAAACTGACAGTGGTCAGCCTGTTGCTGAAGCTGGTCCACGTAGCGAGAGCCGTGTACCGATGACGCGTCTACGCAAAACAGTTGCGAATCGTTTGCTAGCAGCGTCTCAAGAAACTGCAATGCTAACGACGTTTAACGAAGTTAACATGAAACCGTTGATGGACATGCGTGCTAAGTATAAAGATCAGTTCGAAAAACGTCATGGCACCCGTTTAGGCTTTATGTCGTTATTCGTGAAAGCGGCGACCGAAGCACTAAAACGTTTCCCAGCTGTAAACGCTTCGTTAGACGGCGATGATATCGTCTATCATGGCTACTACGACATCGGTGTTGCGGTATCTTCTAACCGTGGTCTTGTCGTACCAGTACTACGTGATACCGATAGCATGAGCATGGCTGATGTTGAAGCTAAGATTCGTGAGTTTGGTGGCAAAGCACAAGAAGGTAAGCTTGGTCTAGATGACATGATGGGCGGTACGTTCACCATTTCAAACGGCGGTGTATTTGGTTCATTGATGTCAACGCCTATCTTGAATCCACCACAAACCGCTATCTTGGGTATGCATGCTATTAATGACCGCCCAATGGCGGTTAACGGTGAAGTGGTTATCTTACCAATGATGTATCTGGCATTGTCTTATGACCATCGTATGATTGATGGTAAAGAAGCGGTACAATTCTTAGTAACGATTAAAGAATTGGTTGAAGACCCTACTATGCTACTTTTAGATCTTTAAGTTTTTGGGCTTGTATCAGTGATGACTGGTACAAGCTTTTTAGCTTTGTATAGACTATCTTTTAATGCCTTTTAGCTTTTTCAGTTCTATCTTATGAGCAATGAGCTAAGAATACCCAGCAGCCATCTTTATCGTCTTTTTTAAACGCATCTATTATCTAACATTTAGATATCGTATTGGTTATCGAACAGATAAGTCGATGGTTTACTAACGAGATAAAATTGGTTTATATGATATCTAAAATTAAACTAAAATTAAAATAGGAACCTATTATGAAAGACAATTATGATTTAGTCGTTATTGGTGGTGGTCCTGGTGGTTATGTTGCCGCTATCCGTGCCGCCCAACTTGGTATGAGCGTCGCTTGTATCGAAAAACGTATCTATAAGGGTGCACCTGCACTTGGCGGTACTTGTTTAAACGTTGGTTGTATCCCATCAAAAGCCTTGCTTGATAGCTCACATCGTTATGAAGCGACTAAGCATGACCTTGATGAGCATGGCATCAGCACTGGTGATGTGACTATCGATATCGAAACGATGATTGGCCGTAAAGAAGCTATCGTTAAGCAATTAACCGGTGGTATTGAGGGTTTATTTAAAGGTAATGGTATCGACTGGCTACAAGGCTGGGGTACTTTAGTTGACGGTAAAGGTAGTGATAAAAAAGTTAAATTCACCGCTGAAGATGCTGCTGAGTCTACTATTACTGCTAAGAATGTCATCCTTGCCTCAGGTTCTATCCCTATCGATATTCCTGTTGCTAAAACTGATCATGACCGTATCGTTGACTCAACAGGCGCATTGGATTTCACTGAAGTACCTAAGCGTCTAGGCGTAATCGGTGCTGGTGTTATTGGTCTTGAGCTTGGTTCAGTATGGCGTCGTTTGGGTTCAGAAGTAGTGGTTTATGAAGCGCTACCAAGTTTCTTAGCAGCTGCTGACAAAGACATGGCTAAAGAAGCGGCCAAGATGTTCAAAAAGCAAGGTCTTGATATTCGTGTCGATACCAAAGTTATCAAAGCTGAAATCGATGGTGAAGAAGTTGTCGTTACTAGCGAAAACAAAGGCGAGTCTTCAGAGCAGCGCTTTGATAAATTAATCGTTTGTGTCGGTCGTCGCGCTTATTCTGAAAAATTGCTAGGTGATGACAGCGGTATTAATCTAACTGAACGTGGTTTGATTGATGTTGATGATCAGTGCAAAACCAATCTTGATGGCGTCTATGCTATCGGTGACTTGGTACGTGGTCCTATGCTGGCGCATAAAGCATCAGAAGAAGGCATCATGGCGGTTGAGCGTATTCATGGCGAAAAAGCCCAAATTAATTATGACACCATCATCAACGTTATCTATACCCATCCAGAAATCGCATGGGTAGGTATGACTGAGCAAGAAGCCACTGAAGCAGGTTTTGAAGTTAAAACGGGCTCATTCAGCTTAGCGGCTAATGGTCGTGCTTTGGCTCAAAGTGAAGGCGAAGGCTCTATCAAGGTCGTTGCTGATGCTAAAACAGACCGTTTGTTAGGTATGCATGCGATTTCTGCTGGCGCGGGCGATATCGTCCATCAAGGTATGATTGCGATGGAATTTGTATCAAGCATCGAAGATTTACAGTTGATGACGTTCGCGCATCCAACGATCTCTGAAGCGGTACATGAAGCAGCATTGTCAGCAGACGGTCGTCCGATTCACGCAATCCAACGTAAAAAGCGTAAATAATTTTAATCGCTTAAAGTGTTCTTTATAAATATTTTTTTATAAAGGTACATTTTACAAAGATGCTTTAAGTGTTTTAAATGGTTATTAGATGATGACATGACCATCGCACTGTTTAAACAGCTGTTTTGAATTTGTATTTTTGAATGGCTATTTTTAAATGATGCGTTGGTCTTAAATACCGTAGAGCATTCTACAATGTATGGGTTTTCATTTTTTATTAATGGTAATAATAAAGGATTCAATCAATGAATTTACATGAGTATCAAGCAAAACAGCTATTGAAAAGCTATGGCTTGCCAATTCAAGAAGGCATCATTGCCTACAGTGGCGACGAAGCAGCAGCAGCTTTTGACAAAAATCCAACCGATATCGCTGTTATTAAAGCGCAGGTTCATGCTGGTGGTCGCGGTAAAGCGGGCGGCGTAAAACTGGTTAAAACTCGCGAAGAAGCGAAGCAAGTGACTGATGAGCTTATCGGTACGAACTTAGTAACGTATCAAACCGATGCTGCTGGTCAGCCAGTTAACTTCGTATTGGTTGCAGAAGATATGTACCCAGTACAAACTGAGCTATATCTTGGCGCTGTTGTTGACCGCTCTTCACGTCGTGTGACGTTTATGGCATCAACTGAAGGTGGTGTTGATATTGAAGAAGTTGCTAACAATACGCCAGAAAAAATCTTTAAAACCAGCATCGATCCATTGGTTGGTTTATTGCCATTCCAAGCGCGTGAAGTGGCGTTTAAATTGGGTCTTGAAGGCAAGCAAATCAATCAATTCGTTAAATTAATGACTGGTGCTTATCAAGCATTCATTGAAAACGACATTGATTTACTTGAAATCAACCCATTAGCGGTTCGCGAAAATGGCGAAATCGTTTGTGTTGATGGCAAAATTGGTATCGATTCAAACGCACTATATCGTTTGCCTAAAATTGCTGCGCTACAAGACAAATCACAAGAAAATGAGCGTGAGCTTAAAGCGGCTGAGTTTGATCTAAACTATGTTGCGCTAGAAGGCAATATCGGTTGTATGGTTAACGGTGCCGGTCTTGCAATGGCAACGATGGATATCATCAAATTGTACGGCGGCAAACCTGCTAACTTCTTGGACGTTGGCGGCGGTGCAACTAAAGATCGCGTTGTTGAAGCATTCAAGATCATTCTTGAAGACAGCAGCGTTGAGGGTGTATTAATCAACATCTTCGGTGGTATCGTGCGTTGTGACATGATTGCAGAAGCGATCATCGCTGCTATCAAAGAAGTTGACGTAAAAGTACCTGTTGTTGTCCGCTTAGAGGGTAACAATGCTGAGCTTGGCGCGAAAATCCTAGAAGAATCTGGTCTGAAATTAATTTCAGCTCAAGGTTTATCAGACGCCGCTCAGAAAATTGTTGACGCTGTTAAAGCTTAATTGCTCAATAGTACAAGGTGTTTGCTGTCATTCTGCTGCCGTTAACATTTAACGTGGCAGGATAGGCAAGCGCCTACCAGACAACCGCATACAAGGATAAGATAATGAGTGTATTAATTGATAAAGACACCAAAGTATTGGTGCAAGGTTTTACCGGTAAAAATGGTACGTTCCACTCAGAACAAGCCATCGAATATGGTACTAAAGTTGTTGGCGGCGTAACTCCAGGTAAAGGCGGTCAGACGCACCTAGGCTTACCAGTATTCAACACTATGAACGAAGCAATGGCAGCGACTCAAGCAGACGCTTCTGTTATCTATGTACCTGCTCCTTTCGTACTAGATTCTATCATTGAAGCAATTGACGCTGGTGTGAAGCTGATTGTAGTAATCACTGAAGGCGTACCAACGCTTGATATGCTAAAAGCCAAACGCTATCTTGAAGAAGCAGGCGATGTACGTCTAATTGGTCCTAACTGCCCAGGCGTTATCACCCCAGGTCAGTGCAAAATCGGCATCATGCCAGGTCACATCCATTTACCAGGTAAAGTGGGCATCATCTCACGCTCTGGTACATTGACTTATGAAGCTGTTGCTCAAACCACTAAACTTGGTTTTGGTCAATCAACCTGTATCGGTATCGGTGGTGATCCGATTCCTGGTATGAACCAGATTGATGCCTTGAAATTGTTCCAAGAAGATCCACAAACTGAAGCGATTATCTTGATCGGTGAAATCGGTGGTACTGCTGAAGAAGAAGCAGCTGCTTATATCAAAGACCATGTTACTAAACCAGTTGTTGGTTATATCGCTGGTGTTACTGCTCCTGAAGGCAAGCGTATGGGTCATGCCGGCGCTATCATCTCTGGTGGTCAAGGTACTGCTGAAGATAAATTTAAAGCGTTCGAAGCGGCAGGTATTGCTTACACGCGTGACCCATCAAAATTGGGTGAGAAACTAAAAGAAGTAACAGGCTGGTAGTATCAGCAGCTAACTGACTGCTAATACTCAAATGACGTTGAAAAAAAATGAAGGCACCCCTACAATGGGGTGTCTTTTTTTATTTTGAAAATAGCTTTGGATATCGATATGGAAAATAATAAAAATAAAATATTAGTGACTGGTGGCGCAGGATATATCGGTTCGCATACTTGTATTGCACTGTACGAAGCAGGCTATGAGGTAATGATATACGACAATTTATCTAATAGTAGTCGTGAAGCTGTAAATCGTGTCTCTAGCCTTATTGGTCAGCCTATCGATTTTATTGAAGGTGACATTCGTGATGCTGACTCATTAAGAAAAGTATTTTCAGCCCATCGATTCTTTGGCGTAATTCATTTTGCTGGTTTAAAAGCGGTTGGAGAATCTGTGGCTAAGCCATTGATGTATTATGATAATAATGTGAGTGGTACGATTACCTTACTTGAAGTCATGGCTGAATATGATGTTAAAAACTTAGTCTTTTCATCATCAGCTACGGTCTATGGTGATCCTGAAATCCTGCCAATTAATGAAGATTCTCCGCGTTCTTGTACAAATCCTTATGGACAAAGCAAGCTTACGGTTGAACATATTTTAGAAGATTTAGCAGTATCAGATAACAGCTGGAGCCTTATACCTTTAAGATATTTTAATCCAGTAGGCGCGCACTCATCGGGTCAAATTGGTGAAGATCCAAACGATATTCCTAATAATTTGATGCCTTATATCTCGCAAGTCGCGGTTGGCAAGCTTGATAAACTCAGTGTTTTTGGTAATGATTATGCTACCGTTGATGGTACGGGTGTACGTGATTTTATTCATGTCACTGACCTTGCAGAGGGTCATGTTGCAGCACTCAATTATCTAAAGCAGCAAAGCCAAAGTTTGGGCTTTCTGCCTATCAATTTAGGATCAGGTAAAGGAACTTCGGTATTAGAGTTGGTTAAAGCATTTTCTACCGTATCCGCTCAAGATATTCCTTTTCAGTTTGCTGAGCGACGAGCCGGTGATATTGCCAGTTGCTATGCCAGTGCTGATAAAGCTAAACAGCTATTAGGGTGGGAGGCAAGCCTTTCTATTACCGATATGTGCCAAGATACGTGGCGCTGGCAAAGTAGGAATCCTCATGGTTATGAAACAGTTTAAATTTTATAGAATATAGATTTGCCTCCATTCTTCTTTTAATACAGTTTAAAAATTATGAATAAAATCACTCATGCTGTTATTCCTGTCGCAGGCTTTGGTACTCGTATGTTGCCGCTGTCTAAATCAGTACCTAAAGAGCTACTGCCACTTGGTAATCGTCCAGCCATTCATTATGTAGTCGAAGAAGCCATTGCTGCTGGTATTAAACATATCGTCTTGGTTGGTCATGCCCAAAAGAGTGGCATTGAAAATTACTTTGATATCAATGCCGAGCTAGATAATCAATTGCGTGTGAAAGGTAAAGACGAGCTAGCAGACAGCTTAAACTGGTTGCCAGATGACGTAACCATATCGATGATACGTCAGGGTAAGCCATTGGGATTAGGTCATGCGGTACTTGCTGCACGCCCAATTATTGGTGAGCATGATTTTGCGGTACTACTACCAGATGTGGTACTTGATCCCTTCAATGGCGATATGACTGCTGATAATTTAGCTTTTATGATTGACGCTTTCGCTAAAGATAACCATTCGCAAATATTGGTTGATAAAGTTGCGGATGAGGATGTGCATAAGTATGGTATCGCCCAATTACATGAAATGTTTAGCGATGCGAATCCAGTAGATGACGAAGCGGATATGAATGTCAGCTTTAAAGTTGCTGGTTTTGTAGAAAAGCCCAATGTAGCAGATGCACCCTCAAGACTCGCCGTGGTTGGTCGCTATGTATTTAGTAATAAAATTTTTGATTATTTAGCCAATACTGAAGCTTCGGTCGGTGGTGAGATTCAATTGACGGATGCCATTGACGCCCTTATCAGTGAGTATGGGGTCAATGTTACCACCATGCGCGGTGATAGTTATGATGCTGGTGATATGCGTTCTTACATGCAGGCGTTTATTTATTTCGCTCAGCAGCAATTAGCAGATAAAGAGTAACGGATGAACGTTATAAAAGACGATAAAGTGTATGGTAGCGCCCGTCGCTCTAAATATTGGCAGCCGCTGCAAACGCTAGCTGAACAGCCATGGTCGCTTGCTCAGCTATTTGCAAAGGACGATGAGCGTACTACTCGCTTTAGTACGCAAGCTGGTGCGCTATATATGGATTATAGCAAGCAGTGTATTGATGAGACGGTATTAGCGAATTTATTGAGCTTAGCAGATAGCTGTGATCTGTCTGCGCGTATTAAAGCTTTGCTGCAAGGGGCGATGGTCAATACCAGTGAAGAGCGCGCAGCTTTGCATACAGCACTACGCTTACCGGCGAAAGCAACGTTACAAGTCGCTAACCAAGAATTTGGCAAACAAGATGTGGTTGCCGATGTCCATCACAGTTTGGCGCAGGTTGCCAGATTATCTGAGCGGGTACGTGATAATACATGGCGTGGCTTCTCAGGTAAGGCCATGACCGATGTGGTCAATATCGGGGTTGGCGGGTCTGATTTAGGGCCACTAATGGCGGCTACCGCGCTTGATGAGTGGGCAGATACCGATATCGAAGTGCATTTTGTCTCAAATATGGATGGCACCCAGCTTGATAATTTGCTCAAGCATTTAAATCCTGAGACCACTTTATTTATCATCTCATCGAAGTCTTTTGGCACCGTTGATACACTATCGAATGCCAAAACAGCATTATCATGGTTACTTGCCACGGCAAGTCTTCGCGCTGGTACTGAAGACAGTGTGTTACGTCGACATTTTATCGGTATCTCAGCCAATAGCAAAAAGATGAGTGCTTGGGGCATTCATCCTGAGCATCAACTACAAATTTGGGAATGGGTTGGCGGCCGCTTTTCTTTATGGTCAGCGATTGGATTGGCTATTGCCATTCGTATCGGTATGTCTGGGTTTAAAGCGCTGTTGAGCGGTGCTCATAGCATGGATGAGCATTTTGCGCAGACTGATTTTGCAGAAAACTTACCCGTATTGTTAGGCTTGCTTGCAGTTTGGAACAGTACCTTTTTAAAAGTGAATGCCCATACGGTATTGCCTTATGATGGACGTTTAAGCTATTTGCCCAGTTACTTGACCCAGCTTGAGATGGAAAGTAACGGTAAGTCGGTTACTCAGTATGGCGAGCGTATTGATTATGACACTTGTCCAATTTTATGGGGTGAGATTGGCTCCAATGCTCAGCATGCTTTTTATCAGCTACTGCATCAAGGAACGCAGCAAGTTTCTTGCGACTTTATCGCCTGCGTACGTCGTTATAATGATGAGGCAAAAAATACGCCACTACAACAACAGCATGAATTGTCTTTGGCCAACTGTCTAGCACAAAGCCGCGTGCTGGCTTTTGGTAATGCCGCTATCGCCGATACTGCAGCTCAGGTAGATTTCAATGCCGACAAATATAAATACTACCGAGGCAATCAGCCTTCAACGACCTTGCTTATCGATGAGCTAACCCCGCATAGCTTAGGAGCGCTGATCGCGCTTTATGAGCATAAAGTTTATGTTATGGCGAGTGTTTGGGATATCAACCCGTTTGACCAATGGGGGGTTGAAATGGGCAAGCAGATGGCAGAGTCAGTTCATGACGCCATGCAGCAAGAGGAAAGTGTCCAATTTGATACTTCCACCAACCAGCTTTTAAAACACATTCAACAGTTGTCTTGATAGTTTTACTACGTCAATCATTATTAAAGGTAAACTCATGAGCGCTGATGTCATAGATAAACACACGTACACACCTGAACCAAATCCGCTTAATAATTCTGCTGTGAGTCCTACCGTCTGCGTTCTTATTGGTCATAGTATTGAAGCAGTTACCAGTGCAGTGGTGCTGGCAAGTTTAGGTCAGTGCGTTCATCTGTATGCAGATAGAGCGTTATTGACGCAGCAGTTACAGCAATATGGTTTTGAGCATCATTTACAAGCATTATGGCAAATGTATGTGCAGCAGCAAAAAATCGTCATTTATGCGCTGCCTGACAGTGCTGATGCACTTATACAGTTCTATGAAGTTGTCAATCACAATGACGACCATAGCCGTAGTCATATAAGCCATGACATTAATAACCAAAAAATAGTTGCCCTATATTGGCTGTTTTTAGACAGTATTAAGTTAGCATGGATAGAAGATAGCTGGATTACCGCTTTCAATCATAGCCAGCAGCAGACTCAACCGCTGATTATGAGTGGTATTGAGCAGCTAGGTGCTATTGCCGCATTGGCACAGCGTCTAAAGCGTGCGTGGGTCTACTATTTACCGTTCGTATTTTTAAAAGACGGTGACGCTTATAGCTCGATGTTGCAGCCATCTTTATGGTTACTGGGTGAAAAAACTGCGGACAGTAGCCAGCATTTAGGCATGCTGCAACCCTTAATGCAACATGCTCGCGCGTCCCATCATGCTGATATTGCGACCATAGAGTTTGCTCGCAGTAGTATTATGGCGATGCTTGCCACAAGGGTAAGCTTTATGAATGAGATGTCGCGCTTGGCTGATAGCCAACAGGTTGATATCCAACAAGTGAGCCAGATCATGGCACTTGATGAGCGAGTTGGTAGTAGCTATCTGCAAGCTGGCTGGGGTTTTGGTGGCAATACTTTACCGACTGAGCTGGTCAAACTACAGCAGTCGAGTCGAGAGCATAGCTTAGAGATGTCCTTATTACAGTCAGTCATGCACATCAATGAAGACCAAAAAGAGCTGATATTCCGTAAGTTTTGGCAATATTTTGATGGCTTTATCGACAATAAGACGGTGATGATTTGGGGCGGTAGTTATAAAGCAGGATCGGGACGGACAGCGGAATCAGCCATTCATCCACTACTGGCGTTATTATGGTCTTATAATATCCGCACTCTGGTTTATAGTGATAAGGCGCAGGCTGAGCTTGCTGCCCTCTATGGGTCGCAGCCATTACTTCAATTGATTCACCGCCCTTATCAGCAGCTCAGTGAAGCACAGGCGGTTTTCATCATCAGTTGGTCGCCACAAGATCAGCTGGATATTACAGCATTAAATCAACAAGCAATGCCCATATTTGATGCACAAAATGTATTAACACGAGCGCAAATTGACAGTCTCGTGGGTGAATATAGAGGTATTGGTCGCGCTAAATAAGGCTTTTTATCAAGTGCAAAACTAGCGCAGCAGACAACAGGCATTAAACTAAATCTATAAGAAAGCGCCAGTTAATATATTCATTAACTGGCGCTTTCTTATAGAAGAATCAGTGGTTTTTTAGAGGAGATAAAACTAAAGCATTAAGCAGGAATTGCACCTTGAGTCGCAAGCCATTGCTGAATTTCTTGCGTTTTGTCTGCTAATAACTGCGCATCACCGCGACTTTCAATATTTAGCCTAATAAGTGGTTCAGTATTTGAGGCACGCAGATTAAAGCGCCATTCGCCACAATCAAGACTTAGACCATCAAGCACCGATTTAGCTGGATGTTGCGCACTAAATTTAGCTTCAATTGCGCTAATAATCGTCGGGGCATCATGAGTGGTAAGATGAAAGTTTAGTTCACCTGAGCTCGGATACGCTTTGATGTAACCGCTGACCAATTCTGATAACGTCTTGCCTGTGGTTGATAATAACTCAATGGTCAGTAACCATGGAATCATACCGCTATCGCAATAGAAAAAGTCGCGAAAGTAATGATGAGCGGACATCTCGCCACCATAGATAGCGCCAGAATCACGCATGACGTGCTTGATAAATGAGTGCCCAGATTTACTGATGACCGCCTTGCCATTATGTTCTTTTATAACGGCTTCAGTGTTATAAATCACACGAGGGTCATACACAATCGACTCACCTGCATGTTTATTTAAAAACGCCTGAGCAAGCATACCGACAATATAACTACCATCAATAAATTCACCATTTTCATCAAATAAGAAACAGCGGTCAAAATCACCGTCAAAGGCAACACCAAGGTCGGCTGTGCCTGCTAAGACAGCCTGCTGAGTGGCAGCTCTATTAGCCAAAATCATTGGATTAGGAATGCCATTTGGAAAGCTGCCATCAGGTGTATGGTGCAGTTTAATTACTTCAATGGGCGCGCCAGCTTGTTTCAGCTTATCAATCAATAAATCAACCACAGGACCAGCACTGCCATTGCCTGAATTAATAACCAGCTTTAACGGTTTCAATTTATCGATATCTAAAAAGCTCATGACATGGTCGATATAGGCACTTTTATCAGTCAACAGTTGCAACTTTCCGGATGGCTTATCAGTAGTAAATTGTCCCGATTCTGCTAATGCTTGAATCTCTGCTAAGCCATCATCGCCACTAATCGGCTTTGAGTGTTCCTTAACCAGTTTTAAGCCATTATAATTGATAGGATTATGGCTGGCAGTGACTTCAATACCGCCTAACGCTTGATAGTGACTGGTGGCAAAATATACTTCCTCCGTTCCAGTCATGCCCAAATCGATAACATCGACACCTGCATCTACTATGCCTTTGATCGTGGCTTGTTTTAATTGCTCGCTTGAATCACGGATATCGCTACCAATAACGATAGCAGGCTTTAAGTTTTTTAATTCAGTAGAGGCATCAGCTACGTTATAACGCTGAAATAAAATCTGTGCAAAGGCACGCCCAATACGATAAGCGATATCTTCATCGAGATTTACTCCAAGCTCGCCACGAATATCATAAGCCTTAAATGAATTGATGCTAATAGGATTAAATTCAGTGGCTGGTTGGTAGCCAGTAGTCGCAGAATTGGACATAGTAATAAGGTTCCTTGCAGGTGAGCAATGATGAAATAATTAAAATAATTCAGTAGTAACATGATTATAAGTCAATTGCGCATCAATGATACACTAACTGCTCCATTGCTATGAACGCCGCTTTATTCTGCTGCCTAATCAATTAAAATATAAGAGCATTCTTTATGAGTATTCTAAAAAAACAAATATCAGCACCTACAGCTGTGCAAGGAACACCAGCTGCTAGCAGTGAGTTGGACGATTTATTAGCATTAATGGCGCGGCTGCGTAGCGATTGTCCTTGGGATAAAAAACAAAGCAATCACAGCCTCATTCCTTATGCGATTGAAGAGGCTTATGAGTTAGGTGAAGCGGTACAAAGTGATGATGATGAAGATATTAAAGGTGAGCTTGGCGATGTACTGTTACAAGTGGTATTCCATTGTCAGATGTATGCTGAGCAAGGGCGTTTCGATATCAGTGACGTCATTACTACTTTGCAAGAGAAGCTGATTCGCCGTCATCCGCATGTATTTGAAGCTGAAACCCTTGAAGATGAAGCGGCAGTGAAAGTGCGCTGGGATGAAATCAAAGCAGAAGAGCAGCACGCACGCGAAGCACGTGGTAAACCAAAACGCCGTTTAGATAGCACCAAAGCAGGTAGTGCACTTATGCAGGCACAGGATGTGCAAAAACAGGCTTCGAAACTGGGTTTTGACTGGGAAGGTGTCACTGGCGCCTTTGATAAGCTTGACGAAGAAATAAACGAGCTGAAGGCTGAGATTGTAGATAAGTCTAAAGATGAGATAAACGCCAATATTACCGATATTGAAAAAGAGCTGGGTGATTGTATGTTTGCGCTGGTTAATGTGGCGCGCAAATTAAACCTCGATGCAGAAACAGCGACGCTGACTTGTGTGCATAAATTTAAATCACGCTTTGGCTATATTGAAGAACAGTTAGCCGCCGCGGGTAAGTGTCTAGAAGATAGTGATATAACTGAAATGGACGTGCTGTGGGAAGCGGCAAAACAACATGAACGCACATAATAGATCGTCACTCACGCATTTGCTAACGAGCACTGCTCTCTATTTGGCATGCATTTTCCCCATGTTACTTAATAACGCTTATGCTGCGCCGTGTTTTGATAATGCCCAAAGTGCTTATAAATACCTTTTGGAACAAGAAACGACGCTGACCCAAGCGCGTACGCAAACAGGTATTAATATCAATCGGGCGACAGAAGGTGAGCTGACAGCGTTGAATGGAATTGGCAGCAGCAAAGCGCAAGCCATTATCCTATATCGTGAAATGTTCGGTAGCTTTAAAACGGTTGATGAATTAACGAAGGTGAAGGGGATTGGTGCAAAAACCGTTGAGAAAAATCGTGGACGTTTAACCGTGCAAGATTAATAGCTGTATTTTGCTTTAATTAACCCCAATATTGACAAATTAGCATGTAAGTAAATGTCTAAATACACCCAGCAAGCTTAAAATTTGTTAAACTAGCAGGTACATCCGCCTGATAGACGCTGTGTTCGTCAGGGTTGGTTAAGAATAAAGGCAAGGAGTAGATGCATGGCCGAGCGTGCCGCCAAGCAGTTAGAACTGAATAAATCTGAATTACCCAATTCCATTACTGAAGTAATTGCCACCCTAACCCGAGCTGGGTTTGACGCCTATATCGTCGGCGGTGGCGTGCGTGATACCTTGCTAGGTCTGCGTCCAAAAGATTTCGATGCAGTCACTGATGCCAAGCCTCATGAGATTAAAGATGTCTTTGGTAAGCGCTGCCGTATTATCGGCCGCCGTTTTCAGTTGGCGCATGTGTACTCTGGGCGTGAGCTTATTGAAGTGGCGACCTTCCGTGGTCCACCTATCAATGATTCCAATACCAATCAAGATGGTATGATTCTGCGCGACAATGTCTGGGGCGATATCAAACAAGACTTTGCCCGTCGTGATTTTTCTATCAACGCCCTTTATTATCAACCGCTTAAAGGTGTGGTTCATGATTTTTGCGGGGCGCTTGAAGATATTGATAATAAAATTATTCGCTTATTAGGTAATGCACCGACGCGTATTGAAGAAGATCCGGTCAGATTGCTGCGTGCTTTGCGCTTTAAAGCTAAGTTAGGCTTTGAATTTGATAACGAATTAGCGGCACAATTCAATGATGGCAACTGGGCGCTGCTAGAACAAATCTCTCCGCATCGTCTTTATGACGAAACGCAAAAGATGTTTACCGGCGGTTATCTGGTGCCGTTATTGCCGTTATTGTTTGAGTCAGGTGCGATTGATAGCTTAATTATTTATCCGCCTTCTGAGCCTAGTGCTTTAGTACAGCAAGTGGCTATTAATACTGATAAACGTATTGGCGCTGGTAAAAGTATCAATCCGGCATTCTTTTACGCTGCTTTGCTGTGGGAAAATTATTTACATCAATTAGAAAAAGCCAAAAAGCGCAATATGCCTTTTGCGGACGCACAAATGCATGCAGCAGGTAAAGTTATTGATCGTCAACGTATCAAAACTGCTATTCCAAAATTCGCTGAACAGTTTATCCGAGATATTTGGATATTGCAGCCAAAACTAGCTGGGCCGCGTAGCAAACAGATTGTACAGTTGTCTGAGCATCCACGCTTTCGTGCAGGCTTTGATTTCTTGTTATTGCGCGAGCAATGTGGCGATGCTGAGCATCCATTATCTGAATCGACCAATGGTATGGGCGACTGGTGGCAGACCTATCAAACCTTGTCCGAGCAGCAACAAGATCAAGCCATTGACAATTTTGATGAAAATATTCGCCGTGGTGCCTATAAACAAGGACAGCGTGGTCGTGGGCGTAATCGTCAGAACCTTCAGAGTTCGAACGATACTGCCAAGGTGAATCGAGTAGATAGCGAGATCCAAGCATCTGACCATAACAATACTAGAGCGACTGCTGTCAATGACGCTTCAAATGTACCGTCACGTCGCCGCCGTGCCAGTCAGCATACATCTGCTAACCAAAAAAATAAAGGTTATAGCGCGCAGCAAGTCACACAAGACAATAATGAGCTGGCACAGCTGCAGCAATTGTCTTTGGCTAGCCATAGTGATGGTATCAATCAGCAGCATACGCCAAAACCTGCGCCACTGTTTGTTATAGAGCATGGCAACGTTGTGCCGCCTCTCAAAAAGCAGCTGCCAATTGCAGAGAAGGCGAGGTCTAAGCCTAATCAAGCGCCTATGGAGCAAAATGCATCGGCTAAAAAAGCATCGACAGAGACTCAATCACAGAAACAAGAGACAAAAGCTGCTGCTAAAGTGCCTGCTGCTAAAGTAGATTCAAACAACCTCTCGCACAATAAAGTAGCAGTAGAGACTCAGTCATCTTCGAGTGGCGCACGTGCTGTATCCTATGAGACTCGCACTGTAGCACAGTCACCTGCACTCGTAAGCATAAATAATGAGCCGATACCGCATAAACGCCGTCGTCGTCAGCCTACTGTGATTGAAAGTTCTGACGTTGTAGCAGAAGCTAGCAGTGCCAAAAAAGCAACGGCAACAGACGCTAATAGCAATGAGAAAGCAGCTGGCAAGTACGCAAAGAAAGCGCCTAAGTCGGTCACTCACTCTGCTGATGAAGTGGTTAATAAAGTTCAAAAATCTGCTAAAGCATCAACTGCAAAGCCTGCTAAAACCAGTCAAGTTGCCAGTCCAACAGTTGTTAGTAATATGAATAATAATAAAGGGCCTGTGCCATCGAAGCGCCGCCGTCGCCAGCCAAGCGTCAATGACGTTTAACGTCGACAGCGGATATGAGAGTAAAGTGATAACGATGAACATGCGCTTTAATGATACTGATGTTGATAGCAATAATATCGCCACTTGCTCTTGGATTACCTGCTATGTGGGCTTGGGCAGTAATTTAGCAAATGAGCTTGGTTCGCCGGTAGAGCATTTACAGCAGGCACTTGAAGTGATGCAAAAAGATGAAAAAGTGCGCAAGGTGCGTGTTTCTTCATTCTATGCATCAGTACCGATGGGACCACAAGATCAGCCTGACTTTGTCAACGCGGTCGCTGGTTTTGAAACCATATTCACGCCGTTTGAACTGCTGGCATTTTGCCAACAACTAGAGCAGCAAGCAAAGCGTGCCCGCCTGCGCCATTGGGGTGAACGTAGTCTCGATGTCGATATATTACTATATGGCGACGCACAAATCGCAGAGCCACAATTGACAATACCGCATGCTGGCTTACATGAGCGTAATTTTGTCTTGATACCGCTACGCGAGTTAGCGCCAGAGCTAATCATTGCTCTCAAGCCAATAACGGATTTTCCACACAGTAGTGATTGGACAGGCTTAAAATTATTATCAAATAATGAGCTAAGCTGTAATCAAATATAGATATGCCAATCGTTAAAGCTATTGATGCTTAATGAATAGTCATAATTATTATAGTTAAAAGTATTGAGGGTGATATGACAACGTTATCTACTTTAAATAAATTTAAAAAAGATGGTACCAAGTTTACTTGTTTGACATGTTATGACGCTATGTTTGCGCGCATGATGGAAAAAGCGCAGATTGATACGATTTTAATCGGTGATAGTTTGGGCATGGTGGTGCAGGGTCATGATTCAACCTTGCCGGTTACGGTCGATGATATGGCTTATCATACTGCCAATGTCGCTCGTAGCAACAAGCAAGCGCTTATTTTAGCTGACTTACCCTTTATGAGCTATGTGACGCTGCCAGAAGCTATTGCTAACAGCCGCAAGCTGATGCAAGCAGGGGCGCACGTGATCAAAATTGAAGGTGGCAGTGAGCTTTGCGAGTTGGTTACAACATTGGCGCAAGCAGGCACGCCAACGTGTGTACATTTGGGATTAACGCCGCAGTCGGTGAATGTTTTTGGCGGTTATAAAGTACAAGGTCGCGGCGATGAAGCAGGTCAAAAACTTCTCGATGATGCAAAAGCTGTCGTTAATGCTGGTGCCGCACTTTTGGTACTAGAATGTGTGCCTGCCGAACTTGCTAAAGCGGTAACTGAAGCGGTTGCAGTGCCGGTTATTGGTATTGGCGCTGGTGCTGATACCGATGGTCAAGTACTGGTCATGCATGACATGCTAGGTATGGTTCATGGTCGCGCGCCGCGTTTTGTTCATGATTTTTTGACTGATGAGCGCAATACTGAGCATAGCATCGAAGGCGCATTTGCCCTTTATCAGCAGTCGGTACGTGAAAGCAGTTTCCCCACAGAGCAGCATCAGTTTAGCTAAGTAAATTTAAACGTCAGTCATTAGATCTATCAGTAAAAGAGCAGTCAACTATGCCAACGATTCATCACCATATCTCAGAGCTACGCTTGGCTTTACGGCCTTACCGGACAGCGCAGCGCATTGCTTTAGTACCTACAATGGGCAATCTGCATGATGGTCATTTAGAGCTAGTAAAAATAGCCAAACAGCTTGCAGATATTGTGGTTATTAGTATTTTTGTTAATCCAACGCAGTTTGGGGTTGGTGAAGACTTTGATAGCTACCCTCGTACCCTAGATGAAGATGTGGCGAAACTTGCTACTGTCGGCGCTGATTATGTTTTTGCTCCTACTATTGATGAGATGTATCCAGTATTGCCACCGCCGACATCAGTTCTCACTGGGGCTATTACTGAGCAATTATGTGGCAAAACCCGCCCAACGCATTTTGATGGCGTCGGCATTGTCGTCTCTAAGTTATTTAATATCGTGCAGCCTGATGTAGCAATATTTGGGCAAAAAGATTATCAGCAACTGGCAATCATCAAGCAATTGGTACGTGATTTAAGCTATCCAATCGAGATTGTTGGCGCACCTATTATTCGTGCTACTGACGGTTTGGCTTTGTCTTCGCGCAATCAGTACTTAAGTGAATCTGAGCGAAAAGTAGCACCTATCTTGCAGCAAGAGTTGCAGTATTTAGCCGAACAGATTGGCGATAATCAGCAGCCATTAGAGTTGCTTTTGGTGGCAGCTCGCGAGCGTATGACCAGTGCTGGTTTTATTATTGATTATTTAGAAGTGAAAACGCCTGAGCTGACTGCTGTTGATGAGAGTATCAATAACCATCAAGACTTGGTGATATTCGTTGCTGCATGGTTAGGTCGTGCGCGACTGCTTGATAATCAATTGGTGACGAATCGTTAACCGATATATCGTTTTTGTCATTTTTATTCATAACATTGCCATTTGCTGGATGCATCTTATTAGGATGATGGAACATGAAGGTAAATCAGGACGCTAATAATGCTCAATCAGAGCTTATAGACTGTAACGAATCCGTTGCTCATAAACTGAGTATCTTAGTAGTGTCAGGACGTTCAGGCTCAGGTAAAACTTCGGTACTCAATATCCTTGAAGACTTGGGTTTTTATTCTATTGATAACCTGCCTTTGTCCCTTGTGCCTGAAGCAGCGCAAAAGCTAGTGTGTGATAGTGGGATTAAACGCATTGCGCTTGGGGTTGATATTCGTACGCCGCGAGCAGATTTATCCAACTTTGCTGATATCCATGAGTGTTTAAAAGAGACTTATGGTGAAGAGGCGGTCACGGTGATGTATGTAACGGCACAAGAAGAGACGCTGGTTGCCCGCTTTAATGCCACACGCCGCATTCATCCGTTGATGGTACTAGATACCAAGAGCATAGAAAATAACGTTGACAATTTACCCGCAGCAATTGAGAAAGAAATTCAGATGCTGCAGCCAATATTTAAGCATGCCGATATCAAGATAGATACCAGTATGCTGAATATCCATCAGCTAAAAGAGCGTCTGCGTAATTACGTCGGTGTGGACAATCAGATCGTGATTAACTTGCTATCATTTGGCTTTAAGTATGGCAGCCCTATCGATGCAGATTTTGTCTTTGATGTACGGATTTTACCCAATCCGCATTGGAACCCGAGCCTACGAGCAGCAACGGGTCTTGACGCCGAAGTAGGTGTATTTTTTGCGGATTATCCAGAAGTTGCTGAGATGACTGAGGATATTGCTACATTCTTGAATCGTTGGTTACCGGATTTTTTACACAACAATCGCCATACGGTAACGGTCGCCATTGGCTGCACTGGCGGCAAGCACCGCTCAGTATTTATCACCAAACACTTGCAAGACAGATTACAAGATAGCTTGCCAGAGGGCTTAACCGTGACGGCCAAACATCGTGAAAAGCATCGCTGGTAGCGTCTACAAAACCCTTTATACCTATTGTTTTTATACTTATTATTTATTTTTAAAAATGGAAAGCTTTTATGATTGACTGGTCAGAACAAGATATGCGCGTATCGCGCACAGAGCTAAAAAAAGCTCATGAGCGCCTGCAACAGTTGTCGATACCGCTTGCCAGCTTATCGAAAAAACAACTTAAAGCTTTACCTGCCAGTGATTATTTTATGGCGGAATTGATGGCACTTGCCGATATTACCAGCGCCAATGCACGCAATCGTCAGACCAAACGTGTTGGTAAGCTTATGATTGAAGAAAATCGCCATGAGCTGATAAAAGCATTGTTTGATGCCTACTTTCCTAAAGAGCAAGTATCTAAGATAGAGAGCTGGTATGAGCGTTTAAATATCAATGATGAAGGTACGCTTAAGCAGTTCGTCAAACAATACAAAGCCTCTGAGCAGCATAGTATGTATCAGCTCTTACTCTGGATTGAGTATGCTAAGCATACAAACGATGATGAGCTAATGGCAGAATCAAAAGCCGATTTGGCGAGTTATATACGCGAAGTTGCTATTTTGACGAATCTAAAAAAATAGCAAATTGAGGCATAGGTAAGCGAATTTGATTTAATGATTACCTATAAAAAATTAAAGATAGAATATTCAATAAAAAAAGCCAATCGTTAATGATTGGCTTTTTTGTTTTCTAAGAGCTTTTTTACTTTCTAAGAAATATAGTCGATGCTAAATAAAAAGGATACATTTTTTGAGAACGAGGGACTGGGATAAATTTTTTTGGCTTGCTGTGTCTACGCAGACAGAGGCTGCAAAAAATTTATCCCAGTCCTGCTGTATCTTTTTCGTATTGGACTGACTATAGCTTCTTTATGCTTAATTAAAAATAACCATGTTATTTTTTTTCAGCACGTACTTTGTCGACTAAGAAATCAACCACTTTAGGTACGGTGGCGCTTTCGCCCGTTACGACGTATTTACCTTGGACGATAACGGCTGGTACACCTGAGATCTGATAACGTTTAGCACCTGCTTGTGAGCGACCAATTTTTGTACCCACAGCAAATGAGTTATAAAGGCTGTTGAATTTCTTTTCGTTTACCCCTTTTGAGGCGTACCATTTGCTCAATGACGCTTGATCGAATAGTTGTTTACCGTCTTTATGTACCGTATCAAATAGGGCGTCATGGGTCTTGTTTTCAAAACCCAGTAATTGCGCGGCATAAAAACCACGGGCACTGGCTTCCCAAACTGGGTTTAGGGCTGCTGGGGTTTTAAAGAAAGCTACATCTTTATCTTTGTTTTTTGCCCATTTTTCCATATGCGGATTGAGGTTGTAGCAATGCGGGCAACCATACCAAAAAAATTCACGCACAATGATAGCATCACCGCTGATTTTTTCTGGATTATCTAATACACGGTAGTCTTTTCCTGCGACATAATTGGCAGCTTGTGCACCCATATTGGCAAATCCAATAGCGCAAGCCAAACCAGTTAATGCGATGATACGTTTCATACTTATTCCTTGAAATAACGACATTCAGAAGTTTGCGTTGATAGTTGTAGCTTCGATAATCATATCTTTGACAGTCACATAAACGCCAAAGCAAATAAGCAATGACAAAGTTGATAGACGACGAAGAGTCATCTCGGTCGACCTACCATAGAATAGCAACTATAATAGCGTAAAATGCAGCAGTTTGTGAACCCGATTCTTAACTAATGGTTGTAATGCTGTCAGTCATTATTTAAGGTATCTTACTTATAGCCTGTCATTCTATTTTTATTGATATTTAAAGCATTAATAAAGCAGTTCACAATCGGTGACGATGTACTTACGGCAGCTTCGTGGCTCTCATGTTAATATTGAGTCTTTAGTCACATACTATAACAATAAAGGAAAAACTATGAGCCAAGCTTTATCTTCTGAGCAGCCTTTGTTCACTCAAGAAAATGATGGCGGTATGGCTGACGATACCGTAAACGCTATCAATGTCGATCCAAGCGAAGTAGAGAAATTTAATAAATTGGCAGGTGAGTGGTGGAATAAAACCGGCGCTTTTGCCACTTTGCACGAAATTAATCCGCTACGTCTTAACTGGATAGAAGAAAATGTTAAGCGTGGCTATCTGAGTAGCGATACTAGTAAGACAGCGGAAAGTGGCTTAGCTGGTAAAAAGGTGCTTGATGTCGGTTGCGGCGGTGGTATCTTGTCAGAATCAATGGCACGTCGCGGTGCTGATGTAACGGGTATTGACCTTGGTACAGAAAATTTAAAAGCAGCGAGCTTACATGCTGAACAAAGCAATTTGAAAGATACTTTACGCTATCAGCATATCCCGATTGAAGCATTGGCTGCTACCCATGCTGGTCAGTTTGATGTGGTCACCTGTATGGAAATGCTTGAGCATGTACCAGATCCAACCGCTATCGTAGAGGCTTGCTTTAAACTGTTGGCACCGGGCGGAGTTTGCGTCCTATCGACTATTAACCGCAATCCTAAATCGTATTTGTTTGCTATCGTTGGTGCAGAGTATGTGCTGCGCTTGCTTGATCGCGGCACCCATGATTATGCCAAGTTTATCACCCCAGCTGAGCTTGATAAAATGGCGATTGACGCTGGGTTTACACGCCAAGATATCATTGGACTACATTATAATCCATTGACCAAGCGCTATTGGTTGGCTCAAAACGTCGATGTTAATTATATGATGGCAGTACAGAAACCTCTTGCTTAACCCTTTTTTAACACCCTAATTAAGAGCCTTTTTAATGAGCCAATTTGTAAAAGCGGTTTTATTTGACCTAGATGGAACACTGATTGATACGGCTGCCGATTTTGTCCGTATTATTGGTAAAATTAGCGCTGAGAACGGCTGGCAAGCGCCGCCTGAGACGGAGATTCGTGAGCAAGTTTCTGCAGGTGCTTCAGCAATGGTGCAGCTGATGCTACGTTATAATGAGCAAATGGATCTTAGCGAGGAGACGTTGCTAGAGTTTCGTCAGCAGTTTTTGGACGATTATGAAGCGGATATTTGTGTGGATAGCTGCGTTTTTACTGGACTCGAAGACGTTTTAAGTGCACTTGAAGAAAAAGGTGTACCTTGGGGTATTGTGACCAATAAACCGCGCTATTTATCAGAGCTGTTATTAGAAAAAATGCAGCTAGATACGCGCTGTGCAGTTTTGGTTTGTCCTGATGATGTATCACGTCCTAAGCCTGATCCAGAGCCTATGTATGCGGCATTAGAGAAGCTCAGTATTCCTCGCGGTGCTGCCGAAAGCGTACTTTACGTGGGTGATCATATCCGTGATATCGAAGCGGGCAATGCGGCTGATATGTCGACGATTTTGGCCGCTTACGGTTATATCCCGCCTGAAGATCAGCATAATTTGAAGCAATGGGGTGCAGATTATATTATCGATACCCCTGAGCAATTGAAAAAATTATTGCTCTCTTCTGGTAAGTTTGATTACTTATAGTTTAAATGAACCATAAACTCAGCGTATTTTTAGTCAGTATTTGAAGCATATAGCACAATATTTAAAACTACCCTATTTATTAAACGATAAGCAGTGAGTAATGCCATGAGTGACAATATCAATCCATTAGCCAATCAGTCCGAAAGCCATTCAACTGAAAATGTAGAAAACCATCTTGATAGCCAGCAGAATGATTTGCAAGCGCCTATCTCTGCCTTAGCCGCCTTAACTCACGATGATATTCGTGACTTTGAGCCTGCTGAAAATTGTTTAGATGGCAAGACTATTTTAGTGACAGGGGCAGGCGATGGCATTGGTCGAGTTGCCGCGTTGACTTATGCACGCTATGGTGCAACGGTGTTGTTATTAGGACGCACGAGTAGCAAGCTTGAATATGTCTATGATGAAATTGAAAGCTTTGGCGGAAAGCAACCTGCCATGCTACCGATGAATTTAGAAGGCGCGACTTATGCAGAAATGCAAAAGCTAGCAAACTTGATTCATAGAGAAGTTGGTCAGCTTGATGGGGTGTTGCATAACGCGGGGATGCTTGGCCCATTGACGCCACTTGAGATGTACGATGTTGATATGTTTGCTCAAGTGATGAAGATTAATTTCACTTCGACCTTTATGCTTACCCAAGCGTTACTGCCGTTACTCAAAGATGCGCCGAATGGCTCTATCGTATTTACCTCTAGTAGCGTTGGTACCCATCCTCGCGCGTTTTGGGGTGCCTACGCGCTATCCAAGCAAGCGGTAGAAGGGATGAGTGATATCTTTACCCAAGAGACGCAAAATACCACCAATCTACGTTTTAACTGTATCAATCCAGGTGGTACACGCACCAATATGCGCGCCCATGCCTATCCAGGTGAAAATCCGATGAGTTTGAAAACCCCTGACGATATCATGGCAGGTTATGTATGCTTGATGAGTGATGAGAGTATCGGCGTGCGTGGACAAGTGCTTGAATTACAGCCAAAGGATTAATCAAAATTTATCATAGTCGATAGATTGAAATTGCTAATCTATAGCCCCATCTATTTGTTATTAAAGAACTTTATGCTAAATTAATAATGAGCATAATTAATAAAAATAAATAGGATAAGATTATGGCAGGTGGTTGGTCAAGAGATGGGGCGGAACACGAACAAATGGATGCGACCGTTAATGATGCGCTAGAGCGGGCACGTCGCGCCTTACCGACAGGTAAAAGCGCGGAGTTTTGTGATGAATGCGGTAAGCCGATTCCAGAAGCACGGCGTATTGCAGTTCCTGGTGTGCAGCATTGCATTAGCTGTCAGAGTGAGCTAGAACAAGAGGCAAAAGCCACGGAGTTATTCAATCGCCGTGGTAGTAAAGACAGTCAGTTACGTTAATTAGAAAAGCGCCCCTGCTAAAAAATAGCAGGGGCGCTTTTTTGCGTATCAATTTAATATCTAAATCATTAATAGTTAATCTATAACCAGCGACATCAGCTCACGATCGTATGCTTCCCAATCTATTTCACTGTCTATCATATCTTCTTGCTCAGTACCTTCCTGCAAAATAATTTCTAGTCGGCTATCGACCTGCGCGCTAACCGTACTCGTGGTTAGGCTATCAGGCGTAAAATTAATCTGTAACCAGCCGTCAGAGGTATGGATAACGCCTTTGATGCGTTGCCAGTTTGGCAGTTTTAATAACCAATCCTGTAACTTATCAGCGTTGAATACATAGTTTTCTGGCAGTCGCCAACCTGCCAGAATAATATCTTGCTGCTGCTCATGATAACGATAGGGCAGTTCTATATGGCTATCTGCTTCAATGTCATTACTCGTTTTAAAAGGGAAATGGTTGCTTAATGGTTTCAAACTCACAATAGTTTTGGACGGTTCAGTGATATTGACCCTCTGCTGCTGTGAGATAACGAAACTGGGTTTGGAAAGCTGTGCATTTAACACTGTTGGATAGTCAGTTAATACACTTATATCATTAGTCGCTGTCTGGTTGTCAGATTCTGCCCAAATAATAAAGACCTGTGCATTCAGCTTAGCAATCCACGTTTGCAGCGTTTGTTTTTCGTCAGTGCTTAATTGGGCGTAGCGATTAATCACTAACACATCGGCATCGCGGACATGCGCTTGGAACCCTTCATGGTTACGATACTTGTCTGTTTGCCACTGTAGAGCATTAAGCACAGTTATGACTGCTTGCATCTTGAGAGCCGTTTGCCAATGCGGCGCGCTAAGTTGCTGTATAAGCTCACGTGGATGAGCAAGCCCTGTGGGCTCGATAAGCAGACGCTTTGGGTGATGGTCACTGAGCAGGCGACTCAGCGCGATTTGGAGCGGCAGTTGACTGGTACAGCAGATACAGCCGCCGTTGACTTCACGGATGGCGATATTGTTTTTTGCCGAATCTGTAGCTTGTGAGCTTGCCAGTAGCGCGCCATCGATACCAATACGACCAAACTCATTTATCAATAAAGCCCAACGCTCATCAGTAGGTTTACTGGCAATCAATTGATTGATGAGTGTAGTTTTGCCAGAACCCAAAAACCCTGTCACCAAGGTGCAGGGTATATTTTGAAGAATAATAGGTGATTTCAATGCGGCGTCCATACTATTAATAGAAGAAAATATTAATAGTATGATATATCAATCGCTGTAAGCAACGCTTAGGAATTTATAGTGATTCGCTTTTCGCTGCCTCGACTTCTGCTTCGTCCGGTACAAACACATAGCCCACGCCCCAAACCGTTTGGATATAACGCGCTTGTGAAGGATTATCTTCAATTAAGCGGCGCAGACGTGATACTTGTACGTCAATTGAGCGCTCCATCGCACCCCATTCACGACCACGAGCAAGATTCATCAGCTTATCACGAGTCAATGGCTCACGTGGATGTTGAACCAATGCTTTTAGTACGGAGAATTCACCGGTCGTTAAAGTCACGACATTACCGTCGCGTTTAAGCGTCCGAGTCGATAAATCAAGCGTCCATGGTCCAAATTCAACCACTTCAAGCTGATGACTTGGCGCACCCGGTAGCTCGCGGTTTTGACGACGTAATACCGCTTTGATACGTGCCAATAGCTCTTTTGGATTAAAGGGCTTTGGTAGATAATCATCCGCACCCGCTTCGAGACCAGCGATGCGATCAGCGTCGCCACCTTTAGCAGTCAGCATAATAATAGGAATATCGCCATTGTCTTCGCGCAGACGCTTACAGATACTGATACCGTCTTCGCCAGGTAGCATCAAATCAAGCACCACCAATGAGAAAAGCTCACGCTGTAGCAATTTATCCATCTGATTGCCGTCGTGCGCCGTACGAACCACAAAACCATCATCTTCCAGAAAACGCTGCAATAACGAGCGCAGACGCGCATCGTCGTCAACGACTAAAATACGCTGAGTTAAGGTATCAGGGCTGTTATTTTCAGACATACAGGCATCCTCTTATAAAAATTATTATTAGTAGAAATTGTCATTAGTAGACATCGTGATTAAAAATGCAAGGGTGAATAGCTTTATTAAAAAATAGCACCAGAATTCAGACAAGCATCCATAAAAGTATCAATAATAGTGCCGCTAGTTAGGCATCATTCCATCGATTGTTGAAAATTTATAAATTCAATAAGCAATTGTTCAGTACGGTAGTAAACTGCAATATTTGTGCGATTGAGACTTTAGTGTATAAGATTGCCGTCATAATTGCATCACTGATAACGGTAAATGCTGTATGCGTTTGTTTAATAAAGCTGCAAAAACGTGTTTATCAGACGATTTTTGCTATAAATAATGTCATAAATAACGAAAATATAAAAAGGATTTCTATTCATGCAGCTTTTGCTATAATGCAAAGCTACATTTCTCAACGATTGATACGTCTATGAGTAGCACTGATACCTTAACGCCATCTCAAACCTCGACAAAAGCGCAGGTTTTGGATGCAACCACACACGCGAATATTCACGACAAGCTTGCTCGCGCGCTTGGCATTAAGACTGCTCAAGTCAATGCGTTTGTGAAGCTTTACGATGACGGCGCGACTGTTCCTTTTATTGCCCGTTACCGTAAAGAAAAGACTCAAGATCTTGACGATGCGCAATTGCGCGCGCTAGAGAAGTCGCTTAATTATGAGCGTGATATGGCAACTCGTCGCCTCAAAATTACTGAGCTACTAAGTACGCAAGGCAATTTGACCGACGAGCTACAGACGCGTATCGATAATGCGACGTCGAAACTTGAGCTTGAAGACATCTACTTGCCATATCGTCCGCGTCGCCGCTCTCCTGCTGCCAAAGCACGTGCCGCAGGTCTAGACGTTGCTGCTCAAGCTGTGTTGACACAAGAAGTCACGCCGACCGATGCGCTAGCAGACTATCAAGCTCAATCCACTATTACCGATGAGAGTGGTGATAAGATTGACGTTGACTTTAGTGATATCGAAAAGCAACTGGCGGGTGTGCAAGCCATCATCGTAGATGAATGGACGCAAGCGTTAGATTTACTTGATAACTTACGTAGTGGTTTTGCTAAAACTGCCAGTATCGTATCGAGCGTTGCTAGTGATGAAAAACGTGAAGTCGGTGAAAAATTCAAGGATTATTTTGAGCATAGCGAAAGTCTTGCGCGCCTACCGAATCATCGTTTATTGGCGATGTTACGTGGTCGTCAAGAAAACGTTTTGGGTCTAAAGATTGAAGGCGAAGATACTCCTTTTATTGAAAAAATCATTAAGCATTTTGACGTTGATACAAAAGTGCCAGCAGAGCGTCAAGCGTTTTTGACCGAAGCGGCGACCAGTTTGTGGAAAGACAAATGGCGTCCGCATATCGAACACCGTTTATTAACAGAGAAGCGCCTCACCGCTGAAGCTGATGCGATTGATGTGTTTGCTAATAATCTACAGCATTTATTAATGTCAGCACCGGCAGGTCGCAAAGTGATTTTAGGTGTTGATCCTGGTATTCGTCATGGCGTAAAAATGGCGATTGTTGATGCTCAAGGTCATGTCATGCTAGACGGCGAAGATAAGCCTGTCGTCGCAACTGTCTATCCATTTGCTCCTGATAACAAAATGACTGAAGCCAAAGCCGTTATTGATCAGCTATTAAACACTTATAACGTTGATTTGGTCGCTATTGGTAATGGTACAGCGAGTCGCGAAACCGATACAATGATTAAAGAGATTTTGGCCGCTAACAATGCACTAAAAGCTAAAGCCGTTATCGTGAATGAGTCGGGTGCTTCTGTTTATTCAGCCAGTGAGCTCGCTAGTGACGAGCTTGCAAATATGGATGTTTCTGTACGTGGCGCTGTTTCTATTGCTCGCCGTCTACAAGATCCCTTATCAGAGCTGGTTAAAGTTGATCCAAAAGCCATTGGCGTTGGTCAATATCAGCATGACGTCAATCAAACCCAGTTGGCAGACAGCCTAGATAAAGTCACCCAAGATAGCGTGAACGCGGTTGGCGTTGATGTGAATACCGCAAGCCCAGCTATTTTGGCACATATTGCGGGTTTGAATAAAAACGTCGCGCAGCAAATCGTCACTTATCGCAAAGAGCATGGCGCTTTTGATAGCCGCGAGTCATTGAAAAGTGTGCCGCGCTTAGGTGCTAAGACATTTGAGCAGGCAGCAGGTTTCTTACGCGTACACGGTGGCAGTAACCCACTTGATGCGACAGGCGTACATCCAGAAAGCTATGCGTTAGTTGACAGCTTACTGGCGCAAACAGGTAAAGCATTACCAGAAATCATCGGTAATGATAGTGCGCTAAACAGTATCGATACCACGGCGCTAGCTGCTAACGACGAGAATATCAGCGTAAAAGCTATCATAGAAGAGCTTGCCAAACCAGCTCGTGATCCACGTCCTGAGTTTAAAACCGCTAACTTCCGTGATGATATCAATAGTATTAAAGATTTGAGCGAAGGCATGACTTTAGAGGGCGTAGTCACTAACGTTACCGCCTTTGGTTGCTTCGTTGATGTCGGTGTCCATCAAGATGGCCTAGTGCACATCTCACAGATGGCCAATGACTTTGTCGCTGACCCGATGAACCGTGTCAAACCGGGTGATATCATCTCTGTACGTGTCATTGCTATTGACGAAAAACGTGGTCGTATTGGCTTTAGTATGAAACCTGAAGCTGAAAAACCAGTACGTCCAGCCGTGAAACCTCCTTTAGCAAATACTACTAATGACGAAAAGGCTAGTCGTCCACGTAGCAATCGCCCAGCAGCTGATAAGCGCCCGTCTAAGCCTAAGCGTCAAGATAGCAGCAACCGTAATAGCAATGACCGTAGCAAGGCTCCTCGTGCGGAAAAAGCTGAAGCTCCTAGCAAAATGGGTACTTTTGGTGCGCTACTACAAGAAGCTGGCGTGACTAAAGCTAAGAAATAAGACGTCTTATTTTAAGTAGTAATAAAAAAGGCAGCCATTAGGCTGCCTTTTTTATTACGTCCACTATATCGATTTTAATTTTTTCATAACGATATATCAATCATAGATTACGTGAGCGAAATTTTTTAAATAATTATTTATAGATCGTCTTCTTCTGGCGCATCTAACACAGCATCTTCAGATATCATTTCAGTTGTCTGTAACTCTTGGTCTTGTAAGGCTTCTGCTGGCGCTTTTATTTCAGTAGTCATTGGCTGTTGACCGTTTGGTGCTTTTGTCTCAGTAGTCATTGGTTGCTGACCAAGATTGTTATTAACGCGTGCGCGTGAAATAGTTTGGGTTTCGCTAATTGCAAACGGGCTTAATTTTTCTGTTTTAGAGGCATTCATATCAGTGTCGCTACCTGTAATATCCGCTTTAGCTTCAACATTCATCTCAGCCGTGTCAGCTTGTTTTTTGACAGGTTTAGTATTAGCTGGAGCCGCCATTGCCAATGTTGGAATAGTAAGTGCCGCGCCGATAAGTAGTGATAAAGATAGAGTATGATTTTTCATTAATTTGTTCCTCAGTTTATAATCTTCTAATGTCAGATAGAATAGTCGTAAATATAACTTTAAGTAAATGCTATTTAATAAAAGGTATATTTATTTAGTATTTTGTATCTATATATTTAAAATATCTAACATATAATTAATAGGAAAAATAAAATCATGATAACCAATAAGCGACTATCATGATTAATTTGTATAAAAATTCTGTTTAATGATGTTAGTTAGCAAAAAACATCATTTATAAATACGTTATAAACACTGAGCGCAATAATAACAATATTAATACTAATGATTCAGTAGTACATCCATGAAAAATCTAACAGACTCGTGCTAATAAGTGATATCGTGCAATTACTGTAGTGTTATTGTTAGGTAAAAACCGCACCTTGTTACCAAGATACGGTTATTTTAATACTGCTGATTAATAGCCCTAAAAATGCTATTTAAAACCTGAAATTAGCTATCGATTACTTCAAAGCTAAGACCAGCATATTTTTCTAAACGGGTAAGTAACTTGTCACCCATCGCCGAGGCAGGTGTCCAAAAACCACCACCTATTTCATCTTTACTGATATCTTGCGCTAAGCACAGTGCAGCTTGCGACAACATACGTGAGGTGCTGCCATAGCCTGGGTCTTTATCGCCCGTTACTTTGGTCACAATGCTTTCTTGATTAGCAGTTTGCCCAAAGAGGCGAATGTCAAAAAAGCCATTTTCTTGCTCTTCTTTGGAAGGCCCTGAGCCTGATTTAGGTAATACGTGTTTGGACAATAACTCGCGGCTTGGGGTAATCATCATGGCAGTGGCGAAACCAAGCAAGCCTGCACTTAGTGCATAGCTTGTCAATTTGCCTTTTATACCATCTTTCATCCACATTGCCTCATCATACTTAAACTCGCGACCATATTCATAACCAAGCAACTGGTTGCTGCGATGCACAATACGCGTATTGATACTTGCCATCACAAACGGCGCCAGCCAGCGCTGATGTTCGCTATCGTATTCAGGTTTGCTGACATTGCTCTGACGCACGTTTGGCGCATCTTTATCATCGTTCAGTAAATAGGGGTTTGCCACCTGCTTACGGCGAGATTTATCTTGACTAACTTCTTCAAAGATAGTCGCCATCGATGCAATCGTACCGCCTGATAATCCGCCTTTTGCCGCTTTGACACGCATATGAATCACGTCACAAGCACTATCAAACTTCGCTTCGGCTTGCTTTTGGGTAAAATAAACGCCTAAATCTGATGGAATAGAGTCAAAGCCACAAGAGTTGACGATACGGGCGCCACTTTGTTTTGCCCCCTCTTGATACTTATCCATCATATCTTTGATAAATATTGCTTCACCGGTGAGATCAACATAATCTGTGCCATTGTCGACACACGATTTGATAAGCAATTCGCCGTATTTTAGATAAGGTCCAACAGTTGAGATGATAACTTGCGTTTGCTTAGTCATTGCGTCAAGGCTAGCCGCATCATCGCTATTAGCAATGATGATATCTACTTTGCTTACAAGGTTAGACTGCAATTCGTTGAGCTTCTCTTGGTCACGACCGGCTATCGCCCAAGTGACAGTAGTATCGCTAGCATCTTTATTAGCAGATAGAAATTCTGCTAGATAATGAGCAGTGATTTTCCCTACAAAGCTAGTAGCACCATATAAAACCACCGCATAAGGTCGTTTGTCGCTATTGGATTTTTTGTTATCAGTTGATGAGATACTGTTTTTTGATATGTCCGTATTCATGATTCTTTCCTTATGGGTGTACTTTATAAAATGATGGTTATAAAATTTTTATCGGTGTGGTTAATGAATATTAAAAAACAGTGTGATAGATGTTTTTTATAAACGATAAGCCATTTTTTCTTAAATTATCTTCTCATAGAGCTCGTATAAGCTAATATAATCTTTACCCTTTCCACACATAAGTACTGTAAAACTAAGAAAATCACCTCAAATGGTAAGACTCACTACAAAGTTTACATAACCTATCGACATTATTACCAAAATGAACCTTTTATATTGGAAATCATTGCTACTCTATATTCCTAAGCGCTGCCTAAGTACTGAAAGCAGTATTAAAAATAAAAAGTAAAATAGTAGATGAGTAGGATTATTAGAGTAAGTAGCAACTAGCGGTTAATTGGCTTGTTGACGTCTACTGTAGCATCCTTATTATCTAACTTTTCAATCGTTATTTTAGGAGAATTATTATGTTTCGTTGGGCTATTATTTTTGCCGTAATCGCATTGTTAGCAAGTTTCTTAGGATTTGGTGGTGTTGCTGGCTTGTCTGCAAACTTTGCCTATATCCTGTTAGCATTAGCGGTGATTCTATTCATCGTAGCGTTTGTTAGCCGCCGTATGTAATAGAAAAGTATACCTGTCCTATAAAGACATTAGCCAGTTAGAAAACTGGCGAGTAAAAAAGACCTCAGATAATATCTGAGGTCTTTTTTTATGGCTATTTGATTACTGCGTTGGATTTACCTGCTGAGTCATGTGAAATACACACGACTTTTAATATTAAAAGCGTTTTGGTTGCAGGATATGTTCCATACGTTTTGCCAAACGAACATCATGGCTCGTAATACCGCCCGTATCACCAGTGGTTAGGCGAACTTCAACCACATTATAGGTATTACTCCATTCAGGATGATGCTCTAACGCTTCAGCATGAAAAGCTGCTTGATTCATAAAGCTCATGGCTTCAACAAAATCGCCAAAGTGGTAAGTTTTTACGATAGCGTTACCATCGCGCTGCCAGCCTGGCAATTCTTCTAACTGCAAATCGACTTGTTGATTAGATAAACTACTCATGGTGATATCCTTTATTATTATGGTGGATGGAGAAGTTAATGTTAGCAATAAAGTATTAACAATAAATAGTGTGGCGATTAAGATGAGTTTCAGACGTCTTTCTTGCAGTAATAATCGCTTAAACTATAAACAAACTGGGACAAAAAACCCACCTATTACGGATATCTTATTATATATTTGGCTACAAATAGACAATCAAGAATATCAAAAAAATAGGAGGGGAGTAAGGCGTAATTATTTAGACTATATATCTCCAGTATAATAATTGATAGTGGAAACTATCATCACTATGTATAGCTGGAAACGTTCATAAACTCGTTGGACTATAGCAGATCTTGATAGTCAGGATGTTTATCAATATAGGAAGATACAAAAGAGCACTGAGGTACGACTTTTTTGTCGTTTTCACGAGCATAGTTTAGTGCTTGCTTGACTAATGCTGAACCCACACCGCGACCGCCTAGCTCTTGTGGCACGATAGTATGATCATACACCAACTTATCGTCCCGCTCTTTATAGCTTATATAGCCTATATGCCCGTCAATGGAAGTCTCAAAACGCTTTGCTGCTTCATTATGGACGATTTCTATGTCTTTTTTGGTATTGTCGTTACTCATAAAAGCTCCCTGTTATTAGACTTTATAGTTATTTATATTCATTTAGATTAGTACTAATTTTTCTTAAAGTTTATTCTTAATCATGCATTTTAGTCTTTGCATTGTGAGGCTTTTTACTCCAAGTTTCTAGTCCTTTACCGTAAGAGTAGATAGGGCAAATGTTAACATTTTTAACGAGCTTCTATTTTAAAAATTCTGTTCAAGCTTAAATACTCTGCTAGTCTCGTTAATAAAAAATTAGGCATAAAACATAGCTTGGCGCACAACTTGAGGAAGAAATCTTCTAAAGCCACGTTTAGCTTGTGCATCATTTATTGCTGCTTGAGAACTGTCTTCTGAAACAGAATTACTATTAGAAGTAGACTTGGCAATGCTTCTATTATTATTTGATAACGATTGTGTATAAGCGTGCCATTCGTCGCTACTTGGTTTACTAAAATGCCGAATGCGTCCGAGTACTTGCATAAACTGCTGACCAAAGTGCCCCGTATTATAGGCTAGATTGTACTTAGCGCAGATGGCTTGTACAGCTGGTGCAATCTTCGCATAGTGTCTAGCAGGCATATCGGGAAAAATATGGTGCTCAATCTGATGCGATAAATTGCCAGTCAACATATGAAACCATTTATTACCTTGGATATTGCTGGAGCCTAGAATTTGGCGCACGTACCAGTCGCCTTTGCTCTCATTGGCATCAAGATGGGTATACATATGCGCCTGCTCAGTAAAATGACCACAAAATATCACCGCCCATGTCCATAGATTACGCGCGATATTGGCAGTGATGTTACCGCTTAGAGTCGTCATAGCACTACCACGACCGAATGCTAGAGCTGCCACCGCAGGGAAAGCAATATAATCTTTACCTACTTGTCTAGCGATTTTGCCAAATAGCGCGCGCGATTTTGACTGCATTATTTCATTGATTTGCTTTGAATCTGCATATTCGTCAACACTAATTTGAATATCATGGAAGGCTACGGCCCACTCAAAGCCTAACGCCAATATCATCGTCTTAAATAAATTATAGCGATCGCTTGGCGTCCAAGGTTGCTCATCAGTCACGCGAATCAAATGGTAGCCGACGTCATGGTCACGACCGACGATATTGGTAAAAGTATGATGTAAGTAATTATGAGAATGCTGCCATAGCGGTGCAGGGCAAACGATATCCCAATCGAATTTTTGGCTATTAAGATGCGGATGCTGCATCCAGTCATACTGACCATGCATGACGTTATGACCAAGCTCCATATTGTTTAAGATTTTACTAAAGCTCAGCAAGGATGTGCCAAGTAACCAAACGCCAAGTTTGCTTCGTTTTGATGATAATCGTCCAGCGACTGCCAGTAACGTACGTGAAATGACCTCGCTATAAACTACTGTCCCATAAACACGCTGAATATAACGCGCATCATCGCTGCCTAATGATTCCATCACGCTTTGATACAGTGCATTTAATTCATCAGCCAAGGCTTCCGTCTGCGATTTTGGTAGTGGCGCAGCCGTTAACGTCGGGTATCGCGTGGTTTTGAATGGTGCATCGGTTAATACGGTTAGCATAGGCACCGCAGATTTAGCTTTAAATAGTGGGGGTAACAAGCGCATAGATCATCCTTATCCGAAAATGCTTTAATAAGTCGTAATCGCAATATTCGGTTTAATCATTGATGTCAGTTTTAAGACAAAATACGAATAAATTCTCTTTGGTTGTATAGTCAATGCTAAATAAAAGAAATACAAAAATTATAACGTGCTACTGGCATCAATTCTTCTTGCTTGCTGTGCCTACGCAGACAGAGGTTGCGAACGATCAATACCAGTAGCACTGTATTATTCTAAAAGTGGAGCCACTATAACCAGATTATAAATATTCATGGAAGGCTATTTTAGCCTTGATAACTCTGCTAAATATCCAATACGACATCGGTTATTGGTACATTAATGCAGGTCTGGATAGATTCATAGCTGTCACCACTTATCTTACCAGTTTGAATGTTTTTCACTCTACCGCTGATTTTATTACAGCGGCACAGCTGACAGATACCTTGCCTACAGCCCGTGGTTCAAACGAATACCAGCGTTCTCCGCACCCAATAATAAAGTCGTAATGCTGTTATATTGTCGTTGCCGCCCACGTAAATAAATAGTTTTTACGTCGCTAGTAATTGCTTCTTCGTTTAATTTATCTATAGCAGAAAAAATATAATCGAAGCTTTCTAGCGCACTAAAACTTTCTATCATAATGTTGTCACGTAGCTGCTTACCGTGTGGTAAATCAATCTCATCGCAAGCGCCATATAAAGCTGCTAATAATGCTGGCGAACCACAAGCAAATATCTGTGTATCCATCAGTGGTAACTTTAATGCTATTAAAGTGTCTACACTTAAATGTCGCGAGCCTGCCAGATAAGTATTGGAGTCTTCAGTATGAATAAGATGATAAGTAAATGCTGGATATTTAACAGCTAACTGCTGCCATTGATACTGCAATGGCGATTTATAGAAAGTGGTACGACTATAATGTAGCAGCGTTACTTGATGCCCGTTTTGCAGTCCCTGCGTAATCAGACCTAGCATAGGCGTAATGCCACTGCCGCTAGCGATAAATAATAGTGGTGTTGGTACTGATAAAGAAGTAAGGTGTAATGTTTCGCTTATTTGACTTGTTTGCTTTGCTAACACTGTATGAGCTAGAGTAAATTCACCACTGGGTAAACTGCTATCAAATATAGTACCCAGTGCTGCACGTTTACTTAAGTAATCTGAAACCAGACCTTGAGGCTTGATAGCAATAGTTATCGTCGAGGTAATAGCTTGCGATTTGAGTTTCTCATTAAGCCTATCATTACTTTTCTCATTATTATCGTCATACCACCATAATTGCTGCTGCGATAAACCAACCAATGAATAGTGACGTTGATGATAAATACCATCGATAAGTACGCTTAAATTAATATGCTGTCCGCCATGCCAGCCTTCATACGAACTATGATCTGAGCGATAACTTGAACCAAAAACTCGCTGTTTAAAGGCAATATTAGGCTCAAATTGCAGAGCTATCAAGTCATCACTGAGTGTGCGGCGTGCTATAAGCCGCAGCTTGGGCACGGTTAATGACCAAAATGGATGCAGGCGCGTACTGATAAAATCAACAAACGCACGTTGGATAAGTTTAGGGCGATAGCCAGTCGTCATAGAACACCTTTTTTATAAAGCTGCTATTTATAAAATTATTTTATTAAGATTACCTAACATAGTAACTGCTATTGATTAATTTTGCGAAAGCTTTAAGGCTCTTTTTTGTGGCTTTTATAAAACAGTAATGAATCAGAAAGGTACGGCAGTAAGCTGAATAGTAATTTTAATAGAAGCTTTTAGGTAAAATGCTCGCAGCTTTGCGTTAAAAAGTATGAAACAAGCGGTAAAACAGCCAGTTAGCTTGCAGGGGCTTCATCACAATGCGATAATGATAGTCAATGAATACCCCTGATTTTGAGGTACAGTGTGCTTGGCAGTATTGCTAAGTCTGCTTATTTGCCTCTTTTATGCAGTCTATCGGAGTGTTAATGGCTCAATATATTTACACGATGAACAACGTGTCAAAACTTGTTCCACCTAAGCGTGAAATCTTAAAAAATATTAATTTATCGTTTTTCCCCGGTGCCAAAATTGGTGTTTTGGGTATCAATGGTTCAGGTAAATCAACTTTGCTACGCATCATGGCGGGCGTGGATACCGAGTTTAGCGGTGAAGCTCGTGCGCAAACGGGTACCAAAATTGGTTATCTGCCGCAGGAACCACAGCTGGATGACAGCAAAGACGTACGTGGTAACGTCGAAGACGGTATGCGTGAAGCGCTAGATGCGCTTGCTCGTTTAGATGCTATTTATGCCGAATATGCTGAGCCTGATGCTGACTTTGATAAGCTTGCTGAAGAACAAGGCAAGATGGAAGACATCATTCAAGCATGGGACGCTCATAATTTAAATACCCAACTTGAAAAAGCTGCTGATGCCTTGCGTCTGCCACCATGGGATGCCGATGTTAGTAAACTCTCAGGTGGTGAAAAACGCCGTGTAGCACTATGTCGCCTGCTATTGTCACGCCCAGATATGCTACTACTTGACGAACCGACCAACCATTTGGACGCTGAGTCCGTAGCATGGTTAGAGCAGTTCTTGCAGAATTATAGCGGTACCATCGTTGCCATTACCCATGACCGTTATTTCTTAGATAACGTTGCTCAGTGGATTTTGGAGCTTGACCGTGGTCATGGCTATCCGTATGAAGGCAACTATACTGAGTGGCTCGAGCAAAAAAACACTCGTTTAGAGCAGCAGAATAAGCAAGAAGAATCGTTTGCTAAAGCGCTGAAAAAAGAGCTGGATTGGATTCGTAAGAACCAAAAAGGTCAGCAGGCGAAATCTAAATCTCGTGTACAGCGTTTTGAAGAGTTGAACTCAACGGAGTTCCAAAAACGTAACGAGACCTCTGAGATTTATATTCCACCGGGTCCTCGTTTGGGTAATAAAGTCATCGAAGTGAATGATATTGCAAAATCATTTGGTGACCGTTTGCTATATGAAAACCTTAGCTTTAACGTCCCAGCTGGTGCTATTGTTGGTATTATTGGACCAAATGGTGCGGGTAAAACTACGCTATTTAACATGATTACCGAACGCGATACGCCAGATACTGGTTCAGTCGATTTGGGTGAAAGCGTCAAAGTTGCTTATGTCGGTCAGGTACGTGATAACTTAGATGATAGCAAAACGGTTTGGGAAGAAATCTCTGACGGTCTTGATATCATTACTGTTGGCGACTACACCACGCCAAGCCGTGCATATATCGGTCGCTTTAACTTTAAAGGCTCAGACCAACAGAAGCACGTTGGTCAATTGTCTGGTGGTGAGCGTAACCGCTTGCAATTAGCAAAGACGCTTAAACAGGGCGCCAACGTCTTGCTGCTTGATGAACCCTCAAACGATTTGGATATCGAAACCTTACGTGCGCTAGAAGATGCGATTCAAGTCTTCCCAGGTACCGTTATGGTTGTCTCGCATGATCGCTGGTTCCTTGATCGTATCGCCACCCATATCTTGGCATTTGAAGATGAAGGCCCAGTTTGGTTCGATGGTAACTATTCTGAGTTTGAAACCTATCGCAAAAAGACGATGGGTGATGATGCCAATCCTAAGCGTATGAAGTATAAGAAAATTTCTACCTAGGATTGCTGTCTAAAAGTTTGCACAATAAAAAAGACCTCTAATGATTTAGAGGTCTTTTTTATGCGTCGTTAAATAGTTAAAAAATTAACGTTTACGCCCAAATTTACGCTGCTTTTTATTGCTTATCTCAGTAATAGCATGAGCAATCTCTTCTTCATTAAGACTGGCAACTTGCTGCAAAATTTGCATCATTTCAGGTCTCAGCACGTATTTAGCGTGATGGGCAATATCATTGATACGTTGATCAAAAGTTAAGATACCGGTTTCTGCTTCTTTTTGCAGATAATCTAAACGAGTCAATGCACCAAGGAAACTGGTAAATAGCGCGCGGTCAAAGAAATCAGGAATATCATCAGCATAGAGTACTGATAAACGCTGACCAAGCAAGTGACATAAATCAACCACTTCATTTTCAGTTAAGTTGCCTGAGCCTTGCTGAGCAAGTAGGGCAAGGGTCATAAAGTAACGTTCAAGACTTTGCTCAACAGGTGTGGCAAGCACTTGCAGCTGTTGGTAGCATTCACTATTGGCTTCAGGGACGCTCAGCATGCCATCGCCCAATTCTGTAATCAGTCCATGAGCGATAAGAATATCAATTTTTTTGTTAAGCGTATCCGCTAAGCCGTGCGCAGGATAATATAAAAACAGCTCACTTTGTAAGAATGGATAGAGCTGTTTGGCAATATTATCCAAACGGCTACGTTCGATACGACCGTTACGTGCGACCAATGCCGATAAGAAGGACAACAGAATAAACACATGCAAGATATTATTACGGAAATAACTCAGTAGTGCCGCTTGCTTGCCTGCAATCTGAATGATATCACCCAAGATATGAGGGATGCGCTCAATCAGCTTTAGCTTAATGCCGTAATCAATGATTTGCTGCGGTGACATGTCGGTGATCACAGTATCACTCGAATATGGTAGCTGCTGAGCAAGACCTTGATAAAGGGCGATTTGCTCGCGGCAAATAGCTTCATCTAGCGCCGATTTCGGTGCAGATAGTAGCACCAGTGACAGTAAGGATACCGGCGTAACTACCGCCGCTTTATTGATATGTTGCATGACTTTGACGCCGATATTATCGACCATGGCACTGGCTTTACTATCGAGTGGTGTATCAGTACGATCAGCAGGTAAGCTGTTTTCTGGTACATCAAATTTGGTCATAAAATCAGTTAAATGCAGTGGTGTACCAAAGCTTAAATGTACATTGCCAAAAATACGCTCAATCTTACGACCGACTTTCAACAACCCAATTAAAGATTCAGACTCTTTCGGCTTGCCTTTTAGCTCGCCTATATAGGTACCGCCTTCCATGATACGCTCGTAACCGATATAGGTCGGGATAAAGACTACAGGTTTATTGCTTTGGCGCAATTGGCTGTGTACCGTCATGGCAAGCATACCCATTTTCGGTGGCAGCAACCGTCCTGAACGCGAACGCCCACCTTCAATGAAATATTCAATCGGAGTGTTACGCGTAATAAGAGTATGCATATATTCACGCAAGACAGCGGTATAAAGCGCATTACCACGGAAGCTGCGACGAATATAAAAGGCAACGGCACCGCGTAATAATGGGCCTAATACAGGCACATCTAAGTTGTCACCGGCAGCGACATAAGGAATACTCAAGCCGCGTTTGTAGATGACATAAGACAGTAGAAGGTAGTCGACATGACTGCGATGGCAGGGCACATAAATGAGTTCATAATCTGCCGCAAGCTCACGCACTCGCTCAAAATGATGCACCTCCACACCGTCATATAGCTGCGTCCACAACCAAGTTAAAAACTTATAAAAACCGCGAACGATAGAGTGTGAGTAATCGTTAACCATTTCATTGGCATAGCCTTTGGCGAGCATACGGGCTTCGCGAGCACTGGTGCCTGTCGCAGCAGCTTCAGCCTCTATCGCATGTTTGATAGCTGGCGAATAAACCAGTTTATCTACCAAATTGCGTCTGTCTGATAAGTCAGGGCCTAGCATACTGGCACGCTGCTTATCTAAGTAAATATTGAGCTGTTGTTGCAATGAACGCACAAGTTCACGATTGCCATCAGCCGACGCGACCATAGTATAGCTTGGCGCTATATCGATTGTGCTTTTAGGCGTGCTATCTATAGCAGTGTTGTCATCTACATGAATGTTAGTAGAATCAAAGATAGCGAAATTTAAATCAGCAGCATCTTCATCATCACCTTTAAGGCTATCATTAATTAAGGCACGCAAGTCTTGCGGTGGATGAAATTGTACAAAGGTATCGCGACCCATGACACCGATATTAAATAACTGTTTAGTGATACTAGGGTCTTCCCAGTTATCAGCGGTCAGTAACTTAAATAAGGAGTCTTCTTTTTCTGGAGCGCGTCCCCAAAGGATTGATACCGGTACCAGACGTATTTTTAGTTCCGGATACTGTAGAACTGCAGATACCAAACGCGATAGACGCGGAGATAGCTGATTGTCTTTGGCGTGTGGGTGGTGCAAAAATATAATGGCAGCGTTTTCTTTGATATTATGAGCACTGTCATTTACTCCAACCAATGCGGGCGGCAGCTTGTGCTCTTGCGTTTGCAAATCAATCAAAATACTGTTGGAGCGCGAGTAATCTTGCAGCACATAAAATCTTAGTGTCTTATCATCATGATCAAATTCAGGCAACTCGCCTAACAGTTTTGGCTTGACCGCAACATCAAGCATCTGCCCCGACAGCTTGCGATATAGCTGATTAATCGGCGCATTGGTATAGGGCTTTGCTGCAATCGGGCTGCCAGCCGTTTCTGCTACTGCTGACTGTTCAGCTACTGGAGCGTTATCGCTAACGACTGGCGCTTTAAAAATCCGTTTTTTTAAGAACTTTGGTATCATAATCAGTATCAAAATTAGTCAAATATATTGCCCTTATAATGCCATAAAAGCGATTAAAGCGATATATCGTGTCTGTATATACTACTAATATTAATACTATTTGGTTAACATATCGTGAGGTAAATACCCGTTAAGGTGCGCAATGATTTGAAAATGAAAGTGTTTAGCGTAATAATAGTTTTGCAGAAGATACGATGAATTGTAGGCCTACTCACTCCATCATTCATGTTACTTAATTAAGTTAAAATATTATGACTCCAGCTATCAATCTTGCTAAAAAATGCGCTCTTGATTATAAATTGCACGAATATACTCACGACAGTAATGCTGCTTCTTTTGGTTTGGAAGCAGCCGAAAAATTGAGTGTTGATGTGAGCCAAGTTTTTAAAACTTTGGTGATATTGACCGAATCTGGAACGCTAGCGGTCGCTATTCTGCCAGTGCATAAAACGTTAAACTTTAAAAAGATGGCAAAAGCACTGGGCTGCAAAAAAGTACAGATGGCAGATCCTAAGCAAGTCGAACGTACTACCGGCTATGTGCTTGGAGGCGTCAGTCCATTGGGACAAAAGAGGCGCTTAACCACTATCATAGATAGTTCAGCTTTCGTACAAGCGACTATTTACGTCAGTGGCGGACGCCGTGGTTTAGAGATTGAATTGCCAGCCACACAATTAGCGACGACGCTTGCTGCTAAGTTTGAAGATATTGTAGACGATTAAAAATTATTGATTGTTAGCAAATTTTAGCCTCGTACAAACGTTTTTTTCACTACGCATTGATATTTTATAAGGATATAGTCATGCCACACTTAACCATCCAAGTGACCCCAAATGTTAGTATTGCCCATGAAGAGTCATTGCTTCATGCGTTAAATAAAGCGCTGTGGGACAGTGGGCACTTTGGTAAACCGACTGATATTAAAGCGCGACTGTTACCAGTCACAAAGTTTTTGGTTGGTATTGAAGACGATGAACAAGTGAATGGCTTTATTTATGCCCATCTAAAAATAATGAGCGGTCGTGATATGGTCATCCGTAATCAGCTCGCTGAGTTACTGGTTGCAACAATCGAAGAGACAATAGGAGCAGAGCAATTTGGGCGAGCAGCGTTACAAATATGCGTTGAGGTTGAAGAGATCAGTGCTGTTTATCATAAAAAAATGCTGAATGAATAAACGATAATCTGTCTTGTATTGCTTATAAATATTCACACAAAGATTCGCTAGCAGACTTAGGTAAAACCACAACTTCCACAGTATAACCGGCCGTTTTACCTTGGGTCACCATAAGGTTGCGCGCAACGCGTAATCGATATTCTCCCGTTGCTGGCAAGCAGCCTTGATAAATAATACCGCCTTTGGTGCCATCTTGCGTTCCATTAGGCATCTGCAGCACGCCGACATTGGCAGTTTCAGCTGTCCCAGCTAAGGGCGCAATATTAATCACAATATATTGCCAACTGCTGGCATTAAATTTATACCAGTGCTCGTTTTGTTTTGGGCTTAATTTGCCTGTAATTGTCTTACTAATCTGACCTTGCGCAAAACGGATAGGAGTGTCGCTATTTTTAGCAACCGCACTATTTGTAGCAAAGATCATCAATGCGCTACTAAGCAATAATGTTTGTATGCCTTGTGAGGTTAATAAAGCAGTTTTATTATTAATGGACAACATAGTCGCCTCCTGATGATATTGTTTATTTATAGTTGATTCATCTTAAGACCGATACAGTGCTGCTGGTATAAATTTTTTGCACCCTCTGTCAGGACTGCCAACAGCAAGCCAGAAAAATTCATAGTAGTAGCAAGTCGCTATTAGCGTATCGGCTGTATTTTGAGCTGAATGTACTATTTGCTAGCCTGTAATTTTATTAGCTA